>DTTX01000024.1 GCA_012964435.1 Mesonia sp. | reverse complement strand
TAAGTTTTTCTTCTACAGTGATCCCTTTGTAATCTGCAGCTAATAATTCTTCTTTAGAAGTACAGTTTAATGCTAATTGAGCAAAGTCGTTTGCTAATGCAACGAAATCATCATTTTTAGCTACGAAATCTGTTTCACAGTTTAATGAGATTACAACTCCTTTATTAGCATCTGCATTTACAACTGCGATTGCAGCACCTTCAGAAGAATCTCTGTCGGCTCTCTTTGCAGCAACTTTTTGTCCTTTTTTACGTAAAATTTCGATTGCACTGTCAAAATCTCCTTCAGCTTCAACTAAAGCTTTTTTACAGTCCATCATTCCGGCTCCGGTAGCCTTTCTTAATTTATTTACTTCAGCAGCAGATATTTTTGCCATGATTTTTTGTTTTATGTTAACTAATAAGTCGTTTAGCTTACGATTTTAAGAATAAAAGAGCTAAACGACTTATCATTAAAAATTATGAAATTGTTATATTAATTGTCTTCTTTAGAATCAGCTTTTTCTAAAGTTTCTTTTTTAGACTCTAATTTAACGTCTTTTTTAGCTTCTTTCATTGCTTTTTTATCTTCAGCATCTTTAGAAGGAACTTCTGCTTTTGCTTCTTTTTTAGGAGCAGCAGCTTTTTGTTCTTTCTTAGCAGCTTTATCTGCTTTTCTTTCAGCTAAACCGTCTACGATAGAATCTGCTACGTAAGACATTACTTTTTTGATCGATTTAGAAGCATCGTCGTTTGCTGGGATTACGTAATCTACCTCTCTTGGGTCAGAATTCGTATCTACCATTGCAAAAATTGGAATGTTTAATTTTTGTGCTTCTTTGATAGCAATGTGCTCACGAGTGATATCTACTACGAATAATGCTCCCGGAAGGCGAGTCATATCTGCAATAGATCCTAAGTTTTTCTCTAACTTAGCTCTCATACGGTCTACTTGAAGACGCTCTTTTTTAGAAAGAGAGTTAAAAGTACCGTCTTTTTTCATACGGTCTACAGAAGCCATTTTCTTAACTGCTTTACGAATGGTAACGAAATTGGTTAACATCCCACCAGGCCAACGCTCAGTGATGTAAGGCATGTTTGCTCTTGAAGCTTCTTCAGAAACAATTTCTTTAGCTTGTTTTTTGGTAGCTACAAATAAGATTTTTCTACCGCTGGCTGCGATTTTGCTAAGCGCCTCGGCAGCTTCTTGCATTTTTGCAGCACTTTTATATAAGTTGATGATGTGAATACCGTTACGCTCCATATAGATGTAAGGAGCCATGTTTGGATTCCATCTTCTTGTCAAGTGTCCAAAATGTACACCTGCATCAAGTAATTCTTTAACTTCTACTTTATTTGCCATTTTTGTAATAGTTTACGTTCTGTTGAGATAGCAATAAACAAGTGGCGATGTTTCGGCCTTGCTTATTTAGATGCTAAACTAACTTCATTAATTACTAATGAATAACAACAATACTTTTTTAAAAATTTAATTTTTGAAAGAATACTCTTCCAATAAATATTAACGTTTCGAGAATTGGAATTTCTTACGTGCTTTCTTCTGACCGAATTTCTTACGCTCAACCATTCTTGGGTCTCTTGTAAGTAATCCTTCTGGTTTAAGTGCACTTCTGTTCTCTTCGTTTAATTCGCACATTGCTCTAGCGATAGCAAGACGTACAGCTTCTGCTTGTCCTGTGATACCACCACCATTTACGCTAACGTTAAGATCAAAATTACCTTCGTTACCAGTTAACATTAAAGGTTGGTTAACTTTGTACTGTAAAGTACCGGTAGTGAAGTAATTGTTAAGCTCTTTTTTGTTGATAGTAATGCTTCCGCTTCCTTCAGAAACATATACACGAGCTACAGCAGTCTTTCTACGACCAATTTTGTGAATTGTCTCCATTTACACAAGTTCGTTTAGGTTAATAGATTTAGGCTTTTGAGCTTCGTGATCATGTTCAGAACCTACATAAACCTTTAAGTTTTTGAAAAGAGCAGAACCTAATTTGTTCTTAGGTAACATCCCTTTTACAGATTTTTCGATAAGTCTCGCTGGATCTTTACCGAATAATTCACTAGCTGTTAAGCTTCTTTGTCCACCCGGGTAATTGGTGTAGCGAATGTATTCTTTCGCGTCCCATTTTTTACCTGTTAAGTTGATTTTTTCTGCATTAATAACGATTACGTTATCTCCACAATCAACGTGTGGGGTGTAGTCTGGCTTGTACTTACCTCTAATAAACTTTGCAGCGATAGAAGCAAGACGACCAAGCGATTGTCCTTCAGCATCCAACACAACCCATTCTTTATTTACGGTCTTCTTGTTGGCAGATACTGTTTTGTAACTTAATGTGTCCACACTAAAAATTTTTAATTATTAAACATTCCATTCCCTTTCCCAATTTGGGAAACGGGGTGCAAATGTACGATTATAAATTTATTTGACAAGCGTGTGGTGTAATAATTTTAGCTAAGTTCGCTAATAACCAAATGATTAAATTGAAAATTTTGGATGCTGTAAATTTTTATCACCCTTAAAAACTTGCTTTATCTTAAAAATCCTTGTGCTTTTAAGTCTTTGTGATATTGTGTAATATCTTCAGGAATTTCGTTAGTAATAAGCCAGTTAACATCTAAGCCGTTTTGCAGGGCAAAGTGCATAAGTATTGGCTTATCAGCAATAAGATTCCCTAATTGATGAAGATCTTCTTCAAACTCCATATGTAAATTTTCGTGCATTTTATCGATAAGCAATAAAGTTCTGTAGGTTCTTACAATAACATATAAGCTGAATTTTCGAGCTTGTATTTGCGTCGATTTTTTATAAAGTTTTTGACTGTGTTGAAGTAGTGTGTTTAACATCAAAAGATTGAGTGAAACCTCGCCGAACTTATCTTTGGTGATTCTTACGTGCTCGCTAATTTCACCACTCAAATAACGTGTGAGCATTTTTAAATGGTTAAGCGATTTGGCAAAGTGCGTAATTTCTTCAGCTCTTTCTTTAACTCGACTTTCCATTTTTAAACGATGATCGTCAACAGTTTGGTCGTCGATCAATTCAAAATAAAGTCGGTTGACGAGATTTTCATCTTTCTTGAGTAAACGAATCAGTAATTTATCTTTTTCGCTTTCAGATAAATGTAGCACCGCTTCTTTAAACTCTTTGCTGAATTTCATAGTTTTTATAAATCTAATTCCTATTGTCTAAAACCCAATACCTACAACCTATTCCCTAAACTTAATGCGCTTCCAGCCAATTTTGCCCGATTCCTAATTCAACATCGAGTGGCACTTCTAGTTTAAAAGCGTTTTCCATTTCAGATTGAATAATAGGTTTTAAGGTTTCTAATTCATTTTTATGTACATCGAACACCAATTCATCATGAACTTGTAACAACATCTTAGATTTGTAATTACCGGCTTTTAATTTCTGTTGAATATTGATCATCGCAACTTTAATAATATCGGCAGCGCTACCTTGTATAGGTGCATTTACCGCGTTACGTTCTGCGCCACTTCTAACCATTGCATTTCCTGCATTAATATCTTTTAAATAACGACGACGTCCCATCACGGTAGAAACATAACCATGCTCACGGGCAAACTCTACTTGCTCGTCGATATAATCTCTAAGTTTTGGATAGGTTTTGTAATAAGTTTCGATAAGTTCTTTCGATTCTGCTCGGCTTAAATCGGTTTGGTTGCTAAGACCGAAAGCAGAAACCCCATAAATAATTCCGAAGTTGACTGTTTTAGCGTTGCTACGTTGCTCACGGGTTACTTCTTCTAGCGGAACATCAAAAACTTTTGCAGCTGTGGTTGCGTGAATATCTTCCCCGTCCTGAAAGGCCTTTATCATCGTTTCTTCTTTGCTCAAAGCGGCTATAATGCGGAGTTCGATCTGCGAATAATCGGCAGCGACCAGTACATAATTTTCATCACGCGGAATAAACGCTTTTCGCACTTCTCGACCACGTTCAGTTCTAATCGGGATATTTTGTAAGTTGGGATTATTAGAACTTAATCTACCTGTTGCAGCTACGGTTTGCATATAATCGGTGTGAATACGTCCGGTTTTTTCTTCAATTTGTTCCGGTAGCGCATCGACGTAAGTGTTTTTTAATTTTACGAGTCCGCGCCAAGTAAGTACATCGGCCACAATTTGATGATCGTTGGCCAAGTAAGAAAGCACATCTTCTGCGGTGGAATATTGTCCGGTTCTCGTTTTTTTAGGTTTATCGACTAATTTTAATTTTCCGAAGAGAATTTCTCCCAATTGTTTAGGTGAACCAATGTTGAATTCTTCATCGGCTTCTTTATAAATTGTTTTCTCCAGTTGAAGAATATCTTTTTCGAGCGCATCAGAAAGTTTTTTAAGAAAATCTTTATCGAGTCGAATCCCTTCCATCTCCATTTCAGCCAAAACACGCAGTAACGGAACTTCGATTTCGTTAAACAACTTTTCGTTATTGGCATCTTTCAATTCTTCAGCAAAAAACTGTTTGAGTTGAAGCGTAATATCGGCATCTTCTGCAGCATATTCTGTTTGTTCTTCTACAGGAACTTCACGCATCGATTTCTGGTTTTTTCCTTTTTTACCAATTAGCTTTTCAATAGAAACCGGTTGGTAGTTGAGGTAAGTTTCAGAAAGTACATCCATATTGTGGCGCATATCCGGGTTAATAATGTAATGCGCTAACATCGTATCGAATAACGGGCCTTTTACTTCAATATCGTAATTGGCCATTACTTTAATGTCGTATTTTAGGTTCTGACCTATTTTTTCAATGTCTTCAGATTCAAAAAACGGGCGAAGTAATTCTACTGCTTCTTGCGCTTTTTCATCATCTTCAGCAATTGGTAAGTAGTAACCTTTTCCTTTTTCCCAACTAAACGCAATGCCGACTAATTTAGCTTGGTGTGTGTTGAGGTCTGTGGTTTCGGTATCAAAACAAACCGATTTTTGTTTCATGAGTTTTTTCAGAAACAATTCGGTTGCCATTCCCGGTTCGATATGTTGGTATAAATGCGGAGTGTTTTCTATGGTTAAATAACCCTGAATGTTTTCTGCGGAAATATTCTCAGCATCGCCATCGCCGCCAAAAAGTGAAAACTGTCCTGCGCCGGCTGTTGGTTTTGCCTGCTTTTTCTTGTCTGAAGTATCTTGCTTCGTCGTTAGGCCTTTGGTAGAAACTTCACCTTCTTGATTGTACATTTTTACAAACTGCTCGGTAAGTCTTCTAAATTCTAGGTCTTTAAAAATTTCAACTACTTTTTCTGCATCGGGTTGCGTGAGTTCATATTTTTCTTCATCGAAAGTTACATCGCAATCGGTAAAAATGGTAGCTAGTTTTTTAGAAAGTCTACCTAATTCAGCATTTTCAATTACTTTATCTTTCATCTTGCCTTTTAACTGGTCGGTGTTTTCTAGTAAACCTTCCATACTGTCGAATTGAGCAATAAACTTTTTGGCAGTTTTATCGCCCACTCCGGGTAAACCAGGAATGTTGTCTGAGGCATCGCCCATCATTCCTAAATAGTCGATCACCTGTTCTGGTCGCTCAACGCCAAAGCGTTTTTGCACTTCCGGGATTCCCCAAATCTCAATACCGTTACCCATTCTTGCAGGCCGGTACATAAAAATATTTTCAGAAACGAGTTGCCCAAAATCTTTATCGGGCGTGACCATAAAGACTTGGTAGTTTTGTTTTTCAGCCTGTTTAGCTAAAGTCCCAATAATATCATCGGCCTCTAAACCTTCTAATTCAACACAAGGGATGTGCATCGCGTTAATTATATCCTGAATAATTGGGATCGATTGTCGTATTACATCTGGCGTTTCGTCACGATTACCTTTGTAATCTTCATACATTTCTGTTCTGGCGTGGCTTCCGCCTTTATCAAAACAAACCGCGAGATGATCTGGTTTTTCTCTTTTGATCACGTCGAAAAGTGAATTCATAAATCCCATAACGGCAGAAGTATCTTGACCTTTAGAATTGATTCTCGGGTTTTTTATAAGTGCATAATAGCCTCTAAAAATAAGTGCATAAGCATCGAGAAGAAAAAGTCGTTTTTGTTGCGCCATGGTTTGTTTTATTTAATTGCTGATGTTTTCAAAATTACACTTAATTTAAAAAAAGAGAATGATGAATTTATGAAAGATTAAAAAGAGAATTCATCTATAAGTGATAACAAATTCACTATCAAGTTAAATTATTTAAAATAATAGGCGTTTTCTGTAGGTTGAAGTAGCTTTGCGCTCGTAAAATTTGAAAGTATGCGTTGGGCAATTTTTATTGTGATCTATATAGTTTTTGATGTTTATGCTTTTCAGGCATTAAAAACCGTTACCAGGTCTAGTTGGATTCATTATTTATACTTAGCTATTTCGTTATTGGTCTTGGGTAATTTTCTTTATCAATTTTTACAACCGGGGGAAGGTCGAGTACTTTCGATTGCAAAAAGTTATGCCGCCGGATTTTTATTAGCCTTATTTTCAGCTAAAATCATCTTGGTCTTATTTATGTTCGGCGAAGATTTGGTGCGATTAGTGATTGGCGGAGTGAGAAAATTGAGTGGAAGTAATACTGAAAAAATGTTTCCGTCTCGACGTGGTTTTGTGAGTAAAATCGCATTGGGTATTGCTGCCATTCCGTTTGCTTCTTTGTTATACGGAATGTATAAAGGGAAGTACAATTACCAAGTGTTAAGCTACGAATTAGAATTTGATGATCTTCCCGATGCGTTTGATGGATACCAAATCACTCAAATTAGCGACGTGCATAGCGGAAGTTTCGATAATCATAAAGAAATTGAATACGCTGTTAATTTAGTAAATGAACAGGAAAGTGATGTGATTTTCTTTACCGGCGATTTGGTGAACAATATGGCTTCTGAAATGAAAGATTGGAAAGCTCTTTTTTCAACCTTAAGCGCTAAAGATGGCGTGTTTTCTATTTTAGGAAATCACGATTATGGCGATTATGTAGATTGGGAGAATGGTCAAGCGAAAGCAGAGAATCTTCAGCAATTAAAAGATCTTCAGCAAGAAATGGGCTGGAATTTATTGTTGAATGAACACCGAAAACTCCAAAAAGGAAACGACGCGATCGCTATTGTTGGTGTTGAAAACTGGGGAGCAGGCGGTTTTGTGAAACACGGCGATGCCGATAAAGCTTCAGCAGGATTAAGTGACAAAGATTTTAAAATTATGCTGAGTCACGACCCGTCGTATTGGCAACAAAAATTGAAGAACGATCCTAAAAAATATCAACTTACCTTAAGCGGCCACACACACGGAATGCAATTTGGTATCGAGATACCGGGATGGATCAAATGGAGTCCTGTAAAGTATCGTTATAAAAACTGGGCGGGTATTTATAAAGAGTATGGTAACTACATCAATGTAAATCGTGGTTTTGGGTATTTAGGTTACCCGGGTAGAGTTGGTATTTGGCCAGAAATTTCGGTCATTCGTTTAAAAAAGAAGGGGGTGGTTTAATAATATTATAACATTTGTAAGAAACCGTTCTCAATTTTACTTCGTAGGTTTATCATTCTTAGAAATAATCTTAGCCCATGAAAAACTTACTTATTACAACATTCTTTGTATTCATTATAAATTTTGTGAGTATTGCTCAAGTTGGTATTAATACAACGAACCCTGATGGATCTGCAGCTTTGCATATCGAAAGCTCAGATCAAGGAATTTTGATTCCTAGAATGAGTACTGCTGAAAAACAAGCTATTACGAATCCTGCCACAAATCTAATGGTATTCGACACCGATGAAGGAAACTATGAATATAACTCAGGAACTCCGGAAGACCCTGAGTGGACACGAACTTTAGATGAAGCTTACAGCGGTGCGCGGGGAGCGATGAATATTACCTCTACAGACTACGATAATGGTCCACAAACTACTTTTTCTACCAAAGGAGTGGCTACAAGAAAGAAGATTACGGGTACAACAACAGCATCAGACTTGGCGAACTTTACTGCTAGTGGTAATAATAGATTAGTTTACACGGGAACACAGACACGTTATTTTAGAGCCTCTGCAACTATATCATTTTTCGCTAATGCAAATAATACTATTCTAGCATTTTATATTGCTAAAGGAAATTCTGGTGATGCTACTGCTACAGTTTTACAAGATACCAAATCTTATGTTATTTCTTCCGGTACCGGTGATATTGTTACCGTTCCTGTAAACGGTTCGGTAGAATTATTTGAAGGTGATTTTATAGAGGTTTGGGTAGAGCGTAATGCAGATTCTGGAGGTGGTAGTTCTGCCTATATTAGTGTAGCAACAATGAATCTTCTTGTTAACTAACTGTTTTAGATATAATTTAAAAATTATAATTCATTTGCGTCATTCGCCGATAGAAAACTACCATTCGTCGAAAAACTAAATGGTTTTAGATATATAGTTGTTGCTTTATACTAAGAAGAAAATAGTAATATATCAATTCTTAGTCATGAAAAAACTACTACCCCACATTGTGTTTTTATTCTCTTTTGGTTTATTTGCCCAAGTGGGAATAAATACTACAAATCCCGATGCATCTTCTGCATTAGATATACAAAGCACTGAAGCAGGAATGCTTATCCCAAGAATGAGTACTTCACAACGCGCAGCAATCGATTCTCCTGCAGCTTCATTATTAGTTTTTGATACCGATCTCAATAATTATTTTTTTAATAATGGTGATGAAACTATCCCAAATTGGATTCCTTTACTTTCTTCAGAAGATATAAGAGATAACCATAAATTAGTAAAATCTACAGCAGATTTAGCTGAAGAGCTTACTAATGGCGGCGGGAGCACTTATCTTTTGACTGAAGATGTTTTATATGAATTTAATGGTACGGTGAGTATCGATTTTCCTATAGATATGAATGGCGCATATTTAATAGGTGAAGATACCAATGAAGATGTATTGGTAAATAACACCGGGCAAGCTCTATTTAAGAGTACTTCCTCTAGCGGAAGTATTAGAAACTTACATTTAAACGGCAACGGAAATAGTATTTTCAATATTTCAGGAGATCAGACCCAGAGTTTGGTGATCAATAATACCATTCTTTCCGGGGCTAGTAGTGTTGGGAGTTTAAGTAATTTAAGAACTGTTTTTTTTAGTATAACACAATTTATAAATAACAGTGACGGTTTAACTTCATCCGACATTTTATCCTATTTTTTTAATTTGTCGTATTGGGATGCATCTAACTCCGGAACCTATCAAACACTATCAGGAGATTTTACCGATGTGCAATTTGAAAGTGGTCGAGTAATTGCCGATAGCGGCGAAGTTGGTTTAGATGTAAGTGCAAACCCGACTGTTAACCGTTCTGGGGTAATTAGCAGTGTTACTTTTGATGGTGATGGCATAAGAGTAAACCCATATACGACCGGCTCTTATATAGGTTATAATTTCACGAATGATTGGCAAATAAATAGTCCCGGGATCACACAAGAGGCTGATAATTCTGCCACCGGAGATCTAAGTTTAGATGCAGCAATTGGTTCTGGTTTTGTAACCACTTTTGCTTCCAATGGAACTCCTACTAAATTATTTGGTACTACAACTTCAGACGATCTTTTTAGATTTTCAGCGGGGGATGATGGTTTAGGTAATCAAATCGATAACCGTTTAGTTTATACCGGGAGTAAAGACCGTCGATTTAAGATCAACGCTTCTGTGTCTTTTCAAGCTTCTGGGGTAAATACCAACACCATATTTATTTTCTATTTAGCTAAAGGAAATCCAGGTGATGCTACTCCAACTGTTGTAGAAGAAACTAAAGTGTATTTTGGGGCAGCAGATTTTGATGTAGGAGCAGTAAGCTTTAACGGGTCACTTTTACTTGAACCAGATGGTTATATTGAAATTTGGGCTGAAAGATTTACAGGGACCGGAAATCTTTTAACCGTTTCGATGAATCTAGTGGCTAATTAATTTAAACGATTTACTATCGATTTATAATATTTTTCCGCAAGCTTTTATCAAGTTAAGAATGTCGATAATCTTGATTATGTGTATTTTAACGAAATTTATACACATGTTCATTCGGTGAATTTTTAACTTTAAGCAAAACCTTGCGATTATGAAAAAAAATTTACCTCTGTTATTAATTCTTTGCTTGATATTTTGCAGCTATTCAAGCTTTGGTCAAGTAGGGATTAATACTACAAATCCAGATGCTTCTTCAGCATTAGAAATTGAAAGTACAACTTCCGGATTGCTTATTCCTAGAATGACCACTACAGAAATTGAAGCAATTGTAGACCCTGCACCTTCTTTACTCGTTTATGATACAGATTTAGATGGATATTATTTTAATAAAGGAACAACTGAAACTCCAGATTGGAAGTTGCTTTTAACAGACATAAATTCTAGAGAGAATTATGTGATCGTTAAATCTGTAGACGATTTTCCTACGGCTAGTGGCGGTACTATTACTTTAGATGAAAATACGCTTTATGAAGTTAACGGCTTAATATCTACCAGCAATTCTATAAATGTAAATGGAGCTTATCTAATAGGTAAAGATACCAATGAAGATATTATTAATTATACAGGGTCCGGGGCTTTATTTACGGGAGCTACTAATGCGAGCTTTAGAAATATAACTTTTAATAATTCTGGTACAGGAGATCTTTTTAATCTTTCTGCGTCTGTTTCTAACAGTTTAATTGCGCAAAGTGTGATAGTTAATGGTTTCAATTCTATAGGAACAGTTTCAACCTACGGTTTGGTATTTTTTAATGTAATGCAATTTGTGAATAATACCGATGGAATTACATATAATAATATTGGAAATCTTCTTTTAAATAATATGGGTTGGCAATCGAGCAATTCTGGTACTTTCGAAACTTTTACGGGTACTTTTAGTTTTGTGCAAAAAGTAAGTGGCTTTACAACAGTGCCATCTGGAGCAACAGGTTTTGATGTTAGTAGCAACCCTACTGTTACCAATGGAACGATGAAAGGTGTTGTTTTTGCCGGAGCAGGTGATTATGTAGACCCTTACACTGGAGCTGGGACTTATAATGGTTTTAATTTTACAAATGATTGGGAAGTAGATTGTATAGGAATTCCAAGAGAATCAGACAATAACGCATCTGGTAATATTTATATTCAAAGAAATTCTACAACAAGCAACCCTACATTTAGTATTGCTTCTGCAACTCCATTAGATGCTTTGATTGATGCAGGGCAAATGTTCAGATTTGCTAATGCTGCACCTGCGGTAACCTCTGGTGATAATGTATTAGAATATGAAGGAAAAGAAGCAAGAACGTTTCAAGTTAGTGGTAATGTTGCTTATGAGCCGACGACCACAAACGGTTCAGCTACGGTTCATGCTTTTTACATACAGAGATTTAATAGCGCGGGAGTGAGTCAAGGAGTTCCTTTAGGTACAGAAATTTATGAAGAGGTAGGTAGTTCTGGTAATGCATCAACGGGAGATTATTTAGTTAGAGCGATCCCTCTTAGTGGTAAAGTTACTTTAAACCCGGGTGATTATGTGAGAATTTACGGGCAAACCATTTCAAATACAGGAACACCTCGAAATAGTATTAGAGTCTATTCTTTGAGTTTAACGTTAGATTAATTTTATTAATATACTCTAAAAGTTTTGCTGCTTGTGTAATGCTTATTTAAATTGAGCTTTAAATAATAAATTTTATGTCAAAATTTGGTGATCTCATAAGCTCTTCAGAATATGTATTATTCAGTTTTTATTCTTCGGAAAATAATCAATCGGTTTTAAATGAAGATTTAAATGCTATTGCTGAAGCTTTAAAGAATAGAGCGAAGGTGATCAAGATTGATACTGAAAAAAACAAAAAATTAACCGAGGCTTTGCGTATTAGTAATTTTCCGACTTATGTATTATACAAAGATGAAGAAATGATCTGGAGAGACAGCAATACTCAAAAAGCTGATGAAATTATGCATTCGATTCAGCAATATTTTCAGGAATAGATTTAAAGTTGAAACCTTTATTATTGAAATACTCTAAGACCTTTGGTAACGCATACCGAAGTTTTTTTTCTGCTTTTAAACTATCGTGAAAGATAATAATACTTCCGTTTTTAGCTTGCGATAATACGGTGTTTAGACATTTCTCTTTGCTTATATTTTTATCGTAGTCTTCACTAATCACATCCCACATCACAATTTTATAACCACGTTCTAAAATTTTCTTGGCTTGAGAAGATTTACATTTACCATAAGGAGGTCTAAAAAGATTTGTTGAAACTCCCAGCTTTTCAAAAGCTAAAACATTTTCTAAATATGCTTCGGTTGAAGTTTTATAGCTGTTTAAATGGTGATAAGTGTGATTGCCAATTTTATGTCCTTCAGTAATCACTTGTTTTAAAGTCTCAGGATTCTTTTTAATATTATCACCAATACAAAAAAACGTAGCTTTTGCTTGATATTGGGCAAGTGTTTCTAAAACCCAAGGGGTAACTTCGGGTATTGGTCCGTCGTCAAAAGTTAAATAAAGGGTTTTGTCTTTGGAAGAAATATTCCAAATTCGGTTGGGATAAATTTTTTTTAAAATGAATACGAATCTATTAAACCACTTCACAACTTATAAATTAGGTTGTGAAGTAGTATCTATAGTAGTAGGTTGCATCAATTCATTTTGTAGCCCGTCAATATCCGGTTCAGATTCATCTATTGCTTCATCTAAAGGTTCGTCTTCGTTAAAACCTTCTTCAGCATCATAAAAATGTTTGAACTTTTTAAGGTAATTATTAAATTCTTCAGCTTTCGCACGCATTAACTTCTCGTCTTGCTGAATAATTAAGATATCTACCAAGCTTCTGTATCTTTCAATATTCGTAATAATTTCATCACCCAATCTGTATTGCTCTTCTAAAGACAATTGACTAAAATATTCTAAATTCTCATGATATTTAGTAGCGACTTGCTCCCAAACTTTTCTAGCTGTATCTGGCTCACCAACTTCATAATAGCCTTGAATAAAAGGTTCTAATAAGGTGTAGTAACCAAATTTATCGACCGGCATTTTTTCCATACCTAGATCTAGAACTTTTTTAGCTCGAACGGTATCTCTTTCAGCAAGTAATTCTTCTACTAAACGTGCCATATTACCTCTGTAAGTAATAGAGTTTTTACGAGTTTCTGGGTCGTAGTATAAGTTCTCATCACCTGAGTTACCCCAATCCCAATCCATGACGATATCGTACATCTTATCGGTATCGATTCTTCCCATGTCGTAAGGAGCTCTAGGGTCTATCTCAGTTTTTATAGGTACGAGTTTGTAACAAACACCATCTAACTGAAGATAATCTTTCATCCATAAATAATCGGAGTCATTAAAACTTCCACCGGTAAAATAAACAGGACGTTTCCACTCTGTATTAGCTACGACATCAAACATAAGAAGTCTGTTTTTGTAAACTGCTTCTGAGTTTATATTTATATCGATATAAGGCACAATTTTATCTCTGTCTTCCTCTTTTACAATACCACTTTCTATAGCGTTTGAAGCACTTACCGGTAGTCTAACGTGTTTTGTAGGAAAAGTATTGATCATTTGATTATTCTGCATTTCGACCTTTGTACTCGGGTCGTCACTTTTTATATACTTGATCCAGTTGTCTATAAGCATCGTATCTCTTACTCTTGGATCTTTATAATATCTTACATAATCATTTGTGCCGTAACTGTAATTTTCGTGCTCTAAAGTTGTCTTAACCGGAGTGCTCTTATATGCGGCACGTTTCATTTGGTCGATGTACCAATCGGTTGCAAAAAGTGAAGTATTGATCACACGAACATCGGTACGGTAACCTTCAATTTCTTGAGCGTACCAAAGTGCGAAGGTATCGTTATCACCAATGGTGAATAAAATTGCATTTTCGTCGACAGAATCTAAATACATTTTTGCCATTGAAGTAGCAGTTCTTTTATTAGACCTGTCGTGATCGTCCCAGTTATTAGCAATCAATATTCCCGGTACGGCAAATAAGCAAACCACCGTGACTAACGGAGCGATTATTTTTGGGGTTAGGTATTGTTTAAGTTTATGATAAATAGCATAAACACCAAAGCCAATCCAAATTGCAAATACATAAAAAGAACCTACAAGTGCATAATCTCTCTCTCGAGGTTCAAAAGGTCGTTCATTTAAGTAGATTTTAAGTGCTATTCCTGTAAACAAGAAGAAAACTAAAAGTACCCAAAAGCTTTTGTTATCTTTATTTAAATGAAAGAATAAACCAATTAACCCTAAAAGTAGAGGTAAAAAGTAGTAGGTATTTCTTCCTTTATTGTTTTCTACATCACTTGGCAGATTATCTTGCGATCCTCTAAAAATTTCATCGATAAAATCTATTCCGCTTAACCAATTACCGTGCATATCTCCGTGACCTTGTACATCATCTTGGCGTCCTACAAAATTCCACATAAAATAACGCCAATACATATAGCCCATTTGGTATTGAAATAAGTATCGGAAATTCGATGAGGTTGAAGGTTTTTCAACATTAATGTATGGAGCGAATTGCTGAAGAAAACCTGCATAGTCCTCGTTAGAGATCTGACCTTGTGAATAAGCTCTTCTAAACTCATTTACGGTCTGGATAAGTTGTTCTTCTTGCTGGTATTCCGGCTTAATTGTAAAATCGATAGCACCCGTATACTGCATATAATTAGCAATATGATCCGTGCTCCACATTCGTGGTAAGAAAGTTTTATGTTCTGCGCTTGAATTTTGTTTTGCGTTCTTCCATTGGTTAACAATTACATATTTACCGGTTTTTTCATCTTCCTCATACTTCGGCTTATCGTCGATATAAGGATTGTTCTCATCTAAGCCGCCGTAGATATCGGTAAATTGCGGACCGTAAAATAGTTTTGTTTCAGGGTATTGTTCTCTGTTATAGTAAGCTAAAAGTTCTCTAGCGTTATTTGGGCTATTTTCATTAATAGTAGTGTTTGCGTTTGAGCGAATAGGAAGCATGATCCAGCTAGAGAATCCTACAAAAATGAATAACACACATAAAAGAAGCGTGTTGGCGTGAATATAGTTTTTATTTCGAGTGTACTTCAACCCAAAATAAAACAAAGCGATTAGTGCTAAGGCGGCGATAATTGTACCGGAGTTAAACGGTAAACCAATAGAGTTTACAAAGAAAACTTCAGCAACCGCAAAAAACGTTAAACTATATGGAAGTAAAAGTTTGAAGATAAACATCAAGATGGCTACTACAATTACATTTGCTAAAATGAAATTTTTAATCGTGATCTTTTCGATGTTTTTAAAGTAATATAAAAATCCGATGGCAGGTATGGTAAGTAGCGCCATAAAGTGAACCCCGAACGATAGACCAATAATAAAGGCAATTAGTATAAGCCAGCGGTTACCTCTTGGTTTAAACATATCTCTTTCCCAAAGTAAACCGACGTAAAAAAGCACAGCCATTAAAAAGCTTGCCATTGCATAAACTTCTGCTTCAACAGCACTAAACCAGAAACTATCAGTAAATGCGAAAGCTAAAGATCCTACTAAACCGCTTCCTAACACTGCAATTTTACTTCCGGTAGTTAAGGTGTCTTCGTGACCGGCAATTTTTCTTACCAAAATGGTAATCGACCAAAACATAAACAGTATGGTAAATGCACTGCTAAAGCCTGATACTAAATTTACCATTAGCGCTATTTGATCTGCATCGGAAGCAAAAGTAGAGAAGAATGCACCCATCATTTGAAAAAGTGGTGCTCCGGGCGGGTGACCTACTTGTAATTTTGATGAGGTCGAAATGTATTCTCCCGCATCCCAAAAGCTAGCTGTAGGCTCTACAGTTAACATGTAAGTAAGTAAGGCAATAACAAATACAAACCACCCTAAAATTTTATTCCACTTCTGAAAGTCAAAATTTTTCATATAGCGCTATTAAGATCTTTAAAATCACTGGCGAATTTAAAAATAAATGCCGAATGTAATACCAACGTTTCTAGATGAAAAATATTTTAAGCAAAATTTTTTCAAAATTGTTTGGAAGATTAAAAGAATGTTTTAAATTTGCATCCGCATTACGCAATTGGCCTATGGTGTAACTGGCAACACGTCTGGTTTTGGTCCAGAAGAGTCTAGG
>DTTX01000023.1:314-3485 GCA_012964435.1 Mesonia sp. | reverse complement strand
TCTTTTGATCGTGCGATAGAATTGATCAAAGAAAAAGAGAAAGCAGATGCGCCAATTTATAATTATGAAGATAAAGGTGTGCAAAAAGGAGTGGGGAGATTTGGTCCTTATTTAAAATGGAACGGCATCTTTATTAATGTAAATAAGAAATACGATTTCGATAACCTTTCTGAAGATGATATTGTTGAATTAATTGAAGATAAGAAGAAGAAAGAAAGAGAAAAATTAATTCATCATTGGGAAGACGAAGGAATTAAAGTTGAAAAAGCCCGTTGGGGAAGAAGTAAAATTACCAAAGGAAGAACCAAGATAGAGTTGCCGAAAACTGTTGATGCGACAAAACTTACACTTGATGAGGTGAAAGAGATGATCGAGAAGAAAGCGCCGAAGAAAAAAGCGACCAAGAAAAAGACGGCAACGAAGAAGAAAACAACAGCCAAAAAGAAAACGACTAAAAAGTAATTGTTAATGAGTTTTGAATTTCTTCACCCTATTTCAGAAGGTATTTTAGCAGAAGTAGATAGTTTACATAAATCTACTTTAGGGAAGCAATTAAGTTTTCATACCGCGAACGATTTTCCTGATTTAACTGAAATTAAAGTAGCGATTATTGGTGTTGTAGAAAGTAGAAGGAGTGTTCGTGAAAACGATATTCCTTTCAATTTTAATCATATTAGAAAAGAGTTTTATAAACTTTATGCCGGAAATTGGAATGAGAGTATTGTCGATCTAGGTGATATTTATGCAGGTGACTCTGTAGATGATACTTATTTTCTTTTGAAACAAGTCACAGAAGACTTATTGAATAGAAGTATTATCCCGATTATCTTAGGCGGAAGTCAAGATCTGGCGTATGCGCAATATCGCGCTTACGACGATTACGGTCAGATGGTGAATTTAGTAAATATTGATGCTCAGTTTGATTTAGGCGATACGGAACAAGATTTATGTAATAAGTCTTATGTAGGTAAAATGGTGGTGAATGAGCCTTACAATTTGTTTAATTATGCAAATATTGGTTACCAGACCTATTTTAATGCGCAAGAAGAAATCAATTTAATAGATAAGCTGTTTTTTGAAGCTTATCGATTAGGTGAAATTTCTTCAGACATCACATTGGCAGAGCCGGTTATGCGTGATGCTAATTTTGTAACCTTAGACGTGACTTCGGTGGCGATGACAAATGTGAATCCGTCGATGCCTAATGGCTTTAGCGGAAAAGAGATATGCGCCTTATCTAGATATGCCGGGATAAGTGACAAAGTAAGTTCTTTTGGAGTTTATGAAATACAAGATTTGGATTTAACCAAAAATAGTGCTATGTTGGTGTCCCAAATTTTATGGTATTTTATAGAAGGAGTAAATTTTAGAAAAAAAGAATACAATAATTCCTTTTTAAAAGAGTTTACTAAATTTACCGTTCCTCTGGAAAATGAGCATTTAATCTTTTATAGAAGCGAAATTTCCGGAAGATGGTGGGTAGAAATACCGAATTCAAAAAGTTTTAACAATAAATTAAATAAACATTCGTTATTGCCTTGTAGCCATCAGGATTATTTAGATGCTTGTAATCAGTTAATTCCGGAACGATGGTATAAGGCATATAGAAAAAACGAAATTTAGAATTGTGATTTTTTTAAATCTATTTAACAAATAAATTTCTTAAAAAATTGTTTTTTAGGAAATAAATAGATAGGTTTACGCCCTTAAATTAAGATCACCTTAACCTTAAATGTTATGAAGAAAGTATTTTTAATCATTGCAGTGGCTTCATTTTTAGCTAGTTGTAATAACGGAACTCAGGGCCAATTAGTTGGTGCTAAGGGGAAAAAATGGCATCCTGTAAAGCCTTACGGAATGACAGAAGTTCCTGGGGGTTCTTTTATCATGGGTAAATCTGATGATGATATTGCGGGTCTTAATAATGCACCTACAAAAACGGTAACTGTTCGTTCATTTTATATGGATGAAACAGAAATTACTAATGCAGAATATCGTCAATTTGTACAATGGGTTAGAGATTCTATCGTAAGGCAAAAATTAGCTGAAGCTGCCGAATTAGGTGGCGGCGGTGGAGAAGCTGAAGGTGGTAATGGCGGATCTATTCAAGATTATGCATTCAAAGGCTCTGAACAAGGAGGGAGAAATAATGGAACAGGTGAAACCACAGAAACTCCGTACCAACAATATTCTATCCACTACGATCCAAATAATCAAAGACTAAACTGGGAGCCTGAAATTTTATGGGCAACTGCAGATTATCCAGACCAAGATTATGTTGCTGTGATGGATGAGATTTATTTGCCTCAGGATCAATCGTATAATGGTCAGCGTCTGATGGATGTGACTAAATTTGAATACAGTTATAAAACTATGGATATCGAAGCTGCTGCACGTTCTAATGGTGACCGTTCTCAGTTTATTAATGAACAAAAAGTTCAGGTTTATCCAGATACTACGGTTTGGATTAAAGATTTTAATTATTCGTATAATGAGCCAATGCATAATGATTATTTCTGGCACGCGGCTTATGATGATTATCCTGTTGTTGGTGTAAGTTGGACACAAGCAAAAGCATTTTGTGATTGGAGAACTTTAATTCATAATGGATTTAGAAGATCTAAAGGGGAGGCAAATGTAAATACTTACCGTCTTCCTTCTGAAGCAGAATGGGAATACGCTGCAAGAGGTGGCTTAGAGTCGGCTACATATCCTTGGGGTGGTCCTTACGCTAAAAATGATAGAGGTTGTTTCTTAGCTAACTTTAAACCGTTAAGAGGTGATTATGCAGGAGATAATTCACTTTACACAGTTGAAGCAGATTCTTACGAGCCTAACGATTATAACCTTTATAATATGGCGGGTAATGTTTCAGAATGGGTGAACTCTTCTTACGATGCTGCTTCTTACGAGTATTACTCTTCAATGAACCCGAATGTTAACAATAAAGATAACAAGAGAAAAGTAGTTCGTGGTGGTTCTTGGAAAGATGTTGCGTATTTCTTGCAAGTAAGTTCTAGAGATTACGAATACGCAGATTCTGCAAGAAGTTATATTGGCTTTAGAACCGTACAAGATTATTTAGGAAACGAGGTGAACTTAAATCAACCACCTAGATAATAATATAAAAATATATGCTTGCTGACCTTGTAACATTGTTGAAAACACTTC
>DTTX01000023.1:0-304 GCA_012964435.1 Mesonia sp. | reverse complement strand
AAAAATCTCAATTAATTTTATACTTAACTTAACTTAAACAACTAAAACTTTTATTATGGCAAAGTCAAAAAAAGGAAAGAAAATTATGAATATGGTCTACGGTCTAGGAGCGGCTGTAGTAATTATTGGAGCATTATTTAAAATTATGCACTGGCCAGGTGGTAACGAAATGCTTATTGCAGGTCTTGTGACAGAAGCTTTAGTATTCGTAATTTCTGCTTTTGAACCTGTTGAAGACGAATTAGATTGGTCTCTTGTTTATCCGGAATTAGCTGGAGGTGCGTCTACAGCTAATGTTGCTAAA
>DTTX01000022.1 GCA_012964435.1 Mesonia sp. | reverse complement strand
GAAGCTAGAAGCTAGAAGCTAGAAGCTAGAAGCTAGAAGCTAGAAGCTTAAGTTGTAAAAAACAAAAACGAATAGAAAATATATCTATGAATTTAAATTTAAAAGATAAAAACGCGCTCATTTGCGGAGCGACCGGTGGTATCGGGAAAGCCTCTGCTTTGGCACTTGCTGAAGAAGGTGTGAACGTTACGCTCGTTGCCCGAAATGAAGATAAATTAAAAAAGGTTTTAGAAGAATTGGACCACAGCCAGGGTCAAAATCACACGTATTTGGTTGCCGATTTTTCTAATCCGGCGAGCTTAAAAGAAAAAGTGGAAGAAGCTACGAAAACCAAAGCTTATCATATTTTACTCAATAACACCGGCGGACCTCCGGGTGGTAAAATTTCTGAAGCGAAAACGGAAGAATTTGAAGCAGCTTTTACGCAGCACTTAATTTGTAATCATATTTTGGTTCAGGCGTTACTGCCGGGAATGAAAGAGCGTGGTTACGGTCGGGTGATCAATGTAATTTCTACTTCGGTGAAGCAACCATTAGATGGTTTAGGCGTTTCGAACACCATTCGTGGTGCCGTGGCAAATTGGAGTAAAACCATGGCGAATGAATTAGGTGAATTTGGCATTACGGTGAACAATATTTTACCGGGAGCAACCGCCACCGGAAGATTAACCGATATTATAAAAAATAAAGCCAATAAAACTGGAAAAACGGAAGAAGAAGTAACACAAGCAATGCAAAGCGCAGTACCTGCCAAACGATTTGGAAAACCGGAAGAATTGGCTAATGCGGTCACTTTTTTAGCCAGCGAAGCCGCAAGTTATATTAACGGAATTAACGTTCCGGTAGATGGCGGAAGAACAAAAAGTTTGTAATTTCGCTCGCGTGAGGGATAGCAGCGGCATCCTTTTTTGTTATTCAAAAAATTCTCGAATCGGTTCGGAGTGAATAACAAAAAAGATATAGCGAATAGCCCGGTTTTGAGTTTTTATTTTGGTAAAAATAAAAACTCAAAACACGCCACAAACCAACAACAAACACAACTATGACAAAGAAATTACGTATCAACGGCCATTCTCATTTATTGCCTTATCCGGAAGAAATTCCGCAATTTATGAAAGATAAGGAGATTTTTTGGGTAGATGAGGAACGTAAATTTATGCTTCAGAAAAATTGGCGCCGACCGGTAACCGATTCGAGTTTTTTCTTGAAAGAAAAGCTGGAATGGATGGAGCGTTACAACCTCGATCACGCGGTAGTTTTAAACCTTTCGCAGCTTTACGGGAACGGTTTGCGTGTGGAAGAAATGAAGCAAGCGCTGCGATTTCAGAATGATTTTAATGCGCGCATACAACACGATCATCCTTCTAAATTTACTTGTGGTTTTGTGGTACATCCCGGTTTTGTGCGTGGTGCTTTGTGGGAAATTGAGCGTTGTGTAGAAGAATTAGGAATGCGTTTGTTGTGTTTGCCAACGCATTATATGGATAGTATTGGGACGTGGCGTTGTATTTTTGATGAAGAAAATGAGCCGATTTTTGAGATGGCTAGCAAATACAATTTGGCGGTAGAAGTACATCCTTACGATGGCGAGAAATTTATCAAACTAGAAAATACGGCTTGGCGATTTCATTTAATATGGATGTTGGCACAATGCGCCGATGCTTATCATTTTTTAACACTGAATGGTTATCCCGATAAATACCCGAATATGCGCGTTTGTTTTGCACACGGTGGGCAATTGGCACAAATTAATTTAGGCCGAAGAATTCAAGGTTTTGATGGTCGCCCAGATTTATTTGAAGGGAAAGTACACCCGAGAAAATCGGTGGGTCATAAGAATATTTTCTTTGATACCTTGGTTCACGACACAGGTTCTTTAAAACTTTTGGTCGAAAACCAAAAGCCGCAACAGATCATTATGGGATTGGATGATCCTTATCCGTTGGGTGAAATGGAAAGCGCTCCGCAATCTTCTTATCCGGGAAAAATCTTGGATCTTGCTAAAGAACGTAAAATTATCACTCCGGAACAATATGATGATATCTGGGAACATAATACGATTAAATGGCTTTGTGGCGACGATGAAAAAGCAAAGCAAGATTTAGTAAACAGAATTTTAGGCTAATGCATTTTTT
This sequence comes from Mesonia sp., assembly GCA_012964435.1. Taxonomy (GTDB): domain Bacteria; phylum Bacteroidota; class Bacteroidia; order Flavobacteriales; family Flavobacteriaceae; genus Mesonia. Next base: position 14,225 of record DTTX01000022.1, on the reverse strand, counting down.
ACCGCAATCTATCGATCAATACGCTGAAGATCACTCGCAGGCAGAACCTCAACTTTTAGCAGCTCTTAACCGCGAAACGCATCAAAAAGTGTTGCAACCTAGAATGTTGAGCGGTCATTTTCAAGGTCGGGTGTTAAGTATGCTTTCAAAATTAATTCGACCTCAACATATTTTAGAAATTGGCACATATACCGGTTATTCTGCATTGTGTTTGATGGAAGGAATTCAAGAAAATGGAAGTTTACACACGATCGATAAAAATGAAGAATTATATGACCTGCAACGAAAATATTTTGATAAATCGGGTTGGGGAACGCAAATGCATCAGCACGTTGGGAAGGCTTTAGAGATCATTCCAAAATTAGAAGAGAAATTCGATTTGGTTTTTATTGATGCCGATAAACGTAATTACTTAAATTATTTTGAGATCATTCTTCCAAAGATGAATAAAGGAGGTATTATTCTTTCCGACAATGTACTTTGGAGCGGTAAAGTAGTTGAAGAACTTAAAACCGGAGATAAAGACACCGAAGTCTTACTAGCATACAATAAGAAATTAGCTATTGATGATCGCGTAGAAACGGTTTTACTTCCTATTAGAGATGGTTTAACGGTGACGCGAATATTATAATTCGTCGAATTCTCGATCGCCTCTCGCTAGCATTTTCTTACAAATTTTGTAAATTATTATTGCGATAATAACTCCTACAAAAGCTCCTGCTGCTAAATCTGAAGGATAGTGCACCCCAACATAAACTCGACTCGTCGCAAATAAAATGGGCCATAAGTAGAAAATGTAAACCCATTTATAGCGATGCCTTAAAATTAACACCATAAAAGTGGTAATCGCCATCGAAGTAGATGTATGACCAGAAACGAAACTATAATAAGTGGGTTCTTGAAGAATCCTGATAACTTCCTGAAGACTTTCTACATTATTGGGTCTCACTCTTGCTACAGAAGCTTTGATAATACGTGTTACCCCGAATGTGACTAAAAAACTACAAAGAAAACCTATAAGAACAATAAAGGCTTGTTTCTTCTTGTAGGCTAAAAAAATAAGAATGATGAAAATTAGGTAAAGCGGAATCCAGTTTTCTTCTTGTGTAATAAATATCCAAAAAGAATCGAGACGCTCAATACCTAGACCATTTAAATAAATAAATAGCTCTCTATCCCATTCTTTTAGTTGTTCGAACATTTAAATTATTTCTTTCTTCTAATAGAACCGGTAATTTCTTCGATATCGTCTTTAACTTTATCTACTTCCTTTTTAAAATCTTCTCCTCCAGAACCTTCTAAATGTTTTTCGGCACTATTAGTTATTTCAGATTTGATATCGTTTGTAGCGTCTTTAAGTGTACGCATACCTTTGCCAAGACCTCTGGCAATTTCCGGAATTTTATCGGCACCAAAAACCATCACTAAGATAAACATAATGAAAGCTATTTCTGCACCGCTTATAAATAATGGTAATGTGAGCATATAACAAATATAATAAGCAAAAGTAGTATAAAAAAAGCTGACTCGTTAAAGTCAGCTTAAATATTAAATCTTTATTTTAAAGATTATCCATTATCCTTTTGTTTGATTTTCCTTGAATTGCTCAAACTCGTTAGGTTCTTCTTTTTGTGGCCAAGAATTATTATCGGTGTTTACATCGGCAGTTTCCATATCTGGATCTACTACTACACTTTCTAATTCTTTATTAGTAGCCAAAACTCTACTTACTTCTTTATCATTCATTCTCCAGATCTGTGGTGGGTAAGTGATTCTTTCTGAAGTACCATCTTTGTATTTATATTCTACAATTAATGGCATTACCAAACCTCCCGGCTTATTGAATGTAATTTGATAGAAATGCTTAGGAACTTCCATGTTTCGACGTTCTTCTTCGCTAAAATTATCCATCATATATTCTTTTAAGGTTGAAGCATTTTCTAATGGAGATTTAGTTTTTAAATCTTCGGTATATTCATCACTTGCTTCTTCAACCACATAAACCGCAGGAATTTGACTTGGATCGTCTATACCATAACGCTTAAGCATTTCTTTTCCTGCTTTAGTTGGCTTATCTGTCACGAAATATGATTTTACATCTCCTACTCCAATATCTACATAATCGGTAGTATAGAACCAACCTCTCCAATACCAATCTAAATCTACACCAGAAGCATCTTCCATTGTTCTAAAGAAATCTTCAGGAGTTGGGTGTTTAAACATCCAACGCTTAGAATAGGTCGCAAAAGCATGGTCAAATAATTCTCTTCCCATTACGGTTTCTCTAAGAATATTTAGTGCTGTTGCCGGTTTACCGTAAGCGTTATTTCCTAATTGGTAAACATTCTCAGGGTTACTCATAATCGGAGCAATATAATCTTGATTACCTTTCATATAGCTGGTGATCTTTGTTGGCTCACCACGACGAGAAGGATAATTATCTAAAGGTGCAATTGCTTCAGGATATTTTTCACCAAATTCTTGCTCTGCCATAAACTCAACAAAACTGTTTAGGCCTTCGTCCATCCAACCCCATTGGCGCTCATCACTGTTCACGATCATCGGGAAAAAGTTATGCCCAACTTCGTGGATTATTACACTGATCATCCCGAATTTAGTTCTATCGGTATAAGAACCATCAGGATTTGGTCTTCCGTAGTTCCAGCAAATCATTGGATATTCCATCCCTTGATTTTTTGCGTGAACCGAAATTGCTTTGTGGTATGGATAATCGAACGTGTGCTCGCTATACGATTTTAAAGTATGCGCCACTGCTTTTGTTGAATACTCTTCCCAAAGCGGATTTCCTTCTTTTGGATATAAAGAAACTGCCATTACGTTCTTGTTTCCAACTTTTACATTCTGCATATCCCATATGTACTTTCTTGAAGTAGTGAAAGCGAAATCTCTTACCATTTTAGCTTCAAACTCCCAAGTTTTCGTTTTTGAAGTTGAACTTTTTTCAGATTTTTCTGCTTCTTCTTGTGTTACAATAAGAACCGGCTTATCAAAAGATTTTTTTGCTTGTTCGAAACGATTCATCATCGTTTTAGAAAAAACATCCTTTCTATTTTGTAATTCGCCTGTACCATCTAAAATATGATCTGCAGGAACGGTGATGTTTACTTTATAATCGCCAAACGGTAAAGCGAACTCGCCACTACCCCAAAACTGGTAGTTTTGCCATCCTTCAATATCATTATAAACCGCCATTCTTGGGAAGAATTGTGCAATTACGTAAGCATAATTACCATCTTCAGGAAAATACTCATAACCAGAACGACCTCTATTTACAACGTGATCGTTAATGTTATACCACCATTTAATAGAAAATTTGAAATCATCTCCTGCCTCTAATGGTTTTGGCAAGTCGATACGCATCATTGTTTGGTTAATGGTATATTTTAAAGCTTTACCATCTTGAGTTACTTTCTCGATGTTAAAACCTCCATCAAAAGGTTCTTCTACAAATTGAGAAACAAAACGACCAGGCTGATTTACCAGACTTATACCATTACCATTTCTTAAAGCAGACTTACTGTCTTTTGCTCTTACATTTTGATCTAATTGAACCCATAAATAAGTTAATTGATCTGGAGAATTGTTGGTATACGTAATCGTTTCTTCCCCATACAATTTTTGGTTTTTATCATCTAATGTGATATCCATCTCATAGTCTGCTGTGTTTTGATAATAAGCAGGACCCGGAGCACCAGAAGCAGTTCTATATTGATTAGGTGTAGAAAACTCTTGGTAAAGTTGTCTAAACTTATTTTGGTTAATGTGGCCTTGTTGCGGCTCCTCTTCTTTTTGCTCTTCATCTTGGGCTATCGCAACCAAAGAAAAAAGGGCGAAAAGAAAAGTAAATAGAAACTTAACTTTTTTCATGAATTATGTTTGATTTTAGATTAGGTTTAAAATTTGATCGTTCCTTCAGATTTATCTTTCAGCAACATTAAACTCTCGGTTTCTCCATCTTTTTTAAAATGAATTAAGTTTTTTTGGTCTTCAAATAAATCGGTTAAAACTAGGTTTGAAATTGTTGCTTGTTTAAAATTTTCAACATCTGTAGCTTCAAAATAACAAATTATCAAATCGTCTTCATAGCGTTTACCTATAAATTTTAATGGTAACTGGTTATTTTGAATAGTTATGCTGAATTTATCTTCAAAATATCTTTTAATATAGCTGTTAACTTGTGGATTATTTTCTCCTCGAATAAGTTGCGCTTTTTCGTCGTAACGCGTTTGTAATAATTTTTCAAAATCGTCTACGAACATTCTGCTAATGATCTGAAGAGACCGTTTTTCTTTCACATATTCAATTTCAGTGACACTCATATAATATTTATGAGCTCCTGATGTGAAGCTGGAAAGTGAGATAATTAAAGTGAATAATACAATTATTCGTTGAAATTTCATTTAGGGTAAATTTTTCAAATTCTTATAATCAACAACTTTTTCTTCAAAAAACTCTGACAATTTAAAGTTATTTTCTTTTTTGACTACTAAATTTCTAAAAGGTTTAAATTCGGTACAGTAATATAAAAAATCTTCGACGTATTCTTCCGGTAGTTCTAATTCGGTTATAAAGTAATCGAGCGGTCTAGAATTATAGGCTTTGATCATTAAATTTCGCTCTTTTTCGTAATCGCGTTGGCGGTAAAGCATCGCCATTCTCCCAGAAAGCGTATTGATGATCGGATCTAACGGAATAATACCATTACCGGTACTCGCCGTATAAATTCGGCGCTGCGCAGTTGTAGGTTTGGGTTTGGTATTTACCGGTAAGCCGTGATCTGTAGGGTTAAAATAAGCATTGGTTTCTATGTTATCGGAATCTTTGGTGAGATCGCCAGACAGATCGATGTTGCTAATATTTACTTCATCTAACTCATTTACCAAATTAAATAAGAAAATCGTATTGTTTTTTTGCTGAAGCAATTCTTTAGTGATCGTAACTTGGTAAGGCTCGTATTGAACAGAAGAAAACATTACCTCGTCTCCTATTTTTGCATCGATACTAAACTCACCGCTTTTAGCATTCACCGTACCAAGTTTCTGAGTAAGATTTACAATATTTACTTGCGTAAAAGAAATTGAATCGGCTACGATTTTCCCTTCAAACTTTTGTGCAAAACCCTGAGAAACGAGCGATAAAAACAGAAATATAAAAAAAGTATGTTTAGTAATTATTCCCATTCTTTAAATATAGCGTAAGCTTTTCTTTTTTCGGTTAAAAATTTGATCATTTCTAACTCATCGGCCGTTTTCATAAACTTTTCAAAACCATCTTGTTTTGCACAATAATAAAAGAAATCATCTAAATAATCTTCAGGAATCTCGAGGTCTTCAACAATATAACGTCTTGAGACTAAAGATTGAGCTCTAGCGATTAAAGCTTCAAATTCAGAAATTTCTTTCATTCGCTTAAGCATAGCCATTCTGCCGGAAAGAATATCGATCACCGTAAAAATACCTCCAGTCGATGCGGTATATAACCTTCGATCTTCTACACTCATTTTAGGAGCTGGATTTGGTAAGCCTAAACTTGATGGATAAAAATATGGATTGGTTTCTATAGTTGAAGCATCTTTTGTTAGATCTCCGGTTAAGTCGATATTACTTATTTTAACTTCTTCTAACTCATTTACCAAAGGAAAAAGGTAAATAGTATTTTTGGTTTTTATATTTTCTGTAGAAACCGTGATCTGGTAAGGCTCGTATTGTACTGAAGAAAACACAATCTCGTCGCCGACTTCTGCATCGATCACAAATTCTCCGTTTTTATTGTTAACAGTCCCCAACTCTTTATTGAGATTCACAATGTTTACCTGAGTAAATGCGATTGAATCGGCTACGATCACTCCAGAAAATTGTTGCTGTTGTGAAAAAGCAAAACTACTAATTAAGAAAAAGAAGAAATAAAAATGTTTCATAAGCCACGTCTTCTAATAAAAGACGTGGTGATTTTAGTTTTGTTGCAGTTTATAAGTTTTGCTTTTATCGATAAGAAATTCGATAAGCGCTAATTCATTACCCTGCTGAAGCATATTTTCTTGTAAACCATTTTCTTCAGCATAATAAATAAATTCATTTATATTTTCACGATCGATATCTAGATTTTTTCTAAAGAAATCGTCATTGTACACTTTTCTAATCTGCACATCGATTTCGTCTCTAACAATTTCTTTTTCTTCATTTTTATTCGACTTAAAAATCTCTCTAAAAATGTTCGCAAAATTGAGCCCGTTGGTTAAATAGCTTTTATCGATCGCATCATTTTCTACTTTAGAATGACTATCGGGTCTAAATTCATAATCTGTCGTAGTTACCATTTCTGCACTCGACAATTGCGGAAAGTTAGCATCAACGGTTTTAATTTTAGCTACATCTACTTCAACATTACCCGATAAATCATAAGGTCTTACTGTAACTTCGTCTAACTCATTAACCGCTTCATTAATAGTAATATTTAGTTTTCCGCTGTTTACCACATTCTCGTCGATGATCACATTAAAATCTTGGTACTGGATTCCTGAAAAAAACAACTTATCTCCTTTTTTTACTGAAATTAAAAACTCTCCATATTCATTTGTAATAGTTCCTTTGGTAGTTTCAACGTTGTAAACATTAATATCTTCAGCAGAAGAATTTACATCTACATTTATTTTTCCTTTAACTAAGGTTCTTGCATCTATTTGAGCTTCAGCAATAAAGGCGATCATCACTAACGGTAAGAAAAGAAGTAGTTTTTTCATCATTTAATTTTTAGTTAAGTTACCAATAACTGTCTTATAAAAAACCTAAAACGCGCGTAAACTTTTGTTAAAGCAAGACTTTGCTATAAATTTACAGAAAAACTCCAAGAAAATGAATTGTATTATAGCCAGCACTTCTACCATTCACGGCAGTGAATATCTCGCCTACTTAGAAGAAGCACTCAAAGATTTATATAAAGGTGTAACTGAGATAATTTTTATTCCATACGCGCGTCCCGGCGGAATTTCTCACGACCAATACACGCAAAAAGCTAAAGAAGGATTAGCATTTTTAGATGCTGAAGTAAAAGGTTTACACGAATTTGAAAATCCTGCGGAAGCGCTTAAAAATGCACAAGGATTATTTACCGGTGGCGGAAATACGTTTTTACTGGTTTCTCAACTCTACAATCAGAAAGTGTTAGAACCTTTGCAACAAGCTATAAAAAGCGGAACGCCGTATTTAGGTACTAGCGCCGGAAGTAATATTTGCGGACAAACGATGGGAACGACTAACGATATGCCAATTGTTTACCCGCCAAGTTTTAAAACTTTAGGTATTTTAGAATTTAATCTAAATCCGCATTACTTAGATCCCGATCCTAGTTCTACTCACAAAGGCGAAACTCGTGAAACACGTATCAAAGAATTTCATCATTTAAATTCGATGCCGGTGGTTGGTTTACGAGAAGGCAGCTGGCTTCGAGTAACCGAAAATGACATTGTGCTGGAAGGCGGACTAAAAGCTCGTGTTTTTGAAAAAGACCAAGATGCGTACGAAGTAGAGAACGGCACTTCTTTTAAAGATTTAAAATAATGGATTATCAAGCCATTTTAAATGTGATCGAAAAGGAGCTGGAAAATTTTGATCCCGGCGGAAAAGTACCCGATTATATTCCTGAACTTGCCAAAATACCGGCAGATAAATTCGGGATGCATTTATATTGTCTAGACGGAAAAAATTTTAGTTTCGGCGACCACGACGAACGCTTTTCGATACAAAGTATCTCGAAAGTTTTCACCTTAGCTTTAGCAAAAAAACATGGTGGCAAAAAGATCTGGAAACGCGTAGATGTAGAACCATCGGGAGATCCGTTCAACTCTTTACTTCAATTAGAAAAAGAAAATGGGATTCCGCGTAACCCTTTTATCAATGCCGGTTCACTGGTAATTGCCGATATTTTAATTTCAGAATTAGAAAACCCGAAAGAATACCTTTTGGAGTTTGTAAGAGAAATAAGTGACGATTCTACGATTGAATATGACGAGAAAGTTGCTGCTTCGGAACAAAAACACGGTTATCGCAATATAGCTTTAGTAAATTATATGAAATCACTCGGTAATATTGAAAATGATGCCGATGAGATTTTAGATTTTTACTTTCATCAATGTTCGATCGCTATGTCTTGTTGCCAATTAGCAAAAGCATTCGTCATTTTTGCCAATGAAGGAAAAACACTAACGACTAATAAAAAAGTGATCGGTGCCAATAGCGCCAAACGTATCAACGCTATTATGCAAACTTGTGGCTTTTACGATGAAGCCGGTGAATTTAGTTTTCGTGTAGGTTTACCCGGCAAAAGTGGTATTGGCGGTGGAATTGTTGCTGTACATCCCGGGCAATATTCAGTAGCAGTTTGGAGTCCGCTTTTAAATGAAAAAGGAAATTCAGAAAAAGGAATGAAAGCGCTGGAAGAACTTACTTCACTTACCGGATTATCTATTTTTTAAACTATTTAAATGATGAAAAGAATTAGCCTCGTTTTATTGAGTTTTTTAGGAATGATCGCTTGTAAAGAGCAAGCCAAGGATAATAACATCGCTAAAGAAGCTATTTCTTTTCAAAAAGAAGAACCTAAAGAAATTCAGCTTGAAAAAATTTGGGAAACCGATACGCTTTTGACTACGGCAGAATCTGTTTTGTACGATAAAACTCGTGATCGAATCTTAGTTTCTAATTGTAATCAAGGCGGTTGGAAAATGGATGGCGATGGATTTATTGCTGAAATTGATTTTGATGGAAATATTAAAACCTTAAAACTTATCGAAGGCTTAAGTAGCCCAAAAGGAATGGCTTTAATCTCCGACACTTTGTACGTGGCAGATTCAAAAGAAATCGCAAAAATCGATTTGAACGCTAAAAAAATTATCAAGCGTTTCGCTTTAGAAGATGTTGAAGATCCTCAATTTAATGATATCGTTAAAAAAGGTGGAACTCTGTATATTTCAGCTTGTAACGCCAAAAGTATCTACAAAATTAAAAACGACAGTTTACAATTAGCCTACAAAGGAAGCTTATCTCGACCTAACGGATTACTCTTTAGAAATGATTCTTTATTTGTAATGAATAGCAAATCGCAAGATCTAAAAGCAATTTCTAAAGACGAACAAGTCACAACGCTCACCAAAGACATTGGTGCCGGCGACGGAATTACAAAACTCAATGGAGAAGAATTGATCGTATCTGATTGGAATGGACAATTATTTTATATCGATCAAAAATTCAACAAAAAATTTTTGTTAGACACCCAAAAAGAAGGATTTAATACTGCAGATATTCAGTATTTTGAAGATAAAAATCTACTTTTGGTGCCTACTTTTTCAGGAAATACGGTTGCTGCTTATCGCGTTAAAAAATAAAAAACCTCATTAGAAAACTAATGAGGTTTTTAGAGCGGGAGACCAGGTTCGAACTGGCGACATTCAGCTTGGAAGGCTGACGCTCTACCAACTGAGCTACTCCCGCAAAGCGACGGCAAATATAATATAAGCTTGACATAATTACCAAATAAAATTTCAAAAAATTTGATATGAGTTTTCTGAAATTAATTCTATTTTTAAACAAATAAAAAAATTGAAACTATGAGTAATAAACCAGGAAAATCTCAAGACCTGATCGATCATAAATTTTTAGAAGAACGCAAAGTTTTTCTTTGGGGACAAGTAGACGATAAATCTGCCAAACATCTTGTGGAGCGCTTTTTATATTTAGACGCACAAGGCAAAGGCGATATTCAGTTTTACATTAATAGTCCGGGAGGCTACGTAACCTCAGGTTTTTCTATTTACGACACGATGCAATCACTTTCTTGCGACGTTTCGACAATTTGTACCGGTTTAGCCGCATCGATGGGATCGATATTACTTTCAGCAGGAACAAAAGGTAAACGTTTTATTATGCCGCACGCTCGAGTAATGATTCACCAACCTAGTGGTGGCGCACGTGGGCAAGCTTCGAATATCGAAATTCAGGCGCAAGAAATTTTAAAAACCAAAGAATTAAGTGCTCAAATTCTTGCCGATAATTGCGGGCAGTCTTTTGAAAAGGTGATGAAAGACTTCAACAGAGATTATTGGATGAATGCAGAAGAATCATTAGAGTACGGGATCGTAGATCAGCAATATTCAAAATAAAAAACCATGAACCACGAGATCTTACACAAAGAAAATCATACCAACGGTATGTTTTATATGGAAGATGCTGAAGGTAAAGTTTGTGAGCTCACGTATGTAAAAAAAGATCAGGTGTTAGTGATCGACCATACGCAAACTCGCAAATCTTTAGAAGGAAAAGGTTTAGCGAGTCAGATTCTTGACCATACGGTAAATTATGCTCGAGAAAATGGTTATAAAATCGATCCTCTTTGTCCTTTTGCTGAAGTAAAATTCGACGAAAACGAAAGTTACCAAGACGTAAAAGCTTAATTCTTTTGAAAGTACATATTGAAGAAGTAAACGTTGAAGAGATTCTTCCCGTAAGGCAAACGGTTTTAAGAAACGGAAAGCCTCGGGAAGAATGTTTTTTTGAAGGCGATCTAGCTGAAGAAACTATTCATCTAGCACTTTACAACAACGAAGAACTCGTTGCTATAGCGAGTATTTTAAAAGATACTTCTGAAAAAATCGATACCAATAATCAATACCGATTACGCGGTATGGCTGTCGTACCCAACCAGCAAATTAAAGGTTATGGCAGGCATTTGTTATTGTATGCTGAAGATTTAATTCAGCAAAAAGCGCCGGCAACGTTATGGTTTAACGCCAGAACTACTGCCGTTGATTTTTATCAAAAAAACAATTTTCAAGTTTTTGGAAAGGAATTTGATATTCCTAATGTTGGCCCCCACTTTTTGATGTTTAAAAATTATGAACAGACGTAACTTTATCAATCTCTCTTTACTAACTTCTGCAGCAAGTTTAATCCCTCTAAATAGCTTCTCACCTTTTTTTACTGAAGAAATTTCTACGCAAGAATTGCTTGGGAAAGGTTCGCCAGAACTTTTTGGTGACGGCTACAAATTACGTAAAGCAGCTTATCAAGATTTTATAAAAATGCAGAAAGCGGCTCAAGCAGATGGGATCGCTATTCAAATTGTATCGAGTTATCGCAGTTTTGACCATCAACAACGCATTTGGAATGGCAAATACAAACGCTATACAGAACGAGGCTTAACTCCTACTCAAGCTATTCATAAAATTATCGATTATTCGACTATCCCGGGAACTTCGCGACACCATTGGGGAACCGACATCGACATTATTGATGCTAACCCTCCTGCACCTTCTTCCCTACTTCAGCCTAAAAATTATTATGGTGATGGTGTTTACGCTCCCTTAAAAAAATGGATGGATCAAAATGCAAAAAAATTCAATTTTGAATTAGTTTATACTAAGAATGAAGACCGAAAAGGATTTAAACATGAACCTTGGCATTTTTCGCACGCACCGCTTTCAATTCCATTTCTCAAAAAATACAAAAAATTAGATATTAAAAATCTTCTTCAAAATTCTAATGATATCTTGGGCAGCGAAAATTTTTCAGAAAAATTTATTCAGAAATACATTCATGAAAACGTTTTAGATATAAACTTGACACTTTTGGGCTAAAATTCAGCAGATTTCATTTTAGTTTTATGAAAATATTATAAATTAGCTTTTTTATAGATATTATCTTTACCCCCAAAACAAAGACAATGCCCAATAAAGCCATTCTGCTTATACTAGATGGATGGGGTTCTACTCAAGATCCGAAAGAATCTGCCATCTACAAAGCTAACACTCCAAATTTCGACAAACTTTTTAACGAATATCCTCACGCTCAACTACGTACCGATGGTATGAACGTTGGCTTACCAGAAGGACAAATGGGAAATAGCGAGGTTGGTCATATGAATTTAGGAGCAGGCCGAATCGTGTATCAAGATCTTGCCAAAATTAATATGGCAGTAGATAATGATACTTTAAAAGATGAAACTGTATTAAAAGAAGCATTTAATTATGCTACTACTAACGATAAAGCAGTTCATTTTTTAGGTTTAGTAAGTGATGGTGGTGTGCATTCTCACATCAAACATCTTAAAGGATTAGTGAATGCGGCAGAACAAGCCGGGGTAAAAAATAAATATGTTCATGCTTTTACAGATGGTCGTGATGTTGACCCAAAATCTGGTAAAGGTTTTATCGAAGACCTGCTTCCTTCTTTAGAAGAAAACAACGCAAAACTAGCCTCTGTAATTGGTCGCTATTTTGCAATGGATCGTGATAAACGTTGGGAGCGCACCAAAAAAGCTTACGATCTTATTGTAAACGGTAAAGGAAAAAGAACCGAAAATCCGGCACAAGCGATTCAAGAAAGTTATGATAACGACACTACCGACGAATTTATAGAACCAATCGTAGTTACCGATAACGGAGAGCCAACAGCTACCATTAAAAAAGGTGATGTTGTGATCTTTTTCAACTTTAGAACAGATAGAGGAAGACAGTTAACGCAAGTACTTTCGCAAGAAGATTTTAAAGACTACGAAATGTCTAAAATGCCTTTATATTTTGTAACGATGACCACCTACGACGAGTCATTTGAAAATATAAATGTGGTTTACAAAAAAGATAATATTAAAGCTACCTTAGGAGAAGCCTTAGAATATTCCGGAAGAACGCAGTTGAGAGCTGCTGAAACAGAAAAATATCCGCACGTAACATTTTTCTTTTCCGGAGGAAGAGAAAAACCGTTTAAAGGCGAAGATCGTATATTAGTTAACTCACCAAAAGTTGCTACTTACGATTTACAACCCGAGATGAGTGCTTATGAACTTACCGATAAACTCGAAAAAGAAATTACTAAAGCTTCAATAGATTTTTTCTGTATCAATTTTGCCAATCCAGATATGGTTGGTCATACAGGAGATTTTGATGCAGCAGTTAAAGCTTGTGAGACCGTAGATGAATGTCTTGGCAGGGTTTATGAGGCTGCTAAAGAAAATTACAATATGATCATTTTAGCAGATCACGGTAATAGTGAAAAAATGATCAATGAAGATGGTAGTGCGAATACCGCACATACCACCAACCCGGTTCCTGTGATTTTAGTAAGTCCGGACAAAAAAGAAATTAACGACGGTATTTTAGGAGATGTTGCTCCGACAATTCTTGATTTAATGGATATTGAAAAACCGGAATTAATGACTCAAAAATCGATTTTAAAATAATGAATTTAAGTTTGATTAAATTAAAGACCCTAAGTTTTTCTCTTCTTTTTATGTTAAGCTTAGTAAGCTTTGCGCAAGAAGAATTAACACCGAACGATAAAAACTATACCGGAGCTATAACTCAAGAAGATTTTAGAACTGGGTATACTAAAGATTGGTTTATTAAAGCTTATGATGCTTACGAACCAAATGATGAAGTTTTAGAAGAGCTGAAAAAACCCTTAAAAAAACATACCATTAAGGTTTTTATGGGAACTTGGTGTCCAGATAGTAGAAGAGAAACACCTAAGTTGCTAAAATTATTAGATGAAGCTGGATTTAAAGATAAAAACATCGAGATTTATGCGATGAATCGTTCTAAATCAACAGATGAAAATTATGAAAAAGATTTAAATGTAGATTTTGTACCTACCATCATATTTTTCAACAAAAAAGGAGAAGAAGTAAATAGATTTGTAGAATTTCCTTTAGAAACTTTAGAAAAAGATATTTTAAAGATCGTTACCAACCAATCATATAAAAACCCTTACGAAGAGTAAGCAAAATTCAAGTGAATGATTAGTGATAAATCTTTAATTATTGCCGTAGATTTTGACGGTACAATTGTAGAAAATGCATATCCCGGAATTGGAGAAACCAAAATTTTTGCTTTTGAAACTTTAAAGAGGCTAGAAAGTGAAGGACATCGCCTAATTCTATGGACCTATAGACACGGAAAACGCTTACAAGCAGCCGTTGACTTCTGTGAAGAAAACGGAATTAAATTTTATGCTGTAAATAAAAGTTATCCTGAAGAAGAATTTGATCCTAAATTAAGTAGAAAGATTAATGCAGACATTTTTATTGACGATAGAAATGTTGGTGGATTTTTAGGCTGGGGAGAAATATATCATGAGTTAACCAATACTAAACCAGATATTCCTCAAACAACAAAAAAGAAAAAAGGACTATTTTCCTTTTTAAAATCTTAGAAGAAC
>DTTX01000021.1:29127-54012 GCA_012964435.1 Mesonia sp. | reverse complement strand
AATCTCCGGCTGACCAGACTATATCAAATCGTAATTGAAAATCTGAACCCGAAGGCAGATCTGCAGCAAGAACTGTATAAGTCATTGTTGCACAAGTTGACGATGTTACGTGATTAGAATCATCAATAGTATCGATATTGATCCAAGTTGCACCGCCATCGGTAGAATAACCTACTGTAAAACTACCCCAACCCGGAGCAGTAGCATTACTTGTATTAGAAAAATCTACAATTTTATAATCGAAGCTTACTGATAAATCTGTTTCGTTAGATTGACCAACTATATTTGGAGACAACAATTGACCGGTCGTACTAAAAGACCAAAGGTTATCTCTAATGCTTTGCCCAGAACAAGATTGAGTCGCAGTACCGAAAAAGCCGGCACCCGTCCAATCCGCAGGCATACCACTATCAAAGTTTTCGTTAATACCTATTTGCCCGAAGGAGGATAGATAGCTGAAAACCGTAAAAAATAATAACAGTGTAATTTTTTTCATTAAGGATGGGTTTTGAGTTAAGGCCTTGAAGATATAAAAATTATTAATTATTTCTTAATTTGATGTTATTTTTTTAATAACCACAACGATAAGCTTATAAAATCAGCTTAGTATTACCAAGGCTTCAGCAATTAATGTTAATTTTCTACATTTATAATTTTTTACTCAAACTATATTTTGTGATTAGAGAAATTGCAAGCTATTGTCTTAATACTTTTTATAAATTTGTGAATACTAATAAAATTTTATGCTCGAAAAAGAAAATATAGAATATGAAAAGTCTGTTTTAATTGGTATCATTAATCAGCAACAAGATGAAGAAAAATCTAAAGAGTATTTAGACGAATTAGAATTTCTTACCTATACTGCCGGTGGAGAAGTTGCCAAGCGATTTACTCAAAAATTAGATACTCCCAACCCTAAAACCTTTATCGGAACGGGTAAAATGGAAGATGTGCGTACCTTTATAACTGAGAATGATATAGGAACTGCAATATTTGATGATGAATTAAGTCCGGCACAACAAAAAAATATTGAAAAGATTTTAAAGTGTAAGGTGGTCGATCGAACCTATCTTATTCTAGACATATTTGCTCAACGCGCTCAAACTAGTTACGCGAGAACACAAGTTGAACTTGCTCAATACGAATATTTATTACCGAGACTTGCCGGATTATGGACGCACTTAGAACGCCAGCGAGGAGGTATCGGTATGCGTGGTCCCGGAGAAACCGAAATTGAAACCGACCGCCGTATCGTTAGAGATAAGATCAAGCAATTAAAAGACAAACTAAAAACTATCGATAAACAGATGGCCGTGCAACGCGGTAATCGCGGTCAGCTTGTGAGAGTTTCCCTGGTAGGTTATACCAATGTTGGGAAATCTACGCTGATGAATGTGATTAGTAAAAGTGATGTGTTTGCAGAAAATAAGCTCTTTGCTACGTTAGACACGACTGTACGAAAAGTGGTGATTAGAAATTTACCATTTCTATTGACCGACACGGTTGGTTTTATTAGAAAATTACCTACACAATTGGTAGAGTCTTTTAAATCTACTTTAGATGAAGTGCGAGAATCAGATTTGGTTTTACACATCGTAGATATTTCTCATCCTAATTTTGAAGAACATATCGCTTCGGTGAATCAGATTTTAGACGAAATTGGCGCTTCAGATAAACCTACGGTTATGGTGTTTAACAAAATTGATGCTTACCAACCGGAAGAGATTGAAGAAGACGATTTGGTTACCGAAAGAACTTCGGCGCATTACACCTTAGAAGAATGGGAAAGAACCTGGATGAATAGAATTGGCGATAACGCATTATTTATTTCAGCAATCAATAAAGAAAACATTGAAGAGTTCAGAAGAAAAGTTTACGAAGAAGTAAGAAAAATTCATATCACCAGATTTCCTTATAATAACTTTCTTTACCCGGAATACGATAAATATACCGGTGAATTAAAAGACGAAGAATAGTTCTTTTCTTTAGCATAAATAAAAAAAGCCACTTCAGATGAAGTGGCTTTTTTTATTTCAAGCGTTAGATATATAATTAGTAATCAACACTAATTTCGTCTAACTCATAAGTACCATCTTGAGGAGATTGGCCACTTCCTGTATATTTAAAGGCTATGTACCCTATCCCTTCTAAGCAGGATAAATCTACATTTCCAGACTCGATGACATCTTTATAAAAATCATCATCTTGAACAATTGTAGCAGCAGGCAATTCACCCCAAGTCGCAGAACCAATAGTATTAGTATCACCATCCCAATCATTAGAGAATAAAAGCTGCAAGTTACTACCATCAGAGAAACTATTAGAGCTTTTAAAGTTTAAGGTTTCACCTTCTTGAGCATCAAAATCTACTTCAGGTAAAATTAACCAAGCAATACTGCTGTTATCGCCAGATTGATAAGAATCTATCATGATACCTTTACCCATCGATGGGATATTATCAGAATCGTTAAAAACTTGCCAAGATTGACTACCTGCTTCAATAAAGTTTGTCCACCCTGCTTCTGAGTAAGTTCCGTTAGAAGAACTTTCAAAATCTTCACTAATTAAATTATTAGTTCCTTGAGTTGAAGCAATACCACAATCGTAAACTAAAGGGTCACATCTTTCACCTTCCATAGTTACGTCTTCTAGTGTATTTACTGCAATTACAAAAACATCTCCTTCAAAAGTTCTTGATAAAACACCCGCAATACTACCACTTCCGTTAGGCAACTTTAAAGAAGAGAAATCTGCAAAGGTGCTTGTGCTAAATATAGTTGAAGCTCCGGTTTCACAACTCTCAATAGTTCTTTCACCATCAAATTCATCTGTTGCTTCACCAGCAAAAGACAAATTGTTTTCTACATCTGCTCTTAAAAACTGAACATTGTTAAGTTGAACAAACATATTTTCAAGGTCATCAGAAAAATCGTTAATATTCACTTCTAAAGGAACAATCTGTGCAACTTCTGCGCTTCTTACGATTTTACTTTCAAATTGAGCAGGAGCCGGGTCGATATATTGACCGTCAGGAATACCTAAAGTAACCACTCCGTTAGAAGTCCCTACAGTAAACCCTTCTAAAGAAACATATATTTTACGACCTACTTCATACTTTGTAAATAATGGATTTACGAATAAAGCGATTTTCAAACCTGCAGTTGGGTTTTCTGGAGCGTCTTGAATAATAATCTCTCTAAAAAAGTTACCACCTTCATCTGAAGATATTACATATCCTTCTACATAATCATCTGTATCTTCATAAGTATAAAGCTCTCCTTCGTTTTGAGCTGCGTCACCTAATACTGTAGAAATAGTAACTACATTACCCTCTAATTCTGGCTCAGAGATCGAGGTGTTTGGAGTATCAAAGTCATCATCTTGCACACAAGAAGCTAAAAAGCCTACTGCAAGTACCATTAAGATTAGTTTTCTGTACATATTAATTGTTTTCATTTCAATAACTTTTTTTTTAAAATCTAACATATAAATTTAAATAATACGTTGTACCGTACCCGTAAAAATATCTATTCCCGAAGAGTTGCCCATTTTCGCGAGACTGATCTTCATTTAAGTTTCGGTAGTTTGAATTTCTTGATTGTTCAAAACCTCCGGTTTTATACTTTTGATCGAATATATTATTAATCGTCGCAAAGAAACCAATGAAATAATCGTCTATTTTCCAAGACTTTCCTCCCACAGCATTGAACAACATATAGTCATCAAACTGCTCTTGTCTTAATAATTCTCTAGCTACATTCGGGTCGTAGTCATTTATTGATAAACCATCATAATCTCTAGAGAAATTATCAGATCTATTTAATACTGAAACATCAATATAGGCGTTAGAAAAATAATTAGATGTCATACCAAACCACCAGTAATCAGGATCTCTGTATTCAAAACCTAACTGCAAAGCTCTTTCCGGACCACCGGCTACATGATAATCTTTAAGGTTAGTTTTACCATTTCCAAACCTTACTTCTCCCAATGAATTTACTTGATTAGTATTTGGCGCAAAATCATCACTAGTTAAGTAAATATCTGGATTGTTAGTGTAAACATATTGACCAATTGAACCTGCAGCTTTTAATTTAATAGTTGGAGTTACTTGTGCTTCAATTCCAAACTCGGCTCCTATATTTCTTCTGTCGATACCGTTTACCACTTCTTGGACAAAAGCGTCGCCTTCATCTATTCCAAAACCAGAAAGATCTTGGGTGAAGTAGAAACCAATATCGGTACCGTCTTGAAATTGAGTGTAAAATCCGGTTAATCTAGCTTTTACAGTTGGTGATCTAAAAATATAACTTAAATCTACCGACTGAACTTTTTCAGATTCTAAACCGCTTACAACATTATGATTTTGTCTTGCGTTACTGTAAGTATTTCTAATACTTGGTGCAGTGGTATAATAACCAGCATTTAAGTCGATTAAATGACGACCGGTTACTTTATAAGTAGCTCCGGCTTTAGCACCATAATTTGTGAAGTCTAATTTTTCACCCTCACCAAAACTATTATTTAAGAAATACCCGTTTTGATATAAACCAGTACGTTGATAGGTTGTATTAGAAACATTTCCTGCTAAATAAAAGTCTACCTTATTATATTTAAACTGAGCCTGAGCAAAAGCAGTAGCTACATTCGCATCTATCTCATAATTATATTTATAACGTTCACCTTCTCCAACAATACGATTAGGATTATTAACATCACTTTGAGCGATATCTCCTAAACCAGCTTCGATGTTCTGAGTTTCTTCCGCAAAGAAATCTACATCTAAATAACCATTACCTCCTAAAAGGTCGTTCAATTCTGCAAAATATTCACTTTTTAAATTTCTATAATTTAAAGATCCATTTAAAGTAATATGCTCATTAAGATCTGAAGTTAAAATAGTATTCGCTGTAAATTGTGTATCGTCTTGACGATCTTCTTGAATTGCGTAAATTGAATTTCCTCCGTTTCTTACTGAAATGGCATTAGCCTCATAAAGAGAGTTCCAGTCTAATTGACCATCATTTACAAACTCTTCTCTTGCTAAATAGGCAGCCTGGTAATTAGAAGCGCTTAGATTTGGAAATCTTAAATGATAACTTGGTAAATTTTGGTAATACATTGGGCTTGGATTGCTTGCGCCACCCTCATAATAAAACTGACCGTCAGGACCATTTACTAATTTAGTACCTCCATTATCGATTCTTGTATTTCCAATTTTACCAAATTGGTAAGCAACATTTGTATTTAATTTTGTTTTATCTGAAATTGTCCAGTAATGGTTTAACATTAAAACCGGCTCTGCAATTTCTTTAACTCTAGAGTTTCTCATCTCTCCATCTTGGTAGCCCCAGTTAGGATTATATTGAATACCTCTTAAGTTTTCAACCTCTTCTGTGATAGCTGTAGATTTCCCTCTTCTGTTAGGAGTAAAAAAACCTGTAAAGTTCAAGCTATGTTTTTCTGAGATCTTCTTTTCAGCAGAAGCAAAGAATGAATTTGCATCATAAGAAGTTCCTTCAACAAAACCTTCATCAGCAAATCTTCTAGAAGCTAAAAAGCTAAAAGACCAACCACCTTTCATTAATCCGGTATTGTAAGAAGCCATTACACGACCTCTGTAACTTCTATTCGAAGATGCATAAGACACACGACCACCTTCTCTATATTGAGAAGCTCTCATTATAATATTATTCGTACCGGCTAGACCTCCAAACGTATATTCGTTTGCTTTGAGGCCCATCGTGAAGATTTGATTACGCTGCGCGTCATTTAATCCTCCCCAACTACTCCATTGAGGTCTACCGTCATACTGCTTATTCATTTCGATACCGTTAATTAAAACCTTACCGTTTTCAGAATCATAACCTCTAGGACGAAAGAAAGTAGCACTAAAATCAAAAGAAGCCGCATTTAAAAAAACATCTCTAGAAGCCTGTAGTAAACCAGATAAGTTATCGGCAGTACTTTCATCGTTATTCAACTCATTATCAGACAAACTAATAGTACCTATTTGGAAGTTTTCTTCATTTATATCAACTTCCATTTCGATAACATCTAAATCTAATACTTGTCCTTCATTAACAACTACCGGGTAGCGTCTTTGCGAGTAGCCTTGTTTTTCTAATCTTACAATTTGTTCTCCTAGAGGAACATCAAATGTGTCGAAGTTAAAATTACCTTCTGCATCGGTTTTTACCGTAAATGCAGTGTTTTCAATTGTCACTTCAACATCTGGTAATGCTTCATTATTACTAGCATCGACAACCTTACCTGTAACAGTTGTTTGTTGCGCAAATGCAGCAATCGAAAAACATAAAAATGTTAAAAAGAAAAAAACTTTTTTCATTCCAAAATCCTTCATTAATAATTGTTTGAGTTAAGAAAATATTATTTTCGGGCTGCAAATGTACATTATTTATCTACATTACCTACTTTTGGCGCGCAATTTGTCTAAATGTTTACGTTAACATAATATTAATATTCATGATAAAGCTAAAATACTCAATTCTAATCACTTGTTTATTTATTTCATTTTTTTCAAGTGCTCAGAACGAAAAAACTTACAGGGTAAATACAGTTGCCTTTTACAACTTAGAAAATTTATTCGACCCTGAAAATGATCCCAAAAAATATGATGAAGCCAGCCCAATTATGGAAATGGCCGAAAGTCTTCGCGAAGAAGTTTATGCCAAAAAATTAACAAACATGGCTAAAGTGATCGCGAAAATCGGAGCCGATGTTACCGGTCATCCTCCGGCAGTTTTAGGCGTTTGTGAGGTTGAAAATCGAAGAGTGCTAGAAGACCTATTAAACGAATCTACCTTGGTTAACGAAGATTATGGGATTGTACATTTCGACTCTCCCGACAAACGTGGTATCGATGTGGCGCTTCTTTATAAAAAATCAATTTTTAGACCTATTAATACCTCATCACACGAGCTACTAATTTACGATCAAGATGATCCTGAAAAAAGAGTTTACACAAGAGATCAGTTATTAGTAACCGGTTTGTTAGATGGCGATAAAATTCATTTTATTGTAAATCACTGGCCTTCTAGAAGTGGTGGCGAAGCAAGAAGTAGATTTAAAAGAGAAAAAGCAGCTGCATTGAATAAGAAAATCATCGATTCTTTACAAGCTGAAGATCCTTACGCAAAAATCATCACGATGGGCGATTTAAACGATGGTCCTTACAACACGAGTGTAAAAGAAGTTTTAGGAGCAAAAGCTGAAAAAGAAGAGGTGAAACTTAAAGGTCTTTACAACCCGATGGAAAATATGCAGAAAAAAGGGATCGGCACCATTGCTTACCGTGACAGCTGGGATCTTTTCGATCAAATGATCTTGTCTCAACCTTTATTAGACGACGATTATAGTTCGTATAGATATTATAAAGCCGGAGTTTACAATCCACAATATTTAGCAAACCCCAGAGGACGCTACAAAGGCTATCCTTACAGAAGTTTTTCTGACGGAGGTTTTTCAGGAGGTTATAGTGACCACTTCCCGGTTTATGTTTATTTGGTTAAAGAAGTAAGAAAATAATTTCAACATCATAAAATTAAAAAAGGCTTCAACATAAATTGAAGCCTTTTTTATTACTCTTTTTTCAAGGAATAAATATAATTTACCAACTCGACAATTTCTTCCGGCGGATTCTTTTTATCGAAGGTCGAAGATGTATAAATTGTATCATTCACATTTACATTGAGCGTAGTTGCCAAATCACCATCAAACTGAAATTTTTTCGATGGAACTTCTAAGGTATTTATTCTCGCTAAATTAATCGCCGCAACCAAACCTTCAAGTTGCTCCCATTGATCTTCATCGATAGTCATTTTTACTTTTTCTACGTTTGTCTCTCCTTTTGAAGTGCTTTTATAGCTAAACTGTTTTGGATTGATCGAATAATTTTCTCGCTTTCCTCTCGTCATAGCTTCAATACTTACTTCAGAAATATTAATTTTATTTTCTTTTTCTGCGGAAGTTTTTTCGCTGCTTTTACACCCGAATTGAAATACAAACAAGAGCGCTAATAGTTTTATTGAATAATTCATGAAAGTTATTTTTTGCTGAAAGTTATTGCTTTTAAAAATAGTAACTCAAAATTTAGGCCTAAAAATAAGCTCTTAATTGAACCGTCCCAGTATGAATCGTGTTCGAGCTTTCACTTTTTCTACCAAAATATGAAAGGTTTAAATCTAAATAATCGGTGATTTTCTTTTGTGCTAAAAGCGACCAGGTGTAGTTTTTATCGGGTTGCAATCCTTGCAACATTTGGTAAGCTACCGGGGAGAATGCGCTGCCGTCAAATTCATTATAAATATAATTAAACTCTCCGTTAAGCGAATATTTTTGTGCATTAGTGAAGGTAAACGACGCGCCAAGTTTATTCTGATGCAATTCTTCTAAATCGCCTAGTTGATTTTTTTGCTGCTGAAATTCATAAAAAACACTAAATCTCGTATTTTGTGAAAGCAAATACGAAAGTTCAGGGTTTAGAGTGAGTCCATCTATGTTGTAATTTCTATTCTCAAAATTTTCTGCCGTGCTTTTGGTTTGGTTCCATTTATTCTGAAGCGAAACCAACCAACTTTCCTGAAATTTATGATTAAAATTTAATTGATGACTTTCAATTTTATTCTCTTGTAAACCGGTAGAAAGTAGGTTTTTATTTCTTGTCGAAATATAACTGTAAGAAGTCGTGTAATTTTGCCGGCCGCGATTAAAGAAAATCGTGTTTCGAAAATTTAGATTGACCGCTAACTCATCGTCGGTTTCGTTAAACGGATTCAAATCAAAATTATCGCCGTTTCGTTCAATTTTTCGATCGATCAAGTAAGAGGTTTGATTGTAAAAATGAGAAAGAAATTTTTTCGTTTTCTCCTCATCAGTCCATTGTTGAAAGTTGAGCGTCACAATTTGGCTAAACTTGTTTTGGTGCGTTCGTATAAAAATTTGATTGGGCAATAAAACCCGTATATAAGTCGCTTCGTCCGGATAAGCGGCCGTTTCAAACTCTTCTAATTCTTGCACGCCATTTTCATTATAATCGATCCAAGTGTATTGCCCTTCACCTGCGTTTACTTCAACATATGTAAATTCTTGCTGCGGAAGCGTCCCGCTATTGGTTTCGTAAAGCGTATTAAAATTTACAATTCGGTTGAATAAAAATTGCGTGTATTGCACACGAGAATTGAGCGATTGTTCATCGGGAACATCTTCTAATTCATTTTTAAGCGTTCTAAAATTGGCAAATACCGCAAGTTTTGTTTTTTCAGAATTAATTAATCGTGATTTTAAATAGTAGTTATTTGAAGTGTTTACGCGCTCTAAACTTCCGTTTCTCAAGCTGTCGTTTACGCGATACCTGTAACCGACTTCCGCATAAACATTCGTACTATCGCCCACACCGGTATAAACCTCATAACTATTAAATTTCTGACTTATTCCTGTTAATTCTTCTGTTTTCCTATCGGTTTGCTGGTTGTCTTCTAAAGAAATTCGAGTTCCCGTCCAAACTTTTCCGAAGTCGTAAATAGCATTGGTATAAGCGCGTAAAAATTCAGAATCGAAAAGTTCACCTTTACTTGATAAATAACTTCCGCTCGCCTGCAGTCGAAGTTTCCCGAATTTTAGCTTCGACTGAAGCAATTGTCGCGCTCCGCTATAATTTTCAGAATAATCTAATTTCTGAAAGCTATATCGCGCCGTTCCGTGGTTTTTACTGTTAAATTCTAAACCCGTATCGACATAACTTTGATTACCTTCTACTAAAGTCGGCAAATTCCAATCTCTGGTAAATTCAACATTATATAATCGCTCGACACTTTGGTAGTTCTGCTGAATAAAATTGACCGTTCCAAAAGCATCCAGCGTATTTATTTCTGAAGTGATCACGTTTTGTGTCGTCTGCAGTCTTCCCGCAAAGCCATCGTTATCGTCATCGTCCAAACCTGAAAATAAATTTTCGTCGTTCTTGCTTCCTGCCAACTCAAATCCAACACTTGTTTTTGCTGAAGGATTATATGTCCCGTTCACCACTCCAATTTGCAATCGTGTTGGCGCAAAAAGCTGAGTAACCGGCGCATAATTACCTTGCGGAATTCCGTTAACCGGTGGCACATATTCATAAATCCTGCTTACTGCAGAAGCATTCGTTAATACGTAATCGCCTTGATTGGCGCCAACCAAACTAAAACGCACATTAAACAATTCATCCTCAGGATTGCTAGAATAAATGTAGACTTCTTCTCCATTAATGATCTCTTGGCGGTAAAGCACCTTGTTTTCATCAAACGTATCGGGCACGGCGCTTGGCGCAACCATTTCATCTTGATTATCACCGGCAGCGGCTAAAACTTGCTCTTGCTCATTGCTTAAGTTTTGCTGAAGCGGTTGGTTTCTTAAGTCATTTTCAGAATAAAGGAATCCACCGATCGTTAATTTTTCGCTGTAATGTTTTCCGCCAGCCATAGCAACCACCCGAGAGAAATTTCGATCTGAATATTGAAATTCTACCGTAATTCTCATTTCTGAGGTGATAGGAAACGTAGCATTAAAAATTAGTTCACCCGCATTGTAATCGATAATATAATCTTCATTTTCTCCGCGCTGTAATTGTATACCATTCACAAAAACCGCTTCACTGCCAGAAACAATAAGCGTGTACAACTCACCATTAGGACCGGTTAATTTATACGGACCTTGATTGCCTTCTTGTCCTTGAAATTGATTTCTAGTAAAAACTCCCCTCACCAAAGCTCCGGCGGCATAAACATCGGTACTATTGCCTTCCGGGTTAATTTTTGCGCCCACCGATAAACCTTGAACCTTTTTCGTAAAGCTGGCAAAATAAGAATCGTCTTGCACGAGATCTACATCTCCTGCGCGAATATTCCAGTTTTTACCGTAGAGTTCAATAAAGATCTGATCAAATTCATCTAAATTTTGTGAATAACCACTTTCTTGAATTGGGATATTCGAATCTTGTATCGAAGCGCGTAAACTTACATTGGGAGCGATCTTTCCGGTGATCTGTAGATCTAATTCAGAATCTAAAACGGTGTTTTGGTTGGTTCCGGTGGTAATTCCGCGAGAAATACTTCCGCTGGTATTTAAACCTTCAAAAGGCGTAAAATTTCTGTTTCTCGATTTTTCACCCATCGTGTACATCCGTTGATTGAGTCCGCCTTCAACGATTCTTTTAGGATCAAATTGATAGTAGCGTTTGGTCAAAAATTCGGGATATTCTCGGTATTCAATCTGTAAAGAATCTTGTTGCGCAACTAGGCTATCTTTTAAAATTAAAGTAGAAGTAGGAAAATCGATTTGATATAAAGTAGAATCGATTTCTTCATTTTTTAGGCTGAAAACTTTAAAGTGTGAAGGGTTTATACTTACGCTATCAATACGTATCGTATCGCGAGCCGCAACTTTCTTGGTCTGAAAGTCAGCCTTAAATTCTTGTGCTTGAGCGACAATCCCAAAACACAATAAGAAAAAAAGAAACGTAAGTATTCGCATTAAGTTTACAACTAAAGCTTTTCAAAAATATTTTATTTTGAAGGTTTTTAACGCTATTCTCTATTTAATTTTACGAATAAACGCTCGAGAAAGTTTAGCTGATTAAAAAATTCTATTTTTGCTGAAAAACAGAATTCATGGTTATTATCTCTTATAACGTTAACGGAATTAGAGCTGCACTTCGAAAAGAATTTACCACTTGGCTTTCACAAGCACAACCCGATGTGGTTTGCTTACAGGAAATTAAAGCCAATCCCGATCAATTTGATGAAAGCGTTTTTCACGAATTAGGCTATAAATATTGCTATTGGTATCCTGCTGAAAAAAAAGGTTATAGCGGTGTCGCAATTTTAAGCAAAATAGAACCTAATCAAGTTTCTTACGGTACAGGTATCGATTATATGGATGCTGAAGGAAGAAATATTCGAGCCGATTTTGACGGAGTTTCTGTAATGAGTTTGTATTTACCATCGGGCACAAACATTAACCGCTTAGAGTTTAAATTAGAATATATGGCAGATTTTCAGCAATATATCAATCAAATAAAACAAGATTACCCTAATTTAGTGATTTGCGGCGATTATAATATTTGTCACGAAGCCATCGATATTCACGATCCCGTTCGACTTAAAAATGTTTCAGGGTTTTTACCGGTAGAACGCGAATGGATCGGTAATTTTATCGATAGTGGTTTTGTAGATTCTTTTCGTTATTTAAATGTTGAAAAAGTTCAATATTCTTGGTGGAGTTACCGTGCCAATGCGCGTGCCAACAATAAAGGCTGGAGAATTGATTATAATATGGTAGCAAAACCATTACAAGAAAAAATAAAAAGAGCCGTTATATTACCAGAGGCATATCATAGCGATCACTGCCCAATTTTAGTAGAATTAACAGATCTATAAAAAGCCCTATGAAAAAAGTTTTTATTATTCCTGCAGTTGCTTTCGCCTTAACAACCGCTTGTGTACCTGCAAAAAAGTTTAAAGAATTAGAAGATCGTTTTGCCGAGTTAGAGCAAAAGAACGAAAATTTAAATAATCAACTTTCAGATTGTGAAGACTTAAACAGCCTTCGAGGTGAAGAACTAAAAATCGCAGAAAAGCAATTAGAAGAGTTAAAGGAAGAACAGCGAAAACTACAAGATGAGCATAGGCAATTATTAAGTAAACAAGAAAACTTACAAAATTCTTATAATGCTTTAGAAAAAAACAGCTCTTCTGCTTTAGCTGAAAACTCTAAGAGAAATAGAGAATTATTAGCAGAACTAGAAGCAAAAGAAAAAGCCTTGGCAGCAGAAAAAGATCGTCTTGAGAAGCTTGAAAAAGATTTACAAGAACGTTCTCGAAGAATCGATGAGCTAGAAGGCGTTATAGCCGCTAAAGATGCTAAAATGCAAGAACTTAAAAATAGTATCTCTAAAGCTTTAACTGCTTTTGAAGGTAAAGGTTTAACTGTTGAAGAACGTGATGGGAAAGTTTATGTTTCAATGGAAAATAAATTACTTTTTTCTTCAGGAAGTTGGGCTGTAGGAAGTCAAGGTCGTCAAGCTGTAAAACAATTAGGGACGGTTCTAGCCGACAACCCTGACATTAATGTGCTCATTGAAGGCCACACCGACAATGTTCCTTATGGTGGTAGCGGAGCTTTAGAAGACAACTGGGACCTTTCTACCAAAAGAGCCACAGCGATTGTTCATATTTTAGAAGAGAACAAACAAATTGAAGCAGATAGATTAACAGCTGCTGGACGTGGAGAACATTTCCCTATTGCCACTAATGAAACTGCTGAAGGAAAAGCTAAAAACAGAAGAATTGAAGTGATTCTCACACCTAAATTAGATGAAGTCTCTCAACTACTTAATGAGATGTAAAAATTAAAGCCATTCTGAAAAGAGTGGCTTTTTTAATTTAACGGCGCTACCAAAGAAGAATGAATATAAGCTCTTTTATTTGCTGAAGTTTGAATGTGTAACCAACTATGATGACTACCTAAAAGCTGAAGCGTATCGTTCTTTTTTAATTCTTCAATTTTATCATAAGAAGTATCCGGACCTTGACGCAGGTTTGCTTTAGCACTTTTTATGACTAAAAAATTATCTGCAAATGCTGAAGTAAGATTTTCTCGCTGAATTTTTTCAGTATTAAACACAAATGGTAACGGATTAATAGCGCCACCACGATAAATACCGAAATGTAAATGTGGCGGAGTTGTTCTTGCATTTCCTGTATTTCCCACTAAACCTAAGGTGTCGCCAACTTTTACTTGCTGCCCTTGTTGCGCAATAATACTATCTAAATGCGCGTAGTAAATAGAATTACCAAACACGCCTTCTCTTAACCAAACTTGTTTACCGCCCAAACCGCGATTTCCTGTTCTGCTAACTCGTCCATCGACAGCGGCAACCACCGGAGTACCACGTTTGGTGAAAATATCGATCCCTTCGTGACTGCGTTTTCCGCCATCTCGAGTATTACCCCAAAAACTTTGTATAGCTGCGTTTCCTTTTCCTACGACGGGAAAATGATAAGCGGGCTTTTCTGATAATGAAATAAAAAAGGGAGTTTGTGCTGCAATTTCAGGCTGAATAATTATTTTATAAGTTCCGGTTTGTATGGGTTGAAAACTGATTGAGTTTTCTTCCGGTTGATTGCTTTCTAAATGCTTCAAAGCTGAACCTTGCTGCTGAAAAATATCGATAAAAACACGATGATCCAAAGAGTCTTTTTCTACTTTCGCAGTAAAAATTGTTCCGTTTTGAAGGCTTACTTCATAAGTATAAATCTGACTTAGCTGTGAAGTGAAATGACCATTTTCAGCATACGGTAAATTTACTTGAAGACTATCGTTTTGAGCTTGAATAAATTCAGCATTCCATCTAGAAAAAACAGCGGGACGCTCTTTAAACTCCCGTTCATAAACTTCTCTAGCGGAAGGTTTGGTGATCACATCGGTTACTTTATTCAGTTTAGAACAGGCAAAAACACTACTTAATACAAGTATAAGTAGTGGTATTTTAAAATGATTTTTCTTCTTCACAGATAGATGAAGTCACGAATTATGCCAACTTAGCCAAACAGGTATTCTACCACTTCTTCGATTCTCGATACTTTTTGAATATGAATGTTGAAGTTTTTCTTCGGAAGTTTTACTTGTTTAGAAACCAAAATGGTCGAAAAGCCTAACTTTTCTGCTTCCATAATGCGTTGATCAGCGCGGGTTACGGGTCTAATTTCTCCGGCCAATCCAACTTCAGCAGCAAAACAAACATCACGTGCTATCGAAATATCCTCATTAGAAGAAAGAATGGCGGCGATAACAGCTAGATCGATAGCAGGATCGTCTACAGAAATTCCGCCGGTAATGTTAAGAAAAACGTCTTTTGCTCCCAATCTAAAACCTGCACGTTTTTCTAAAACGGCCAGCAACATATTTAAGCGCTTTACATTGTAACCGGTGGCAGATCGCTGCGGCGTACCGTAAACGGCAGTACTTACCAACGCCTGAATTTCGATCATCAGTGGTCGCATTCCTTCTAAAGTTGCTGCGATAGAAGTTCCGCTAAGGTCTTGATCGGTTTTAGAAATAAGAATTTCTGAAGGATTGCTTACTTCTCGTAAACCTTCGCCTAGCATTTCGTAAATACCTAGCTCGTTGGTGGAACCAAAACGGTTTTTATGGGCACGCAAAATTCGATAAACGTGGTTACGATCGCCTTCAAACTGAAGAACGGTATCGACCATGTGTTCTAAAATTTTGGGTCCGGCGATGCTTCCTTCTTTGGTAATGTGACCAATTAACAAAACCGGAGTATGCGTTTCTTTAGCAAATTTTATAAGCTCGGTAGTACATTCTCGAATTTGAGAAATACTTCCGGGAGAACTTTCAATAAAATCACTATGCAAAGTTTGAATAGAATCGATAATCACCACTTCAGGCACGATTGCTTCAACCTGTCGAAAGATATTTTGTGTTTTCGTTTCAGTTAAAATATAGCAATTGGCAGGGTTTGGATTAATACGTTCGGCACGCATTTTAATTTGTTGCGCGCTTTCTTCCCCAGAAACATACAGCGTTTTGTAGCTTAAATTCAATGAAATTTGAAGTAGCAATGTACTTTTACCAATACCCGGTTCTCCGCCCAAAAGCGTTAACGATCCCGGAACTAAACCACCTCCTAAAACTCGGTTTAATTCTTGATTATTGGTGTTGTAACGCGCTTCCTGTTCGTATTGAATTTCATTAACCAACGTAGGTTTAGGAACGCGTTTTTTTGTTGCTTGATTAGGAGTTTTCCAATCTTTTTTATCTTCTTTTTGAATAACTTCTTCTGCAATTGTATTCCATTGTTTGCAAGAAGAACATTGGCCTTGCCATTTTGCGTATTGTGCGCCACAATTTTGACAATAAAATGTGGTTTTTGTTTTTGCCATAAATATTTACTCTCCGAAATCGGCTTTAATTTGATCCATTTTTTGAATCATATAATCCTGATTTAAAAAAGCTACTTTTTCTTTTGCGTAACCAGATTGATATTCTTTCATAGCTTTTTTAGGTTTCCCTTCCTTTTCATAATAAACACCCATTAGGTAATTACCTAACATTTTTTCGGGATGCTCTTTTTCTGCAAGTTTAGCCAAATCTTTTAATTGATCCCATTTTTCTTTTTCGATAATTGCATTAGAAATCCCTAAAATATCGTTTGGCCTAACTTTAATTTCAAGCTCATAAAGCTCTTTGATTTCTTCATATTTATTTTCTAAATATTCGTAATAATCAGTAACATTTTCATCTGCAATTAATTGCTGGTAATCGTATTGAGTAACCGGTCTATAAATCGCAAAAATTTGCTCCAACGCAGAAGGAATCGCCTTACCCACTAAATTGTAATGATTTTGATTTTTAAAATCGTTGTAGTAATATTTTACCAACTCATTGGTAAGTTCTCCCATTTGAGTATTAAAAGTTTTAATATCTTCTCGTAAGTTTTCGATGTCTTGAGAACCGGTAGCGGTGTAATACCAAAGTTTTTGTTCTGAAAATTCTAAAGCATTAAATATACGATCGTGCATTTCTGGAGCGTAATCGGGGCTTAAATTAATATAGCCTTTAAATAACGGGTTTTCTTTAAACAAATAATAATTGATAAAATTTGCCGTAATATCGTGACCAACAGCTATTGAAAATTTTGCGGTTCTATACTCTTCATCAATAAGCGGCATGAGTTCCATCCCTAAAAATTCAAAAAAATCTGCACCACCGTCAACAGGGAAATAATTTGACTGATCGTAAGAAGTATCGCCAGATCTAGCACCTACTTGATTTATACCTACCACAATTGCTTCGGGCATATCTTCCCAATAGCTATAATAATCTACATTACCAGCAACGGGTTCAAATAAGTAATCGCCATCTAATACGTAAATTACAGGATATGTTTTTTCGGTATTTGAACCGTAATTTCTGGGAAGCTGTATCTTAATATCTCTTTTTTGACGAAGAATTTTAGACTCGATGGTCTTATAATTAGGCTGAGAAATAGCAATTATAGGCAACAATAAAAGAAGCCACAGCAGATTTGTTTTCATAACTTTGATGGTTGATTATCAAGCAAGTTATGAAAAATTTTAATCTGTTTTGTTAAGAATAGGCAAAAACAATAGCGATAGCCCTCCCAAAACTATGTTAAGTATGGTTTGAGTACCCCAAACAAGCCAACCAAATGCTTCACCATCTTGTTTAGGAACTTCAAAAAACAATAAAACTGCACCGATCACTACCGGAAAAATACCCACACCTCCATTAGTTATGGTAATGGCAAAAGAACCTACAATAAAAGCTACTAATATTACTGAAAAATCAAGATTCTCTGTGCCCGGAATCGCATATTGAATTATCCAAAACATAGCGATATACATTATCCAGATAAAGAAAGTATGAAAAATAAAGGCAAAGAATTTTTTCATTTTAAAAATACTCAACATGCCTTCTAATATACCTTTTACAAAGATCTGTAGTTTTTCAAGTTTAGCAGAAGTTGAATTCAAAATAAATTTGAGAACTCCAAAGCCAACTAAAACAAGAAAAAATAATATAGCGATACTCCAAATTGGATTGATATTATATTCTTCAAAAAAATAAAAAAGACTTTCATATTGAAGCAATAAAGTCAAACAAATCACTAAGAGAAGCATAACTAAATCTGCCACTCGTTCTGATATTATAGTGCCGATCGTTTTTTGAAATGGGATTTTCTCGTACGTTGAAGTTGTTGCTGCTCTAAGCACTTCGCCAGATCGAGGAATCCCCAAGTTAGCTAAATAGCCCGCCATAATCGACATAAAACTAACTGAAAGCCTAAGTTGATAACTCATGGGTTGTATTAAAAATTTCCATCGGTATGCTCTTGAAAGATGCGAAAGCACTCCGAAGCTTAAAGATAGAATAATATATAATGGATTAGCTTTTATAATATTTTGCCAAAGGGTTGCCCGCTCAGTTGGAGTAGCACTTGATATTGAATAATACACAAAAAATACTCCCAGTAATAGTGGGAGTATCGTTTTTAAAATTTTTATGTTCCGTTTTTTATTCAATTAGTTTAGAAGATTACTTTCTTCATTAGGAAATAATATTGCCGGTTTAAACTGCTTAGCTTCTTCAAAAGGCATTATAGCGTAAGTAATTAAAATAAGAACATCTCCTTTAGCTACTTTTCTTGCTGCTGCACCATTTAAAGTAATTTCTCCAGAATTTCTAGGACCGGGAATGGCATAAGTTTCTAAACGCTCGCCATTATTATTATTCACGATCTGAACTTTTTCTCCTTCAATAATATTTGCAGCATCCATAAGATCTTCATCGATCGTAATACTACCAATATAATTTAAATCGGCTCCGGTAACCTTTACGCGATGAATTTTAGATTTTACAACGTGTACTTGCATTTTTCTTTTTTTATAACTTTTTAAAGTTTTTAGTTTAGTGCGATATTATCGATTAACCTTACATCATTTGCAAAAGCTGCAATAAATGCACGATATTTTAAATTTTTATCAAAATCTTCAGCAATAGGCTCTAAAGTTTCTGCATTTGCGATTTCAAAATATTCAAGCTCTAAAAAATCTTGATCTTCTTTAAATTTATTTTCAAATTTTTCTTTCAGCAAAAAAGCATTTTCTGTGCCAAAGTTTTCTTTTGCTTCTAATAAAATGTTATAGATAAAAGTTGCTTTTTTAAGTTCATTTTCTTGCAATCTTTTGTTTCTAGAACTTCTTGCTAAACCGCTAACTTCCCGACTTATAGGGCAACCTATTATTTCTACATCTTGCCGAGTTAATTCAACTAATTTTTTTACAATAAGCAGTTGTTGGTAATCTTTTTCTCCAAAAAAAGCTTTATGCGGATTTACAATATCAAAAAGTCGTTTTAATATGGTGCCAACACCATCAAAATGACCATCTCTATATTTTCCTTCCATTTGTTTAGCAAGCGCGCCAAATTCAAAATTCTCAGATTTTATTTGTTCACCGTAAATTTCACTTACCGTAGGTGTAAATATGATTAAATCTTTAAAGTTTTCTTTTAGAAGGCTTAAATCTGCCTCTATTGTTCTAGGATATTTCTCTAGATCTGAAGAATTATTGAACTGCGTTGGGTTTACAAAAATACTGATCACCACTTGATCGCATTGTTCTTTTGCTTGCCTGATTAACGAAAGATGTCCCTCGTGTAAAGCACCCATAGTAGGCACTAAGCCTACAATTTGTTGATTTCTTCTTAATTCTTGAACAGTGTCTTGAATACGCTGCTTATCTTGATATACTTGCAAAACGCTCTATTTTAATCGGCGCAAAATTAATACAATAGTGGCAAACTGCATAAAATTTTGTAATTTTGCCTGTTTTTTATCGTTAATATTAATACTAAGAGTACAACATTTTATGAAAGATAAGCGCATTTTGTACGTATCATCAGAAGTAATTCCTTATTTACCAGAAACAGAAATCTCATCCATGTCTTTTGAGGCACCGCGAATGGTAAACAGTCAAGGCGGCCAAATACGTATTTTTATGCCAAGATTTGGTAATATTAACGAAAGACGCCACCAATTACACGAAGTTATTCGACTTTCTGGGATGAACTTAGTAATTAATGATCTAGATATGCCGTTAATTATTAAGGTTGCTTCTATCCCAAAAGAAAGAATGCAGGTTTATTTTATTGATAACGAAGATTATTTTAAAAGAAAAGCTACGTTTACCGATGAAGATGGTAATCTTTTTGAAGATAATGACGAGCGAGCTATATTTTTTGCTAAAGGAGTGATCGAAACTGTAAAAAAATTAAACTGGGCTCCAGATATTATCCACGTTCACGGTTGGTTAGCTTCTTTGTTACCATTATACTTAAGAAATTACTATGGTAACGAACCACTTTTTAAAACTTCTAAAATCGTCACCTCTGTTTACGGCAAAGGATTTGAAGGTAATTTAGATGAAGAAATGCAGAAGAAAGTTTTATTTGATGGTTTAGAAGATGACACTGTTGCACACTTAGCAACCCCGGATTATGTAAATATTATGAAAACCGCTATCGACAACTCAGATGCAATTATTCAAGGAAGTGAAGAGATCCCGGAAGAATTAACAACGTATCTTGATAAAATAGACAAGCCTAAATTAGAATTCAAATCTAAAGAAGAATTTGGCCAGTCTTATCAAGACTTTTATATGGGTGAAGTTTTAAATGAAAAAGAACAATAAATTTTATATGAAAAAAGAACTGAAAGCTGTAAAAAAATATAAATTTTTAGCATTTCTAACCATTGCTATTTCTTTATTTGCAGCCTGTGAAGATGATTTTAGTGATGTAGGATCAGATTTGGTTAACAATAATAACTTCAACTCTTTATTATACGACAGCTCTAATTTAAATGCTTACAGTGTAAAAATTAATGGCGCTCAGACTAACAACTTTAATAATCTTTTATTAGGAGTTTACAACGACCCTGTTTACGGAAAAATGACAGCAAACGTTGTTAGTCAACTAAGCTTAGGAACTACCAATCCAGATTTTGGTATAGATCCAGTAATCGATAGTGTTGTATTGTCTATCCCATACTACAGTACTGCTGTTGATATCGATGACGATGCTACAATTTATGAACTTGACAGTGTATATGGCAATGGACCTATAGATTTGTCGATCTATCGAAATAACTATTATATAAGTAGTTTAGATCCTAATAACGATTATGAGGCTCAAGAATATTATACAAATCAATATAACACGTTCGATCAAAATCATTCTTCTTTAGCATTGTTAGAGATTTCAAATTACACCCCTTCTGCGCAAGAAACTGTATTAATTGAATTAAATGAGGATGAAAGCGATGATACAGAACAAGTTTTCGATACTGTTAGATCTACTCCTAGTTTTAGATATCATTTAGATACCGAAGATTTTCAAGAAATTATTTTTGACAGGGAGGGTTCTTCAGATTTAATAAGTAATGCTAATTTTCAAAATTATTTTAGAGGTTTATATTTCAAATCAGAAAGTCTTTCTGATACAGGAACTATGTCACTTTTAAATTTCAGTAACGCAAGTATTACAATTTATTATACCTATTCGTATGAAACGACACAAGAAAATAACGATGGTACAGAAACTACGGTAATAGAAGAAGACAAGGATGAATTTTCACTAAGCTTTTCAACAAATTTTAACGTTTATGAAAATGAATACGAAAATGTTCCCGATCAAGAAAAACTATACCTCAAAGGAGGTTCAGGTTCGATGGCAGTGATCGATCTATTTACAGATCAGAACCAATTAGATTCAATAAGAGAATTAGGCTGGTTAGTAAATGAAGCAAACCTTACTTTTTATGTAGACGAAACTCAAGTCGATTTAGAAGATACAATCACACAGCCAAGTCGATTATTTATATATGATATCAACAACAATACAGTATTGAGTGATTATAGTTTTGATATTAGTGCAAATGACAATAACCCGTTTCTGTCTCGACTTATACATTTAGGAAATTTATCTGGAGATAATAATAGAAGATATTATAAATTGCGTGTCACGTCTTTAGTTAACAACATCATTAACAATGACTCTACAAATACTAAATTAGGCTTAACGGTGTCTGCCAATGTTAATCAAACCAATACAACTAAAGGTATATTTACAAATGCTCCTGAAGAATTAGAAAATATTCCTGTAGGTCATGTGTTGACTCCAGAAGGTACTGTTCTATATGGGACTGAAGAAAATTCTGACAAAAAGCTTAAATTAGAAATTTATTATACCGAACCAAATTAATCAATTAATATGTGTGGAATTGTAGGATATATAGGTCATAGAAAAGCCTATCCAATTGTTTTAAAAGGTCTTCAGCGATTAGAATACAGAGGTTACGACAGTGCCGGTATTGCTCTATTTGATGGAGAACAACTTAAAGTTAGTAAAACTAAAGGAAAGGTAGTTGACTTAAAGAATAAGTTAGAAAATGAAATTTCCACAGAAGGTTCAGTAGGTATCGGGCATACGCGTTGGGCTACTCACGGAGTACCAAACGATGTTAATTCACACCCTCACTATTCAAATTCCGGTAACCTTGTGATCATTCATAATGGTATTATCGAGAATTACGATACCATTAAAAAAGAATTAATAAAACGTGGTTATGAATTTCATTCAGATACTGATACAGAAGTATTGGTAAACTTAATTGAAGACGTTCAAACCAAAGAAGGTGTTAAATTAGGAAAGGCAGTTCAAATTGCACTCAATCAAACTATTGGTGCTTATGCAATTGCAGTATTCGACAAAAATAAACCAGACGAAATCGTCGTGGCAAGATTAGGAAGCCCACTAGCGATTGGTGTTGGTGATGATGAATTTTTTATTGCATCAGATGCTTCGCCTTTTATTGAATATACGAGTTCTGCAATTTACTTAGAAGATGGCGAAATGGCTGTTGTAAGAAGAGGTAAAGATATTAAGATCAGAAAAATAAATAACGATTCGTTAGTAGATCCTTATATTCAGAAATTAAAAATCAATTTAGAGCAAATTGAGAAAAATGGTTACGATCATTTTATGCTGAAGGAGATTTACGAGCAACCAAATGCAATTACGGATACTTATCGCGGGCGAATGCTTGTAGATAAAGGCTTAATAAGAATGGCCGGTATAGATGATAATCTTACCAAATTCTTAAACGCCAGAAGAATTTTAATTGTTGCCTGCGGAACTTCTTGGCACGCGGGATTAGTAGCAGAATATATTTTTGAAGATCTAGCTAGAATTCCTGTTGAAGTTGAATATGCTTCAGAATTTAGATACAGAAATCCGGTAATTTATAGAGATGATATCGTGATCGCCATCTCGCAATCGGGTGAAACTGCCGATACAATGGCAGCGATAAAATTAGCCAAGGAAAAAGGCGCTTTTGTATTTGGAGTATGTAATGTTGTAGGCTCTTCAATTTCTAGAGAAACAGATGCCGGAGCCTATACACACGCAGGTCCAGAGATCGGGGTTGCTTCAACCAAAGCGTTTACCACACAAATTACAGTACTAAGCTTGATCGCTTTAAAATTAGCGAAAGAAAAGGGAAGTATTAGTAATTCAGATTTTCATTTATATTTAAGAGAGCTAGAATTAATTCCGAATAAAATTAAAAAAGCTCTAGAATCAAACGAACACATTACTAATGTTGCCGCCAAGTATAAAGACGCCTCAAATTTCTTGTATTTAGGTAGAGGTTTTAACTTTCCGGTAGCTTTAGAAGGAGCTTTAAAGCTGAAAGAAATTTCTTACATCCACGCAGAAGGTTATCCTGCTGCAGAGATGAAACACGGCCCAATTGCTTTAATCGATGAAATGATGCCGGTCGTGGTAATTGCTACCCGTAAAGGTCATTATGAAAAAGTAATTAGTAACATTCAAGAAATTAAATCTAGAAAAGGAAAAATTATTGGTATAGTTACTGAAGGTGATAAAGAAGTGCGTGAGTTAGCAGATTATGTGATTGAAGTGCCAGAAACAGTAGAAGCATTTACACCTCTACTCACTACAATACCATTACAATTGCTTTCTTATCACATCGCACTAATGTTAGGAAAAAATGTTGACCAACCAAGAAACCTTGCTAAATCGGTAACCGTTGAGTAGTATTTTTAGGTAAATAATATTTTTCAAAATTAAGAGGAAATTATTTAATAAAAATAACCTATCTTTGCAGCCGAAAAAAGCAAGCCTTTTTTCAACATTACAAACTATAAATTAAACAATTAGATAATGTCTAAAGTTACAGGTAAAGTTGCACAAATTATTGGCCCTGTTGTTGACGTTGAGTTTAACACAGAGAATGCTGAATTACCAAAGATTTACGATTCATTAGAAATCAATAGAAAAGATGGATCAAAGCTTGTTCTTGAGGTTCAATCTCACATTGGTGAAGATACCGTAAGAACCATTGCTATGGATTCTGCCGATGGATTAAGCCGAGGAACAGAAGTAATAGCGACCGGAGCACCAATACAAATGCCCATTGGAGATGATGTTTACGGACGTTTATTTAATGTAACTGGAGATGCGATCGACGGGCTTGGTGATCTAGCCAAATCTGGAGATAGCGGGCTTCCTATTCACAGAGAAGCACCAAAATTTGAAGACTTATCAGTTTCTACTGAAGTACTTTTTACAGGTATCAAAGTAATCGATCTTATTGAACCTTACGCAAAAGGTGGTAAAATTGGTCTTTTTGGTGGTGCCGGAGTAGGTAAAACAGTACTTATTCAGGAACTTATTAATAATATTGCAAAAGGTCACGGAGGACTTTCTGTTTTCGCTGGAGTTGGAGAGCGTACTCGTGAGGGTAACGACCTTTTAAGAGAGATGTTAGAGTCTGGTATTATTAAATACGGAGACGACTTTATGCACTCTATGGAAGATGGCGGATGGGATCTTAAAAAAGTAGACAAGTCTGCGATGAAAGATTCTAAAGCAACTTTCGTATTCGGACAAATGAACGAACCACCGGGAGCACGTGCTCGTGTAGCCTTATCTGGATTAACTATTGCAGAATATTTCCGTGATGGTGCAGGAGACGGTCAAGGTAAAGACGTTCTTTTCTTCGTAGATAACATTTTCCGTTTTACACAAGCAGGATCTGAGGTATCTGCACTTTTAGGTCGTATGCCTTCTGCCGTAGGTTACCAACCAACCTTAGCAACTGAAATGGGTGCGATGCAAGAGCGTATTACTTCAACTAAAAAAGGTTCGATTACTTCTGTACAAGCGGTTTACGTACCTGCAGATGATTTAACCGATCCA
>DTTX01000021.1:0-29102 GCA_012964435.1 Mesonia sp. | reverse complement strand
CGTAAAATTGCTGAGCTTGGTATTTATCCGGCGGTAGATCCATTAGATTCTACTTCAAGAATTTTAACAGCAGATATTTTAGGTGACGACCATTATAACTGTGCACAACGCGTAAAAGAGCTTTTACAACGTTATAAAGAATTACAAGATATTATTGCCATTCTTGGTATGGAAGAGCTTTCTGAAGAAGATAAATTAGCAGTATCTCGTGCTAGACGTGTACAACGTTTCTTATCTCAGCCTTTCCACGTAGCAGAGCAGTTTACAGGTTTAAAAGGAGTGTTAGTAGATATTAAAGAAACTATTAAAGGCTTTAATATGATTATGGATGGTGAGTTAGATCACATTCCGGAAGCTGCTTTTAACCTTAAAGGAACCATCGATGAGGCCATCGAAGCTGGTGAGAAAATGTTAGCAGAAGCTTAATCAAATTGATAATTTAGATTATCGATTCTTAACTTAAAACTATGTATTTAGAAATTGTATCTCCAGAAAAAGTTCTTTTAAGTGCTGAAGTAAATTCAGTTACAGTTCCTGGTGTTGAAGGAGAATTTCAGATGCTTAACAATCACGCGCCAATTGTTTCTGTATTAGAAAAAGGCTTTGTGAAAGTAGATGGAAACTTCGAGATCCCTAAGAATTTAAAAGCTGAAGTTACTAAAGCTCCAGATGGGAAATGGCATTTCCCTATTAAAGGAGGCGTTCTAGAGATGAAAAATAACAAAGCTATCGTTCTTGCTGATTAAGCAAAAACTTAGCAATCATAAAAAACCTCGCATTAAATAATGCGAGGTTTTTTATTTTATAATTGTTCTATAAATTAAATTTAATGTTCCGGAGTTAGCTTCAACAATTTCCAAAACTCCATCTCCATTTAAATCACCTGTAGTTATATGATAAGTATCATCTTTAAATTTCTCATTCAAACATATTTCCAAATAACCTCCTGAATGTTTTCCTAAATAGATATTATTTTTCCCTTAATCATAGCTATAATCTAAGTAAAATAAATTAAAAAAGAATTTTAAGTTTTTATTAAGATGAATTAGTATTTATAGAATAAGACACAATAGATTTCGTTTGACTCCATACTTTTATTTAAGTAGAATTAAATTATAATATTTAAATAAAATAATATTCTAAAGGTAAATTTTTCCAAATCAAATCTATTATACATTTATAACAATGTATTAATTAACTTAATAATCTATTAGCAAGATAAAAACCTCGAAAAATTTATTCTTGCAGCAAAAAAAAAGCCAAGTTAAACTTGGCTTTTTTATTATTAAAGTTAACTATATATTATTCTTTTATAATCTTTTTTGTTGCGGTATTACCATTAGAATTGATCTCTAATAAATAAACCCCATTTGGTAAAGATGAAATATCTATTTGAGAATTTAATCCTTTAGAATCAATAGATTTCAATTTTCTACCTAATAAATCATAGATTACGAAATTTGATTCAGAACTAGCTTGAGGCAAGTTTACATTGATAATACCATTAGATGGATTAGGTGAAATATTAATTGTATTAGCAAATTCGTTATTATCTGTTGATAAAGAAGAATATTGCGTCCCGCATATTTCTAAAGTCACGCTCTCTACGCTTCCAGTATCACCACTAGCCGCATCTGCCGCTAATAAAAACCAAGTTCCTTCGGTATCTTCTCCATTAAAATCACTTAGGTTATCAGAGGGTTTAAAAGTACCTGTTGTAGGTGAACCACAAATAACATTTTGACCAGAATCATCAAATAAAATATCAAAATTATCTGCAGATCCACATTGAAATAACCATAGGTTTTTTTGGGTACTTTGCGGTGACTCTAAAGCTACAATTAAGTCACTAACCCAAGTATGATTTATTTGTAAATCAACATTAATATCTGTAACCTCACCTAAAGCTGAAACATCAAATGGTAAAACTAATACATCACCTAAACCATTAGCCCCATCATCTATACTCGCTGGCAAAGAAACAGAAGTAGTATAAGTCTCACATATTGGATTTGCTTCAAAGCCAATTAAAAATTTAGGACTAACAGCATAAAATATATTTTCTACAGACTCAATCATAAAATAAGCGTTTTGCGTATTTGAGTTTGCAGGAATTGTGATCTCTTCAGAACCATCGTTAGCGGTATTACTTTCTAAAACTGTAAATGTATTTCCATCATCAGAAGAGAAAAGAATATTTACTTGTGGACTGTTAAAAGGAGCAGCATTAGTACCAGCAACATCCCAAGCAAGGGTATAAGTATCTCCGGATGAAAAAGATTGATCAAAATCAACATTACTTATAGCAAAAGGACCGTTGCTGTTATTTACAGTAACTATAGTATTATCTGATGCTGTCTGACCAACATTCTCATTGTTATCTCTAACTTGAACTGTAAAATTCAAATTTCTATTAACATTCGATACAGACTCCCATGTACTATAAAGATTCCCATCTAATACTAAATCAAAAGAAGGAAAATATCGCGTAGGAGAAACAACAGGAGTTTTTACTCGAAATAATGGTCCTGTTGAAGAATTTGCATCAGGAAAAGTATAGTTTCCTGAGAAAGATAAATTACCTTGCTCCCAAGAATATGTTATTTCATCTCCATCTGCATCATTACCTATAGCAGTTAATTTAAAAGCAGTACCCGAAGGAATTGTATAATTAGACCCAGCATTAACCGTTGGTGGTGTATTAGCTATTGGTGTTTGAGTTGGACAAGTTTTAGTTTCTACATTTGAGGTAATTTGATCAATACTTATATAATGAAATAAATCATCACTATGTTGTTGAACATCATATTGACCTGTAATACCAGCATATCCCATTATGGTTGTACCACTACCTGGCTCTAGATTTGTTCCTGTATTTTCGGAAGCAGAAAAAGTATGAGTTGCTCCAAATTGATGCCCCATTTCGTGTGCAACATAATCGATATCAAATGAATCGCCTTCCGGAATTCCATCTGCCGGAGAAGTATATGCACTACCTTTACCACTATTGCAAACGCAGCCTATACAACCAGCATTTCCACCACCGCCAGATCCACCAAATAGGTGACCTATATCATAATTTGAAAAACCAATAACAGAATTTAAAGTCGATTGTAATTCATTGTTCCAATTATTCATTCCTGAGGCTGGAGAATAAGGATCGGTATTAGAGTTCGTATAAATTACATCATCTGTGTTATCAATTAAAATCATATTAATAGCGAAATCTCTTTCGTAAATAGGGTTAACTCTAGTCATTGTCGCATTAATCGCTGCTAAAGCATTTTCAACGGTGCCACCAAAGTATTGAGCATATTCTCCTGTGGTAGAAACAACCAATTCAAATGTCCTTAATGTTTGATCATCGGCATCTAAAATAGAAGCAGAACCTTCAGCCTTATCTAATAAGGTTTGTTCATCTTCTGTGAAACACTCAAAATCACCTAACTTGTTGCTTTTATATGATTTGTCGTACGCAGCATATATAGAATTATTTTCTGTAATAGGTTCTATAAAATAATTTTCTCCTTCAGCATTTAGAATCATTGCTTTAATCCCTAATTGTGATGAAACACTTAGACTTAAAGTTAAATTAGGATATTTTACTGCTTTACCTCTATATGACCTAATATTAGGATATTTTTGTTGAAGTTCAGGAGAGAAATTTGAAGCCTCTGCAATATAAAATTCGACAAGCTCTCCTTCGATATTAGGTAAAGATATTTTTGTGTTACTTAGTTCACCGGTTTGAATGTTTCTTTGAGGAACATTTATTAAAAAGTTTTGTAATTCTTCTAAATCTAGATTGTAATAATTACTGTGATTTAGAAGAAAGGATTTGTTTCCTTTTAAAATCTCATCATTTAGCTTTGTTTTCTGCCAAAAATCTTGTGAAAAGGCACTTATACTAATCAATAAAATAAGTAGAAGGGGTAGTTTCTTATTCATAATTTTAAAATTTGGGTTAAAATCTTCTTAAATTGACGCTAAAACTAAACAATATTAGAGGACTTCGCAACAAAACTTACGAAAATATCTGATAATCAGATTTCTTCTTTAAACAAAAAAACCTCGCATTTAAAATGCGAGGTTTTTTTATGTTTAAAAGATAGCTAACTAACCTAAAGCTTGTTTAAGATCGTTAATTAGATCTTCTTCATCTTCAATCCCAACACTTAAACGAATTAAAGAATCTACCACTCCGGTTTTTTCTCGTTCTTCTTTAGGGATAGAAGCGTGCGTCATACTCGCCGGATGCCCCGCTAATGACTCCACTCCTCCTAAAGATTCAGCAAGGGTGAAAACTTTTAGCTTTTCAACAAAACTTACAGCGTCTTCCAATTCATTTCCTTTCGTAGTGAAAGAAACCATTCCGCCAAAATCTTTCATTTGCTTTTTAGCAATATCGTGGTTAGGATGATTTTCTAATCCCGGCCAATATACTTTATCTACTTTCGGGTGATTGCTTAAATATTCTGCAACAGCTTTTCCGTTTTCACAATGACGCTGAACTCTTAAATGAAGCGTTTTAATACCACGCAACACTAAGAAACTATCTTGCGGACCTGCTACTGCTCCACTCGCATTTTGAATAAAATATAGCTTATCTGCCAATTCTTTATCTTTTACCACTAAAGCTCCCATCACAACGTCGCTATGACCGCCTAAATATTTGGTAGCGCTATGCATTACTAAATCTGCACCTAAATCTAGCGGTTGCTGTAAATAAGGCGTAGCAAATGTATTATCTACTCCTAAAAGCACACTATGTTTTTTAGCGATTTTAGCAGCAGCTTCAATATCAATAATATTCATCATTGGGTTTGTTGGAGTTTCAACCCAAATTAATTTTGTGTTTTCAGTAATGTGCTGTTCAATATCGGCTGCATTTTGCATTCCGATGAAGTTGAACTTAATTCCGAAATCTTTAAAAATACTCGTAAATAAACGGTAAGAGCCTCCGTATAAATCGTTGGTAGAAACTACTTCATCACCTGGCTTCAACAATTTTAAAACAGCATCGATCGCCGCTAAACCAGAACCAAAGGCTAAACCATAGTTACCATTTTCGATACTAGCTAAAGAATTTTCTAAAGCGGTACGCGTTGGGTTACCACTTCTAGAATACTCAAATCCTTTATGGCCGCCCGGAGTATCTTGAGAATACGTTGACGTTTGATATATAGGCGGCATCACAGAACCGTATGCAGGATCGGTATTTTCTTGTCCGCCGTGTATTGTTTTCGTGTTAAATTTCATAATCTATTTTTATTTTTGTCTTGTCTTAGCAAATGTACCAATCCGTTTGTGTTTAAGCAAAAAGGCATTATCTTTAATTTTGATGACTAATTTGAATTGACTATGAAAAACCTCTTCAGCTTCAGTATTTTATTACTATTACTCGTTACAGCATGTAAAAATGATACCGAGAAAAAAATAGAAACTTCTGAAGATCCAAAAACTTCAGAAATAAAAACGCTTCAATTAACGACGGGAACTATTGAAGCAAATCAGTTTGAAATTTGCCAAGAAAATGATTGCCCAAAAGTAGAACTTAAT
Organism: Mesonia sp.; assembly: GCA_012964435.1. Taxonomy (GTDB): domain Bacteria; phylum Bacteroidota; class Bacteroidia; order Flavobacteriales; family Flavobacteriaceae; genus Mesonia. The sequence goes on along the minus strand of DTTX01000021.1, from coordinate 23,543 downwards.
TATTTAGTGGCTAAAGGCGAACATTCAGAAAAAATCAATCAGCAAAACGAAGCTTATTTAATAGAAATATTCAATTCAACTCCAGATTCTTCTTCCGCAGAAACTTTAGATGAAGCTGCTAAAAAATTTATCAAAGAATATTTTAATTTCAAAAATGAGTTTCCGGAATCTCCTGCAACCTACGAAGCAGAAGTTACTCAAGAAGAATTAGTAAAAAATGATAGTCTGCTTGCTTACAAAACTAAATTTTACTTATTTACCGGCGGCGCACACGGTTACGGAGCTACCCGTTTTTTAAACTTCAACCCGAAAACAGGAAACCGATTAACAAATGCTCAGTTATTTTCAGATGAAGCTGCTTTTACCGAGTTTGCTGAACAAAAATTTAGAGTACAATATGAGATCACTTCAGAAAGTATTAATTCTAAAGGATTCTTTTTTAAAGATGACGTCTATAAATTACCAGAAAATATTGCGATCACTAACGATGAAGTTATTTTAATTTACAACCCTTATGAAGCAGCGAGTTACGCTCAGGGGCAATTAGAATTAGTGATTAATAAAACTGAAGTTGAGCAATTTTTAAACTATTAAAATCTACATCTTGAAAAAAGTATATCACCTATCGACTTGTGACACCTGCAAACGAATTCTAAAAGAAGTAAACCTCCCCGATGATGTCGAACAACAAGACATCAAAACGGAGCCCATCACTTCTACTCAACTAGAAGAAATGCAATCGCTATCGGGAAGTTATGAAAGTTTATTTAGTAAACGAGCGCAACTCTACCGCAAACGCGATTTAAAGAATAAAGACTTAAAAGAAGAAGATTTTAAAAATTTAATTTTAGAACATTACACCTTTTTAAAACGACCGGTTTTTATGTTAGACGGAAAAATTTTTATTGGCAACAGCAAAAAAACTGTTGAAGCTGTGAAGCAGCAACTTCATGGATAAACGTATTCTAGCCATTTTAGCCGCTATCGGCGCCAGTACTATTTACGGAATTAACCATACGGTTGCAAAAGGCGTAATGCCAACTTATATCGAACCCTTTGGTTTTATTTTACTTCGCGTTACCGGAGCAGCTGTTTTATTTTGGCTAGTAAGCCTTTTTAAACCTTGGGAAAAAATCGAACGAAAAGATTGGCCACGCCTTGTTGCGTGTGCGCTATTTGGGATGGTGATCAATATGCTCTTTTTCTTTAAGGGCTTAAATATGTCGACACCCATTAACAGTTCGGTTATTACCACTTTATCTCCGGTGATGGTCATTATTCTTTCTGCATTTTTACTCAAAGAAAGAATCACCTTATTAAAAATAACAGGAATTATCGTCGGTTTGGCTGGAGCTTTATTTCTGGTTTTTTTTAGTAAAAGCAGTAATCAAACAGCGCCGAATATTCCACTAGGTAATTTATTTTTTATTGTTAACGCACTTTCATTTGGCGTTTACCTAATCATCGTAAAACCCTTAGCCAGAAAATACGATACGATCACGCTCATGAAATGGATCTTCAGCATCGCTGTGATCATTAATTTACCGATAACATTTTCAGAATTTCAAGCGGTAGAATGGGAAAGTTTACCTTTTGATGCGGTTTGGAAAATGAGTTTCGTAGTGATTGGCACCACGTTTTTCACTTACTTACTCAATTTATACGCACTCAAATATTTATCGGCTTCAACCTTAAGTGCTTTTATTTATTTACAGCCACTTATTGCGATTTTCTATTCGATCACTACCGGAGCAGATACATTAAATACCATTAAAGTAGTAGCTGCAATTTTAGTGTTTGTTGGCGTTTATATGGTGTCTAAAAACCCAACTACGAAAGTTCAGAAAGATCAATAGCCTTAGGCTTCTTACCAAAACGTCGCGTATCTTCTTTAGTTAACACTTTAAAGTCTTCAGTTTTATCGAGATGCTCTAAATTTTCAATTAAATAATCAGGCAAAATCGTTAAGCTACGTTCTTTTAAATCGATCCAAGAACCTAGCATTTCACAGCTTGCGCAGTGTTCTCCTTTATGGTTATAAATGTTGTGTAGAAACTCAAAAAACATTCCGTCTTCTGATAAGCCTTTTAACTGAAGCGTCACGGTTACCGGCTTTCCTGCGAAAACTTCTTTAAAATAATAGATATGCTCATAAAAAACCACCGGACCAATATTTAATTCGGCCAGCTGCTTTTGACCAAAACCATTTTCCATTAGAAAAGCCATACGCGTGTGGCTCATAAAATTCATGTAAGCAGAATTCGCCAAATGACGATTCGCATCAATATCACTCCATCTAATTTCAAATTCTTTATGGTACATATCCTATAATTTTGAGCAAAACTACTAAAATCTGTTATGCAAGCATAGTTATTTAATTAATTAATTTTTTTGTAATTTAATTGCATATAAAATAATCTTATGAGAAACTTTTACCTTAGAGTCTTACTCATTTTAACATTTGTTCCTTTAGGTGTAGATGGTCAAACTATTATTCAAGAAGTTAGTAAGCTATCTGCATCAGATCGTAACGCATCAGATCAGCTTGGGTTTAAAGTGGCAATATCGGGAGAATTTGCAGTAGCATCTTCACCTTTCGAAGATCATGATTTAAATAACGAAAATTATCTTGAAAATTCCGGATCAGTTTATATATATAAACGTAACAGTCAAAACGAATGGATAGAATTTCAAAAAATCACACCTTCAGATAGAGAGGAAAACACATTGTTCGGAACTTCTATTGCTATTGACAATCAAACTATTGCTGTAGGAAAAAAAGGGTATAATTCGGTAAGCGGTTCGGTTTATATTTTTGAACTTTCAGAAGAAAATATTTGGACACAAACTCAAAAATTAATTGCTTCAGACTATACCGATTTAGCAGATTTTGGTTTTTCTGTATCGATTCATAACAATAAAATTTTTGTGGGAGCTCCAAATGAAAAAAAAGATGAAAATGGCGAAAATCCACTTACGGGTAGCGGTGCTGTTTATTTTTTCAATAAAACCGAATCTAATAATTGGGTAGAAAGCCAAAAGATCGTCGCTCAAGACAGGGGCTACGGAGACAACTTTGGGAGAGCATTAAGTATTTATAATAATCAGGCTGTTGTTACGGCTCCATTTGATAGTGATGGAAATGGACCTTATGTAGATCTTTCAGGATCGGCATATGTACTCTCTTTAAATAATGATCAAATATGGGAGCAACATCAAAAAATAACTGCAAATGATAGAAATGAAACAGATTATTTTGGTTGGTCTTGTGATATTTTTCAAAACAACATAATTATAGGCTCAGTTTATGAAGACCATGATGAAAATGCAGAAAATTTTATAGAAGACACAGGATCTGCTTATATTTTTAATAAAAATGAAGATACATGGTATCAGTCACAAAAACTTGTTGCTCCAAATCGCGATCCATTAGATAAGTTTGGCTATTCGGTTGCTATAGACAGCAATTTTATTATTATTGGTGCTTTTTCTGAAGACCAAGACCCTAACGAACAGAATTTCTTGAACTCTAGCGGCTCTATATATGTTTATCAAAATAACGAACAATTTTGGAATTTAAAGCAGAAAAACGTAGCCACAGACAGAAACTTAGCAGATTATTATGGCTACAATGTGGATGTAGATGAAGATTATTTTATTAGCGGAGCTATAAATCAAGATGAAGATAGAGAAAATGAAAATTTCCTTGATAATGCAGGAATGGCTTATATTCTAAAAAATGTTGAACTCCCAAATATTAATTGCAATAACCTTACTGTGTATTTAGATGAAAACGGAAGTGCAACTATCACAGCAGAAGACGTCGATAATGGAAGCTTTTCTAGTGAAAGTGAAATTGAATTAGAAATTGAAACTACAGAATTTGATTGTTCAGATATAGGCTACAATTATATTACTTTAACAGGAACAGATATATATAATAGTAGTGAATGTATTGCTACAATTAATGTAATTGCTGACACCTTTTCAAATATAACTTGTCCTCAAGACTTAACAGTTTACATTGATAATAATGAAACATTTTATGAAGTTCCAAATTATTCACTAACAGAAGAAGTTGAATATACAAATATTTGTAATGAAGTAACTAGTTTAGAATTTAATCAAACTCCAGAACCAGGCACACATTTAGAGGCAGGAGAGCACAACATTTCTTTTAGCGTTACAAATTATGATGGATCTATCACAACTTGTAATACAACATTAACCGTAGATAATACTCTTGGTATAAATACACAAAAGAAAACTCCTTTTAAGCTATACCCTAACCCTACTTCAAATATTTTAAATATAGAGAGCAACAATTTATCAACTGAAGTTTCTTTTAGCCTTTATGATTTAAAAGGAAAAAAAATCAAAGTTTATCAAAAAGGATCTAATTTTTTAGATCTTTCGACCTTATCTGCCGGCATTTATTTATTAATTATTGAATCTAAACAATTTAGAGAAGTTCATAAGATTATTAAACTATAAGCCAACACAATCATTAAAAGTTTTATAAGCTAGTTAAAGCATATGTTTTTATTACCTTTGCGCAACTTTTAAAACAAACGCATGATTCAATCTATGACGGGTTTTGGGAAAAGCATTGTAGAGCTTCCCGGCAAAAAAATCACTATCGAACTTAAGTCTTTAAACAGTAAAAATTTAGATCTTAACGCTCGTATGCCTTCTCAATACCGAGAAAGAGAATTAGATCTACGAGGCAAAATTGCTAAATCACTATCTCGTGGTAAAGTAGATTTTTCGTTATATGTTGAAATTACCGGCGAAGCCACTACCGCTTCCGTTAATGCAGAAGTCGTAAAAAAATACATTCAGCAATTAAAAGAAATTCCGCCTACAGGAAGCGCAGACGAAGCTTCTTTATTAGAAATTGCGATGCGTTTACCCGATACCTTAAAAACAGAACGTGAAGAAATTGACGAATCTGAATTTAATGCCATCGATCAAGGTTTAGAAGAAGCCTTAGCAGAGATCAACGATTTTAGAGACGCAGAAGGAAAAGCTTTAGAAAAAGACTTTGTTTTGAGAATAGAAACACTTCAGCAACTATTACAAGAAGTGATCGAAATAGATCCGCAACGAATCGATGCGGTAAAAGAGCGATTACAAAAAGGGATCGAAGAGCTAAAAGAAAACGTAGACGAAAACCGCTTTGAGCAAGAGCTTGTGTATTACATTGAAAAATACGACATCACCGAAGAAAAAACTCGCCTAGAAAACCATTTAAGCTATTTTACAGAAACGCTAAATTCTAGCGATTCTAACGGTAAAAAGCTCGGATTTATTGGTCAAGAAATTGGTCGAGAAATAAATACCATTGGGAGTAAATCTAATTTTGCGCCCATGCAAAAACTCGTAGTACAAATGAAAGACGAGTTAGAAAAAATAAAAGAACAACTTTTAAACGTACTTTAAATGATAGAAGGTAAACTTATTGTCTTTTCTGCTCCTTCGGGTTCAGGTAAAACGACTATCGTTCAACACCTACTAAAACAAGAAGATCTTAACCTCGATTTTTCGATATCGGCAACTTCTAGAGCTCCGAGAGAAAATGAAGAAAACGGTAAAGATTACTATTTTATGTCGTTACATGAATTTAAAACCCACATTAAAAACGACGATTTTTTAGAGTGGGAAGAAGTTTATCGCGATAATTTTTACGGTACGTTAAAAAAAGAAGTCGAACGTATTTGGGAACAAGGCAAGCACGTTGTTTTTGATATCGATGTGGTAGGCGGTTTAGATATTAAGCACATTTACCCGGAGCGTACCTTGGCCGTATTTGTGGAGCCGCCAAGTATCGAAGAGTTAAAAATTAGACTTAAAAAGCGTAAAACCGAAACCGAAGATCGTATTAATATGCGCGTAGCAAAAGCCTCTATCGAGATGGCAACAGCACCGCAATTCGACTTTATTATTGTAAATAACGACTTGCAAACCGCGCTAGACGAATCGTATAACTTGGTTAAAAATTTCATTAACAACTAAGAAGTTTTGCAAAAGAAAGTAGGCTTATATTTCGGGACTTTTAATCCTATTCATATTGGTCATTTGGCGATTGCCAACCATATGGTAGAGTTTTCAGATCTAGATGAAGTCTGGATGGTGGTCACTCCGCATAATCCTCATAAGAAAAAAAGCACACTTTTAGCAGATCATCATCGGTTAGAAATGGTGTATCGTGCTACAGAAGCTTATGATAATATCAAGCCCAGCAATATTGAGTTTGGTTTACCGCAACCCAATTATACGGTAAATACCTTAGCGCATTTAGAAGAAAAATATCCCGATTATCAATTCGCCCTAATTATGGGAGAAGATAATCTAAACACCCTTCATAAATGGAAAAACAACGAAGTGATCTTAGAGCGTTTCGAAGTTTTTGTATATCCTCGAGTTACTTCAACAACCATCAAAGAAGAGTTTAAAAATCATCCGAAAATTACAAAAGTTGATGCTCCCATTATGGAAATTTCAAGCACTTTTGTACGAAATGCCGTTAAAGATGGTAAGAGAATTACGCCTTTACTTCCGCAGAAAGTTTGGGAATACATCGATGAGATGAATTTTTATAAATCGTAAAGCCGCTCTGCAAAATCTTACAAAACGGCTTTACTAAATAACCAACCAAAAAATCTATTTTAATAACGGAAGCTTTTCTAGTTAATTGCATAAAAGCTAGAAAATGAATGTTAAAAATATCGAATCTTACCATTAAAAATCGGTTAGAGGTTTTAACTTTGAAATAAATTAAAAAGGGTTATGAATAGAGATGCAAAATTTGCAGTTTTAGGTGGCGGTAGCTGGGCAACCGCAATTGCGAAAATGCTATGTGAAAATGTAGATAAAATCTATTGGTACATGCGTAATGAAGCCGCGATCGAGCACATTCGCAAAGAAGACCATAACCCAAATTATTTAAGCTCTGTTGAATTTGACAATAACCAACTACAGCTTACCAGCGATATTAATGAAGCGGTAGAAAATGCCGATTATTTGGTTTTTGTAATTCCTTCAGCTTTTTTAAAAACAGAATTAGACGCTCTTTCTGCATCACTTCAAAATAAAGTAATTTTTAGCGCCATTAAAGGTATTGTACCGGAAACCAGTTTGATCGTTGGTGAACATTTTCATCAAGTATATGATATTCCTTTTGAAAATATTGGAGTAATTACCGGTCCGTGTCACGCTGAAGAGGTTGCTTTAGAACGTCTCTCCTACCTTACCATTGCTTGCGCTAACGAAGATCACGCTAATTTCTTAGCAGAACATCTAAGCAGCGAATACATAAAATGTACGACAAGTGAAGATGTGGTCGGTACAGAATATGCCGCTATGCTGAAAAACATTTATGCGATCGCAGCGGGAATTGCGCATGGTTTAGGTTACGGCGATAACTTTCAGAGTGTTTTGATGAGTAATGCGATTCGTGAGATGAAGCGTTTCATTAAAAAAACCTATAAGATGAAGCGTAATATCAATGATTCTGCTTATTTAGGAGATCTATTAGTGACCGGTTATTCGGTTTTTAGTAGAAACAGAATGTTCGGGAATATGATCGGGAAAGGTTATACCGTAAAAAGCGCTCAAATGGAAATGAATATGGTGGCGGAAGGTTATTATGCTACCAAAAGTGCTTACAAGATCAATAAAGAAAAAGCTAAGAAAGCGCGTACACCAATAATTAATGCGGTTTATCAAATTCTTTACGAGCAGAAAAACCCAAAAAAGACTTTCATTAAGTTAAGTGAAAAGCTTAATTAACTTCAATAGACTTGAAAAATAATCATTTTTTCAGCGCTCTTTTAGTAGCGCTTGGCGCAGCGAGCTATGGTATTTTAACCACTTTTGTAAAATTAGCATACGCTGAAGGTTACAATACTTACGAGGTTACCTTCTCACAGATGCTGTTAGGTTTTTTAGCTTTGTTAGTGATCAACTTCTTTTATAAAGGCAAAAAGCAGACAAAACCAGTTACCAAAGCTTCTTCTAAAAATATAATTCACTTAGCGCTGGCAGGGACTTCTTTAGGTTTCACCAGTATTTTTTACTACTTAGCGGTTCAATATGTTTCGGTATCGATTGGTATTGTCTTATTGATGCAAAGCGTTTGGATGGGCGTGGTTTTTAACGCCATAAAATCAAAAGAGCGACCTACCTTATTAAAAATTTTAGCGGTTGTGCTTATTTTAACAGGAACGTTCTTAGCTACCAATGTTTTTTTCGATGAGTTTACTATTAGTCCGTTAGGGGTTTTGTTTGGGTTATTGGCTGCTTTGTCTTACACGGTTACGATTTACACCTCAAATACGGTTGCCAAACATCTACCTGCCATTACTCGAAGTAAATGGATGATGTTGGGCGGATTTATAATTGTTGCTCTTCTCGCTATTCCTTATTTGAATGAAAACTTCAATTGGAATGTATTTATGAAATGGGGACCCATTTTAGCATTGTTCGGCACTATTCTTCCGCCTTTATTGATGACACAAGGAATGCCGAGATTGAATGTGGGTTTAGGCGTTATTATTACTTCAATAGAATTACCGGTTGCTGTGATCGCGGCTTATTTCATTTTAAATGAAGAAGTAAATTTGTATCAATGGTTGGGTATTTTATTCATCTTAACCGCGATTGTGGTAATGAATTTGAGAAAACTTCAGCAATAAAATTTAACTCGCTAAAATACCTTCTTCCTTCATTAAAGGAACTTCTTTAGCGTTAGCTTCAGCAATTGTGTGTTTTTTAAAGATGAAATTTTTATGAAGCATTTTCCCTTCAGCAAAGAAGCTAACTGAAAATTCGTTATTTAGCTTTAAAACATTCGGTTCTAGATATTCAACTTTTGCAAAAGACTTCGCGCCCAAAACTTTTAAGGTGTGACGCATCGTCGATGTTTTGTCTTTCTTATCGTAACCATTAGAAACGATGAGTACAGTTTCTAACGGATAGTTGTTTTCGTTAATTAAATATGCATACCAATCGTGCGTACGATGGTCTTTATTAAACTCATTAACCGCTACTAAATAAACGCCTTCTACTACAGGAATTTCAATATCTTTCTTCACAACTACTAATCGTTAAGTCGATGTTTAATTTTTTGATAGGCAATCGCAAATAAGATCACGGCAACCGCTAACAAGATTAAACCAATGGTAATTTTTAAAAGTGCGATGATAAAAGTGACGTATAAAATAACGCCTAACACGATAATTACCAATGCAAAAAAGCCTATCTTCTTCATATTATAAAACAGATTTAAACTGATCTAAGAAACGAACATCGTTCTCATAAAACATTCGAATATCACCAATTTGATACAGTAACATCGCAATACGCTCGATACCCATCCCAAAGGCAAAACCAGAATATTCTGTCGGATCGATATTACAGTTTTTAAGTACGTTAGGATCTACCATACCACAACCCATAATTTCTAACCAACCGGTTCCTTTGGTGATTCTGTAATCGGTTTCTGTTTCTAAGCCCCAATAAATATCTACTTCGGCACTTGGCTCTGTAAATGGGAAATATGAAGGACGTAATCTAATTTTAGATTTTCCGAAAAGTTGTTTAGTAAAATATAGTAAAGTTTGCTTTAGATCTGCAAACGAAACACCTTTATCGATATATAAACCTTCTACCTGATGAAAAATACAGTGTGAACGTGCAGAAATTGCTTCGTTTCTGAAAACTCTTCCCGGAGAAATCGTACGAATTGGCGGCTGATTATTTTCCATATATCTCACCTGAACACTAGAAGTATGCGTTCTTAGCAAAATTTCTTCAGGATCGGTTTGAATGAAAAACGTATCCTGCATATCTCTGGCAGGATGATATTCCGGAAGATTTAAGGCAGTAAAATTGTGCCAGTCGTCTTCCATCTCCGGTCCTTCAGAAACATTAAAACCAATGTTTGAGAAGATATCGATGATCTGATTTTTAACGATAGAAATAGGATGACGCGAACCAATTTCGATAGGTTCACCGGGACGTGTTAAATCACCATACACACCTTTTTCTTCCAGCTTGCTTTCTAACTCGTCTTTTAGCTGGTTTACTTTATCTTGCGCGGCAGTTTTAAGCTCGTTAATGGTTTGCCCAAACTCTTTTTTAGATTCGTTAGGCACGTTTTTAAATTCAGCAAAAAACTCTTTTAAGATTCCTTTTTGTCCTAAAAATTTAATTCTGAAGTTTTCTACTTCCTCTTGTGTCGAGGCTGAAAATTTTTCTACTTCAGCAATGTAATTTTTAATCTTATCTATCATTTTTCTTCAACTTATAAAGGCGCAAAGTTAAGAAAATAGAAAACTAATGGAAGCTTTTTAACGGGGTATATTTTCAGAAGAAAGTCTTAACCGATCTTTATAAATATAGCGCATTAAAAAGAAGACCGAAATTGCTCCGAAACTATGCCAAAGCCAATGCGTACCTATTTCAAAAATATCGGCTCTTTTATCTAAAATTCTGAAAGTAATCGCACTACTAAAAGACAATAAGGCGAATAAAATATTTTCACCGAATTTGAATTTCGTTTTCACCAAGTAAATACACATCGGTAATAACAACCCGATAGCTGTAGAAATATAGTCAATAGAATTACCTAATTTATAAGGCCATTTGATAAACTTTGGCGCAAAAAGTAAAAGCAAAACAATTGCGAGCAAACCATATTTTTGTAACGAATTTTCGCCGTCTTTAAAGGTAAAATAAATCGAGGCTGAAAGACATAAAATTACAATAGGCACCCAATCCATCAATAACCAAATTTCGTGACTTCGCGTACCATGATAGATTGTACCACCTACAAAACCAATAAATAAAATAGGTAATGCATACGCCAAGAATGCTTGCTGTTTTGCATTTTTATAAACGCGCACCGAAAAATAAATAACGATCGCTAAAAACAATAAGTTACTAAACGTATTAAATGGCTCTACCGGAAAGCTACCTTCAACGGTTTCTTTATAAATCGGTCCACTATCGTTGGGAAAATTTATAGCGTTTAGTAAAAATATCATCTATAAAATATATTCTTTTTCTAAAAAATATTGCACGATCGCTTCTTTCATCATAATGGCTTGTTCTCCTGCTTTTAAGTTGGGCAGTTGTTCTAACACTTTATAGTGCGGCCAACCATCTTCATCGATATAATCAAACTCGTAATAACCATAAGGCTCTAAAAGTCTACAAATTGCAATATGCATTAGATCTAATTTTTGATCTTTCTTAAATCGTCTGTGTAATTGCCCTAATTCTTGTACGCCAATTAGATAAATAATCGCATCTAACTCTAATACATCTCCTTCTGCAAATTGTTGAGATAGTTTTTGCTGAACTCTCTCCCAATTTTGTTTTAATTCTTCATCTCTTGCCATAGGTGCAAAGATAAGCAACTTCTTTAGCCAAAATAATTATATTTGCTTTCATGAACACACTCGACCTTGTAATTGTGATAATTTTAGTAATTGGCTTCGTACGCGGAGCTATGCGAGGTCTAATTGTAGAGCTTGCTTCTTTAATTGCACTTATTGCAGGTATATATGGAGCTATACATTTTTCAAATTATGCCATAGAGTTTTTAACAGAGCACGTTTCGTGGAATGAAAAATATATTGAAATAGCCGGGTTTGGAGTCACTTTCTTAATCATTGTAATTCTCATCCTACTCATAGGAAAACTACTTACCAAACTTGCCGGTTTGATGGCATTAGGTATCATTAATCGAATTTTAGGCGGAATTTTTGGATTTCTAAAATTAGCGTTTATTTTAAGCGTGGTTATCATGTTCGCTAATAACATTACTAAAAATAATGATTTACTTGACGAACAATATTTTGAAGATTCTATTCTTTTTGAGCCTCTAGAAAAAGTTGCTCCATTAATTTTACCTCCGCTATTAGAGCAATTTGAAAGTCCTGAAAATACTGAAGAAGAAAATACAAATGTTACTACATAAAAAAAGAGCCGAAATTATTCGACTCTTTGTTTCTATTTTAAGTTGAAGTAAACTCTCTTAGAAATCTAATTTATAAACTTCATCTAACTCTTCGTTACTACTTAAATTTACACCAAGATCGTTAACTAAACCTGTGCCAACACCGTAAGCCCAACCGTGAACGGTAAGTTTTTGACCGCTTTTCCAAGCGTTTTGCACAATAGAGGTTTCGGCTAGATCGTGTACTTGTTCAACTACATTTAATTCAACAAACTTATCCCAACGTTCTTTTTCGTCTTCGATCTTTTCTAATTCTGTTTGATGTATTCTATAAACGTCTTTAATGTGTCGAATCCAGTTATCGATCAAACCAATAGATTTATGCTCCATCGCTGCTTTTACTCCACCACAACCATAGTGGCCACAAACAATAATGTGTTCAATTTTAAGGGCATTTACCGCATAATCTAACACGCTCAACATATTCATATCGGTGTGCACAACCATATTGGCAATATTACGATGTACGAAAACTTCTCCCGGAGGCGCTCCGATAATTTCGTTTGCCGGCACACGACTATCTGCACAACCAATCCATAAAAGTGGTGGTTGTTGTCCATTTTCTAAGCGTTTAAAAAATTCCGGATCACTGGCTAATTTCTCATTAACCCAGTTTTTATTATTATCAAGAATTTTTTTATAAAACTGTTGTCCCATAATGTAAAGATTTAAGCAATTTGTTTTCTCTCTTTTTCAAAAAATTTCTTATAACTCTCAGGGTTTTCAAATTTCCCTTTCTTAGAGACAAAGGTAATGGTTATATTTCTTTCTTTTGCGCGAATAGAAAATTCATCTAAAATTTCAATCACATCATAGTCAATAGATTTTACTTTTTGAGCATTAATTTCTAAAATAGCTCCGTTTGGTAATTGCTGAAGTTCTCTATTAATTGCTCCTTTATTCAAAAATGTCACCTCTTCAGCTAATTCTAATTGATAGTTCTTGCTATTGGCAATTTCTTTTTCTTGATGTAAAAAATGGGAATTTTTATAGCTATTCAGCAGAATTAAAATAATACCGACGGCTAGACCTAAACCAATACCAATAAGCAAATCGGTAAAAACAATACCAATTATAGTAACGATAAAAGGGATGAATTGAGCTAAACCTAGACTCCACATTTTCTTGAAAAGTGATGGTTTTGCCAATTTATAACCCACGACTAATAAAATAGCAGCTAAAACAGCTAGCGGAATCATATTAAGCAATACCGGAATCGTCACTACAGAAACAAGTAAGAAAAAGCCGTGTAAAATTGCTGAAACTTTTGTTTTTGCGCCCGATTGTACATTTGCAGAACTTCTTACAATTACCTGCGTAATTGGTAAACCTCCTATTAAACCGGAAATAATATTACCTGTTCCTTGTGCTAGTAATTCTCGATTTGTTGGCGTTACTCGTTTTTGCGGATCTAATTTATCTGCAGCTTCTACACATAATAATGTTTCTAAGCTTGCCACAATAGCGATCGTCGCTCCGGTTAACCAAACACTGTAATTGGTGATCACGTTAAGACTAAAATTAGGAAGTGTGAATTGCGAAGTAAAATCATCAAAACTTTCCGGTACAGGAACATTTACTAAATGCTCTTCAGCAATACCTAAATTACTTCCTTGCATCGTTAAATAATAAACTACTCCAGCAACAACAGCCACTAAAGGTCCCGGGATGATCGTGAAAATTTTAGATTTTTTTGCTAAAACAAATTCCCATAACAGTAGAATTGCAAGTGAAATTAAAGTTACAATTACCGCTCCTACAGAAATATAATCAAGCATATTGAAGAGCTCAGAGAAAGTATTCTCACCATCGGCTTGTAAAAACTGAAGTTCACCTTCATAATCTTTATCGTAACCAAACGCATGCGGAATTTGTTTAAGAAAAATAATAATTCCGATACCGGCGAGCATTCCTTTAATCACAGATGAAGGAAAGTAATACCCGATGACTCCGGCTTTTAAAACACCTAATAAAATTTGTAGAATTCCGCCAATTACTACAGCCACTAAAAACTGCTCAAAACCTAAATTAGCGATCGCTCCCAAAACAATTACCGCTAAACCTGCTGCTGGACCGCTTACTCCTAACTGAGAACCACTAATAGCCCCAACTACGATACCGCCAATAATCCCCGCGATTAACCCTGAAAAAGCAGGCGCTCCACTTGCCAAAGCAATACCTAAGCACAAAGGCAAGGCTACAAAAAAAACAACAACACTAGCCGGAATATCTTTATTGAGATGCTTCAACATAACTTTAGAATTTTTAAAAATGTGATTAAAGAATAAAATCTAAAAATTGAGTGCAAGCCCTACGCACCTGAAAAATTACAAATAGTCGTAGTTTGGCCTAATCTTCAACAGCAAGATTTGTTAACACAAAATTAAAAATTTTCGGTTATGTTTTGTGAATTCACCTAAAAAAGCTATTTATTAAAGCTCCTTCAAATCATTTTCTTTGATCCAGCCTTGTCGGCCATCGGCTAATTCAATTTTGTAGAAATTATTAAATTCATCTAACAACTTAATTTTAGTGCCTTCGTGTAACGTAAATGCGTTTGATGAACTTGGATTAGGTTCAGATAAAACTGTAGATTCTTCAGCAAAAACGATTGCAAATTTCTTTTTCTGCTGAATATCGAATTGTAAATAAGCAAATACTACAGAAGAGATCATTACCAAAGTACTTAGCACAAAAAGCGTAAAAAAAGCTCTTTTCTTGGTGGTCATTGCAGAAAAATAATACATGAAAAAAAACACGACTAAAATTACAGAAGCCACAACTGCCAACCAAGCCCAGCCGTTGTAACTCAATTTTGAAATAATACCGTCTACGATTTTAGAAAGACTTCCTTTAGGTAAGGTTTCAATAGCATCTAAAGTCATATTTTGTGCAAAAACCAAGTTGTTTTGCGCATCTTTATGATTAGGATCGAGCAACAATGCTTTTTCGTAATTATAGACACTCGGCGCAATATGATCTAATTTGTAATGCGCATTTGCCAGGTTGTAATAGAGATTAGCAGAAGTTTCACCATTCGCTAAAATCTGTTCATATTTTTCGATGGCATTATTGTAATTACCATTTGCATAATCTTGAGAAGCTTGCTCAAACAAAGCTTCGTTATCTTGAGCAAACAAACTTGTACTTAGCAATAAAAAAACAATCAATAACTTTTTCATCTTACCACTGCTTATCTAATTCTGAAATTGTTGTTTTGGCCTTATCGTAATCTTGTTGCATCCCAACATTAGAAGTTGGCGTATATCGAGCAAATTCACAACTTTCTAAAATACCAATAAATGCTGAAATCGTTTCTTGCTTTACGCCACGTTCTGCCAATAAAGCTTTGATTTTATCTTTGCTCATCTCTCCCGTTTTAATAGAAAGTTTCGCTTTTAAATAGTTATGCAACGCGCGTTCTAAAGCTTCGTAAAATTGCTTTTGATCGCCTAAATTTTTCTTTGCTTCAGATAAATATTTACGAGCAAGTTTATCGGCTTTTTTAGAGGTATTATTGGCTGCATCTGCCAAATAACTTTTACGTTTTTTACCGGTAACAATCCCTATCGGAATTAATAATAACGGCATCACCACTCCTGCCCAAAAACCAACACTTTTAAAAAACGGAGAACGATCAATCGGTTTTAAATTAGCGTCTAGCTGAATATATTTAAACTGACTTGGCGCTGAAGCTACCGCTTGTTTTGTGTTTCCTTCTGAATTTGTTGAAGTTACCGGAGCCGCATTATTGATCGGGCCGTTTTCTACATTCAACAAAATTTCTTCGGAAGTAAGCGTTTTATAAGTTTCTGTTCTCGGGTCGAAATAACTAAAACTTACCGGATTTATAGGGTATTTCCCTTTTAACTGCGGAACTACCGTATAGTTATCAGAAATGTTACCGTACATTCCATTTAAATTGGTATTTACATTTTCCTGATGTTCCGGTTCGTAAACTTCTAAAGAAGACGGTAAATTTAACTTCGGAAGCTGAAATAATTTTAAATTCCCATTCCCCGAAACCTGAAGCTTAATTTGTAATGATTCCGTAGCATCCAACACATCTTTTGTATTGGTCACTTTAAAGTTGAAACTCCCAACAGCTCCCGTAAAATTAGCCGGTTTGCCTTCGCTAGGCAAAGCTTTTACATCAATGGTTTGATTGTTAGAAGAAACGGTGCGTTCAATGGTTTCATACAAACGTCTTCCAAAAATATCTCGACGGTCGGATGGTACATTTACAGGAACGGTAAGCGAAAGAGGTTCTATTTTTAATTTACCTGTTTTCTGCGGATAGAGTACCGTTTCTCGAATCACCACATATTGATAAGGATCGCCACGATATAGATCTTCTTTTACATTTAATTGCTTTATATCGATATCTTGACTCCAAAAATCGGCATAAGTTGGGTTGTCTTTTGGGTACCATTGTCTAACGGTAATTTCCGGACTAAAATAGAGTTTGTATCGTACCGAAATACCTTCATTTAAATACGGGTTTCGGTTAGAAATTTCTGCTACTAAATGAATATTATCGGCAGCAATAATTTCCGGGTTTCTTCCTTCGGTTGGTGTATCGACAGCGGCGGTTACTTCAATATCGATAAAAGGCGTTTTGTAGGTTTGCCCTTCTATTTCTACTTCAGCTTGACCAATTTTAAAGTTTCCTCTTCCGTTAGGTTGAAGAAAATAACTGTACTTTTTCTGAAAAGACATTTTACCATTGGTAAAACTCTGACTAATCGATTGGTTGGGACCACCAATTACCGTAAAGCCTTTAAAATCTGGCGGATTAAAATTATCGCCGTCTTGATTCATCGTAAAATCGACACGTAAACGTTCGTTAACGCCCAGCTTTTCTCGGCTGGCTTCGGCTTCAAATTTTACTTGTGCCCAACCGGCGACCGAAACAAACAACAGAATGTAAAAAATAAACTGCTTCATCTTTATTACCAATCTTTATCAGTGCTTTTAGGCTGACCTTTTGCTCTTCGAGCGTTAATTTTATCTTGAATTTCTTTCTCTTGATTCTCCATAGCTTCTAACAAATTCTTCATTTGTTGCGGCGACATTTGTCCTTTTACCGGCTGCTGGCTTTGCTCTTTTCCTTCTTCACCGCTATCTTTTTGCTGTTGCTTGTCGGGTTGTGGCTTTTCTTGATCGCCCTCGCCTTCTTTTTTCTCTTGCTTATTTTCTTCGCTTCCCTGCTCTTGATCTTTGCCTTGATCGCCTTCTTGGTTATCTTTTTTATCTTGGTTTTTCTGCTGGTCTTCTTTGTTTTCTCCTTCTTCGTCTTTATTCTTTTTATTCTGCTCTTCTTGATCTTTACTTTTGTCTTGATCTTGCTGCATTTGCTCAGCTTTATTTTTGGCGATCGCTAAATTGTAACGCGTTTCTTCATCGGTTGGGTCGTTTCTTAAAGCATTTTTATAAGCTTCGACCGCTTCACCATATTTTTCTTCTTTCATAAAAACATTTCCTTGGTTGTGAAATGCTTTATGTTTGGTCGATTTACTTTCTGAAACTTTGGCAGATTGATTAAGTCTCGAAACCGATTCTAAGTTTTTTTCTTTATTGTGATAAACCGTTCCCAAATTAAATTTTAACTCAGCATTATCGGGATCTTTAGAGATCGCCTCGCGGTATTTGGCTTCGGCTTTTGCAAACTCGTTATTCGCCATCGCATTTTGTGCTTCAAATGCTAAGGTTTTGGCTTCTGTTTGTCGTTGTTTGGCTTCTTCATCTTGCGCTTTTGCCTGAAAAGCTACTGAAAAAACTAAACCTATAAATATGATTAGTTTATGCTTCATCTTCTTTCTTTTCATTAAATAAATTCAGCTTTCTTATCCAAGAGGTTTTACGTTCTAACACCAATACATCTAAAACTATAAAAAGTATGCCAAAGCCTAAAAACCATTGAAACTGATCTTTATAATCTGCAAATTGCTGACTTTCGAATTCGGTTTTTTCAATATTGGCTAAAATGTCATTCACCTTATCGATCACCTGGCTTGTGTTATTACCGCTAATATACTCGCCGTTGGTTTCTTCTGAAATTTGCTGAAGTGTACTTTCATCTAACTTCGTGATCACCGTTTCGCCACTTCTATCTTTTTTATACGATTGCGTGACATTATTTCTCTTAATAGGAATAGGTCCGCCTTTAGCTGAACCAACGCCGATGGTGAAAATGCGTATACCTTTTTCGGCAGCTTGCTCTGCAATATCTTCAATATTACCGCCATGATCTTCTCCATCACTAATTAAAAACAGTACGCGACTAGTTTCTGTCTCATCGTTGTAATAAGTTTGTGCAAGTTCGATAGCTTCGTTGATCGCCGTTCCTTGGCTAGAAACCATATCGGTATTCATCGCTTGCAAAAACAGCTTAGCAGAACCGTAATCTGTAGTAATTGGCAACTGCGGAAAGGCTGAACCTGCATAAGCAATGATCCCCACGCGATCGCTAGTTAGATTATTAATGATCTGCGTAACCAACTGTTTCGATTTTTCTAAACGGTTAGGAGCAATATCTTCTGCGAGCATACTTTTACTCACGTCGATCGCAAAAACAATATCGACACCTTCACGTTTAACGGTTTCCATTTTAGAACCGATCTTTGGGTTAACAAGCGCCATCGTTAAAAAAGCGATCGCTAAACTCCAAAATAAAACTTTTAATAGTGGTTTAAACCTAGATTTATTCGGACTTAGTTTTTCTAAAGAAACCGGAGTTGCGAATTTTTGCTGGGCTTTTTTCTTCAAAATAAGTTGAAGAAAATAAATAACAATCACCACGGCAATCGCCAGTAAAAACCAAAAATATATTTTCTCTTCTAAAACTACCATTTATACAAAACTTCTAAATATTGTGTTTCTAAGTATAATTTCAATTAAAAAAAGTAAGCCGGCTAAGATGACTAACGGTCTGTATTTTTCTTCGTAATTATAAAATTTAGATTCTTCTACTTCTGTTTTTTCCAGTTTATTAATCTCGTCGTAAATCTCTTCCAACTTTTCGTTATTGGTTGCTCTAAAGTACTTCCCGTTGGTTTGGTTAGAGATCTGCTTCATTAAGTCTTCGTCAATTTCAACCTTCGTGGGACCGTATCTAAATTGCCCGCTTCGATCGATACCAATTGGTCCCATTGCGGTTCCGTTAGAACCTAAACCAATAGTGTACACTTTTATATCATATTCTACCGCTAATTCTCCTGCAATTTTAGGATCGATGAAACCCGTATTATTCACTCCGTCAGAAAGTAAAATGATCACTTTACTTTTTGCTTTACTATCTTTTAAACGGTTTACCGAAGTTGCTAATCCCATTCCGATCGCAGTACCATTTTCTAATAAATCGCTATACTGAATATCTTCTAAGGCACTTTGCACAATGGCTTTATCGCTAGTGATCGGTGTTTTTGTAAAACTTTCACCGGCGTAAGCCACCAAACCAATACGATCGTTTGGGCGGCCTTCAATAAACTCTGCGGCTACTTCTTTCAAAGCTTCTAAACGATTGGGCTTTAAATCTCTTGCCAACATACTGGGAGAAACATCGATCGCCATTACAATATCGATCCCTTGCGTTTTTTTTGTTCTCGAAGTAACATCGACCGTTCTAGGTCTTGCCATTGCGGTAATTAATAATGCAAGACAAAGTAACCTCAACACAAATAGAACCGGTCTTAGTTTAGGTAAAATGCCTTGTTTTATTTTGAAACCTTTGATGCTAGAAATTTTAACTTCCGGCGTTTGTAGGTTTCGCTTCCAGATATACCAAGCAATAAGTATTGGAAATAATAGAAATAACCAAAACCATTGCGGATTTTCGAAAGTGATGTTGTTAAAATCGAACATTAGTTTTCTCTGTTAAATTCTATTGAATTAATAATACGGTTAGTGATCTCTTCAAAACCTTCGTCTTCATCGGTCGTTGAAACGAAAATAGAAACATTGCTTCCTTGTTCTGAAGCAAAGTAAAGCTGCACATAACTTTTCATCTCTATTTGCTTAGAAACAGGATCTTCTATATTGAAACTACCAAAAATCTTCACTCCTTCACTACCATCTGCAGTGGTAAATTTTTCATTTTTAAGAATGATATTTTTAGCTCCCGCCGCTTCTAAACGATCGGTTTGTGCATCTAAACTTTTATCGAATGTTAGCGAAGAATCTAAACCGGTATTCAATGTATTTAATTTGATAAAAAGTTCATCTTCAAGATTACCATAAGCAAAAATTTCACCGGAAAGACTCGATTCACTTTCAGGAAATTGTCTTGTTGGTACATTTGCAGAATCTACTTCTTGTCTTACCAAAACTTCTGGTGTAATCATATAAACCGGCGGATTGCCATATTCACTTTCTATCCAATCTTTCTCGAGCAATTCTTCAGCAGTATCGTGAATGACTACATCTTTTACATATTCGAAGCCTTTGTTATCGAAAAATGCAAAATTGGCGATTACCACAACTAAAATCACACCTACTATACCGGCAATAATTTTAGTTCGAGTTTCTTTTTTCTTTCTTGCTTCAGCGTAGGCTTCGTCTTGTAATAATTCTTCTTCTGTAGGTTCGGGGATTGAGTCTTTAATACTGTTAATATCTTCTTCGATTAATTGACGGTCGGCTTTTGCTGTGAGTTTATCCATCCCGCCGCCGGCAAACTTAATTAAATCGGCTCGTCGTAAAATATCTTGCAGATCGTTTATTACCTTATGTTTAACGAGTATTGACTTGTTCGCTTTTAATTCATTTAAGTGTTGAATAAGCTCTTCTGTAGTACTTTCTAAAGCGCGTTCGTCTATTTTTTCATCGATATATCTTTTTACCGCTAAAGTTAAGGTTGAATAATATTCCTTCATTTCACCACGCTCCAACGCCTGACTTTCATCTAATTTTTTAAGCGTATCGATCGCTTTCTCGTAAGGCGGAATTTGCTGTTCTCTTTCAATCTTACGCTGACGCAATTTTAAGAATAACAACACTAAACCGGCTACCGCGGCAATCACCAAAATTAACCAAAGAATCCACCACGGGAAAGAAGAAGGTTCTTCTATCTCGATCGTCGGTTTTATAGGAAATAAGGCTTGTTTAGTCGTATCGACCACGACCGTGGCAACTTCAACTTTAATTGAATCGGTAAATAAACTTTGGTCGTTTACGATTATTTTTTGCTTCGGAATCACATAAGAACCCGAATCCCATTGCGTTAACGCATATTCTCGCGTTAACTGCCAGGTTTGATTATCTTTTAGTCGAGTGGTATCTATTTGGTAAGCCTCAACCATTTCTAGCGGCATAAACGTTTGCCCTTCAGGAAAAACTACCGGAAAATCTTTATTGGCTTCAACTTTTATTTGATAACGAAATTGCTCACCGATCTTTAGCTGAGTCGTATCGATGGAAGATGAAACTTCTTGCGCGTAAGTTTGTTGGAGAAATAGCATGGCCAGTACCGCAAAAAACAAGCTTTTGCTCTTAGCTATTTTTGTTACTAACTGCTTCATTTTACCCTCTTTGTTTAAAATAACCCAACAATTTTTTCACATAACTTTCGTCGGTTCGTGTATCGATACTTCCAGAACCGCTTACTCGAAAACTTTGCTGAAAATAATCTGCTCGTTCTCTAAAATATTTGGCGTAACTCGTTCTTACCGATTTAGAACCTGTATTTACCCAAATAAGTTCACCGGTTTCTTCATCTTGCATTTGCACCATTCCTACATTTGGCATTTCTTCTTCTCGCTTATCGTAAACACGAATACCGGTAACGTCGTGTTTGTTACCCATAATTTTGAGCGTATGCTGATATTCGTCGGTTAAAAAGTCGGAAAGAATAAACACAATGGCTTTTTTCTTCATCATATTCTGAAGAAATTTGAGTGCTTTCGACAAGTCTGTTTGTTTACTTTTTGGCTGAAATTCTAGTAACTCACGAATAATTCGTAACACGTGTGAACGCCCTTTTTTAGGCGGAATGTATAATTCTACCTCATCTGAAAATAGCAACAAACCAATTTTATCGTTGTTCTGTGTTGCTGAAAAAGCCAAAGT
This sequence comes from Mesonia sp., assembly GCA_012964435.1. Classification (GTDB taxonomy): domain Bacteria; phylum Bacteroidota; class Bacteroidia; order Flavobacteriales; family Flavobacteriaceae; genus Mesonia. The sequence continues at coordinate 1,453 of DTTX01000021.1, read as the reverse complement.
TGCAGCAATTTCGGTGATGATGTCTTTTTTAAAGGTTTCAGTAGAACCAAAAAACTCGGAGCCTGAAACATCGGCCACCAACATCATCGTTAGTTCGCGCTCTTCTTCAAAAACTTTTACAAAAGGTTCGTTGTAACGCGCGGTCACATTCCAATCAATACTACGCACATCGTCGCCAAATTGGTATTGACGCACTTCACTAAACGTCATCCCGCGACCTTTAAAGGTTGAATGATATTCACCACCAAACACGTGATTACTTAACCGCCGTGTTTTAATTTCTATTTTTCGTACTTTTTTAAGGAGTTCTTTCGTGTTCATTATTCTGCATCAGATTAGATTTCAACTGAAAAAAATTAACCAGTTTTGTCTATTCTATGGCACTTCAATTTCATTTACGATCTTACCTACAATATCTTCTGAAGTGATATTTTCTGCTTCAGCTTCATAAGTAATACCGATTCTGTGACGTAAAATATCGAGTACTACAGCTCTTACATCTTCCGGAATTACGTAACCTCTTCTTTTAATAAACGCATAACACTTGGCGGCTGTCGCTAAGTTGATACTTCCCCTTGGTGAAGCTCCAAAAGAGATTAAAGGTTTTAAGGATTCTAATTTATATTTCTCTGGGTAACGGGTCGCGAAAATGATATCGAGAATATATTTTTCAATTTTTTCATCCATATAAACTTCACGAACGGCTTGTTGAGCGGTTAAGATTTGCTCTAACGAAACCACCGGATTCACTTTCTCGAAAGATCCTTTTAAATTGGCTCTCACGACTAATTGTTCTTCTTCAATCTTAGGATAATCGATTACCGTTTTTAGCATAAAACGGTCAACTTGTGCTTCTGGCAATGGGTAAGTGCCTTCTTGCTCGACCGGGTTTTGCGTTGCCATTACTAAGAAAGGTTTGTCTAACACAAAGGTTTTTTCACCGATGGTCACTTGCTTTTCTTGCATCGCTTCTAATAGTGCCGATTGTACTTTTGCCGGCGCACGGTTAATCTCATCTGCCAGTACGAAATTTGCAAAAATTGGTCCTTTTTTAATGCTGAAGTCGTTATCCTTCATATTATAAATCATCGTACCGACCACATCGGCAGGAAGTAGATCTGGCGTAAACTGAATTCTGCTGAAACTTCCTTTCACTGCTTTAGAAAGTGTGTTAATGGCTAAGGTTTTTGCCAAACCGGGAACACCTTCTAGTAAAATATGACCTTGCCCTAATAAACCAATAAGCAAGCGCTCGATCATGTGTTTTTGACCGATGATCACTTTGTTCATCTCATTGGTTAGCAAATCTACAAACGCACTTTCGCGTTGTATTTTTTCATTTAAACCTGCAATATCTACGGATGTATTTTCTTCCATAATTTATAACTAAAGTTAAATTCTTTCTTTTCTGTTTATGAGACTTGGCAAAGTCCCAAAATATTCATTTAATATT
>DTTX01000020.1 GCA_012964435.1 Mesonia sp. | reverse complement strand
CCACATTCTACCAAACGTTTTGCTTTTTCTAAAACAATATTTGCAACTCTTACGTGTTCGTGTGCTTCTTTATCGAATGTAGAAGCAACCACTTCGCCTTTTACGTTACGTTGCATATCGGTAACCTCTTCAGGACGTTCATCAATTAAAAGAACGATCTGATAAACTTCCGGGTGGTTTGCAGCAATTGCGTTAGCAACGTCTTTAAGTAACATTGTCTTACCGGTCTTTGGTTGCGATACGATCATACCACGTTGTCCTTTTCCGATAGGAGAGAATAAATCGATCACTCTTGTCGAAATCGTGCTTTGTCTTTCTGCTAAATTAAATTTCTCTTGCGGAAATAACGGTGTAAGATGTTCAAAAGAAACACGGTCTCTTACCACTTGTGGGTCTAAACCGTTTATCTTGTTAATTTTGATTAATGGAAAATATTTTTCACCTTCTTTTGGTGGTCTAACTTGACCTAAAACAGTGTCTCCGGTTTTTAAACCAAATAATCTAATCTGAGATTGTGATAAGTAAATATCATCTGGAGATGAAAGGTAGTTGTAGTCTGAAGATCTTAAAAAACCATAGCCATCTTGCATGATATCTAAAACACCTTCACTTTCAATAATTGCATCAAACTCATAATCGGGCTCTTTGTAGCGATTTCTGTTGTCGCGATTCCCGTTATTTTTAGAATTATTATTGTTGTTGTTCTGGTGATTGTTACTTCTTGACTTTGAGTTAGACTTATTATTGTCTTTTTTATTTTCTACTGAAGAAGATTTTTTCTCTTTAGGAGCATTTTTTGCTGGTTTGCTTCCTTTTTGTGAGTCAGCAGTCTTATTTTCTGCAGGTTCTGCTTTCTTTCTCTTCGGTTCAGCTTTTTTAGGAGTCTCAGGCTTCTCGCTCTTTTCAGTAGGCTTACTTACTGCGCCAGGAATAGTTCTGGTTCTTTTAGTGCGAGGTCGTTTATTGTCTGTTTTTTCTGGAGTTTCTTTGCTCGAGTTTGAGTCTTCAGTAAGTGCTTCTTGCGCTTTTTTAGGATTTGCAGCTTGATAATCTAAAATTTGGTAAACTAGATCTAATTTCTTTAAAGTCCTGTATTTTGGTACGTTTAAAGTTTTAGCAATCTCCTGAAGCTCTGGGAGTTTCTTTGCTTTTAATTCTGAAATTTCTAACATTTATTCAAAAAATATATAAAAGTTGTTTTTTATAGGGTTTGTTTTTTCTTTCTAACGAAGAATAAAAAAATGAAGTTGTAAGTAACCTTTATTGAAGTGGTTACGAATTGTATATGCAATTATACAACTTTATTTTAATTTTTAAAGTGCTATTTTAAAAAGAATCTTTTATTTTTGTTTTCAGTTTTTGAAAAAATTATGATTCAAAGAATACAAAGTATATACTTATTATTGGTAATTTTGTTAAGCGCAGTAGGAGCTTTTTTATTACCCTTATGGTATAAAGAAGATGGTTCAGCTGTGTTGGCTTTAGATCAATTAACGACTTTGGCATTTTTTGGGGTGAGCGCGGTGTTAGCCTTGATCACCATTTTTTTATTTAAAAATAGAAAGCTTCAATTTGTTTTGGGGCGTTTAAATATAATATTAAACTTTATTTTACTAGGATTTTTTGTTTACTGGTCGCAAGCGCTACCTGGAGAAATGCAAATTTCAGAGAAAGGTATTGGGATGCTAACTCCGGTGCTTTCTATCGTTTTTTTAGTGTTGGCCAATAAGGCCATTAAAAAGGATGAAGCTCTCGTAAAATCTGCAGACCGTTTACGATAAACCTAACATCTTAGTAGTATTAGTGCGTAAAAACCCAAAAGCTTTGTCTTTTGGGTTTTTTAGTTTTAGCGTTTTCCTAATTCAATGACTTCTAGGTTGTCTATTTTTTTTCCGTCGATGGTAAATCGTAACATCGTACGAACCTGATGAAAACCATGTTTGCCGCAAGCTCCAGGATTTATATGTAATAGTCCTAACTTTTTATCGTGCATTACTTTTAAAATGTGTGAGTGACCGCTAATAAATAATTGTGGAGGTTTTTGCTGAATCTCTTCTCTAATAGCCGGCGAGTATTTTCCCGGATAACCGCCAATATGAGTAATAAGCACTTCAACTTCTTCACAATAAAAGCGATTCACTAACGGGAACTCTTTTCTTGCTTTGTGGTTGTCGATATTACCAAAGACCGCTTTTAATGGAGCTTTTTCTGCTAAGGCATCGGTAACTTTTAAGTCGCCAATATCGCCCGCATGCCAAATCTCATCGGCAGCTTCAGCATAAGATAAAATTCGATCATCAATATAACTATGGTTGTCGCTAAGGAGAAGTATTTTTTTCAAAATGAATTAAAAGGGTTTCGTTACTTAGAAATTTTTGTTTAAGTATCTTTGCCGAGCAAAAATAAGAAACCTTGAGGTATTTTATAGATTTAGCTTACGATGGTTCTGCATTTCACGGTTGGCAAATACAACCCAATGCTATTTCTGTACAAGAAATTCTCGAGAAAGCATTGTCGGTAGCTTTTCAGCAAAATATTGCGGTAGTTGGTGCCGGACGTACCGATGCCGGTGTTCACGCCAAACAGCTTATTGCACATGTTGATGTTGAAGATAAAATTAATGAAGCGCAACTTCAGTTTAAACTGAATACCTTGTTACCCGATGAAGTTGCGATCAACTCCATCTATCAAGTTCAAGAAGAAGCGCACGCTCGTTTTGATGCGGTGGCGAGACAATATAAATATTACGTAAGTACGAGCAAAGATCCTTTCAGTAGAGATTATTCGTATTACATCAAGAAAAGTTTAGATATCGATAAGATGAATGAAGCCGCGAAAATCTTGTTGGATTATAAAGATTTTAAATGCTTTTCAAAGTCTAAAACCGATGTTTTTACGTACAATTGCGATATTAGTTTTGCAGCGTGGGAGCAAAAAGAAAATTTGTTGGTTTTTACCATTAAAGCCGACAGATTTCTAAGAAATATGGTGCGTGCCATTGTAGGAACGCTTATCGAAATTGGTTTGCGTAAGCTCGATGTTGAAGATTTACACCATATCATTAAAAGTAGAAACCGTAGCGAAGCAGGAAAATCTGTCGATGCAAAAGGTTTATTTTTAACCCAAGTAGAATACCCTAATTCGATTTTAATAAAGTAATATGGCTGGCAAGAGCGGTAATGCATTCGATTTTGATTTATTCAAAAGGTTATTAAGGTATACGCAACCTTATAAACTAACTTTTTATTTTGTAGCCATTGCTGCGATCTTACTTTCTGGTTTTGCAGTCGCACGACCTTACCTTACCAAATTAACGATCGATGAAAGTATTGTGCCTAAAGATGGTGAAAACCTGCTGTTGTATGTGGGCTTAATGATCGGCGCGTTAGTTTTAGAAGTAGTTTGTCAATTCAGTTTTATCTTTTTTGCCAACTGGTTAGGACAGCAAGTAGTAAGAGATATTCGGGTGAATTTATTCGAACATATGCTTAATTTTAAAAAGCAATATTACGATAAATCGGCAGTAGGAAGATTAGTGACGCGCGCAGTAAGTGATATAGAAACAATTGCCAGTATATTTAGTCAGGGCTTGTTTATGATTATTAGTGATTTGCTAAAAATGTTGGTAGTGTTGGGTGTGATGTTTTTTATGAGTTGGAAGCTTACGCTACTTGTTTTAGCAGTTTTACCCTTTATTTTATACGCCACACGCGTATTTCAGAAAAAAATGAAAGTCGCTTTTGAAGAGGTAAGAACACAAGTTTCTAATCTAAATTCTTTTGTGCAAGAGCGAATCACCGGTATGAAGATCGTTCAAATTTTTGGTCGTGAAGAAACCGAATATGAACGTTTTAAAGATATAAATGATAAACACAGAAATGCTTGGGTGAGAACCGTTTGGTATAACTCTATCTTTTTTCCGATTGCAGAAATTTCTTCTTCGATCACGATTGGTCTTATTGTTTGGTTTGGAGGGTTGCGCGTGGTAGAAGGTAATACACTTTCACTCGGTACGGTGGTGATGTTTATAGAATTAGCACAAATGCTTTTTAGACCGTTGCGTCAAATTGCCGATAAATTTAATACCCTACAAATGGGAATGGTCGCTGCAAATCGTGTCTTCGGAATTTTAGATACCGAATCGACTATTGAAAATAACGGAAATAAAGAAGCGAAAAATTTAGTAGGTGAAATTCAGTTTAAAGATGTTCGCTTCAGCTATATTGAAAATGAAGAAGTTTTAAAAGGAATTTCTTTTGAAGTGAAAGCCGGAGAAACCATTGCGATTGTAGGAGCAACAGGTGCCGGAAAAAGTACAATCATTAACCTGTTAAGTAGGTTTTACGAAATTGACAGCGGAAGCATTTCAGTAGATAATATTAATATAAAAGATTTCACGTTAAAATCCCTTCGGAATGAAATTGCCGTCGTATTGCAAGATGTGTTCTTATTCGCCGATACGATTATGAGTAACATCACCCTGAATAATGAAAGTATTACCGAAGCAGAAGTAATCCAAGCCGCGAAACAAATTGGTGTAAATAAGTTTATTGAAACTTTGCCTAACGGTTATTATTACAATGTAAAAGAACGTGGAGTGATGTTATCATCCGGGCAACGACAACTCATCGCATTTTTAAGAGCTTATGTAAGTAACCCGAGTATTTTGGTGTTAGATGAAGCTACTTCTTCTGTCGATAGTTATAGCGAGCAACTTATACAAGAAGCAACCGATAAAATCACTAAAGGAAGAACTTCGATCGTAATCGCACACCGCTTGGCAACTGTAAAAAAAGCCGATAAAATTATAGTGATGGACGCTGGTCAAATTGTAGAGATTGGTAACCATCAACAATTACTTCAGCAAGAAAATGGTTACTACCGTAATCTTTATGAAGTACAGTTTATGCAAGAAGAAGAGGCTTAATTCTTCAATTAATTTAAATTTTCAAAAGCACCAGACTGGTATAAATAAAATGCCCAAAGAACGCTGCCTGCTATAAAAGTTATAGTTAGTATTAGAAAGAAAAGTAGTGTCCCTATCATCGTTTCTTTCATATTTATGGCAAATAGATTTTTGTAAGTAATCGTTGTATAAATAATAAGGAGAATGTTTAAGATGTTGCCAATCAAATAAAAATTGAGACCCAATGCGCTCGATAAAATAATAAGTAGGGTAGAAGTAATGGTAAATTGTCCTACCACGTAAGCCATAATTACCAAGTGCTCGACATAGTTGAATTTTTTCTGTCTGAAAAAAGAGATCTTAGCAATAAAAGCGCTAATTGGTATATTTAAGAAAAAGAAGAGCGTTTGATAATCAAAGAACCAATCCATATTCATCGGATTGTATTCACTACCTTGAATTTGCGAAATATCTAAAGTTTCCGGATAAAAGTTTTTTAGTATAAAAACCTGAAAACCTGCCAATGTTAAAGCGATGGTGATGTAGCTTACCACATTTAAATATTTTTTTCGAACCCCATTTATATAATCGCCTATAACAATATGAGGTTTTGTAAATAAGTGGGCGTAGGTTTTTAAAAAGGTATTGTCGTAATTCAGAAAAATTGTACTAAACTCTTCCCAAGCGTGCTTAAAAGTTAGTCTTCTATTGATTACTTTAGCGCCACATTCGTGACAATAATGGTCGGTTACCTTTAGCGAAACTTGGCAATTCTTGCAATTCATTTTTACTTTAGATCGGCATTAAGTTTTTGAGCAAGTTGCTCATAAGTATCAAAAATTTCGAAAGACCCGTTTTTAATGTACGAGGTTTGTCCGGTTTCTTCACTCACCACCAACGCAAGGGCATCGGTTTTTTCAGTGATTCCCACAGCTGCACGGTGTCTAAGTCCAAAACGAAGAGGTATGCTTCTATCGTTAGAAACCGGTAAGATTACTCGAGTCGCCGTAATTTTATTGTCTTCAATTACCATCGCGCCATCGTGTAAAGTACTGTTTTTATAAAAAACAGATTCGATAATGGGTTGGTTGAGTTCAATATCCATTGCGTCTCCAGAGGTTTTTACAAAATCAAGTTGGGTATTTCTTCGAATAACAATTAATGCTCCGGTATTGGTTTTTCCCATACTTTCGCAAGCCTTTACGATCGCATTGATATTGGTTGAAATCTCTTGCTCATCGTCACGCATAAATTTTAACTGACGTAAAAAATTGCGCTTATTCCCGAAATTGGTAGAACCAACCATTAAAAGAAACTTTCTGATTTCTTGCTGAAAGACCACAATTAATGCAAACATTCCTGCACCAATAAATTGCCCGAGAATACTGCTTAACATTTCCATTTTTAGAAGTTGGGTGAGTTTCCAGGCGAGGTAAACGATCACAATCCCAATAAAAATATTAATAGCAGCGCTACCCTTTACGAGCTTGTAAATGTAGTAAAGCAATACGGCTACAAGCACAATATCGATGACATCTAAAATTCGTAAGTCTAAAAAATCAAGAGATTCCAAAAGCGTCTTTTTTGTAAATGTACTAAAATTAGTTTTTAAGTTGTTCGTATAATTTTACACATTCTACGGCTTCTTTCACGTCGTGAACTCTTAAGATTTTAGTGCCGGCAAGTAGCGAAACGGTGTTTAGAAAAGTAGTCCCGTTGAGTGCTTCTTGGGGTTGAAGGTCTAAGGTTTTATAAATCATCGATTTTCGAGAAATACCGACAAGCATTGGTAATTCTAACGCATTTAATTCACTTAAATGATTCATCAATTCAAAATTTTGTGTAGTGTCTTTTGCAAAACCAAATCCGGGATCTATAATAATATCATTCACCTTTAATTCGCGTAGTTGAGCAACTTTTTCAGAAAAATAAAAAATGATCTCTTGCAGCATATGCTCGTAGTTATTTTCTTTTTTCATCGTTTGTGGTGTTCCCTTCATATGCATTAAAATATAAGGAACTTGAAGTTTTGCTGCGGTTTCGAACATTTGCTTGTCTAAACTTCCGCCGGAAATATCATTAATTATAGCTGCTCCGGCATTTACGGTTTCTTGTGCAACTTTACTTCTAAAGGTATCGATGGAAAGTAAAATTTCAGGAAATTCTTTTACTAATAATTCGATGATCGGTACAATTCGACTTAACTCTTCTTCTTCCGTAATATGTTGAGCATCGGGACGAGAACTGTAAGCACCAACATCGATAAAAGTAGCGCCTTCTTTCAGCATTTTTTCAGTTTGTTCTATAACAGTCTTCGGAGTTGAATATTTTCCGCCGTCATAAAAAGAATCGGGGGTTAAGTTTAAAATTCCCATTACTTTGGGAGTGGTAAGGTCTAAAAGTTGCCCTTTGCAGTTGATATTCATCGAGAATTTTGAATTAAATTTGGTGTAACTTAAAATTTTCTCCGAAATTTACGCAAAATACAGCGTTTCTATGCAAAATACCTCTACGCAATACGATGCGATTATTGAAAAGTGTCGTGATTTGTTTTTAAAAAAGATGAAAGATTATGGTTGTGCTTGGCGAATTTTACGTTTACCATCGCTAACCGATCAAATTTTTATTAAAGCACAACGTATTCGAGGACTTCAGGAAAACGCTGAACGTAAAGTAGATGAAGGAGAAGTGCCGGAGTTTATCGGGATAATTAATTATTCGATCATGGCGTTAATTCAGCTAGAAAAAGGAGTGGTCGAGCAACCCGATTTGGGAGAAGAAGAAGCCACACAACTTTACGATAAAATGGTGGCAGCAACCAAGCAACTCATGGAAAATAAAAATCATGATTACGGAGAAGCTTGGCGAGATATGAGGGTAAGTTCGTTTACCGATTTAATTTTGCAAAAGTTACTTCGCGTAAAACAAATTGAAGATAATAAAGGAAAAACCTTAGTAAGTGAAGGCATCGATGCTAATTATCAAGACATGATTAATTACTCGGTTTTTGCGCTGATTTTATTGGAAAATTAATCGTCACACTGAGCGGAGTCGAAGTGTTGATTCAGGCTCGCATCCGGTTATGAATATAAATGAAATGAGATTCCGGATCAAGTCAGGAATGACGATAACAAGCTAAATTAGAATATAAAATTTATAAAGTTCAGACATAAATAATAGTTTGGAATTTGTATTTTAAAATTTGGAATTTAATATAGAAGATGAAAGCAATAGTAGGCATCGCAAGAATATTTGTTGGTATATTTTTTATCATCAGTGGTTTTATTAAAATGAATGATCCGGTCGGGTTTTCGTATAAACTGCAAGAATATTTTGGAGAAGACGTTTTAAATTTACCTTTTTTACAACCATTCGCTTTAGGGGTCGCAGTTTTTGTAGTGATCTATGAGTTGCTTTTGGGAGTGATGCTCATTTTGGGTTATCGCAAAAAGTTTACGATGTGGAGTTTATTGTTAATGATTATTTTCTTCACTTTCCTCACGTTCTATTCAGCTTATTTTAATAAAGTGACCGATTGTGGTTGTTTTGGTGATGCTTTACCCTTAACGCCGTGGCAATCGTTTTGGAAAGATGTAGTCTTACTCGTTTTAATTTTACTCATCTTTATAAAAGGAAAATATTTTAAACCTTTGTTTGAACTTTCTTCTGCTAATAAATGGATTGTCTTTTTAGTCTTTATCGGTTGTTTAGGTTTCACTTATCACGTACTCATGCATCTGCCGGCTATTGATTTTAGAGCTTATAAAGAAGGTACGGTAATTCAAGAAGGAATGCAGCCTAAAGAAGGGGAGATCATTCCGCCGATCCATGATTTTGGTTTTTATAATCGTGAAGGAGATGATACCGACGAAATTTTAGACGAAGAAAAAGTATTATTAGTCGTGGCTTACAACCTTTCAAAATCTGAAAATCAGGGCTGGTCAAAAATTAAGTCTGCTGTGCAAAAAGCAGAAGAAAACGGTTATCGAGTAGTGGCTTTATCAGCTTCGGGACCAACCGAAACTAATCAAGTAAAAGAAACTTACGGCTTTAATTTTCCTTTCTATTTTACCGATGAAACGGCTATAAAAACCATTGTGCGTTCTAATCCGGGATTAGTGACCATTGAAGACGGAGTAATTATTCAAAAAGTGCATTATAACGATGCAGACGATTTAGAATTGAAATAATTAAAGTGAAAATATCAAGATGAAAAAAGCACTTCCATACCTACTTCATATTTTGTGTTTTATTGCACTAGCCTTACCAATAATGCTTTTTGCGAAATTTGTTTTACAGATAGATTTAGCTTCTTGGCATATTGCTATCATTGCGGCACTCATTACGTTGATTGCCCCGCAATTTAAAAATGTTGAAACACAATCCGGTACAAAACTACAGGTAAAATGGAGGTTCAATTCGGCTAGAAAATAACGTATTTGCTCAGTTATATCTTAAATAAAATCGGTTATGCCATACTCACTTTATTTGGAGTAACCACGGTTATATTTTTTCTTTTTAATGTCTTACCGGGCGATCCTGCCCAAATGATGTTGGGACAAAACGAAAGTGAGGAGCAACTGCAAGCCGTTCGAGCAAAGTATGGTTTCGATCAGCCAATATCAACACAATATTTTTATTACTTAAATGATCTTTCACCCATATCATTTCATTCTACTCAAAAAGAAGATTACACATATTTAGCAGAAGAAAAATATCATGCCGCAGTTCTTTTTAGTTTAAATGAAACGGATGTCGCTTTAAAAACACCATATTTGCGAGAATCTTTTCAGAAAAACGGACAAAAAGTATCGAGTGTTATTGCCGAAACTTTGCCCAATACATTTGTCTTGGCAGTTTCAGCCATCGTAATTGCTTTGCTAATTGGTATCTTCTTCGGAATCATTTCAGCCTTAAAAAAAGATTCAGCTTTAGATAAAACTATTCAGGTATTGAGCACTTTAGGGATGAGCGTTCCTTCATTTTTTAGCGCCATTCTTTTTGCTTGGTTGTTTGGTTATGTGTTGCACGAATACACGCATTTAAATATTACCGGAAGTTTATATGAGCTCGACGATTTTGGAGAACAAAATCAACTTCAGTTTAAAAATTTAATTTTACCGGCTTTAGTTTTAGGGATTAGACCTTTAGCCGTCGTTATTCAATTAATGCGAAATTCTTTGCTGGAAGTCTTGCAGCAAGATTACATTAGAACCGCCAGAGCAAAAGGACTTTCTTCCGCACAAATTATTAGAAAACACGCTTTAAAAAATGCATTGAATCCGGTAGTGACCGCAATTTCCGGTTGGTTTGCATCGATGTTAGCAGGAGCCGTTTTTGTAGAATACATTTTCGGGTGGAACGGTTTAGGGAAAGAAATTGTAGATGCTTTAAATACCTTAGATTTACCGATAATTATGGGTGCGGTGTTAATCATTGCGCTTATGTTCATATTAATCAATATTTTTGTAGATATTATATATGGGTGGTTAGACCCAAAAATCACTAACACTTAAAATTCAAACCAAAACAAACACAATAATGAGAGAAAAAATTGTAGCCGGAAACTGGAAAATGAACTGCGACCTAGCAGAAATGGAAGAACTTTTAGGCGGACTTAAAAATAAAGCAGAAAGCATCCCAAGCGATGTGAAATTAATGGTAGCGCCGTCGTTTACCAATTTATACCCTGCATTTCAATCGACTAAAGAAACGCCGATCACGGTTGTTGCTCAAAATATGCACCAAAACGAAAACGGAGCTTTTACAGGAGAGGTTTCTCCGAGTATGTTAAAAAGCGTTGGCGTAGAAACGGTTATTCTTGGGCATAGCGAGCGTCGTTCTATCTTTCACGAAAGCGATGAGCTGTTAGCAGAAAAAGTAAATACTGCTCTAAAACACGATATGAAAGTGATTTTTTGCTTCGGTGAAGAGTTAAAAGACCGTAAAGCAGACAAGCATTTTGAAGTGGTAAAAGAACAATTACAAAACGGACTTTTTCACATTGAAGCTAGCTCTTGGAGGAATATCGTATTAGCTTACGAACCGGTTTGGGCGATTGGTACGGGAGAAACCGCTTCGCCTGAACAAGCACAAGAAATGCACGCCGAAATTAGAAAAATGATTGCTGAAGCGTTCAACCAAGAAATCGCCGATCAAGTGGCTATACTTTACGGAGGTAGTGTAAAGCCTGCAAATGCGAAAGAAATTTTTGCTAAGCCAGACGTAGACGGAGGTTTAATTGGTGGAGCGTCTTTAAAAGCAGACGACTTTTTAGCGATTGCTAATTCTTACTAAACTATTCTGGGCGCAACCCTAGCGGGTCGGGCTGTACGTTATATCTTTTTCAACTTCCTGCGCAGGCAGGAATCTAAAAAAGGATGCCACTTCCATCCCTTGCGCAAAAAATATCAAAAGCCTTACTTCATTTAAGTGAGGCTTTTTTCGTATTTAAAATTTAGTATTCCGTACTTTTGCAGCAAATTATTTAAAGAGTATGAATCCATCGTATAAAGGCTTTTATTTTACAGTAGAACCCGTGCAACCGGCCACAGAAATTCTTATTGCCGAATTAGGAGAGTTAGGCTTCGAAAGTTTTGTAGAAACAGAAACCGGTTTGCAAGCTTTTATTATTGCTGAAGATTTTCAAGAAAATATGTTAGACGAAGTTCAGATCTTGACTTCCGAAGAATTCGAGATCACTTACACTTCAGAAGATATAGAGCAAGTGAATTGGAATGAAGAATGGGAGAAAAACTTTTCACCGATCATTGTCGATGAGCTTTGCCAAGTTCGCGCGCCTTTTCATCCAAAATTAGAAACTGAATTTGATATTGTGATCGAACCTAAAATGTCTTTTGGTACCGGACATCACGCGACCACGCATATGATGATTCAGCATATTTTAAAAGAAAACTGGCGCGATCAAAAAGTATTAGATATGGGTTGTGGTACCGGAGTTTTAGCCATTTTAGCAGAAATGAAAGGAGCAAAACCCCTCGATGCGATCGATATTGATAATTGGTGTTACCTAAATACCATCGAAAATATAGAAAGAAATAATTGTGAGCATATCACCGCTTATGAAGGTGATGCGACTTTGCTAGAGGGTAAAAATTACGATGCGATTATAGCAAACATCAACCGCAACATTTTGTTAAACGATATGGCAACTTATGTGAATTGCCTAAATGCTAACGGAAAATTATTTTTAAGTGGTTTTTACCAAGAAGATTTAAAAATTATTCAAGAATCTTGTGAAAATCTAGGGTTAACTTATGAAAGTCACTTAGAACGAGAAGGTTGGATTGCAGCGAAATTTGTTAAATAATTTATTTTTTGAAGATTGTTTATTAATTTTAAGTGGTTAAAATCTTAGATATGAGTGTACAAGAAGAAGTTTTAGAAGAGTTACTCACGCAAACAGAGGAAACAAGACAGAATGAAATCGTGGTTTTTAACGACGATGTAAATACATTTGATTATGTTATCGAAATGCTCATGAATACGTGTGATCACGATCCTTTACAAGCAGAACAATGCACGATGCTTATACATTATAAAGGCAAATGTGCAGTTAAAACCGGAGATTACGACGATCTAGAACCTCGTTGTAGCGCATTGTTAGAAGCAGGTTTGAGTGCAGAAATTCAGTAATTAAAAATTTTTCTAAGCTAGACTTAGTATAAATATTGAATACAAAAAATCCTTTTTAGTTAAGCTGAAAAGGATTTTTTCTTTCCTACTCGTAGTAAAACAGGAAAAGTAACTTTTCGTTTTTTAGCTCCCCAAGTTTCTTTTAATTGTTGCTGAATAAGGAGTAGCGGAGATTCATTCTTATCCTTTTCATAGTGTTTTACAGCAGACCAGGTGTAGAGGTAATTCAAAAGATTTTCTGCCGTCCACTCATAGGTAATTTCAAATTTAGGAGTTTTAATTTCTTCAAATGAAAACGGAATTGTAGCATAGTTTTCTTCAATGTATTTTCGTTCTTCATCCCAATATTCACCAATAATATTATTATAGAAATGATGAATAATGAGATCTATTTCCGGAGAAATACTTAGTAAACCATAACCCATAACCGCTAAAATTCCGTTGGGTTTTAAAGTTCGATTGACTTCAGCATAAAACTTTTCAAAATCAAACCAATGGATCGCTTGGGCAACCGTAATTAAATCGAATTGATCTTTTTCAAATTTTGTTTGCTCTGCCGCTTGAATTGAATAATGAATATGAGCCAATTTGGGAGCTTGTTCAAGTTGTAAAGCACTAATGTCTGTGGCTTCAACTACTTGAAATTCCTTAGCCAGTTGCGTGGCGACTTGCCCGTTACCGGTAGCGCAATCCCAAGCATGGTCTTTAGTTTCAAGTAAACTAAAAATATAAGTAAATAAAGCAGAAGGATAAGTGGGGCGATACTTTGCGTAGAGATGAGAATCTTTAGAGAAATTATCTTTCATACTTAAAAATAAAAAAAGCTTAGCAATTTGCTAAGCTTTTACGCCGTTGATTGATGAATGAGAACAATTTTTTAACTAATTAAATATCGGCGTTTGCTGTTCCAAAACTTTTTACGGCTATTCACAGTAGAATAGTGGCTATCGTTTTCTAAAGTTTTTGTACTTGCTTGGTCTAATGATAAATTTACAGTATTCATAATATTGTGTTTTTGATTGTTGATGAATGATTTATACTAGTATGACGCTGAAGAATAAGATTTGTTACAGTACTTGGTAATGCAAAGTAATGTTTTAAGATTTATTTAACATTTTAAGCTTATAAATACTTTTCACTTAAATATTTCCAATAGCGTTTGGGGACGTGTTGTTGGTGAAGTTTGGTATTTTTTCTAGATTTAATATTGGTACTGTCAAAATAATTTTTCCATAAGTGTTGAAACTGAATTTCTTCCGTTGTAAAAAAGTCGGTAGAAGTTTCTAAAATAGAAGTGGGCAACTCAAGCTGAATAATTTCTACTTTCTCCAGATTATAAAAAATTCCGAAGTTTCTTTTTAAATCGTAAATGCACCATTTTTGATCGGCATAGCGGTTTTTAAAATGCTTGGCATTGAGCGGTAACACATTAAAATCGGGTTCTACCGTGGCAAAATAAATCGCATCTTTTGTTTTTCTGAAGCGTACAAAAGCATCCATTCGGTGTTTTTCTCTGCCAACCTGTTTTACCGTTTGAGCTACTTTCAAAACCGCAGGATGCGCATAGTCTTTGGCAATATCTTTAGTGGAAGCTAAGGCATGTTGAATGTATTGAAATAAAGTATTTTCAATTTCATCGAGTTCGCTTAAAAATGCCCAATAAATTTGTTGAGTTCCACGAGAACCACATTTAGCTTTTACCTTTTTCCACACGCGAGTTGCTTTTTCTTCAGAAGTGATGACCTCTTCAACTTCTTCAAAAAAATCACCCATAAATTTTTCTTTCTTTATAATTTTTGGCTGCTTACATTTATATTCATAAGCCATAAAAACTGCCGTCAGAAAACCTTCAAAAGAAGCGTCGTAAATAAAGAT
This sequence comes from Mesonia sp., assembly GCA_012964435.1. Taxonomy (GTDB): domain Bacteria; phylum Bacteroidota; class Bacteroidia; order Flavobacteriales; family Flavobacteriaceae; genus Mesonia. The sequence continues at coordinate 40,409 of DTTX01000020.1, read as the reverse complement.
CATTTTTTATTTCAATTTTAATGTCGTCATGCTGAACTTGTTTAAGCATCTCATCCTAATTTTAAAATTAGTTGAAGCTTTTCTTACTTCTATGCTAATTTTGAATCAACGCATCTTGTTTATCAAATAAATTCAACTGATTATTATACGTATTTCTGAATTTGCTACTCGAATTTTGTAAGATCAAACTTTTAATATTCATTGCAGAAAGGTCTTTTTTCTCCCATTCTTTTGAATTGCAAACCATAAAATATTTAGCGCGATTGAGCGCAACTCCGATTTTTTTTAAATGTTCCCAATTAAGATTTCGGTATTTTCTAGCGCCTAAAATTTTGTAGACAGACTTCATTCCGAGTCCGGGAATTCGAGCCAGCATTTGTTTATCGGCTTTATTCACATCGACCGGGAATAAATGTAAATTTCGCAACGCCCAACTCAGTTTTGGGTCTACATCACTGTCGAGATTAGGATGTTCTTTGTTGAGTAATTCTTCAATAGAAAATCCGTAGAAACGCATCAACCAATCGGCTTGATATAATCGATTCTCTCGTAACAAAGGCACATCGGTTCCAATAGAGGGTAATCTAGGATCATAACTCACCGGAATATATCCCGAATAATATACCCGTTTCATCTGGTACTTTTTATAGAAGTAAGCAGCGGTATACATCACTTGTGCATCGGTTTCGTTGGTTGCGCCGACGATCATTTGTGTACTTTGCCCGGCGGGAGCAAATTTGGGAGTACTTTTAATGATTTTCTTTTCAGATTTATGCCGAATAATTTCATCTTTTACCTTTTTCATAGGTTGAAGAAAATCTTTTCGGTCTTTATCGGGCGCTAGCAATTTAAGACCTTCTCGTGTGGGAATTTCAATATTTACAGAAAGCCGATCGGCATACAAACCTGCTTCGTGCATCAACTCATCACTCGCTCCGGGAATTGATTTCAAATGAATATAACCATTAAAATTTTCTTCTAACCGAAGCTTCTTGGCTACTTGCACCAAACGTTCCATTGTGGTGTCGGGACTTTTAAAAATACCTGAACTCAAAAAAAGTCCTTCAATATAATTTCGACGATAAAAATTAATCGTTAGATCGACTACTTCTTGCACTTTAAAAGCTGCTCGTTGAATGTCATTACTTTTTCGAGTTACACAATAGGCGCAATCGAAAATACAATGATTGGTGAGCAAAATTTTTAATAACGAAACACAACGCCCGTCTTCGGTATAACTATGGCAAATACCCATTCCGCTAGAATCCCCAAGTCCTTTCACTTTATTTTGCCGTTTGCTGCCGCTACTAGAACAAGAAACATCGTACTTCGCAGCATCGGCAAGAATATTGAGTTTTTCTTTTATTCGATCAAAATTCATATAAATATGGATATATTACAAACTTATGGAAATTATCCTTCGGTTAGAAAATCGTTGATGTTAAAATTGAGTTGAATAAAATTAAGTTAGCTTGAAAGGTGAAGAGATAATAACGACTTATACAATTTATTTATTTCTACGAGCCATATGCATCTTCGAACCGCTACTGAACGACAAAAGAAAATCGCTACCATTATTACTTTTTTCACGATTCCATTATCTGGATTTATGACCGATGTTTACTTGCCTTCTTTCCCTTCGATGGCGAAAGATCTATCGGTTTCAGAAAGTAGTATTCAATTTACGTTAACCTGTTTTTTCTTAAGTTATGGTTTTGCGCAATTATTTGTAGGAAGTGTTTTAGATAGTGTGGGACGATATAAACCGTTATTAATTTCGTTAGCAGCATTATTTGTAAGTAGTTTGGCGGTAACATTTACCGACGAAGTCTGGTTAATTTCTTTTTGGCGAATTGTACAAGGTATCGGTACAGCTTTTGTGGTGGTCGCCAAGAGAGCTTATTTTGTAGATGTTTACGATACCGAAAGAAGAAAACACTACCTAAGCTATTTTACGATCGTTTGGTCTTGTGGTCCCATTATCGCTCCTTTTCTTGGCGGTTATTTAGAAGAATTATTCAACTGGCAAGCTAATTTTTACTTTCTAGCTATTTACGCGGCGTTACTTTTTATTGCTGAAGCTGTTTTTAGTGGGGAAACCATTCGAGTAGTTAAAAAATTCAACTTGAAAAAAACAACAAAATTATATCGGGTAATGTTAAGAAACAGGGCTTTTGTGTTGGGTATCCTAATTTTAGGCTTAGCTTATTCGGTGGTGATGGTTTTTAATATTGCAGGTCCTTTTGTGGTAGAACAACATTTTAATTTTAATCCGGTAGTGATTGGGTATTGTACATTGATCCTAGGAATTTCTTGGATGATCGGTGGTATTTTGAGTAAGCGATTTAATTTTTATCCTTTTGCTCCAAAAAATAAGTTTGCTGTAATCGTTCAATTGGCGCTAATTTCTTTGTTAGTATTACTAAGCTTTAATTTCGATACTTTATATGTATTGATCGCTTTTGCTTTTTTAATTCATATTTGTTCCGGCTTTATTTTTACCAATTACTTTACCAATAATATGATTTATTACCCGAGTAATGCTGGTATTGCCGGCGGATTAATTGGCGGATTGCTTTACATCATCACTTCTTTTTCCAGTTTTATCATCTCATCTTCCGGTGAAATTATCGATACGCAAGATATGGGGTTACGGTACTTGCTAATTTCAATTCCGTTAGCGATCGCTATCTTTTATGCGCTTGCTGTTCAGTTGAAACGTCTTAAGAAAAGAAAATTAATTGCTGAATAAGGGAAAATATCCTTTTATATTTTGGATTATTTCCTAATCCTGTTATCTTTACGATATGGAATTAGGAATCGAGATTAAACGTTTTAAAGAAATTAGAGATGAAAATCAGTTTACACAAGCTGAATTTGCCGAGCGTCTAGGAGTAAAAAATACTACTGCCGATATAGAACGCGGTCGTACCAAACTCTCCGGGACGGTGGTCATGGAATTGTTGAAGCAATTCAACATTAATCCACTTTGGTTATACGGACAAAGTCATCAAAAATATTTGCCTTTGCATCAGGTCGATACGATGCCAAAAGTAATTACGGTCGATGTGGAAGATAATGAGAATATTACGATGGTTAACCAAAAAGCTGCTGCCGGCTATCCGCATAATATTCAAGATGTAGATTGGTACCGACAACTGCCGGCGTTCGATTTTCCGCTTCCGCAGTATAGAAATGCTACCTATCGAGGTTTTCAGGTAGAAGGAGATAGTATGATGCCAAATTTAAGACCTGAGGATTGGGTGTTGGCAAAAGCCATCCCAAGTTTATCGGATGCAAGCGATCATAAAATTTATGTAGTCGTGATGTACGATACAGTCGTGGTAAAAAAATTACATAAATTAGCAGATCCTTCTAAAATACGATTGATTTCTTTAAATGAAGAATATGCTCCTTTTGAAGTTAAAGTTTCAGATATTCAAGAGTTGTGGCAAGTAACGAGTAAACTCACCTTTAGTTTAGATGCGAACTCAGAAAATAGTATGCTCCGACAATTACAAGCTTCGATGGAAGAATTAAAATCACAGCTTAATTCTTTTAAACGATAATAAAAAAGGCTTTCAAATTTTGAAAGCCTTTTTATATTGGAGATCATTTAAAAATTTACTTCCCGTAAGTATCCGCTAAAAAAGTTTTTAGAGAAGTAGGTTCATTACCGGTGAAATCTCTGTAGGTAGTTGCTGTTTCATCAAATTCACCCTGAGCAATTCCTTTGGCAAACATCACAGTCATATCGATGGCCGGTTGAGGTACGCCATAACCTTTTAAAGTTTTAGCAAATTCTTCAGGATTTGGAGAAACATAATTAATTTCTGTTCCGCTTACTTCAGAAATAAGCGCTGCAATTTCAGCAAAGGTGAATGCTTTTTCGGCACTCACTTCGTAAGTTTTGTTTTCGTGACCTTCACCGGTTAAAATTTCAGCAGCAAGAACAGCCATATCTTTTCTGGCCATAAATCCGGTTTTTCCATCTTCAGCAGGTAAGAAAAGCGTTTTACTTTCTAATAAATTCTCTCCGGCGAAAAGTGGAATCACTTCCATATATAAATTATGCTTTAAAATGGTGTAATCTAAAGAAGCATTCTTTAGAGCATCTTCGGCTGCTAAATGACCTTTTGCTACGGGATAGATCGGTGAATTTTCAGATTCATCTTTTCTGCCGAAACTTGTATACACCACATGTTCTACACCGGCTTTTTCTGCAGCAGCAACAATATTTTTATGCTGGTCAACTCGCTTGTCTAAATCATTTCCCGAGATAAAATAGATTTTTTCAACGCCACTAAAGGCTTTTTCTAACGAGCTTTCATCATCATAATTCCCTTCACGAATATCGATCCCTTTAGCTTGTAAAGCCTCAGCTTTGTTGGTGTCTCTTACTAAACCTGCAATTTGATTTGCTTCAATTTTGCTTAATAAAGCATCGATCACTAAACCTCCTAAATTTCCGGTAGCTCCGGTAATTAAAATTTTTCCTTTCATAACTATAATTTATTTAAGTTTGTTACTTACTTTTGGTAAGTCAAAGATATTTAGTAATTAAGTATTAAACAAGAAGGCACTTAAAAGTAAAGTAGTTACTTAGAGGTTAGTTTTGTTGAAAATCAATAAATTATGAGATCAGAAAATTTAAAAATTTTTGCGGAAGCAGAAATTTGTCCTGCCAGAAATGTACTAGACCGTTTTGGAGATAAATGGTCGACGCTGGTGATTTTAGTTTTAAATGAAGAAGAAAAGCTACGTTTTAACGAGCTACATAAAGTGATCGGAGATATTTCTCAAAAAATGCTTACGGTAACCCTAAGAAATTTAGAAGCTGACGGATTGGTGAGCAGAAAAGTATATCCTGAAATTCCGCCACGCGTAGAATATAAATTGACGCCTTTAGGTAAAAGTTTGGTCCCCCACATTTCTAGTCTTTTAAAATGGGCAGACCAAAACTTTTCGAGCATTATGGCATCACGTTCAAAATATAACCAAAAGGCAAGTTAGAAGCTTTTTAATAGATTAGTGCAAAATTTTGTCAGTTCGAGTGATTTTACGTAGTGAAACGAAATAAAATTGTATCGAGAACTTAGTTTTGATTCTTAAGCCGATTCTCCAAAATATTTATTCAGTTTTCTTGAATCAACAGCATTGTAAACACTAAATATGAAAGCCTTTCTATTAGATAATCGTTGCTTGACCCAAGCTAAGATTATCACCGTTAATTTTTAGGTCTTCATTATCTAAAATTAAACCTTCAATAAAAGTTCCTACTTTCTCCGTAGAGTAGGAGCTTTCTTTATTAATATCGCTGGTACAAATATTCATTTCTAAACTTTTATCGACAGCCGCTTGAATGATCGCTGCTTCTTCTAGTAAATTAAAATGTTCTAATAACATCGCCGCCGAAAGGATCGAGGCAATTGGGTTCGCAATTCCTTTTCCGGCAGCTTGTGGGTAAGAACCGTGAATCGGTTCAAAAAGTGCGTGTTCTGTACCTACCGAAGCCGAAGCTAACAAGCCAATACTACCACCAATTACACTCGCTTCATCAGAAATAATATCACCAAACATGTTTTCAGTAAGAATCACATCAAATTGTTTCGGGTTAATAATCATCTGCATCGCCGCATTATCGACATATAAAAAGTTTAATTCTACGTCTGGGTAGTCTTTGGCAATTTCTTTTACCGTGCGTCGCCAAAGTCGGGAAGTCTCTAACACATTCGCTTTATCGACCAAGGTTACTTTGTTTCTTCGTTTCTGCGCGGCTTCAAAGGCCAGGTGCGTCATTCGTTCAATTTCTTCCGCAGTATATACGCAAAGATCAGAAGCTTCTCGCTCATCTTCGCTCAAGGTTTTTTCGCCAAAATAAATCCCACCGGTCAATTCTCGATAGATCACCATATCGGCACCTTCAATGCGATCGGTTCGTAAGGGCGAATGTTCCAATAAGCGTTCAAATGCACGAACCGGCCGAATATTAGCAAATAAACCTAAGTCTTTGCGTAACTTTAGTAAACCTTGTTCCGGTCGTACTTTTGCAGCGGGATTGTTATCGTATTTCGGGTCACCAATGGCGCCAAATAAAACCGCATCAGATTTTTTACACAAATCGAGTGTCGCATCGGGTAACGGATTTTCGGTGAGGTCGATAGCCGATGCACCTACCACGGCTTCTTCAAACAAAAACTCGTGATCAAAACGTTCGGCAATGGCTTTTAAAACCTTGATCGATTGTTGTGTAATTTCCGGCCCTATGCCGTCTCCTGCTAATACTGCGATGTTCAACTTCATATCTTCATTTTTTAGGTTGGGCGCAACCCTAGCGGGTCGGGCTATACGTTATATCTTTTTTGCTTGTCACTTCGAGCGGAGTCGAGAAGTGTTTCATGGAGCAAAAAAGGATGCCACTTCTATCCCTTGCGCAAGTTAGTTTATGCGGTTTGTTGCTTTTTCAAAAGCTTTAATTTGATCAAGTTTGCTTACTAAAAAGTCAATATCATCAAAACCTTTAAGTAAGCACATTTTTTTATAAGCATCGATGTCAAATTTTTCTTCTAAATTTTTATCGATGAGTTTTATCGATTGATTTTCTAAATCTACTTTAATTTGTGTTTGTGGGTTTTCTTCGATCGCTTTAAAAAGTTCCGATAAAAACTCCGGACTCACCTGCACAGGAAGCAAACCATTATTCAATGAGTTTCCTTTAAAAATGTCAGCAAAATAACTGGAGACGACAACTTTAAAACCGTAAGCTTTAATTGCCCAGGCAGCGTGTTCTCGACTAGAACCACAACCAAAATTGTCTCCGGCCACTAATAATTGTCCGTGATATCTTTCTTGATTGAGCGGAAAATCTTCTTTTTCATTTCCTTCATGATCAAAACGCCAATCTTTAAATAAATTCTCTCCAAACCCGGCTTTATCGGTCGCTTTTAAAAATCGCGCCGGTATGATCTGGTCGGTATCAATATTTTCAATCTCTAAAGGAACAGCGGTATCGGTAAGTGTGATAAATTTTTCCATTAGTTTAAGTTTTGAGTGTAATCAACAATTTTTCCGGCAATCGCAGTAGCAGCAGCCGTTAACGGACTTGCTAAAATCGTACGAGAACCTTGACCTTGTCTTCCTTCAAAATTTCGATTACTGGTAGAAACGCAGTACTCTCCGGCAGGTATTTTATCGTCATTCATCGCTAAACAAGCGGAACAACCCGGTTGCCGAAGCTGAAACCCGGCTTCTTCAAAAATAGTATGTAAACCTTCGGCTTCAATTTGCGCAGCTACTTGCCGTGAACCCGGAACGATCAATGCGTTCACATTTTTGGCCTTTTGCTTGCCTTTAATATAATTGGCAGCAATTCTAAAATCTTCAATTCTAGAATTGGTACAACTCCCAATAAAAATGTAATTGATTGGTTTGTCGATGAGCGATTCTCCGGCAGTAAAGCCCATATATGCTAAAGCTTTCCCGGAACTTTTACTTTCGTTTTCGGGAATGGCCTGTGAAATTTTAATGCCCATTCCGGGATTGGTGCCGTAAGTGACCATCGGTTCGATGGCTTCAGCATCAAAAGAATATTCTTGGTCAAATGTAGCGCCTTCATCGGTTTTTAAACTTTCCCAATAGGTTTTTAGCTTTTCAAAAGCTTCTCCTTTCGGAGCAAACTCTCGACCTTCCACATAATCGTAAGTGGTTTGATCTGGAGCTATGAGTCCGCCACGCGCACCCATTTCGATGCTCATGTTGCAGACGGTCATTCGACCTTCCATCGACATCTCTTCAAAGACATTTCCGGCATATTCACAAAAATATCCGGTGCCGGAATTGGTGCCGAGTTCACTAATAATATATAAAATGACGTCCTTAGGAGTAACGCCATTTTTTAATTTTCCGTTTACGTTTACCCGTAATTTTTTAGGCTTTTGCACCAACACCGATTGGCTGGCAAAAACTTGAGCAACTTGGCTTGTGCCGATTCCAAAAGCGATGGTGCCAAAAGCGCCATGCGTTGAGGTATGACTATCACCACAAACCATCGTCATTCCCGGTTGAGTAATGCCTAATTCGGGCGCCATCACGTGAACAATACCATTGTAAGGATGACCTAAACCGTAAAGTGTAATGTTATTTTCTTCGCAGTTTTGGGTAAGCTCTTTTAATTGTTTGCGAGATAATAGATCTTTTACCGGCAAATGCTGATTTTCAGTGGGTGTATTATGATCTGCGGTAGCCACCGTTTTGTCAGGTCGAAATACCGGAATGTTACGGTCTTTAAGCTCTTGAAAAGCTTGCGGACTCGTAACTTCATGGATTAAATGTTTATCGATGTATAAAATATCGGGACCGTTGGGAATCGATTCGACCACGTGTGCATCCCAGATTTTATCAAAAAGTGTTTTTTTCATTTTTGTTGATCTTCTAATTGCGCAAGGGATAGAAGCGGCATCCTTTTTTAGATTCCTGCCTACGCAGGAAGATGAAAAAGATATAGCGAATAGCCCGACCCGTTAGGGTTGCGCCCAAATTATGCGCTTACTCGATGTTTACTTTGATAGATTTGCATGATCTCGTGAATATCATTGTCAAGCACTTCTTTGCGTGCATCGGCAAAATGAAGAAATTCTTGATACACGACATCGAGCTCTAATTTGGTAAGGTTGTAACCAATTTTTTTGGCTTTATGCGCCAAGGCTGCGCGACCACTTCTGGCGGTTAGAATTATCGCAGATTCGGTAACGCCTACATCGGCAGGATTTATAATTTCGTAAGTTTCTCGGTTTTTAATTACGCCGTCTTGATGAATACCGGAACTATGCGCAAAAGCATTGGCACCAACGATGGCTTTGTTGGGTTGCACGAACATTCCCATCTCGCGAGAGACCATTTTACTGGTGTCGAACAATAGCTGCGTGTTAATATTGGTGTCTAAGTTTAATGCAGGATGTTGGCGTAAAATCATGACAATTTCTTCTAGCGCTGTATTTCCGGCGCGTTCTCCAATACCGTTAATGGTACATTCGATTTGTCGAGCGCCGTTGGTCATTCCGGCAACAGAATTGGCAGTCGCCATCCCTAGATCGTTATGGCAATGGCAAGAAATAATTACATTTTCGATGCCTGAAACATGTTCTTTTAGGTATTTAATTTTTTTACCATATTCTTCCGGTAGGCAATAACCGGTGGTGTCTGGAATATTTAAGACAGTAGCACCGGCTTTTACGGCTTCGGTACAGACGATGGCTAAAAATTCGTTGTCGGTTCTGCCGGCATCTTCGGCGTAAAATTCGACATCATCTACAAAAGTTTTAGCATAAGCAACCGCCTCGCCGGCACGCTCAATAATTTCTTGAGGTGTGGCTTTAAATTTATACTTAATATGTGATGCAGAAGTGCCGATACCGGTATGAATTCTTGGTTTTTTAGCGTATTTTAAAGCTTGCGCGGCCACTTCAATATCGTTTTTAACGGCGCGTGTTAAACCGCAAACCGTGGCATTTTTTACGAGTTTAGAAATTTCTGAAACTGACTGAAAGTCTTGCGGACTTGATACCGGGAAACCGGCTTCGATCACATCTACTCCCAATTCATCTAAACGTTTGGCGATTTTTAATTTTTGTTCGGTGTTTAATTTACAACCGGGCACTTGCTCTCCATCTCTCAAAGTGGTATCAAAAATTTCTACCTTTTCTATACTCATAAACGCTAGTTTTTAGTTTATCTTTAGCTTAAAAGTAAGTAGCTTATAGAGGTCTAGAAACCGACTTTTAAAAATGCTTACGATCGCTAAAGTTTGTTTTTAGTGTTTAATCTGTTGTTTTTCAGAGCTTTGTGTTTTAGGTAATTACGATGTTAAAAGAATTTTCTGATCCTTTATTTTCTTTGGTGCAATCGCTTTCTGCTTCAGAAAAGCGTCAATTTTCGTTATATGCAGGAAGATTAGGAGGGAAGTCTGAACGTAAATTTGAACATCTTTTTAAATTATTATCGAAACAGAAATATTATGAAGAAGCTGAAATTCTTTCGAAAACAAGCATTACCAAACAGCAGCTTTCGAATGTGAAAGCACATTTGTACAAGCAAATTTTAACGAGTTTAAGATTGCATACTTCACAGCAAAGCATTCCGCTACAGTTGCGGGAACAATACGATTTTGCTTATATTTTATATCGCAAAGGTTTGTACAAGCAGGCGTTGAAACTGTTAGATAAAACTAAAACCACCGCTATTGAATACGAAGAGAAAACCATCGCTTTTGAAGTCTTGGATCTCGAGAAAATTATCGAATCGCAATACATTACCCGAAGTTCTGAAAACCGAGCCGATCAGTTGGTAAGCCAAACAGAAGAGCTTTCTTTTTTGAATGTAATTGCGGGAAAGCTTTCTAACTTATCGCTTCAGCTGTATAATATTTTCTTGAAAATGGGTTATGCGCGAACAGAGGAAGAGGCAAAGCAAATCACCAACTTTTTTGAAGAGAACTTACCCGATTACGATTATGGTCAGCTTAGTTTTCGAGAGAAATTGTGGTTGTATCAGGCGTATTTATGGTATAATTTTATCACGCAAGATTTTTTGTCTTGTTATCGCTATGCTTCGAAATGGGTAGATTTATTTCAGCAGAATTCCGCTTTGATACACGTGCATCCGGTCTTTTATTTAAAGGGAAACCATTATTTGTTAGAATCACTTTTTTACCTGAATAGTGTCGATCTATTTGAGCAGGTACTTATCAAATTTGAAGAGAATATTGAGGATAAGCGCATTCCTAAAGATGAGAATATTTCTGCCTTGTCTTTTATGTATTTGTATTTTAATAAACTGAATTTAAGGTTTATGAAAGGCGAGTTTGCCGATGGTGATGCGCTTGTCGATGAGATTGTTAACGGAATTAAAGTCTATCAACACACCTTAGATGAGCATCATTTAATGGTCTTGTACTATAAAATTGCTTCGCTTTATTTTGGAGATGGTAATTATAAAAAGTGTATTGAATACCTGCAGAAAATCATTCAGAATAAATCTTTAGAAATGCGGGAAGATCTCATGTGTTTTAGCCGTATTTTAAATTTAGTAGCGCATTATGAAGCCGGACTCGATTATCACTTAGACCGATTGATTCGATCGACTTATCGTTTTCTAATTAAGATGAACGACCTGCACGAAGTACAGAAGGAAATGATCAAGTTTTTGCGCGATCTCCCAAAAGTTTATCCTTCAGACATAAAAGCAGAATTCAAAAAATTACGTGATCGATTAAAAGTTTACGAAGAACATCCTTTTGAGCGTAGAGCTTTCTTGTATTTAGATATTATTTCTTGGCTGGAGAGCAATTATGAAAATCGTCCGGTTGCCGAGATCGTGAAAGAAAAGTTTAGGGAACAAAAACGCTTTGTTTAGATCTTTATTTTGCTCAATAAAGCTATAGAATAAATTTAATTAAAAATCTTTTTTCCTAACCAATAGCTTAAGAAACCGAAAACCATTAATAGAATTATATTACCTGTAAAATAGCCTTTTCCGTATGAATTTAGTTCTCCAATAATCAATAAATTGATAACGATGTATAATAGGTAAAGTAAAATAGCAGTACTTAGAAAGAATAGAAGTTTTTTCATGAATAAAAATAAGAGAGTGAATTGGTTCACTCTCTTTGTTTTGTGAAATTATTTAGTAACGGTTGTAGTGGTAGGATTATAAATCCCGAAAGTAATACTAGAAATTAAACCATTTATAAAAGTATGTCTTGTATGAATGGTGTAATTTTCTGCTCCTCCAGCCATTTCTTTACTATCAGAAACACCAACAGGAACCAAACCACCAATAACATAGTGATTCCATTTTGTTACTTTTTCATTCCCTTGCGCTCCTTTACCTACTGTAGATGTGTAAGAATAACAAGATGTTAATAGCATTGATGCACAAACTGCAACAGCAAAAAATTTAGTTGCTCTTTTCATAATAAAATTAGATTAGTTAATTAACGGTTACGAATATAGTAATTAACATTAATTTTACAAATCTAACTGTAGAAAAACCAAATCTAACCAGCGATTAAATTTAAAGCCTACTTCTTTTAGGTATCCTACTTCTTGAAAGCCTAGCTTTTGATGAAATTCGATACTGAATTTATTTTCAGCATCGATCCCGGCAACCATATTGTGGTAATTTTCTTTTTTCGCGATATCGATAAGGTCTAAAATGAGTTGTTTTCCAAAGCCTTTTCCTTGATGATCTGGTGACACGTAAACCGAATGTTCTACACAAAACTGATAAGCTTCGTGTGGTCTAAACTGCCCAAAAGTTCCGAAGCCGGTAACTTTACCATTTTCTTCTGTCACTAAAACGGGGAAATTGAGTTGTTTTTTCTCTTTTAGCCACGACATCATTTGCGCAGAAGTCCTTTTTTGGTAGTGATATATTACTGTAGTATGTTCAATATGATAATTGAAAATTTCTAAAATTTCCGGTAGGTCTTTTTCGGTAGCTTTTCTAACCATCTTGTGATCTGTCTAATAAAGTTTAAATAATTTTTTAGAAAACGGTATGAGCATTATTCCGCAAAAAAGAAATAATAAGAAGGCTAGTTTTAAACTAAAAAGTTCTGCTAAATACCCTACAAGCGGCGGACCTAATAAACGCCCTAAAATTCCGTAAGTAGAAATAATTGAAATTGCCATTCCTGCAGAATATTTTTTAGAATCTCCTGCAGAAATAAAGATCATCGGGATTACGGCGGCAGTACCCAAACCTATTAAGCTAAAACCAACTAAAGCAGGCCAAAAGTAAGGGAGTAGTATAACGGTAGCAATCCCTAAAACAATTAAAATTGCACTTAGAAAATATGATTTTTGCATCCCTATTTTTTCAATAACCAAGTCTGAAGAAAATCGAGAAAGGGCCATAAATATCATAAAGGTAAAATATCCTAAGGTGAAAATATCTTCACCCACCACATCTTTAAAATAAACGCTACTCCAATCAAACATCCCACCTTCACAAACCGAAGCGAAGAAAATTAAAATTCCTAAGTAAAAGATGAAAGGGTCGGGTTTGCCAAATTTTATTTTGTTACCCGATGTACTGCGGTCATTTTTTAGTAAATAGAAATAGGATATTATTGCAAAAATCGATGTGAATAAAGAAACGATAACCATATGGGTTACCATTGAAATATTGAATTTCAAAACCAAGGTGCAGAGCGCAACACCGGTAAGTCCACCGGCGCTCCAAATCCCGTGAAATGATCCTATAATTTTTCTTTTGAATTTTTTCTGAAGTGTGATGGTTTGCGTATTCATAAAAATATTGATAATACGCATGCAAAATGAAAATACGGCAACTGCAATTATAAGAGCTATTAGGTTAGATGTAAAACCAATAACAAATAAAGAAATACCAAAAAAGACCATCGACAAAACTAACGGATTTCTACTGCTGAATTTAGAAACCATCCAACCCGAAATAGGTAACCCAATTAAGGAAGCAATAGGCATTACTAAGAGTAAATTCCCTAATTCTGCTTCACTAAAATTAAATGCAGTTTTAATCGTTGGAATACGAGACGCCCAAGAAGAGAAACAAAATCCTGATAGAAAAAAACATGTACTTAAGGCAATACGTTGTTTAACTTTTGAGCTCCATTTATATAAAATTAAATGGCAAAGATGCTTCACTTTGAGAGAATAGGAAAGTCTTTTTAGTTTTTTGTAATAAAAAAGCCACTAATATTGCTATGAGTGGCTTTTTCAATTTATAAAGAATTTTTATTTGTTGAGAGAATTATCTATAATTTCTTGAACCACTTCCGGGTTAAGTAAAGTACTAGTATCTCCTAAATTACTGGTGTCGTTACTGGCAATTTTACGTAATATTCGACGCATAATTTTACCGGAACGTGTTTTTGGTAAACCAGATACAAACTGAATTTTATCAAGTTTCGCAATAGGCCCAATATGCTCAGTAATTAGTTGGTTTATTTCTTTTCGAACATTTTCGTGTTTACGAGATTCACCTACTTCTTTTAAAATTACAAAACCATATAATGCATTACCTTTAATATCGTGAGGGAAACCTACGATTGCAGACTCTGCTACCGCTTGATGTTCGTTAATTGAATCTTCGATAGGTGCAGTTCCAAGATTATGACCAGAAACGATCACGACATCATCGGCACGCCCGGTAATACGGTAATAGCCCACATTATCTCGTAAAGCACCATCTCCTGAAAAATACTTATTTTTATAAGCAGAAAAATAGGTGTCTTTATAACGCTGATGATCGCCCCAAACGGTTCTTGCCATTCCCGGCCAAGGGAATTTAATACATAACTTTCCTTGTACTTGATAGCCTTTCATTTCATTCCCTTCTTCGTCCATCAACGCAGGTTGAATTCCCGGCAGTGGTAAAGTTGCGTAGGTAGGAATGGTAGGCGTAGAGTGGGGAAGTGGTGAAATCATAATTCCGCCGGTTTCGGTTTGCCACCAAGTATCAACGATTGGGCAGTTTTTCTTACCGACATTATCGTTATACCAGTGCCAAGCTTCTTCGTTTATAGGTTCACCTACGGTACCAAGCACTTTTAAAGAAGAAAGATCGTGAGACTCAATATACTCAATATTTTCTTTGGCTAACGCACGAATAGCAGTAGGCGCGGTGTAAAATTGATTCACTTTATGCTTTTCAACAATATCCCAAAAACGTCCAAAATCAGGATAACTTGGTACACCTTCAAACATTACCGTTGTTGCACAATTAGCTAAAGGACCGTAAATAATGTAACTGTGACCAGTGATCCAACCAATATCGGCAGTACACCAATACACATCGCCGGTTCTATAATTAAATACGTTTTTAAATGTGTATGCGGTATATACCATATAACCACCGCAGGTGTGCATCATTCCTTTTGGTTTTCCGGTTGAGCCGGAAGTGTATAGAATAAACAACGGATCTTCCGCATCCATCATTTCGGGTTTGCAATCTTCTTCTGCTTCATCTAATAAAGGTTGTAACCATTCGTCGCGACAGTCTTTCATACTAATTTCAGAATTGATGCGTTTGACCACTAATACATTTTCTACATTAGGACATTTATCTAATGCAGCATCTACGATCTCTTTTAGATTAATCGTTTTAGCTCCTCTGAAAGAACCATCGGAAGTAATCACCATTTTACAATCGCTATCTAAAATTCTAGTAGCTAAGGCTGATGAAGAAAACCCTGCAAATACGATCGAGTGTATAGCACCAATTCTAGCACAAGCGAGCATAGCCACCGAGAGTTCAGGAATCATCGGTAAGTAAATACAGACTCGATCTCCTTTTTTAATGCCTTTACTTTTAAGTACATTGGCAAATTTACACACGCGTCGATGCAATTCGTTATACGAGATGTGTTGCGCTTCTTCATCGGGATCATTAGGTTCAAAAATAATCGCCGTATCGTCTCCGTGAGAAAATAGATGTTTATCGATACAGTTTTCGGTAATGTTTAATTTGGCGCCTTCAAACCATTTTACTTCAGGTTTAGAAAAATCCCACTCCAGCACTTTATTCCAACGTTTTCGCCAGAGAAAATGCTCTTCAGCGATTTCTTCCCAAAACTTTTCAGGATAGCGAACCGATTTTCTATAGACTTGAAAATATTCTTCTAAATGTTTAATGTGATAATTACTCATAAATAATATGTGGTTAATTTTACTTATCGAACTCTAGAAAATGATGAAGAATTCAGATAATAAATTATTATTCCTTAAAAATAAAGTAATAATATAATAAATCAGCTAAATTTTAATGAATTATTCTGTCATATTCATTAGGTATTGATAGAATAGTTCATTTAGACCAAAATATTCATCAAACTTTCCTTAGGATTAATGTAATCCCCAAAGAATTGTAAATCTTTCATTCGGCTTAATAGCGGTTCAAAATCTTCTTTAGCTTTTAATTCGATGCCCACGACCGCATAGCCTTTTTCGCGAGAATTTTTTTTGATGTATTCAAAATGGGTGATATCATCCGTTGCGCCTAACACTTCTACCACAAATTGTTTTAAAGCCCCGGCACGTTGCGGAAACCGAACCAAAAAGTAATGTTTGAGTCCGTTATATAATAAAGCTCGTTCTTTAATTTCTTCCATGCGGGTAATATCGTTGTTGCCGCCGCTAACCACACAAACGACATGTTTCCCTTTTATTTCTTCAGAAAATTGTTCGAGTGCAGCTAAAGTTAAGGCTCCGGCAGGTTCTACTACGATCGCATCTTTGTTGTAGAGGTTCAGGATGGTTTCACAAATTTTACCTTCGTCTACGGTAAGCACTTTTTCTAAATTTTGCTTACAGATTTGAAAAGTAAGGTCGCCTACTTTTTTTACGGCCGCACCATCTACAAATTTATCGATGAGGTGTAGCTCTGTATTTTCATCCTTATCGATCGAGGTCGACATCGAAGCAGCACCTTTCGGTTCTACCCCAATAATTTTGGTATGTGGTGAAAGTGCTTTAAATACACTGCTTACGCCCGAAGCCACGCCGCCGCCGCCAATGGGTACAAAAACATAATCGATCGGAGCTTCAGCAGCCGCTAAAATCTCTAAGGCAATTGTGCCTTGCCCTTCCATAATTTTAGGATCATCAAACGGATGGATCACCGTACTTTGGTGTAGCTCGCTATACCGCATGGCTTCTACCTTGGCATCATCAAAGGTATCACCTACTAAAATCACTTCCACGCGATCTTCCCCAAACATGCGAACCTGCTGTACTTTTTGAAGTGGTGTAGGCGTAGGCATAAAAATTTTAGCATCGATATTTAACTTTTTACAAGAATACGCCACGCCTTGCGCGTGATTGCCCGCGCTGGCACAAACCACGCCTTTTGCTCTTTCTTCTTCCGTTAACGAAACAATTTTATGATATGCGCCTCTAATTTTATACGAGCGCACCCGTTGCTGGTCTTCTCTTTTTAAAAAGATTTGCGCCTCGAAATCTTTAGAATAACTTCGGTTCTTCTCTAGCGGTGTGTTTTTAGCGATGCCTTCTAAATTCTTTTGCGCTTTCTTGATTTCTGCTAAAGAAAGTTGCGGTAAAGTTTGCGTTTTCATGATGATTTTAAATTAGTACAGCGACAGATTAGGTTTGTTTGGGCGTTCCCCTGCGGGTCGGGCTTTCGGCAGTCGCTTTTTTGTTTTGTTTCTCGACTCCGCTCGAAATGACAAAACAAAAAGAGCTTCAACAAAGCCTCAATCCCTAACGCGATCAAAACCACTCCGCCCGTTGGGCACCCCTCCTTTAAAAGGAAGGGAACTTTTTTATATTTCCTAGATAAAAAATATAAGCGTCATGTTGAACTTGATTCAGCATCTCATCCTAGTGTTGAGTTTTATTTTTGGTCTAACACGGTTTTAAAGTTAATCTTTGGGTCTCGATACTATGCTGCTTCATTTCATTTCGCAACATCACTCGACCTGACGGGTTGTTATTTCTTGCATTTTTGTGGAAGCAGTTCAACTTAAAACACAATAAGAAATTACCACTCTGCCCGTTGGAGCCCCTCGTTTATAAGGAGGGGAACTTTTTCTAATACCTAGAACCTAACACCTCATCCCTATTTCCTAACACCTATCAACCTTTTTTTAGTTGTTTTCCGGTCTTAATTTTCTTACTTGCGCGCCGGTTTGCCATAATTCAGATTCGCGTAACTCTTTTAATTCTTCTTCTAGTTTTACACGGTAATCTTCTTTTTCATTGGCTTTAATCGTCACGCGAGCCTCTTCTCCGGTTTTTACACTATCGTAAAGATCGTCAAACACCGGGAGGGTCGCTTCTCTAAATTTATGGCGCCAGTCTAAAGCTCCACGTTGCGCGGTGGTCGAGCAATTGGCATACATCCAATCCATTCCGTTTTCAGCGACTAAAGGCATTAAACTTTGCGTAAGTTCTTCCACGGTTTCATTAAATGCTTCCGAAGGCGAATGTCCATTTTTGCGTAAGACTTCATATTGGGCTTCAAAAACGCCGGCCAAAGCCCCCATTAAGATTCCGCGTTCTCCGGTTAAATCTGAATACACTTCTTTCTGAAAATCGGTTTCAAATAAATATCCCGAACCTACGCCAATACCTAAGGCAACGACACGGTCATAGGCTTTACCCGTGGCATCTTGAAAAATAGCATAACTAGAATTTAATCCTTTTCCTTCTACAAAAAGTCGGCGTAAAGACGTTCCTGAACCTTTAGGGGCGACTAAAATCACATCGACATCTTTGGGCGGCACAATGCCGGTTTGGTCTTTATAGGTAATTCCGAAGCCGTGCGAAAAGTAAAGCGCATCGCCGGGATTTAATTGATTTTTTACGATTTCCCACTGAGCGATTTGTCCGGCATCAGAAAGTAAGTATTGAACAATCGTTCCGCGTTTGGCAGCTTCTTCTACTTCAAAAAGCGTTTCACCGGGAACCCAGCCATCGGCCACTGCTTTATCCCAGGTTTTAGAGTTTTTACGTTGGCCTACAATGACGTTAAAGCCGTTGTCTTTTAAGTTGAGCGCTTGCCCCGGACCTTGAACTCCGTACCCGAGAACCGCAATGGTTTCTTCTTTTAAAGTTTCTACTGCTTTAGCTAAAGGAAACTCCTCACGAGTGACTACATTTTCTTCTACGCCGCCAAAATTTAATTTTGCCATGATTTTTGTATTTAAGTTTTATGAATTGTATTAAGGTTAATTTTTTCTGATATCACACTTTGGCAAGCTCCGTGCGTCATTCCAGACTTGATAGGGAATCTCGTTATATTTCTAAAGTCAACATTTCGACTCCGCTCTATGTGACAAGCAGGGTGACGTTAATACGAACTTTAGTATTTAAAGGTGGAAGCTTTTTCAACTTCTGCCATGTATTCTTTAAATTCTTTCATCTGTTTGGGAATGGCCACACGGCCTGAACGTACAAAACCTAACAAGCCGTAGGGTTCTAACTTGTTGTAAAGTGCTTGCGTATCGGTTTTATGACCTGTCTTTTCGATGATCGTAAATTCAGCTTCGACCGTGAGAATGCGAGCATTGCTACTTCTAATGATCTCTTCTACATCTTCTCCGGAAGCCAAAGCTGAAGTAGGTACTTTATAAAGTGCGATTTCTTGATGTACCATCTCGTCGTTACGGTGGTAAAAAGCTTTCACCACATCGACCTGCTTTTCGA
This sequence comes from Mesonia sp., assembly GCA_012964435.1. GTDB lineage: Bacteria > Bacteroidota > Bacteroidia > Flavobacteriales > Flavobacteriaceae > Mesonia. The sequence continues at coordinate 21,204 of DTTX01000020.1, read as the reverse complement.
TTTGCTGAATTACTTTAACGACCAAGCTTTCTTCTTCTTCCACTACAATGATGTAGCGGTGAACGCCTTCGACTTCACTAGCTGAAGCGGTGATGCTTTCAATATTAATATGTCTTCGGGTGAAGATGATGCTTACCCGATTTAGTAAGCCAATTTTATCTTCGGTAAATACCGATATGGTGAATTCTTCTTTCATCTTTTTTTTATTTTAATCGCACTTCAGAAACACAGCATCCGGTAGGAATCATGGGGAATACATTGTTTTCTTTCCCTACCATCACTTCTAATAAATAACTGCCTTTGTGATTTAAAAATCGGTTGAGCGCTTCTTCTAAGTGCTCTCGTTGTTCTACACGTTCGGTTTCGATATGATAACCTTTGGCGATGGTTTGAAAATCGGGGTTCACCATTTCGGTAAACGAATAGCGACGCTCAAAAAACAATTCTTGCCATTGGCGAACCATGCCTAGAAATTCATTATTCAATACCAAAATTTTCACATCGATCTGCGATTGAAAAATGGTGCCTAACTCTTGGATCGTCATTTGAAACCCACCGTCGCCCACTACACAAATCACTTCACGATCGGGAGCTCCTAATTTGGCACCGATCGCTGCCGGAAGGCCAAAGCCCATCGTGCCTAAACCACCGGAAGTCACATGACTTCGCCATTGGTCGTGCTCGTAGTACCGTTGTGCTGCCATTTGATGCTGCCCCACATCGGTTACGATCACCGCTTTGCCTAGGGTTTTATCTGAGATTTTTTTGATTACTTCACCCATCGTCATTTCTTTTTCTAACGAAGGAGAAAGTTCTTCTTCAACGACTTCTAAAAACTCTTTTTGCTTGCAGTTGTAGAATTCTTGCTTCCAATCGTCGTGCTTTTTTTCTTCTAAAAGCTCGGTAAGCATTTGCAGCGAATGTTTACAATTGCCAAGAACCGGCACCTCGGCATATACGTTTTTATTGATTTCTGCCGGATCAATTTCGAGATGAATCACTTTGGCTTGTTTGGCATAGCGACTTAAATCTCCGGTCACCCGATCGTCAAAACGCATGCCGACGGCAATTAACACATCACATTCGTTTGTGAGTAAATTAGGGCCGTAATTTCCGTGCATCCCTAACATGCCCATATTGAGTGGATGATGTGAAGAAAGTGCAGAAATTCCTAAAATGGTCCACGCCGAAGGAAGGTCTCCTTTTTCAATAAATTTTCTAAATTCTTCCTGCGCTTCTGCCAACACCACTCCTTGGCCAAAAAGCACATAAGGTTTCTTCGCTTGATTGATTAAGGCGGCCGCTTTTTTGATTTGTGCTTCCTCAACAGGATTATCGGGAACATAGCTGCGAACACTTTGGCAAGGTTCATATTCAAATTCAAAACTTTCAAACTGTGCATCTTTGGTAATATCGATCAATACCGGACCGGGTCTTCCGGTTTTGGCTACATAAAAAGCTTTGGCTAAGGCCTGCGGAATATCTTTCGCTTGGGTCACTTGGATGTTCCATTTGGTGACCGGCGTCGAAATGCCGACCACATCGGTTTCCTGAAAAGCATCGGTGCCTAAAAGATTGCTGCCTACTTGCCCGGTAATGCAAACTAAGGGCGTTGAATCGATCTGCGCATCGGCCAAACCGGTAATCAGATTGGTGGCTCCCGGGCCCGATGTGGCGATGCAAACACCAACCTTACCCGAGACGCGTGCGTAACCTTGTGCGGCGTGAATAGCACCTTGTTCGTGTCGCGTTAAAATATGTGCTAAGCGATCGCGATAATCGTACATTGCATCGTACACCGGCATAATGGCTCCGCCAGGATAGCCGAACAAATATTCCGTTTCTTCTAGCAAAAGACATTTAACCACGGCTTCTGCTCCTGTGATGACTTTTGTTTTAGTTGGTACTTCCATGAGCTTTATCGGTTACGCATCCTAAAGATGCAGAGGTTACAGATTGTGCATATTTAAATAGCGCTCCACGGGATACTTTTAGTGGCGGCGCTTTCCATTCTTGTTGGCGTTCTTGTAATTCTTCTTCAGATAGGTGAACGTCGATCGTATTTTTTTCAGCATCGATGGTAATTTGATCGCCATCTTTCAGCAAACCAATTGTGCCGCCAACTTGTGCTTCGGGAGTAATGTGCCCCACCACAAAACCGTGCGTACCTCCGGAAAATCTTCCATCGGTAATTAAGGCCACTTTCTTCCCTAAACCTCTTCCCATAATGGCTGAAGTAGGTTTGAGCATTTCCGGCATTCCGGGTCCGCCTTTAGGACCTTCATAACGGATCACCACCACATCGCCTTCTTTTACTTCTCCGTTAGCAATCCCATCGTTGGCTTCGTATTCGCCATTATAGATTTTAGCGGTTCCTGAAAAGAGTAAACCTTCTTTTCCGGTGATTTTTGCTACGGCACCTTCCGGAGCTAAGTTTCCTTTTAGAATTCGTAAATGACCAGTAGGTTTTAAAGGCTGTTCTACGGAATGAAGAATCTCTTGTTCTGAAGAAAGGGAAGGAACCTCTGCTAAGTTTTCGGCTACTGTTTTTCCGGTGACCGTTAGGCAATCGCCATGTAGATAGCCTTTTTCTAATAAATATTTCATCACGGCGGGTGTTCCGCCAATTTGATGCAGGTCTTCCATCAGGTATTTACCGCTCGGTTTTAAATCGGCTAAATAGGGAACTTGATCGCTAATGCGCTGAAAATCGTCTATCTTAAAATCGACGCCTGCGGCATCGGCGATCGCTAAAAAGTGGAGCACCGCATTGGTCGAACCGCCTAAGGCAATAACTACGGTAATCGCGTTTTCAAATGATTTTTTTGAAACGATATCGGAAGGTTTCAAATCTTTTTTCAGTAACTCCATCACGGCTTCTCCGGCTTGGGTACATTCGGCTACTTTTGCATTTCCTACCGCAGGATTAGAAGCGTTGTAGGGCAATGAAAAGCCTAAAGCTTCAATCGCAGAAGCCATGGTGTTGGCAGTGTACATTCCGCCACAAGCGCCAGGACCGGGACAAGCATGGTGAATTACTTTTTTAAATTCGCACTCCTTCATTTTTCCGGCAGATTTTTCTCCCCATGCTTCAAAGGCAGAAACAATGTCTAGCTTTTTATCGCCTAATTTTCCGGAAGCAATCGTACCACCGTATACCATCACCGAAGGTCTGTCTAACCGAAACATCGCCATTAATGCACCCGGCATATTCTTGTCGCAACCTACTACGGTGACGAGCGCATCGTAACTCATGCCTTGGACCACGGTTTCCATCGAATCGGCGATAATATCGCGGGAAGGAAGTGAAAAGCGCATTCCCGGAGTTCCCATCGATATCCCGTCACTTACGCCAATGGTATTGAATACGAGACCCACACCATCACTACTGTTGATCCCGGTTTTTACATGTTGCGCGAGGTCGTTGAGGTGCATATTGCACGGGTTGCCTTCAAAGCCTGTACTGCCAATGCCGATGAAGGGTTTTTCTAAATCTTTATCGGTTAATCCTAAAGCGTGCAGCATGGCTTGTGAAGCAGGCTGGGAGGGATCTTGGGTTACGCGCTGACTAAATTTGTTGAGTTTCATGGTTTTGTTCTTTAACAAAAAAGCTCTTCTCGGTGTGAGAAGAGCTTTTATTTATACTTTCAATAATAGCAATACCTTCTCAGCTCATTATCGGAATAATAATGACTAAAAGAATAATGCTAATCACGATGTTATTGTTTGTTTTCATCTCGTTAAATAAAAAAACCATCCGAAAAAGGATGGCTTCAATTTTGGGTACCATCCATCTGTTAATTTCTAATAATAGAAATGACTAAGCAGCTGATGGATCTATTTTTATTTAATTTCTTCATAATTGTTTGATAAAAGTATAGAACTATCGTCGATTAGCCAAAATAAAATTTAATTAAAATGTTAAAATGATTCATTTTTATAGATATTTTATTTTTAGGTATCTTAAATTGAGAATCTTTTAATTTAAAATTTATGAACTTCTAAATATGTACTTCTACAATTTCATGACGAATGAATTTTTAAATAAATGATAAGGTTCATTTTATAATTCTGTGTTTCATTCATTGGGTAGTTAATTGTATGTTTTTATATTACGTCGTTATATTATTACCTGTTATCGATAGAAATATACCGTTGGTCGTTTTTCAGAATTAAAATCTACTTAGTTAAATACTTTTATTCCAATCAATTAACAAAATACGTGGGGTATGAAGAAGAAAATACTAATAGTAGATGATAAACAAAGTCTTAGTGCTTTAGTCGCCCAATTTCTACATCAAAATTTTGAGGTAATCACCAAGAAGAATGGAATAGAAGCAATGCTTTGGCTACAAGATTCAAATCTTCCCGATCTAATAATTACTGATCTTGAAATGCCAAAAATGGATGGACTGGAGTTAATCAAAAGAATTAAAGAAAGCGGTTTTTTTTCAGAAATACCAGTAATGGTTTTAAGCTGTAAAAATACGAGTAAAGACCGCATCGAATGTTTAAAAACGGGCGCTACCGATTATATGGTAAAGCCCTTTAATCCTGAAGAATTACTTATTCGTTTAGAGAATATTTTACAGAAATCTATTGTATAACTTAAAACCTAAATTTTATGGACACTAAGTTGAAAAAAGTACTTTCTGTAATCTATATTGGTAACGATCTATTAATTATCGATTCATTTCAAGAATTGAGAGAGGTCGAATTTCAGTTTTTTAAAAACACATATGAAGCTTTTAAAGAACTCAAGCAAATCGAAAACATCGACGCAATAGTTTGTGAAAATGATTTGCCGGGACAAAGTGGACTGTCATTTTATAACCAATTTTTTCAAAATTATCAACCAAAAGAAAAAATACAATTTATTTTACTTAGTGATTATTTTTCTAATGATTTTATTAAACGATCGGCTTCATTAGGTATTGACGATTGTTATACTAAGCCAATTGAGATACAGCGTTTAGTTAATAGGTTATTATTTTTAAAAGAATTAAATGCTCAGAATTTAAAAAATGAGATAAGTGAAAAAAAATCATTCCATAGCAAACCTAAAATTTTCAAACGACTTTTTGATATTGTCTTAGCCAGCTTTATTCTACTTTTAATTTCACCTTTATTATTGATAACCGTTATTGCGATAAGGTTAGAGTCGAAAGGAAAAGTCTATTATATCTCTAAGCGAGTGGGTTCTGGATATAAAATCTTTAATTTTTATAAACTAAGGTCAATGTATCCCGATGCAGATCAGCGTTTAAAAGAATTTCTCCATCTAAATCAATATGCTGAAGCTGAAACTGAAAATTTTTCAACTTCCAAAAAAGCGCAAAATTTAATTCATGATGAGGTAATGCTTTATGGGGATGAAGAGCAAATTAGTGAACGTGTTTACAATCAATCCCGTTTAGAAGAAGCTAAAAACATTTTTATCAAATTTGATAATGACCCTAGAATTACCAAAGTAGGAAAGATCATTCGAAAATTGAGTATAGATGAACTTCCGCAGCTCATCAACGTGATTAAAGGCGATATGTCGATCGTAGGGAACCGACCTTTACCACTTTATGAGGCGGAATTGTTAACCACCGATCAATGGACGAAGCGTTTTAACGGTCCGGCAGGCATTACCGGGTTATGGCAAGTAGAAGCTCGTGGGAGAACTTCAAAAATGTCTGCAGAAGAACGTAAAGAATTAGATAACCGATATGTAGAATATTCGCTCGAGAAATATGCCTTCTGGAAAGATATGTGGATTTTACTACGAACTTTTCGAGCGGTGTTCCAAAAAGAAAATGTATAAATCATGAAGTGTTTTGTATTGCCTCAAAAATTCATTTTTATCACGTTTTTTCTGCTTTTAATTCAGGGAGGAAAAGCTCAGGAGATCGAATACTTTATCGACAAAAGTTTAGAAGATATCGATTTTAGCAAGCATATTCCTTCTTTAGATAGTTTAAAAACCATGGCTTGGGAGCATTCGCCATTGCTCAAGTATCACGATGCCGATATCGAATACTTTAAGGTGAATGAAAGTTTGGAGCGTAGAAAGTGGTTAGATTATATTTATGCCGATGCCAACTATAATTATGGGATGTTTAATTACCTTAATAACGAGCAATTGTCAGGTTTACCGGCGGCGAATCAAAATTTAATCAATACCGAAGCTTCTCGGTATACAGTGGGTATGACTTTAAAATTACCCATTTCAGCAATATTCAATAGAAAAAAATCGGTACAGGCAGAAACCGCCCTTTACGAACGTGCCAAATTTGATAAAGAAGTAGCCCGCCAAGAGCTGGAACGCGCGCTTATTTTAACTTATAACGAATTATTGAAAGCCCATAAACTGCTGTTTATTTCGGGAACGATGTTAGATACCTACAAAGTGCAGTCGATGCGGGCAGAAACCGATTATAAAAACGGACTCATTAGCATTTCGGAATACACCCGATTACAACAGCAAATGAACCAGTCTTTTAAAGAGTTTGAACGACAAAAATCAGAGTTTTTATTAGCCTATATGTATTTAGAAAATACGATTGGTACCAAACTAGAATTAGAATGATCAAGTTTAACCTACTTTTTTTTATTAGAATTTTAATGAAGCATTTGGGATTGCTTATTGCCGTCCCGATGTTTTTGGCTATTCTTGTCGTGGTACTTACCAAAAATCAGCCAAAAGTTTATGATTCTAAAGCTCGCGTGTATACCGGTTTTGCTTCCGGTTCTACCATCGAGTTAGAAAATACAAGGTTAGAACTCAATAAAACCAATATCGCTTACGAAAACCTCCTGAACCTCATTCGATCTCGTACCACCTTAGAAGAAGTTTCCCTTCGGTTATTTACGCAGCACATGTTGGTAGAAGCTCCCGATGAACGAATTATTGGAGAAGAGAAGTACAAGGAGCTGATGGAGATTGTTCCGCAGGAAGTTAAAGCTCTAGTGGTTCCTGGCGATTTTGAAACGACCTACCGGAATTTTGAAGCTTACAAAAATCAAGATCCTTATAACTTTATTTATGAGTTACTCAACCTGAATCATCCCGATTACAGTACCGAAAAGATTTTGGAGCGCATTACGCTAAAAAGAGTCTCGGTAAGTGACTTTATCGATATCGCTTTTCAATCTGAAGATCCCGGGATCTGCCAAAATACTTTAATGATTTTAACGCACACCTTTATTGATGCCAACCAGCAAATGAAGGTGAACCAGTCGGATGAAGTGGTGAGTTATTTTCAGAAAGAATTAAATACCAGCACCAATCGTTTAAAGGTTGCAGAAGATGAATTGTTAGATTTCAATAAGCGTAATAAATTGATGAATTATTACGAAGAAACCAAGCAAATCGCTTCGCGTAAAGAGATCTTTGAGATGGAATACCAAGCGGTCGTACAAAAATTCTATGGTTCTCAATCGGTCTTAGCTTCGCTCGAAGAAAAGCTGAATAAATTTGACCGTAAACGCGTAAATAACGAAAGTGTCCTAAAACTACGCGATCGTTTAAGCACACTTAATTTTGATTTGGTCATGCTCACTTCAGGTAGAAATACAGATTCTCTTCAGCGTGAAAAAAACAAAGTCAAGGTAAATCAAATCAAAAAAGACATTAGTGGGGTGAAACAGCAATTAACCATAGCGGTCGATACGGTTTTTACCATCGATCATACTACCGATGGAGTGGGTGCTACCAATGTATTGCAACAATGGTTAGAAAATACCATCAAGTTTGAAAGTGCCAAAGCCGAATTGCAAATTTTAGATGAAAAACGCTTGGAGTTTGAGCAAACCTACGCCCGTTACGCTCCGCTGGGCGCTACGATGAAGCGATTAGAGCGAAAAATAAATATCGCCGAACAAGAATATTTAAGCTTGTTACACAGTTTGGGACTAGCAAAATTGAAACAACAAAATGCCGAATTACAAACCAATATCAAAATTACTGAAATTCCGTTTTTTCCGATAGAACCTAATCCGAGTAAACGAATTTTATTGGTCTTGGTGGCAGCGATCATGGGCTTTGTTTTGGTGGTGTTTACCATTTTAGTCTTGGTCTTATTAGACGGAAATCTAAATACTGCCGAACGTGCAGAAGATAAAATCGGTCTAAAAGTAAGCTCGATCTTTCCGGCGATAAATTCACAGATTAAGGGAGTCGATTTTAAATACCTTCAGCATAAAGCAGTGACGGCTATTTCTCGTCGCATTATTTTAAATCAGTTTAAAAGTGAAATCACTAAAATGCCGGTGGTCAATATGTTTTTTTCTACTCAAGAGGCAGAAGGGAAAACATTTATCAGCGAGCAGCTGATCGCTAAATTATGCGATTTAGAATATAAAGTGCTGCATATTAGTTATGATGAGTCGGCCTATCCATCACATCCCAATTATCACTTCATCCCTTATACAGTAGGTGATTATTTATATAAAATTGCCCGTATCGATGAGTTTTTTCCTGCGGAAGCGACTATCGATTATACGGCATTCGACTTTGTTTTACTAGAGTTGCCTTCGATCATCAAACATCCGTTTCCGGTAAAATTGGCTTCAGCGATCGACCATAGTTTCTTAGTGGTGAGAGCTAACCGATCGTGGACCGAAGCCGATCGTAATGCTTTGCAACTTTTTAAGGAGGCTACCACAGGACCGGAGCCTAGCATCATTTTAAACGGCGTAAAAGTCTTAGAGATGGAAAGCGTTTTGGGAGAATTACCCAAAAAACGTTCCCGGTTAAGAAGATGGTTCAAGCGATTGGTACAAATGCGTTTTTTTTCAAAAACTAAAGTTTCGTAATGCAAAGTAAATGGCAACATCTTGTACGGGAGAAGAATTTTTCTTCTTTATTTGCGAACATGTCGATCGCAGGCTTAGGCTTGTTGTCGTTTATGTTGCTCACGCGCCAGCTGGATCAAGCGGCTTTTGGGCAGTGGGTGTTATTTATTGCCTTAGCCTCGTTTGTCGATTTGTTGCGTTTTGGTCTTACCAATACTGCTGCGGTGCGGTTGTTATCCAACGCCGGCAAAAATCAGGTAAATGTCATTTTAGGTTCCAGCTACCGAATCAATCTGGTCTTATGGAGCCTTATTAGCGTGATCTGTTTCGCAATATTTTTGCTGGTCGACTTTGGCGAAACTTCCGGTTATGGGTTGTTTTTTACTTGGTATCCCGTATTGGCCTTATTTAATTTAAGTTGGAATAATGCCTGTGCCTTATTTCAGGCAGAGCAAAATTTTATGCGCATGTTTTGGGTGAAGTTTTCCAATACCGGATTGTTCACTGCGTTCTTGGCGCTGAATTATTTTTACCTTCATCTTGGGGAAGCCTATATTTTAGCAGCCTATTTAACGACCAATCTTATTGCGAGTGTTTATGTGATTGCGCGCCAATGGGACGGACTCCGTTTTTTGAAATTTCAGCAGCCTGATAAAATTAAAGAACTCGTTCATTTTGGAAAATATTCTATGGGTACTTTGATCGGAAGTAGCTTGCTGAAAAGTGCCGATACCTTTATTATTGGCTTAAGTCCGGTGATGGGAGCTACGGCTATTGCTATGTATGCGATCCCTTTAAAACTAACCGATTTGTTGGGCATTCCGTTACGAAGCTTAATGATGACGGCTTACCCAAAACTCTCTAGAAAAGTTATTCAACAAGAGTTGGAAAGTGCCCGAAAAACTTTTTACGCTTATTCGGGAGCGATTACCTTGGCATTTGTTCCCATAGCCTTGGTGAGTTTTATTTTTGCAGAAGAATTGATTCTTTTTTTAGGTGGAAGTGCTTATCGGGTTCATTTAGAAGAGCTCACGTTGATCTTCCGTATTTTTACCGTATATACGATTTTACTTCCTATCGATCGGTTTACCGGAGTGATGTTAGACAGCGCCAATCAACCTCGCTTAAATATGCGAAAAGTGATCGTGATGACCTTAGCTAATATCGTGATGAATTTGATCGCGGTGTTTACTTTCGAATCTTTATTGTTGGTAGCTGTAGGGACGGTACTCTTTACTCTACTCGGTATGGGCTTAGGTTTCTATTATTTACATCGGGTGATGCAGATCAAGCCGACCCATATTCTTCCGGAAAGTATTCATTTTTTCAAAAATCTTAATTCCTTTTTGGTGCGATGAATCCTTTTCAGAAAACATATGGTCACGAGCTCCTAAAACAGCCGCTTCCTCTCATGATCTTATTGAGTGTGGGAGCATGTTTTGCGGTCTTAACCGCCACGAAAGGCATGGTCGTTGGCCTAGCAATTATTTTGTTACCGCTTGTGCTTGTGTATCTTACCGCCTTAATGCTTAAGCCGAGAATAGGAATTATTACTATCATTATCTTTAGTTTTTTTGTTATCGGGCTTTCTAGGTATTTCGCCGCCACTTGGGGACTAATCGTCGATGGTCTCCTATTTTTAATGTATTTATCCCTTTTCTTTACAGCATTCAAGAGAAAGATTAAGTGGAGCAAAGCAAAATCTCAACTGACGCTTTTAGTGAGTATTTGGATGGGCTATGCGTTTTTACAGATCGCCAATCCCGAAGCTGTAAGTAGAGTAGCTTGGTTTTATGCAATGCGAGGGATTGCGCTTTACCAATGGATGATCATCCCGCTCTTGTTTCTCTTGTTTAACAAGCCAAAAGATTTAAAAATCTTTTTGATGATCTGGGGCATCCTTTCCCTCTTAGGAACTTTAAAAGGTATGCAACAACTGTTTTTAGGCGTAGATCCTTTTGAGCAGCGATGGTTAGACGGCGGTGGCCATATTACACACGTGTTGTTTGGGAAATTGAGAATCTTCAGTTTTTATTCAGATGCAGGTCAATTTGGAGCCTCGCAAGGTCATACAGCCGTGGTGTTTGGGATTCTAGCGCTATTTGTAAAGAAGAATTTAAAATTAAAACTGTTTTTTATCGTGGTGGCTTTAGCAGGTATTTACGGAATGTTGATCTCGGGAACCCGAGGAGCGATTGCTGTACCGACGATGGGAGGCCTCATGTATTTAATTCTGAAAAAGAATATCAAGATCCTTTTATTAGGAGCCGTGATGGGCATTGGCGTTTATGTGTTTTTTGCACACACCACGATCTTAAATAGTAATGCGCAAGTACGAAGAATGCGTACGGCTTTCGATCCTAACGATGCTTCGTTGCAAGTGCGTCTAGCCAACCAACGAAAGTTATCGACCTATTTAGCTTCCCGACCTTTAGGCGGTGGCATTGGGGCTACCGGAAACTGGGGTCAACGTTTTACCCCGCATACCTTTTTAGCGAATACAGCTACCGATAGTTGGTTTGTAGCCATTTGGGCAGATATGGGGATTGTTGGCTTATGGTTGCACCTGTTTATATTATTTTTTGTGCTCGTTACCGGAGCTTATAATGCGATGTTTCGATTAAAAGACCCTTGGCTTCGTGGGCAAATTACCGCGTTAACTTGTGGTTTAGCCGGGATTATGGCCGCATCTTATGGCAATGGCGTTTTCGGTCAGTTCCCAACCGGAGTGTTAATGTATGTGACCATGGTGTTTATTTTTCTAGCGCCAAGATGGGATCAAAAGCTTCAGCAGAAAAAAGAGCAAGAGCAGGAAAACTATTCATTAAAAACTTTAGGATGATGCAAAATACTACACCACTTGTTTCGATTATTACGGTGAATTATAACGAGTCTGAAGTGACTTTGGCCTTGTTAGCTTCACTGCAAAAATTAAGCTACACGAATTTAGAAGTGATCGTTGTGGATAATGCATCACCTAAAGATTGTCCGGAAGTTTTAAAAGGAACCTATCCGGAGATCAACTTGATTAAAAGTGAAACGAATTTAGGATTCGCCGGCGGAAATAACCTGGGGGTGAAAGCCGCAAAAGGAGACTATCTATTGTTTATCAATAACGATACGATTGTACCTGAAAATTTTTTAGAGCCCTTGTTGCAAACCTTACAAAATGATCCCAGCATTGGGATGGTGAGTCCTAAAATTAAATTTCACTGGAATCAAGAACTTATCCAATATGCTGGTTATACCGCGATGAATACGTGGACGATTAGAAACAGTAGTATTGGTTACCGAGCAAAAGACGATGGCAGTTACGACTTGCCTCGAGAAACGGCATCTATTCATGGAGCTGCGATGATGGTACCGCGTCAAGTAGTAGAACGGGTAGGGATGATGACCGAGATCTATTTTTTATATTATGAAGAACACGATTGGGCTGCAAAGATCAAGAAAGCCGGTTACAAAATTTTCTATCAGCCACAATCGTATATTCTGCATAAAGAATCGATTTCTACCGGAAAATCTAGTCCGTTAAAGACCTATTATATTTCGCGAAATCGCTTAGTATATGCCCGTAGAAATTTTAAGCCCTTACACTTGGGAGTGAGCTTATTGTTTCAATGTTTTATTTCTATTCCAAAGAACACGTTTTCATTTTTGGTAAAACGCCAATTTCAGCATTTAAAAGCCTTTTGGAAAGCCATTTTTTGGAATTTAACGCACCATCAAATTATTCATCAATAAATCATTTTATTATGAAAACACTAGCAAAATATATCAGTATAACACTCCTTATTTTTTTAGTAGGATGTGTTTCTGAAGAAGATTTAGATCAACCGATAGAAAATGAAGGGAATTTGGTTCTTGAAGGACCTATGAAGGGACTAAATGTGGCAGACGATTTTGATTATGCCACAACCAAACAAGTAGGTATAAGTCTAAATGTACCGCAATTTTTAGAACACGCAGTATTTCAGCTTTACAGCAAAACTGGTCAGGGAGAATTACAAGAATTAGGAAAAGCAACATTTGATAATGCCAGCTTTTATCGAGAATTAACCCTACCTGCAGCAGCAGATAGTTTAATTATTACCTCGGTATACGTGGGCTTAACCAAAGAAGTGAGGTTAGCCATTAACAGCGACGAACTTCACGTCGATTACCGTGACTTTTATGTGAATACTATTGCAGAAGAAAGACCTGCGTCATCTACCCCCAATCAAGGAACGAATACGTATGACCGGTTAACTACTATGTTTAGTTATCTAGGGGCGTTCGACAATCAGGGTGTACCAACAACTATGGAAACTCCAGATGTGATCGATGCCTTATTGTTAGATGATATCAATAATTCGTTACCCGAAGCGGCCGGAGGGATCCCGAATACCCATCCTGAATTTCTTGCCGGAAAAGAAACCGAGATTGTTTTAACCCAAGACGCCGATGTTTGGGTAACCTTTGTGGCAGAAGGTGCCGGAAATAAAAATTCGCTAGGCTTCTATACTTATCAATTAGGAAATGAGCCTATTTCAGAATTTGATATCGCCGATCATACGATCGTATTTTCAAATGCCTCGATGGTTACTTCTGGTGGCGGCTTAGTACCGGGAGATAAAGTTCATTTGGGCTTTTTTCAAGCCAATACGGTAATCAGTTGGTTTTTGGTAGCCAATGGTTGGAATGGAAATGGCGTGAAATCGTATGCACAAAAATTTTATGCCGACCCTAACTTAAATCCAGAAAATACGCCAAGTCTAAAGGATCATATGGTGCTTTTACACGATCAGGCTCGAGATTTAAATATTTTTGGTTTTGAAGATTTGCACCGCGAAGATGGTTATTCTGATGAAGATTTTAACGATGCTATCTTTTACGTAACCTCTAACCCGGTGACGGCAATTTCAACCAGTAACGTAGCGGTGTTAGATGCGGCGAACGACTCTGATGGCGACGGGATCAATGATGCTTTAGATGAATTTCCTTACGATGTGAACTTAGCGTTCAACAATTTTTACCCATCAAATCAAAATTCAGGAACATTAGTATTCGAAGACTTATGGCCGAGTACCGGCGATTACGATTTTAACGATTTGGTATTGAATTATGATTTTAATTTAATTGCTAACGGAAACAATTTGATCTCTAGAATTGAAGCTGATTTCACCATCAATCATATTGGGGCTTCTTTTGAAAACGGACTCGCCTTTGTATTGCCTATCAATCCTTCGAGTATTGCAACGATTTCTGGTCAGGTACTCAATGGAGGTTATGAGCAAGTAAATACCAACGGAACAGAATTAGGAACCGAGGCTAACGAAACGGTGATCTATGTTTGCGGAAATACTTCTGCCAAATTAGGGGAAACTATTTCTCTGGTAATCGATTTTGCCACGCCGCAAGACGTTGCCGATATAGGGATTGTTCCATTCAACAGTTTTTTAATTGCTAATGGTGATCGAGGTCGAGAAGTACATCTACCCGATTTATCTCCAACAAGCAAAGCCACCGATTTAGGAACAGCCGATGATTATAGTGATACTAATAATGACCGCTATTACAAGACGAAAAAGAATTTACCGTGGGCCTTAAATGTGTTCGACAACTTTGAGCCACCTTCTGAGCGTACTTCGATCATCAGTAGGTATCCTAAATTTAAAGATTGGGCCAACTCGGGAGGCACTATAGAATTAGAATGGTATAACAATTAAAATTGAAGAAAATGGGGGTAATCAAAATGTTCATTCAGTTTTTAGAGATCATAGTTTTTCTTTACTTGGGCTTTGCGGCGGTTTACATTTTTGTATTTGCCTTTGCCGGAATATTTCCGCAGAAAAAGAATAGAAAGCATATTACCAAGCTTAGAAAATATGCGGTGCTCATTCCTGGGTATAAGGAAGATCAAGTAATTGTAGAGGTGGCTAAAAAAGCGCTTCAACAAGATTTTCCGACTGCTTTTTATGAAGTAGTGGTGATTGCCGATTCTTTTCAGCCTGAAACCCTTCAGCAGTTAAAAGCACTCCCGATTAAATTGGTGGAGGTGAGTTTTGAAAAAAGCACCAAGTCAAAAGCCTTGAATAAAGCCATGCAGGTGATCGGTGATGCGTATGATGTGGCCCTTATTTTAGATGCCGATAATGTGATGGCAAAAGATTTTATCTACAAAATCAATAAAGCTTTCGATGAAGGTTATCGAGTGGTGCAAGGACATCGAGTTGCGAAAAACTTAAATACTTCTTTTGCCGTCTTAGATGCGATTAGTGAAGAAGTGAATAATCAGATCTTTAGAAAAGGACATCGTAATTTAGGATTGTCTTCTGCTTTGATCGGTTCGGGGATGGCGTTCGAGTACTCATTTTTTAAAAGCACGATGAAAGCTGTAAATGCGGTGGGTGGTTTCGATAAAGAACTCGAGTTGAAATTATTGAAAGCCAAACACCAGATTGCCTATGTGAACGATGCTTTGGTCTTCGATGAAAAAGTACAGCATGTAGAAGTTTTTGAACAACAGCGTAAGCGTTGGTTGTCTGCTCAGTTTGTCTATTTCCGTAGGTATTTTGTAAGCGGATGCAAAGAATTATGGATGAACGGCAACCTCGACTTTTTCGATAAAGTTTACCAAATGATCACTCCGCCTAGAGTCTTGTTGTTAGGTTGGGTAAGCATGACCACTTTTATCTATGCAGCACTGAATTTGATAGGGATGGAGTCGTCTACCTTAATACATAGCGTATTATGGTTGAGTGTTTTTGTACTCACGGTGATGGCTTTGCTGTTGGCCATTCCAAAGAAATTTTACAACGCCTTCACGCTACTCGCGGTATTAAAATTGCCCCAAGCCTTTATAAGCATGTTGTTTTCGCTTTTTAAGCTGAAAGGTGCGAATCGAAAATTTATACATACCCAACACGGTACGATCGACCACTAAATCACGAAGCAGATGAAAATAGGAATAGAAGCACAGCGATTATTTAGAGCAAAAAAGCACGGGATGGATATGGTAGCGCTCGCCTTGATTAAAAACTTGCAGCGTATCGATACGGTTAACGAATATGTGATTTTTGTAAAACCCGATCAAGATACGAGTTGTTTGCCGGCAGCCGATAATTTTAAAGTAGTCGAGCTTTCTTCAGCATTGGGGTATGCCGGTTGGGAGCAAATCGAATTACCTAAAGCCGCAAAAAAAGAAGCCTGTGATCTTTTGCATTGCACCAGCAATACCGCTCCGTTGGTGACCGATATTCCTACGTTAGTAACCTTGCACGATATTATTTATTTAGAGAGTGTAAGTATTTTTAAAAAGGAAGGCACTTGGTACCAAAAGCTGGGCAATATGTACCGACGGTTTGTGGTGCCTACGGTCGTGAGAAATGCAGCCAAAGTAATTACGGTTTCTACCTACGAAAAAAGAAGGATCCAACACTTTTTTAAGCTGAACGAAGCACAGTTAACCGCGGTTTATAATGGGGTTGGAGCACATTTTGAAAAAGTGACCGATGTAGTGGCGCTGACTAAGATCAAAGAAAAATATAGTTTACCCGAGCGTTTTTTCTTCTTTTTAGGCAATACCGATCCTAAGAAAAATACCAAAGGCGTTTTACAAGCTTTTGCCGATTTTAATAAAAAGCAGTCGAAAAAATACCATTTGGTGATGCTCGATTATGATCAAGCAGAATTGACCAAACTCTTACAGCAAATCGATGAACCGGCGCTTCAGGAGTTTATTCATCTTACCGGCTACGTGCCAAATGAAGAACTGCCGGCGATTATTAGTCAGGCCCAAGCCTTTCTTTATCCGTCGTTACGCGAGAGTTTTGGGATTCCTATTTTAGAGGGAATGGCTTGTGGCGTACCGGTGATTACTTCTACCACATCTTCAATGCCGGAAGTGGCCGGAGAAGATGGAGCCGCTATTTTGGTAAATCCGTTACAAACGCAAGAAATCACCAAAGCTATGCAGCGAGTGGTCGAAGATCAAGCCTTAGCAAAACTTTTAACCGAAAAGGGGATTTTACGCGCTAGGCAATTTTCGTGGACGCATATGGCAAAAAGCGTATTGGCACTTTACCGAGAAGTATATCAACAAAAATACCTCAACAAATGATGAAAGATAGAGCCATTATCGTGATGGGGATTCAGGCATGGGATATTCAAATTGGCAGCAACTGTAAGAATATTGCTTTAGCCTTTGCCAAGCATAACCGGGTGTTGTACGTAAATCCACCCTTAGATCGCGTCTCAAAATACCGAGAGCGAAATACCGAAAAAATTCAGAAGCGCATTCGGGTACAAAAAGGAGAAGATCAGGATTTGATACAACTACAAGCACAACTCTGGAATTTGTATCCGAGTCAGTTGGTCGAGTCGATCAACTCCATTCCGCACGAGGGTTTGTTCGATTACTTCAATAAGCGAAACGCCAAGCGTTTTTGTGCCGATATTAAAAGTGCGATCGATCGTTTAGGTTTTGAAGATTATATCGTGTTTAACGATAGCTCGATGTTTTTAGGGCAGCACATTCAGGAGTTTTTACAGCCGGAAACCTACGTGTATTACATGCGAGATTATTTAGTGAAAAACCCGTATTGGAAAAAGCATGGGCAACGCTTAGAACCTCAATTGATCGCGAAAGCCGATTGCGTTGTGAATAATTCGATTTTATATACCGAATACGCTCAGCAATACAACCCGCATGCGTATATGGTGGGACAAGGGTGTGATACGAGTTTGTTTGATGAAGACCAGCGTGAGATTGAAATTGCTGAAGCACTTCACGACATCGACGGACCTATTATTGGCTATGTAGGCTTTTTAAGTAGCCGAAGGTTATCCATTCCTTTGTTAACCGAATTGGCGCAACAGCAACCGGAGTGGAGTTTTGTATTGGTAGGACCTGAAGATGAAAACTTTAAAGCGGCCTGTTTACATCAACTTCCGAATGTTCATTTTTTAGGAAGTCAAGCGCCGGAAAGCTTACCAAGCTATATCAAAGGATTTGATGTAGCGATCAATCCGCAATTGATCAATGAGGCGACGATGGGCAATTACCCGAGAAAGATCGATGAATATCTGGTCATGGGAAAACCTGTGGTAGCCTCGGCCACCAAAGCAATGGATTACTTTGAGGAATATACCTATTTAGGAGAAACTACCGAAGATTATATACAGCTGATTACGAAAGCTCTGAGTGAAAATTCAGATGCCTTGATCGCTAAGCGAAAGGCTTTTGGTCGGGCTCATACTTGGGAGCAGAATGTAAACGCCATTAGCCAAAGTATCGCTCAAGCAAAAGCAAAAAACCCTAAAGTAGTAAAGTTATGGGAATAGTGTCTGCAATAAAAAATAATCCGAAAGCCAAGCAATTTACCTTACGAATGCTGGCACCTCAACGAAACCCAAGACCCAGATTATGGGTGAAATTATTGATGAACCCGTTTATTCATAAACGAGGAAAGGGATCGGTGATTCGTAGAAACGCTCGTATCGATGTGTTCCCTTGGAACCCTTTTGAAGTAGGGGCTCAAAGTACCATCGAATCTTTTTGCACCGTTAATAATGGTTCCGGAGCGGTAAGGATTGGCGATCGCGTGCGCGTGGGGATTGGTAGCGTTGTGATTGGTCCCGTACAAATGGGAGATGGTTCCGGTTTGGGGCAACACGTGTTTGTAGCCGGTTTTAACCATGGTTATGCCGATGCCCATAAAAATTCGAGTGAACAAGCCTTAGATATTCGACCTACGATTATTGGGGAAGAAGCACATATTGGCGCCAATAGCGTCGTCTTGGCCGGAGTTACTATTGGTAAACGGAGTCAGGTAGGGGCAGGCAGTGTGGTCACTAAAAATATTCCGCCCTATTCTATCGCGGTGGGCAACCCCGCCAAAGTTATTAAAACCTATAACCACGAAACCCAGCAATGGGAACGTATCTAATCTTCAACCTATGGAAGCTTTAAAAATTTTATTCTGGATCGCCCTATTCGTCATTTTCTACTCCTACCTAGGCTACGGCATGTTGTTGTTCGTTTTGGTAAAGCTGAAGCGTATGTTTCGACCTCAATCCAAAAAGACTTCAACCGCTGCTTACGAGCCGGAAGTAACCTTGTTTGTGAGTGCTTTTAACGAAAAAGATTATGTAGCAGACAAAGTGAAGAACGCCCGTAACTTACGTTATCATCAAGATAAAGTCAAACAAATTTGGGTGACCGATGGCTCTGATGATGGCACGCCGGAGTTGCTTCGAAATTATGAAGGCGTAGAAGTTTACCATCAAGACGAGCGTGCCGGTAAAATTGCAGCGATGAACCGGGGTATGGAGTT
Source organism: Mesonia sp. (assembly GCA_012964435.1). Taxonomy (GTDB): domain Bacteria; phylum Bacteroidota; class Bacteroidia; order Flavobacteriales; family Flavobacteriaceae; genus Mesonia. Next base: position 2,107 of record DTTX01000020.1, on the reverse strand, counting down.
TGTGAACACGCCCATCATTATTTTTTCTGATGCCAATACTGAATTAGGTCTCGATTCCATCCAGGAAATCGTGAATTTATTTAGCGATCCTAAGGTGGGTTGTGTATCTGGAGAAAAGCGAATTTATAGCAAGGAAGCCGATCACGCGGCCGGAGCAGGCGAGGGCATGTATTGGAAATACGAATCGCAATTGAAAAAATGGGATGCCGAATTATATTCGGTAGTCGGTGCTGCCGGAGAATTATTTGCGATACGCACCGAGTTATGGCAAGAGGTAGAAAAAGATACGCTCCTCGATGACTTTATGATTTCTCTACGCGTGGCGATGAAAGGTTACACCATTCAATACAACCCTAATGCCTATGCGATCGAGACTTCTTCTGCCAATGTTAAAGAAGAATTAAAGCGGAAAGTCCGCATCGCTGCCGGGGGGATCCAATCGGTAGTGCGTTTAAAAGCCTTACTGAATGTATTCCGCTATACTACCTTATCGTTTCAATACATTTCTCATCGGGTCTTGCGTTGGACGCTCACGCCGCTATTGCTAGGAATTATTTTTCCCTTAAATTTTGTGATCGCCATGCAAGAAGGTTTGGGGAGTATGCACCTCTATTCCCTATTATTTTTGGGGCAGGTGTTATTTTATGTGGCAGCCTTATTAGGCTGGTTTTTAGAAACCAAAGAAATTCGTTTGAAAGTACTTTTTATTCCCTATTACTTTTTGATGATGAATTTTTCGGTGTACTTAGGCTTTGCTCGGTATATGAAAGGCAATCAATCGGTGAATTGGGAACGTGCCAAACGAGGCGTGATGCATAACCAAGCGATTTAAGCTTTCGCTAAGGAGAAGGAAAAGGTGCTACCTTTTCCTTTTTTGCTTTCGATTTGCAGTTGGCTGTCGTTTTTCTTCAAGAAATCTTGACAGAGCACTAAGCCTAATCCGGTGCCCGCTTCTTCTTCGGTTCCTTTTTTGCTGAAATGAATATCAGGATCCAAAACTTTTTTTAGCTGTGCGGTGCCCATACCCACGCCGGAGTCGGTCACCAAAATTTTCCAGTGGGTGGGGGTTTCTTCCGCCGTCACCGAAATTGTTCCCTTTTTTGGGGTGAACTTGATCGCATTCGAAACCAGGTTGACTAAGATGGTTTTTAGCATATTGAAATCGGCAAGTACGGTCGCTTGTTCGGGGATCTCTTGCCGAAAAGAAATATGCTTATTGGTAAAGCCGAGTTGTTGCAAGCGAGCGGTTTGCGCTACTAGGTTCTGTAAATTTACCGCTTCTTTTAGTGTGGTGAGTACCCCGGTTTCCGATTTTGCCCAACCCAATAAATTGTCTAAGAGGTTAAAGGCTTCTGAAGAGGTGAGCGAAAGGCTTTGGACTGTCGTGGAGCTGAAATCTTCTGCTTTCGGATCGATAATTCCTCTTAAAATAAAATCGAGCTGCATTTTAATAGCACTTAGGGGAGAGCGTAAATCGTGCCCAATGATCGAAAACATGTGATTGAGCAGTGCATTATCTTTGGCTAGCTTTTGGGCCTGATCTTCTATTTGTTGCTTGGCCGAAGCCAGTTCTAAATGAGTTTGGATCCGCGCGCGTAGTTCATGTTCGTTGTAGGGTTTGGTGACATAATCGACCCCTCCTAGTTGTAAGCCTTTTACTTTGTGCTCTACTTTTTGCTTTCCGGTCACAAAAATGATGGGAATATCGTTGAGGTCTTTGTCTTCTTTGATCAATTGGCAAAGCTCAAAACCGTTGATTTCGGGCATCGTCACATCGAGCAAGATTAAGTCGGGTTGTTTGTTTTTGATCGCCGAAAGTGCTTCCGTACTTTTTTGCACCCCCACAAAATGAAGATCGATTTTTTTGATGATGAAAGAGAGTAATTCCAAATTCATTAACTCATCATCTACTGCTAATATCAATGGAATTTCTTTTGTCATATTGCGAAGTTCAAAACATTACTTCTTAAAGTTAAGCAATTTTAAAAAGAAATTTTGATAGAAATCAAAAAACGCAATTACTTTAAGATTAAGTAATTGCGTTTTTGAGTAGTGACCTCGGCAGGATTCAAACCTGCAACCTTCTGAGCCGTAATCAGATGCGCTA
>DTTX01000019.1:1006-3768 GCA_012964435.1 Mesonia sp. | reverse complement strand
AAAGAGAAAGCGAAAAACGTAAAAGGCGATCTAAAAAATGAATTAACCGAAATTAACGGAGTTCAGTTTTTAGCCAAGCAAGTAGATTTAGATGGTGGTGCGTTGAAAGATTTGTCTTTTCAGTTAGGTGGTGAAGTAGAAAATCTATTTTTACTCCTCGGTTCTGCGAACAACGGTAAAGCGATTATCTCTTGTTATATCTCTAAAGATCTAGCGGAAGAAAAAGGTTTAAACGCCGGGCAAATTGTTCGTGAATTAGGAAAGCACATTCAAGGAGGCGGCGGCGGACAAGCATTTTTTGCTACTGCAGGAGGTAAAAATCCTGACGGAATTGCCAAAGCTTTAGAAGAAGGGAAAAATTTTGTGAGTTAGTTTTTTAATTATTTTTGAATAGTTTATTCGAGCTCTTTCTTATAAATATTAAAGTTCTCTTCGTCAAAACAAATGAAAATTACTTTTTCAATCATTGATGAAGAGAATTTTTTTATAGTAGAGACAGCAACTTTTGCAGCTTCATTTTTTGGGTATTTGTAAATACCAGTACTAATATTCGGGAAAGCAATCGTTTTTAATTGATGCTCTTCAGCGAGTTGGAGAGAATTTTTGTAGCAATTTTGTAATAATTCAGCTTCATTTTTATTACCACCGTTCCAGACGGGGCCAACGGTGTGAATCACCTTTTGTGCTGGTAAATTTCCAGCTCTTGTAATTACGGCTTCTCCGGTTTTACATTTTCCTTGTTTATTTCTTATTGCTCTGCAATCCTCTAAAATTTGAGAGCCACCTGCTCTATGAATAGCTCCGTCTACACCGCCGCCGCCAAGTAAAGAAGAATTTGCAGCATTTACTATAACATCAACTTCTAGTTTTGTTATATCACCTTTAATGATCCCAATTTTCATTTGATTATGAGTTTTTATTTTATTTTTGAAAAGTTAATAATTATTAGATAATTACAGTTAAACACAAATATATTTTCTGTTGAAACTCCAAACCCAAATCAAAATTCAAAAAAAACAACCACAAATAGATTATTCGTCTAAAGTGTTGTTGTTGGGTTCTTGTTTTGCAGAGAATATAGGTGAGAAGTTTTCGTACCATCAATTTCAGCAGTTGCAGAATCCTTTAGGGATTTTGTTTCATCCGTTTGCTATTGAACGTTTCTTGCAGCGTGTGGTTCAACAAGAAGAATATGTTACAAAAGATATTTTTCAGTATCAGGAAATCTTTAGTTGTTTTGAGGCACATTCAAGAATGAATGCCTTGTCGGAAGCAGATATTTTGCAGCAGCTTAATTCAGCTTTAATAGAAACCTTTCGGTTTTTAAAAGAAACTACTCACGTCATTATCACACTCGGAACTTCTTGGGTTTATAAACATTTGGAGCAAGATAAATATGTTGCGAATTGCCATAAAATTCCGCAGAAAAACTTTAGCAAAGAACTTTCTTCTGTAAATGAAATCGAAAAGAGTTTGCGATATACGATCGGTTATATTCAGCAGCTCAATGATGGTTGTGAGTTTATTTTTACGATTTCGCCGGTTCGTCACGCCAAAGATGGTTTTGTAGAAAACACAAGAAGTAAATCTCATTTAATCACCGGGCTTCATCAGATAGTAGAAAAAGAAAATCAACTTCATTATTTCCCTTCATTCGAGTTAATGATGGATGAGTTGCGCGATTACCGATTTTATGCCGAAGATCTTTTGCATCCTAACCAAGTGGCGATCGATTATATTTGGGAACGTTTTCAAGAAACTTGGTTGGCAGAAGAGTGCTTCCAGACGATGAAAAAAGTACAGCAAATTCGACAAGGCTTGGCGCATCGACCTTTCAATTCAAATTCTGTAGCACATCAAAAGTTTCAGCAAAAACTTCAACAGCAAATAGCGCAGCTTCAAGAGCAATTTTCGTTTATGAAATTTTAAAAATAGGGCAATTGCCTTATTGAAGACAGTTGCCCTTTCTTACATCTTTGTTCTCGTAATACTAATCAAACTATTTAATACGAAACAAGATGAAAAAATTACTTTTTTTATGTATGAGCATAGCTACGCTAGTAAGTTGTAGTAAAGATGACGATGGCGGTAATGGCGGAAGTGCTGCTGCCGGAACCATTGAAGCATCTGTAGACGGAAGCTCTTTTGCCTCTATGGAAATTGCCACTACTGCTGTTGAGCAAGATGCAAACGGTGCGACTATGATTCGCGTGCAAGGATCAAATTCTGACGGAGAAGGAATGGTACTAACCATTATGGGATTTGAAGGAACAGGAACTTACGAGATTAATGGTAGTGGAAATTTATTGACCAACGCCATCTACACAGAAACAGATTTGAGTAACCCGATGGATACACAAACTTGGTTAGCTCCTTATGACGAAAGCGTTGCAGGAGAAATTAAAGTAAGTGAAAAGACCGATACGAATATAAAAGGAACGTTTTCTTTTAGCGGAAAAAATGAAGAAGGAGGTACGGTTAAAGAAGTTACCAATGGTTCTTTTAATGTAGGTATATCTGAATTTTAATTCAATTAAAGTTAAATTCTTGGGAGAGAGTTTTTTGTTAGTCGGGAGTTGAGCTTCGGCGAGATTCCCGACATTTTAAATACTAATATTATGAAAAACACTAAAATTTATTCAATCACCTTCTTGCTTTTACTTATGGCAAGTTTTGGGTTTGCTCAGAGTTTAGGAGAGTTTAAGCCTTCTAAGCAGAGTTATGGGAAGAAGAATTACAAAAGTGCCAATAAGCGAATTTAT
>DTTX01000019.1:0-990 GCA_012964435.1 Mesonia sp. | reverse complement strand
GCAAGCTTTAATGTAAATTTTGAAATTTATAAAGAAGCTATAGATTATAAAAAAAGTGGTGGTTTTAGAAACAATGTGAAAGGAGCTGCAACGGCAAGAGCTGCAATTGGATTAAATGGTTTAGAAAAAAATATTATACAAGAAAAAGTTAATCAATTGTATAAAGAATTTGTTTCAAAATTAGAGAATTCCGGCTATAAAATTATTAGCCCGGACAAAGCGAAAAATGCAGAGGTTTATGAAGGTTGGCAATATGCAGAAGGTCCTTATGTAAAAGAATCTGGTATGCCGGGAGTTATTACTGCGATTCCTGATGGTTATGGTTTTTACTTCAAAAGAGAAGATAAGAATGGTAAAAAGAAAAAAGGTTTTATGGAAGGCCAGTTTATACCACAAACTCTTTCTAAGCAATTAGATGATGCGATTGTTGCAGATGTAGATCTTTATTTGATGTATTCTGAAGAAGGAAGCGATTGGTTAAAAGGTAATGCTGCCAAAGTTAAAATTTTTACTAACTATAGACTTGTTAACGCTTATGCTGTAATGGCTCCGAAGGAAAGTGGTTTTCGACTTAAAGGCTCTCAAAGTATAGATCGCATTAGTTCTTCTATAACTTTTACTTGCGGTAAAGGAGGTCTTGGTGCAAAAGCCCAATATATAGGAACACTTAAAAAGCCTTTAGAAATAGAAGGTGTAATTAAGAAAGAAAAAGTGGTTGCCTATACGCCACAAAGTTCTGCAACAGCGACATCGATAGTCCCAATTGTATCTGTTGGTGAAAGTTTTAGTAAAACAACAAAATGGTTAGAGCCAGATCCAGAAGACTATGCAATGGGTCTATATAACGCTACAAGTAAATTTTTAGATTTTCATTTGAATCAATTTTTATCTGAAATAAAATAACAAATTATGGGGTGAGTTTAGAATGGCAGGTGTAATTACCTGCTGTTCTTTTCTTTAAAAAGAGATAGATGAATTGGTATATATTAT
>DTTX01000018.1 GCA_012964435.1 Mesonia sp. | reverse complement strand
AATTGGATTTAATTTTATATAATTATAGGTAACATTTCTAGCCTTAGATTTACCTGATGAAAATTCATAATCTTCACCAACGTCATTTACATTTATTAATTGAAGAATCGAAGGTGTTACATTTATTAATTCTACATTAAAAATCTCTACATCGGCTAAGGGATTTGCGCTTTTCCAATTTTTACGATAATAAAACTGTTCATCTTCTTGATCGTATTTCAAGTTTAAACCAGAAAATTGTCATTTTTTTCTGAAGAAATATCTTGATCGAATTCACTCCAATCCACAATAAAATCCTTTTGCTGAGCAAAAGTTGAGATCGAAAAACAAAAGAAAAGTAAGGTAATTGTAAACTTCATCAATACAAATAACGAGATTTAAATAATTGTATTATATTTAGAGCTTCAAAAATACTTTTTTATTTGAAGAAAGTAATAATAATGTAAGATTAACGTTATTAGGTTATAAGAAATTTTAAGCTTTAACACTAAATTGCAAAACAATGTTGTTAATTTAGCGTTAATTGCTATATTGCAAACCCAAATTTTACAAACATATTGAGGATTATGAGATTTAACTTCGCTCTTAAAACTATGTTACTTGTTGCTGTTGCTACCAGCGTAGTAAGCTGTAATAAGTCTAAAGACTATAAAGACAATTCTAGAGCTACAGGCTGGAGACTTGACGGAAAGGACGGCTCTATGAAGTATCAAACCGACTATCAAGGTCAAGAAACTGGTCCCGGATTAGTTTTTGTTGAAGGTGGAACTTTTACTATGGGTAAAGTACAGGATGACGTGATGCACGACTGGAACAACACCCCAACACAACAACACGTACAGTCTTTTTACATGGATGAAACTGAAGTTACTAACAGAATGTACCTTCAATATTTAGATTGGTTAAAATTCACCTTCCCTCCAACAGAAGAGAAATATGCTAATATTTATAAAGGTGCACTTCCAGATACTTTAGTTTGGAGAAATCGTTTAGGATACAACGAAACGATGACAAATAACTATTTACGTCACCCGGCTTACCAAAACTATCCTGTAGTTGGAGTTAACTGGATTCAAGCGACAGAATTCAGTAAATGGAGAACCGATCGTGTAAATGAATTACAGTTAGAACAAAAAGGTTATGCCGCAGAAGGTGCTAAGTACGGTGCAGATGCAGAAACTACTTTCAATACAGAAACTTATATTAACGCTCCTTCAAAAGTTTATGGCGGCAATGACTCATTAAGTAAAGGTAGAAATAACGAAAGATTAACTCAAGTTATTAAAGACGACACTGTCCACAACTACGTACAGCGTAAAGACGGTGTTCTTTTACCTGAATACCGCTTACCTACCGAAGCTGAGTGGGAATATGCTGCACTAGGACTTGCAGGTATTAGAGAATACAACCAATACAGAGGTAGAAAAAAATATCCTTGGGATGGTCAATACACTCGTCAAGGTGGAAGAAGAAAAAGAGGAGATCAGTTAGCAAACTTCAAGCAAGGAGATGGTGATTACGGTGGTATTGCCGGCTGGAGTGATGATGGTGCAGATATTACTGCAGAAATCAAAACTTACCCTCCAAATGATTTTGGATTATACGATATGGCAGGAAACGTTGCAGAATGGGTTGCCGATGTTTATAGACCAATTGTTGATGATGAGTTTAACGATTTTAACTACTTCCGTGGAAATGTTTATACTAAAAATGCAATTAACAAAGACGGTACAGTTAAATTAGTAACATCAGACTCAATTGTTTACGATACCTTAAGTAACGGTAGCATTGTTGCTAGAACACTTCCAGGACAAATTAAGCAAGAAGCTGTTACATCTGAAGACACTTACTTAAGAACCCAATTCTCAGAAAGTGATAACAGAGACTTTAGAGATGGAGATAGAGCTTCTTCTAGATATTATATGGGCAATAATACTGGTAGTAATAATAGAATGTATAATTCTCCTCAACACAGTGTTTCTGCCATTAAAGATTCAACTGGAGTAGCAAAAGGTTTAGACAGACAATACGATACCAATGCAGGAAGAACAACTTTAATTGACAATGAGGTTAGAGTGTTTAAAGGTGGTTCTTGGAGAGACAGAGCATACTATTTAGATCCTGCGCAGAGAAGATATTTCCCTCAAGATATGGCTACCGACTACATTGGCTTTAGAAACGCAATGTCTAGAGTTGGTTCTAAATCTCAAAAAGGTAAAAAAGCAAGACACTAATAATATTTTGTAAGATTCACAAGGCCCTTTCTTTCCGAAAGGGCTTTTTTTATATCTTTATTTTTATGAAAGAATTAAGCCAACTACATCAGTTATTTTTAGAAAGCACAGGTATCTGTACCGATACGAGAAAACTAAGAAAAGGAAATCTATACCTTGCTTTAAAAGGTGTTAATTTCAACGGAAATAAATTTGCCAGTAAAGCTATAGAGTTAGGAGCAAACTACGCAATTATTGATGAAGAAACCGAAGAACAAAACGATCATATCATCAAAGTTGAAAATGGACTACGAACATTGCAAGAACTCGCTGCTTATCACCGAAAATATTTAAACCTACCTATTTTATCAATAACGGGAAGTAACGGAAAAACCACTACCAAGGAGTTAATTAGAGAAGTAATTTCAAAAAAATATAAAACCGTTTCTACCCAAGGTAATTTAAACAACCATATCGGCGTCCCTTTAACTTTATTATCAATGAATGAAGAAACTGAATTTGGTATCGTTGAAATGGGCGCAAATCATCAAGGAGAAATTGAAGCTCTATGTAAAATCGCACAACCCGATTACGGTTATATAACCAACTTCGGAAAAGCTCACTTAGAAGGTTTCGGTGGAGTTGAAGGAGTGATTAGAGGCAAAAGTGAATTATACAATTATCTCATAAAAAATAATAAGACCATTTTTATTAATTATGATGATAAAATTCAGGTTGAAAAAAGCGAAGGAGCCGATATTATTTCATTTAGCGAAGGTAAAAATGCCGTCCACCAAATTACTTTTTTAAAAGCGGATCCATTTGTAAAAATTAATACCGAAGACACCCTAATAAATTCACAGCTCATCGGTACTTATAACGCTAAAAATATTGCAGCAGCCATTTGTATTGGTAAGTACTTTAAAATTCCCGCAAAAGCGATTAAAGAATCTATTGAAAGCTACCAACCTACCAATAACAGATCGCAAATCATCAATCAGAACTCTAACCAAATTATCCTTGATGCTTACAATGCGAATCCTACAAGCATGAAAGCCGCATTAGAGAATTTAGAAGCTATTCCTGCAAAAAACAAAATTGCCATTTTAGGGGATATGTTTGAAGTTGGAGATACCTCAGCAGAAGAGCATCAAAGCATTATTGATCTTTTAGAGAAATTCGAATTCTCTAGTATGCTCGTTTGCGGAAAAAATTTCTATCAAACTTTAACACAAGAGGTATTAAAATTCGAAAATTTCGAAGATTTAAAAGATTACATTCAGGAAAATAATTTTAAGGAGACCACCATTCTTATTAAGGGTTCTCGAGGAATGGCATTAGAAAGAATTCTAGAAGCTCTCTAAAAAGAAGTGGGTCATACTGGATTCGAACCAGTGACTTCTACCCTGTCAAGGTAACACTCTGAACCAACTGAGTTAATGACCCATATCACAAAAATGAAAAACCCGAAGCTTTCACTTCGGGTTTTTTGTGGGCAATGAGGGATTCGAACCCCCGACCCCCTCGGTGTAAACGAGGTGCTCTGAACCAACTGAGCTAA
>DTTX01000017.1:8022-17487 GCA_012964435.1 Mesonia sp. | reverse complement strand
TAGGAGTTAGGAGTTAGGAGTTAGGAGTTAGGAGTTAGGAGTTAGGAGTTAGGAAGATTTGATTTTCAACATTGAATACAAAGTAATCAGGAATAAACTTTTGAAAAGTTATCCTTGTTCATCGTGATGAGATCCTGAAACAAGTTCAGGATGACGAAAACAAATCAAGACTTCGACTTCAATTTCAAATTCAAAAAATAAATTAAATAGAAAATGGATTCATTAACACAAATCGTTTTAGGAGCAGCCGTTGGTGAAGCTGTTTTAGGAAAAAAAGTGGGAAATAAAGCGATGCTTTATGGAGCGATTGCCGGTACCATTCCAGATTTCGACACCTTTGCTTCCCATTTTACCGATACGGTGACTGCTTTAGAAATTCATCGTGGGTTTACGCACTCGATTGTATTTTCTGTTGTTTTTGCTCCAGTTTTTGGTTGGCTCGTCTCCCGTTGGGAGAAAACGGCAAATTGGAAAAATTGGTCTTGGCTATTTTTCTGGGGTTTCCTCACGCATCCGTTACTCGATGCACATACTACTTGGGGAACGCAATTATTTTGGCCCTTAGATTTACGCTTGGCTTATAAAAACATTTTTGTGATCGATCCGCTTTACACTATACCATTTCTGGTTTTTGTGATTTTAGCAATGCGAAAAAAGAGAACTTCGCCAAAACGGAGAAAGCTTAATAATTTGGGATTAATAATTAGTTCTGCATATATGTTGCTAACGCTTATTCTGAAAGGAATTACTTATCAAAAATTTACGGAAGCACTTCAGCAACAAAACATTCAATATTCAGAAATTGAAACCAAACCTTCTCCGTTCAATACGATTTTATGGACTGCAAATGTAGATACAAAAGACGCTTACCTCATCGGGCACTATTCGTTCTTTGATGCTAAACCCATTCAATTTACCGCTTACCCAAAAAATCACGAATGGTTAGAAGATCTAAAAGACAAAAAAAATGTGCAGCGACTCATCAAGATCACTAAAGGTTGGTACACGATCACGAAAGTAAATGAAAAACTTTACTTGAATGATTTACGTTTTGGTTTGTTAGGTTTTTCTCCTTCCGCTAAAAACTTTACATTCAGCTTTCAATTAGAAAAGAAAAATGGAGAAGTGATCATTACTGAAAAAGAAAAAGACACGCGCGATGCTAAAAAATTGCTGGGTGAATTATGGGAAAGGATTTTGGGGAATTAAGTCACTTCGAATGATTTTGTCGAAGCAAATTGTCGCTCAGAAAATATTGAACAGTGTTCAGCTAGCAGTTGCTTCAAATTATTTTATTGAAGCAACCACCGTGTCAATACTAAACTCAATTTAGGAAGTATTTTCAGTTTTGTAAGAATTAATCTTCCGAATCTTTTTTAAAGTCGGTTACTCCTATTGAATCTGATTTTTCTGTATAAACCAGATTAGTTGCTAATTGAAAAAGATGGGCTTGAGTTTCAAAAAAATGCATCATATAACCCGCCGTATTTACAAAAACCACCACATCGTTAATTTCTGGAAGCTTGGGTAGTTTTATTTTTCGTTTTAATAATACATCTCTTTCTAAACAATAAGCACCGGTAAAATAAACTTCTACAGCATCGTTTTCTGTTTCATTTTCATCTAAATCGGCATACATCACATAGGGATCTAGCATAAAATCTGCGCTTGAACTCATCATTTGGCTCATATTCATCTCTAAACCGACCAACCATTGCCCTTTGGAATCTTTTTTACGATGTACCACTTTTGCCATCGTGATACCCGATTGATTCACTAACGATCTCCCCGGTTCGATTCGAATTTCTAGATCTTGGTCTCTGAGCAATGACGCAATGGAGCTTCCGCTTTTATCTGCATAGGATAAAATTTCATTTAAAAATTTATCGGTATTAATTTCATTATAATATGGATAGGTTTTTCGTTCTCCCTTTACAATTCCGTCTTCAAGCCAATAACCGAGTCCGTTATTATTAAATGTAACTGGAGAAATTTCACCTTTTAAACTTTTTTTCAAGTTGGCATCAAAATCTAACCATTCATCTTTCCTTTCTAAATAGTTGATTAAAATACCTCCACCGATATCGATAAACCGAAAAGAAAAGCCCTGTGTATTCAGTTTTTTTATTAACTGAATACATTGCAGTAAAGCTTCACTTCTTTGCTTGGTTGAATAACCATCTAGATGAAAATGTATCCCTTCTAAATTAAACGTATTCAATATTTTATCTTCTCCTACATTCGTGATTAAATACTCTTCAACTTCTTCGATATCGAAACCAAAGCGACTATAAAGTTTTTCACCATCTACATAAAATCCGCTTAACCGAAAACCTACACGTGCTTTACAGTTGAGTTCTTGAGCTAATTTATTGATTAATAAACATTCATCATAATTATCAATTATAATAGGAACTTGATGTTGAATTGCGATACGAATTTGCTTTTCGGTTTTTATTGCTGAAGTAAGGACTAAATGATCGCCATCGCCGCCAAGTTCTAGCGACTGCTCGAGTTCACGTTCGCTAGCGGTATCTACCCCAATATTTTCTGAAAGTGCTCGCTTTACAAAAGCTTTAGCTTTATTGGCTTTTCTAGCGTAAAAGAGTTGAGATTTTACCTGATGCTGCTGAAAAACTTCTTTGAACGTATTACAATTTTTAGCAAAAGAATCGGGATGTAGAATATTTAGCGGAGAACCATAGTTGGTAAAAAGCTCTTGAACCACTTTTGGTTCTTTCATGATTTTATGCATCCAATTAGAAGTAATAGGTGTAAGTCCGTTTTGTTGATTTCCTTTGGTATAATTCTTATTATTCATGTAATCCTAGTTCTTATTAATTTTATTGATGGTTTTCACAGTATTACTAGCCCAAATAGATCCGAAATCGTTTCGACTTCTAGAAAGTGTATCGTTATCGAAAGTAACGCCTTCGGTAGGAGTTCCGTAAGCGGTTATATTTTCAATTATATTTCCTTCTTTATCTATCGGATTCCCATTTTCTGTTAAATCGATTCCGCCGGTAAAATAATTATCTTCGGCATCTAAATTTTGAAAAGGCCTTACCATTCCACTCTTTAACAAATTCTGATAAAGTGACGAACAATCTGTTTTTAAATTCATTTTAGGAATACGCGCATCAATATGATGATCGATTTCTACCTCCTCACTTAAATTTTCTAATGAATTGCTTAAAACTAATTGATGATTGATTGATTTTTCAACTTTAGGAGATTTACCAAAGGTGAAATCAATTATTCCTGCTTTTGCCAGCGCCAATATTTTATACATATTTTCTAATGGCGGTCCATAACTAATACGGTTAAAAAATGGTGCGTACTCGGTATCGAAAATTTGATGTGATGTTGCGGTAAGCCCTCCGAAGCTATAGAGTTCATTAAATATAGGGCTAATATCATGCCAAGCGCTGATAGCTGCTAACAACGGACTTTTATTCCCTAACGAAACTTGCTTCAATATTTTCTCTAAATATTGACTTGCGATAGAAGAATTATATTTTTCTGAATCTGAAAAAGGATCTTTTAGTTCTTCAAAACTAAACTTTATTTCTTCAGGATGATTTAAATGAAAAGCTTCAATTTGTGCTTTCATTTCATCATCAGCTAACGAATCGTTTAGATTTTCTCCTACATTTTTAAACGCTAATTTGTAATAACGATAAGTAAATTCTTTCTTGATTAAGGGTAATAATTCTTCCGTAAAATTGAATTTATAGGAATCATTCTTTTTTAGTTTCAGAACATTTTCAGCAGTAAAAAAACGCAAAGAAGGTGAAGCGGGCATCGCCCCCACTCTTGGAATCATAAGTGCTCCAGATCTTGAATAAGGATAAATAAGTTGAGGCTCTTCATCAGATTTTATATAGCGCATCTCTTCAGCTTTTCCTACAAAACTTCCTCCTCTACCTTCCGTTAAAGCTAAGACAGCATCTATAAAAGTTAATCCCATCCCTTTTATCGCTACCACTGAATTTGCTTGAACAAGAGACAATTTTTTAGATACGGGATATATAAAATTAATACGTAAAGTATTTTCTTTTTCTGAATTCGAAGTTCGATTCCCCGCGTGTCCAGTGGTTAATAATAAATGATTAACTGTTACTATTTCTTTATTCTCGGAAGACGATGAAGTTTCAATTTTAAGTAATTCTCCATTTTTAGAAATATTAATTACTTCTTCTTTATGCTCATGAAATTTCACATTTTCAGGAGCTTCTGCCACTAAGATTTCAAAACAATAAGAAAGATATTTACCCACGGTACTGCGTGATGAAAATTGCTTTAGCAATGAGCTTTCTTCTTCGCCTAAATATTCACTCAGCCAACTTACATAACTTGACAACCGATTTGTAATTGGCTCAGGTTTAGATTTTGGACGAATGTCTATTTTTTCATTCGCAAAATTCATTTTTAAATAACTAGGCTGATTAGTTTTATAAACATCTCCTGCTCCAAAAAAATGATTTTTATTATACAGATGAATATGAATTTGATTTTCAATTTTAGAAGCTTTAATATTAGCCAATAAACGCTCTAAACCATATAAACCTTTTGGACCAAGACCAATAATCGCTACAGAAAATACCGAAGCAGGTTTAATTTTCCAGCCACCAATAGGAGTTAGCGAATCATAAACTCCGGGAATATTTTTTAATAACCACTCTTGATTATAAATCGTATCTAAATACCTATTTCCGCCATCACTCAACAAAAGTGCGCAACGATCTCCTTCTTCTAATTGAGTTTCATATTTATGGAAAGCACTAATAATAGCACCCGAAGAACCGCCCACTAAAATGCTTTCTTTCTTTAGCAGCTCCCAACAACCCATCGCGCATTCTAGGTCATTCACTTTAATAAAATCGTGAATATAATTTTCATTCAAAAATTGAGAATCCACTCCGGCACCATGCCCGGGTATATTTCTAGGTCCGGCTTCCCCTCCAAAAAGAACGCTTCCTACGGCATCTACAGCTATGACTTTTGTCTGCGGATGATGCTCTTTTATATAACTGGCGCAGCCCATTAAAGTACCACAAGTACTTGTCGCTACAAAAAGGTAGTCCAGATTTCCAGCTAAGGCTTCATAAATTTCTTTTGTGGTCTGCTGATGGGTAAGCGGATTATTGAGGTTCCCGTATTGGTTACTCCAAAAACTATTTTTAGTCGTTTTAAGTAATTCTTTTACTTTCGCTAAACGAGCGCCTAGAAATCCTCCTTCTTCTAAAGGTTCTGTCACCATTTCAATGGTAGCTCCATAGGTTTGCAGTAACTGCTCTGTAGCTTTATTCAATTTAGGATCTACAACTACAATTAATTTTAAATCGAGTAACAAACAAGCTTGCGCAAGACCAATAGCCATATTGCCCGAACTAGATTCGATCACTGTATCTCCTTTTTTTAATTCCCCAGCTTCAATTGCTTTTTGAAGAATATTGTAAGCAGTTCGATCTTTTATACTACCGCTAGGATTAAAGCTTTCTATTTTCGCAAAAACTTCCGATGTGGAATTTAAAGGAATATGCTTCAATCTCACCAATGGGGTATCTCCAATAGTTTCCAAAATAGAATTGGAAACTTGAAGCTTTTCTCTAACAGCAGTATCTATTTTCAAACAATAAATTTTTCTTGATTCTGAAATAAATGTAGATACATTTATTCATAAGAAAATCCTTATTAATGAAACAATAACAGTATTTACTAATATTTTGAAAAATAAATACATCAAGAAGCTTGACTTTTGTTCTCGTTTTTATGACTTCGTTAACCTAGAATAACAGAAAAAACTTACAAATTAGCTTAAAACAAAAGCAATGAGTAAGTCTAAACCTAGAAAAAGATATAAGAAAAAAAGGTATGTTTTACCAATCACTATTATTGTTATTCTTATAGCATTTAGACTGTATTTACCAACACTTATTAAAAACTATGTAAACAAAGTTTTGGCTGATATTCCCGGGTATTACGGTCAGGTTGAAGATATAGATCTTTCTTTAATTCGAGGAGCTTACACGATAGAGGGACTTTACCTTAACAAGAAAACCGCAGAGACAGAAATACCTTTTCTTAATTTTCCGGAGACCGATATTTCTATTGAATGGAGCTCACTTTTAAAAGGAAAGATTGTAAGTGAGATCGAGATGCAAAGTCCGGAAGTGATTTACGTTTTTGAAGATCAAGAAAAAACTGCTGAAGAAGAAGCCGATAAAGAAGATTGGACCAAAGCGCTCACAGATTTAGTTCCGTTAGATGTTAACCATTTTGAAGTATATAATGGAAAGTTGGGTTTTGTACAATTACAAGCCGAACCAAACATAGATTTATACATCAACGATTTGCGTTTAAGTGCTCAAAACTTAAGAAATGTAAGACAGACCGAACGCACGTTGCCTTCGCCGGTTACCGCAACCGGAACCAGTATTGGTAACGGAAAACTTAAGTTAGATGCCAGAATAAACTTAATTAAAGAAATACCCGATATGGATGTTTCGCTTTCTTTAGAAAATGCAAGTGTAACCGCCCTGAACGACTTTACGAATTATTATGCTGGACTTGATTTTGAAGAGGGAACTTTAGGGATTTTTACTGAATTTGCCATTGCCGATGGTTATTTAAAAGGCTACGTAAAACCTCTATTGAAAGACACCAAATTAATTGGAAAAGATGATGGGTTTTTAAAAACACTTTGGGAAGGATTTGTAGGCGTTTTTAAATTTATTCTGAAAAATCAAGGAACCGACACCTTAGCTACAAAAGCTCCCATTGAAGGTGATCTCAATCAAACTAAAACGAAAATCTGGCCAACAGTATTTAATATTTTCAAGAATGCGTGGATTTCAGCTTTTCAAGGGCAAGTAGATGAAGATATCGAGTTTAAAGATGCATTTCAGGAAGCTAAACAAGAGAAGAAAAAAGATTAATTGATGGTGTCTAATTCTTCAACCTTTGGTACAAATGAAGGTAACTTGCCGGCGCGCATCATTTGGTTGAAGTTCATACGCTTATAAACATTTCTTACAAATTCTACATCGGCTTTATTAAAAGTACGATCTGTTTCGTTTTGTTGTTTCCAAGCTGTAATGATCTTTTTGTATTTCTGAATGTCGAGACTATCTACTTCTTCAACTTTCTTTTCAACCTTTTTAGTCTGCTGAATGTCTAGAAATTCAATAGAAGTTTTTCTTACTTCAGCTTTAATATTTTCTAGGATTTCTGTTGAAGTATCTTCAAAAATTCTAATGGTTACCGTAGGCTTATCAAATCCCTTTTCAACAAAAAAATCAATTCTGTCTGAAATTTGTTTTTCTAATGAACTTAATTCGGTTTTTTCTTCATTAAATAGAATTGCTCCGCTTTCATCTACAGAAATAATGATCTGATTGATTTGCTGAATTTCAATACTATTTATTTCAGCAGAATTCACCCCAAGCATTTTTAGTGATGAGAAAAGTGTAAGACTAACAAAAACTAAAAGTCGATACGTTTTCATGGCTCAAAAATAAATCTTTCGTAAAGATAAATCAATATTTATTCCAAACCGTAGTTAATATTTAAAATTAGATAAAAAGAAAAAAACCTCTTCAAAAGGAAGAGGTTTTCTGAAAATTCTATTTTTTAAGTTTTGCAAAATGCTTATAGAAGAAAGGAATGGTTTCAATTCCTTTTAAATAATTCCAAATTCCAAAATGTTCGTTGGGTGAATGGATAGCGTCGGTATCTAACCCAAAGCCCATTAAAATAGTTTTACTTTTTAGTTCTTTTTCAAATAAAGAAACAATAGGAATACTTCCTCCGCTTCGTTGCGGAATTGGCACTTTACCAAAAACTTCTTGATAAGCTTCACTGGCAGCTTGGTATTCGATCCCGTCGATTGGCGTCACATAACCCTGCCCTCCGTGATGTGGTTTTACTTCAACAGTAACTCCACTTGGCGCTATACTTTCAAAATGTTTTTTGAAGAGTTCTGTAATTTCTTTCCAATCTTGATTAGGCACTAAACGCATCGAAATCTTTGCAAAAGCTTTGCTCGGAATCACGGTTTTAGCTCCTTCACCAATATAACCACCCCAAATACCATTCACATCTAGTGTTGGTCTAATTGAATTTCGCTCATTCGTTGTGTAACCTTCTTCTCCATAAACATCATTCAGGTCTAACGCTTTTTTATACTTTTCTAAACTGAATGGTGCTTCTGCCATTTTCACTCTTTCTTCTGTAGAAAGTTCTTCCACCTTATCATAAAAACCGGGAATGGTAATGTGTTTATTTTCATCGTGAAGCGAAGCGATCATTTTAGTTAACACATTGATCGGGTTGGCAACCGCGCCACCATACAAACCAGAATGTAAATCTCGGTTAGGTCCGGTAACTTCTACTTCAACATAACTTAAACCACGTAAACCTGTGGTTATTGAAGGGGTATCTTTGGCGATCATTCCTGTATCTGAAATTAAGATCACGTCATTTTTTAATTTTTCATGATTACGCTCAATAAACCAGCCTAAATTTTCACTTCCTACTTCTTCTTCTCCTTCGATCATAAACTTTACGTTACACGGTAAATCGTTGTTTTTCACCATGTACTCTAAAGCTTTTACATGCATGTACATTTGCCCTTTATCGTCGCAAGCACCACGTGCAAAAATAGCTCCTTCAGGATGAGCTTCGGTTTCTTTAATCACCGGTTCAAAAGGAGGTGAATCCCATAAATTAATAGGATCTGGCGGTTGCACATCGTAATGCCCGTAAACCAAGACCGTTGGTAAATTTTTATCGATAATTTTCTCTCCGTAAACCACAGGATAACCCGGAGTTTCACAAATTTCTGTTAGTTCACAACCCGCTTCAGCTAGACGTTCTTTTACGGCTTCAGCAGTTTTTAAGACATCATCCTTGTAAGCAGAATCTGCACTTATCGATGGTATTTTAAGCAGTTCTATTAATTCTTGTAAAAAGCGATCTTTATGCTCTTCTATATAAGCTTTGCTCTTATTCATGAGATCATTTTTTTATTTGTTGAAATGCCAAGATACCAACATGTTTTGAAAACTGAAATTTTATGATATACTTTCTTTGAATATTGAAATGTTTATTTATATTTGCATCCGCTTAGCAAACCGTCCTAAGTTTGTTGCTAAGTTTTATGCGGGCGTGGTGGAATTGGTAGACACGCTAGACTTAGGATTTAACCTAAGAAAAAGTGTTAAAATATTTAAAATGCGGATGTGGTGGAACTGGTAGACACGTCAGACTTAGGATCTGATGCCGCGAGGTGTGCAGGTTCGATTCCTGTCATCCGCACAAAAGCCGAAGAGAAATCTTCGGCTTTTTCATTTTAAAATGCGGGTTTTCTTCACGATTTTTGACCTTGGGTACAACATAGGTACAACATTTTGTCTTTTTTCAGAACCGAATTGACTTTAATACTATATCCTTTTATTTGAT
>DTTX01000017.1:0-8012 GCA_012964435.1 Mesonia sp. | reverse complement strand
TTCAATAGTTGTACTAAATATGTACTAGAAAATTTTATGCAGGAAAAAGTTTGTGATCGATCATAATTGCTTGGGCTCGTTCTATAACTCCGTCAATTTGGACAATTGTTGGCTCATTCAAATCGGCTTTACAATTTTCCAATTCTTCTTGTTCTTCTTCATTAAGTTGACCTTCTAAATCGGATTGTACTTTTTCAATCGCGATTCTAATATATGTCGAAATTTCTCCTGCGTTTTTTCCGTAATTAAAAGCTAAATCTTTTATATCAGTTCTCCTGGTTCTGGGTAGGTTATTCTCGATTTCATTCAATGCAGTTGCGTAAAGCGCACTGCTTCTTTCTAATGCTCTATATTCATCGGCATTTGCTCCTTCTACACCATATCTTCCACAATTATGCGCTCTTCTGATTAAATATTCATATTCTAATGCTCCCATATTTTTAATACTTTATAAAAATTTATATAATTCCTTTATCCTTTAAATACTTAGTGACTTTTTTCACACTTGTTGAATTCGTGGCGTCTAAAGCACCCCTAAGTTGTTGTCCACTAATATTGAATTTCTTTTTCCAATATTGTTTTTCGTGTTCTTGATTAAAATTGATTCTTGTTTTGTCTCGGTAATCTCTTTTGTTTGGATCATCTGCCATAACTTATAAATTTATAGTTAATAAAAATGTGTTTCGAAAATATGTGTTTTGTTCTCATAGAATTCTGCATTAGCCAATTCAGCGAAATTTTTAATTTTTTTGGAATCATTTTCGTCCATTTCAATATAATTGTCATCAGATAATTCAATGTTTACCCTATCATAAGTAAAATTGGTATCATCTTTTTCGGTTTTATCTATGCCTTGATATAGAAGGCTAATATAATTTTCTACGAGCTGCGATTGGCTTTGCATGAACAATTCTATAAGCCTTTGCCGTTTATGATTAACCCAATAAAATAAACCCCAATTAGACTTTTTAGGTTTACCTTCATTAAATTTTTTATATCCTGTTCCAATTGATAAAATCTCTAAATCCTCTAGCTTTCTATTGAATGCTTTAATGGCTTCTAATATTCCTACTAAAGTTGGATTGTTTGCCATTACTCCACCGTCAATCTTATTATTAAAGCCTTTTTTAAACCCTTTCAAATCAGTGTAGTCGGAAGAATACGGTAGAAAAAAAGTAGGGGCGGCAGATGTTGCCATTGCAACTTTATATGCAGGTATGTGGAAGTCTCTAGTAAAATTTGGATGATACGGAGACTTTAGTACGCTTGGGTTACCCTTTATCAAATCATATATGGGGATAGCAACATCGGTTTTACAGTCCTTTAGTCTTGGGTCGGGTTCTAATCCGTCAAAGCTTTCTCTAAACTTTTCTTTTATTATTTTTTCAAGGTATTTATTGCTATGGAAAGGTCGAAATATGCCAAGAATTTTGTTACAAAAAGACCGTTTTCTAAAAATCTTATCTGCATTATCAATGTATATATCGTAAATGTCCTTCGCTGGTATTCCTAGAGACAATGCCAACGCGATTATTCCGCCAGTAGATGTGCCAGTTATTAAATGAAAATGGTCTTTAATTTGAGTTTTACCGTCGGGCCTATCCTTTAACTCTTCTTCGATAAGCGAAAGGTAGAGTGCAGGAAAAACTCCTTTTATTCCACCTCCATCAATTGCTAATATTTTAAATTTATTTTTAATCATTTTTTGTTGCGTATTCGTCATGTCCACCACCTAACCACTCACCACTTATTAACCAATGCTCATAAAAGTCTAACCATTCCAAAGCCCAAGGGATGATATAATCTATTAATGTCCTTCTTAAGTTCCATTCCTTCTTTTTAGGGGTAAATAGGCAGAGTTTTTGGGTTTCGTTATCATAGACGTGTGGTAGAGTCTTTCTATTTTTAGCAATTTTCAATTTTTGGTTAATTACATAAACAGCTACTGAACCAGTCCCATTTTTAGAAAAGTCAATTTTTAAATCATAACTTTCACTTAGTGCCGTCGGCTTTACGTTTAGGGTAATTGATAGATGCTTATCCGTATGCTTCAGTACTTCTGTGTCGGGATAGTATTCTTTAATTTTCTCTAATTGCAATGCTGTGCTAATCCCCTTGCTTCTTTTTGGCTTTTTAAAGTAAGATCTACTCACAATTACCGTAAAAATTATGATTCTTAACAGTTTTTCCGCCTACTAGAGTTCCGAGCATTCCATTTCTGCCGAGTTCCCTTTTACCATCAATTCTAGCCATTTCTTTTTGCTTTCCAATTGCATTGAATGTTTCTGTCACGACATTGTCGCCATAACGTTTTGATAGGGAATCACTAAGAAAAGTAATTTTTGGCTGTGTTTGAAGTTTTTCAACGTAACTTTCTACAGATTCTAGCCACTCAAAAAAATATTCTTCTTTAATAGGCTCTTTAGGCCATTTGTCCGCAAAATTTTCACAAGTATTTATAGGGTTTTCAACCCACCATTCATACTCACCACTTTCAGGATTGTACTTTCGTTCTATACAATCTCTCATGTTATTAACAATATCAATAAAAGACTCTAATAGGTTGCTTTTATGTTGGCTTAAATCATAAGATTTTGCCGCTAAGGTTGTTATAATTATTGAAATAGGTTTGTGCTCACAATCATATTTCTTATCCGAAAACATTATGTCCCTATCTCTTTTTAAAAGTTGAACTACCCTTTGAAGAGGCATTTTTCTTTTAGTATAGGGCTTAAGAGGGTTAACGGATTCATTTAGCGCAAATAAACGTTTTTCACTTTCTTGATGTTTAACTGCAATTTGGAAAAACCAAGTAGCATAACCGAAAGGATTGCTTTTGAGCCAATCATTAATATCGGTCGATTCCTCATAGATCGGTGAACTTTCTTTATCGGTAATTCGTATGGCTAATTCATCTACTTCGGATAAATCAAAATCGTGTTTTTTAAATAAAGATTCGCTTAAAAACACTTTCAAATTCATATCTGTAGTAGACGGCAATATATCTAAATGATAGTTAGTGTCATCGGCATAATGTAAAGTCCAGCATCTTCTTCCTCCTCCCTTGTTTTTTATCATTGCTTCATACCTACCATTAGATTTTAGCCAATCTCCAACGTTATCTTTTAAAATTTTTTGCGTCCAATAGGAGGGGATTTTCTCAAGTTTGCAAACCAAATCAACATCAAGTTCATCTCCCTCGTTAACTGGCTTAATCATCGTTCCTAGCATAAACGAGCCTTGTGGGAGAATCTCAGGATTATATGGTTTTAAAGGGGAATTATCTTTGGAGAGATAATCGCCAACTGCATTGTAGCTTCTTTTAGCAGCTTCGTACTCCGTTTCGGAGATGTCTAGTTTGTTGCCTAGTTCTTCTAAAATTCCTTCTAATTCTTTTCTATACTCTTCTTGCATAATTATTATATTAAAATTTGACAAAAAGGATTAGGAGGTTTTAGAAATAGGAATCCTCTAACAACTATTTCAACAATTTAACCAATGCAAAGAGTATTCCTTGATTTTTAACAGGTTATGAAATTGTCAAAATGACTGATATATAGATGAAAGTGTTAGTTTAATAGATTAAGTGCGATTTTGATGTCAGCGTAACTGCCTATATGTTATACTTTTGGAAAAATTTGTTTATTCGTTTTATCAAACAATGAAGGATGGTGGGTTTAAAATGTATGTGATTTTCTTCTTTTCTAATAGATACTTTTTCTATTTCGTTTAAAATTACTAATGTTTGTTTTCAAGAAATAACACTCTTAGACTTTAACTCTTGCATTCTCTCACTTGATCTTTTGTTAGGTGGTAAGGAGGCGTTAAATACATAAAAGGTACTTTCCCTAAGCTTTATTTTAAGCGCAATATGTTGCGCTCCTTAATCAAGAGAGATTTGAAATATTGTTATGAAAAATTAGAAATTAAATAACCCTACAGGAAAGCTTATTTGATATAAAATCATAATAAAATTGAATGTCATAAGCATTTAATAACTCGTGTAAGGTTAGATTACTTTCATTTATAAATGTGTTTTCTAAAAAACTATTGATAGACAAACCTAAATTTAAAATGAACACGTGTCGATTAATTATCTTAATAATCTTTTCCCTTATTGGATTTGTAATATCATAGGCTACTATTTTATTACTATCTAACCCTAAATATGGAATATTGTTCATTTGCCAAGTAACAACTTTACATTGAGGCAATACAATATGATTAGTCGTACTTATACTATTTAGTGAAAAATCTGAATCTATTACAAACTCAAATGTATAGTTTAAAGTAGGATGTTTAAAAATTAAGTCAATGCCCTTTGATAAAATAATTGTTGAATCAGGAATAGGAAATAATCTTTTTATATCATCAATTAGATTAAAAATATTCTTTAGTTCAATTGTATAAACAGGTTCGGATAAATTATGGTGTGCCTGTCTGTTTAAAATAAATGCCTTTGATTGTTCAAAGTCTTTATTCATCGTCGGACTAACTGAATCCATATCAATAGACAAAGCCTTAAAGTGCTCTCTAAATAGTTTCCAATAGTGTGCAAGGTTATGAAACTCGCCTTCAACAGTCTTTGTGTATTCTTCAGGCAATCTATCTTTTACAACTTTTTCAAATTCTTTCCGTAAGTATAAGGAAGTAGCAACGTAGTCTTTTGCTTTAAAATATTTTTTAGCCTTATCATAATTAGTGTATTCAGAATTAATAATAACTGGTTTTTCACCTATTGCTTGTGGCTCATATATTTCTTGTATAGACCAATTACTTGTTTGACTATGCTGTTGTATTTTATACAAGCAGAAATCGTAAAAGCTTTTCTCGTGGGTGAATAAATAAATTTTGAATCTACTTGCAAATTCTGTTAGAATAATATCCATCACTTTATCACGATTACTCATATCTAAACTAATCAACAAGTCATCTAAAGCTAAAAATTGACCATCAAAATTAGGTCTAATGTTTATATGAAGTAAACTAAAACGAATTGCTAATGCGATACTTGTTAATTTAGCTTCGTTTAGGTAGGATTGAGGTCTACTGATTACTGTATATGATCCATCATCGTTTTGAGTTTCTATTTTTAAAGCAATAAAGGGTTCATCAGATCCTATATTGTTTGTCCACCTTTCATATCGGTTACCATTTTTATAATAAAACTGTTTAGTGTGCTTTGAAAAATTTAATTGTGTTTTATAATGAAGAGTTAATCTAATTTTATCGTTGTAAAGTGGCTCAAAGTATGTTTGGTAAAAATTGTTTACATAAGTATTGATTTCATTTATCCAATATTCAACATCATCATTAAAATCGTCAAGCATAGCAACAAAATCGTTTTGACGTCTTATACTTCTTGTCAACTTAAATGTAAAATGCGTATTATTAAGTGTAAAAGGTTTGCTCGCTTCAATTTCATTTAATACTTGTGAAAGATTTCGGATTCCGTACCCAGAGTCATTATTCAGATAAGGAAAAATATCTCTCACAAAAACTTGCCAAAGATTAATTTCTTTTGAATTACGATAGTTGTAAAAATTTATTAATAATCTATTAGCTATAAAATCGCTATGTCTATTTAAGTTTTCTGTAAAAGTTAAATCTCGAAAGCCACTTGGTGATGTACCACTTAATCCTGAAACATCTATTTTCTCCATTCTGCCATCACTAAAATAGGCTTCAACATAAGCGTTTTGACCTATAGATTGCGGTTCTTCAATTTCACCATTGATATCTAAAGAGAAACTTGGGTGTGACTTTAAAAAATGAAGATTGATTAAGTTTTCAGAATTGTTTGGAGTGAAATATTTAGCGACTTCAGTAGTACTTTTTGTAGATGCTTGTAATAAGGTGTATAAAGCCCAATAAATAGAACTTTTACCACTCCCATTTTCACCATACAATAATACATTGTTTTCTTCAAAATCAATTGTTGCCTCCTCATTAGGGAAACCTTTAAAATTTCTTATTTTTAATTTAGAAATTACAGGCATTAGGTTTGAAGTATTGGTTTTAAAATATCTGGGCTTTTAGATACAAACAAGCGCATACGTTGTTGTACTTCACTATTTTTTAGATTTTTATACAACTCCCAAATCTTTTGATTTTTGGTTTGGTCGCCTAATTCATTAAAGTCGATACTACTTAAAATTTTATGTATTTCTTGCTGTACCAATGCTATAATGTTGATGCCTTTTTCAAGCATATGTTCTTTAAAGTACAATTCAAATACACAACCATCAATAACCTCTTCAAAAAACTTTGAGATGTGCTCGTTTTTTATTGTCTCGTTTAATGGTTGTACAATCTTTAATTTTATGTACTGTATAACATCAACAAAAAAATCAAAAAGACTTTCATCATCAATCTGCTTAGGAATTGGTGTTTTACCCAAAAATTCTTTTTTAAATCTAAGTCCTTTATCTCCTAATCCACCTCCAGAATAAAAGTTTTTATATGCATATGAAACTATTGTAGAGTTTAAAACAGCTGTTAACAATTTAAGTTTGTTACCGGTTATTATGAATGCAGTATCATTTGTATAAAAACCATTGGTATCATAAAAAAACTTGCCTCTTTCTTGTACTATATCGGCATATATTATTTTGTTTTTTTCAAACTCTTCTAAATATGCACAATTTCTGAGATTATACCAGTTATCACCTTGTTCACCTCTTTGTTTAAATCCGTTTCCGAATGACTCAAAATATTCTAAAATGGTAGGATATTCTTGTTCGATATTAACTGGTGAAATATTCTTTGATTTTATCCCATTGTGACTATTAACTAAGTAAACATTTTTAAACTCGTAAGAATATTGAGACAAATCTTTACCTCTCAATATAGGTTTTAGAATTTCTTGATTTTTTTCATCTTCTAAAACTAACTCTTGGTATTTTTTCTTATCAATTAAAAAAGTCTTATTTGCACCAGTCAGAATCCCATAATTAAGATTTACTATATCTGATAAAACTTGTGATTTTTTTTCAATTATATTCTTGATTTTAAGTTGAGCTAAACTTATAGATAGCCATTGTCTATCTGAAGAAAATTCATTATCAACACTATTAGATTTAATAAAGTCGCTAATTGTATTTTTAATATCAAAGCTGTTGTCAATTACTGTAGTGTTTGTTGTTTGAGAATAATTTTCTTTCTTCCATTTTAATATATTCGTATCAACAGTAGCAGTCTCGAAAACTTTATATCCTGCAAAATCAATTAATTGATTAGGGTTAGTTTTATCTATAAGATATTTTCGAAGTTCTTTTCCATAATCAGCTCTCAACCATTTATTAGAGGTAATATAAATCCCAACACCTGATGCCTTCAAAATTATATCTGCCTTTTCATAGAATAGACAGTATATATCTCCTGATTTTGAAAATGTGTCATATCCTTCATTTTCAAGCTCTTTTTTATCACTTAACCATTTAATTTGTCTGTAGGGCGGATTTCCTATAACAATATCAAAACCACCATCTTCAAAAACATCTTTAAAAAATAAATGCCATAAAAAATAAGGGCGTGAAGATTTCTCTTCAAACTCGACTAATTTTTTACGTGCATTTCCTTTACTATTTAGAGTTTCTTGTATTTGCTCAATTTCTTTAAGTATTGGTTGCGTTTTCTGTTGTAATTCCGTTTTACGCTTTAACGATTGTTTTGCACCTGCAAGTTCTATGAGTTTTTGGTTTTCAAATCCTTCTAAACATTTATCTATATAGTCAATAACTTTTTTATCAATTGATTTATGTATAGTCTGTTTTTTTCTGTAGTTTTTAGGATTAAAATAATCATCCATTAATTGTTTAATATCATCACCTATACCATAATCTTCTTCTGGCTCTTCAAAAAGTGTGATGTTTCTATCTGATGGTGCATTAAATAAATTTGTATTGTTTAATGGAATCCCTTCAAAACTTTCCAGCAAACTATTTCCTTGCATTATTTTATAATCCAAGTTTGGTAAAGGTTTTGGTTTTTCTTCATCCACTACCAACGAT
>DTTX01000016.1 GCA_012964435.1 Mesonia sp. | reverse complement strand
AGCTTCTAGCTTCTAGCTTCTAGCTTCTAGCTTCTAGCTTCTAGCTTCTAGCTTCTAGCTTCAACTTCAGTTTCATTTTCAACTTTTATATTGAATACACACATTCTTAGGCTCGGTAAAAAAGCGTAAGGCTTCAAAACCACCTTCGCGACCAACGCCGCTGTCTTTAGTCCCGCCGAATGGAGTTCTTAAATCGCGATTTAACCACGTGTTTACCCAAATAATGCCGGCTTCTAAAGTGTTACTTAATCGCATCGCACGATCTAAATTACTCGTCCAAACCGTAGATGAAAGTCCATAGCGAACGTCGTTTGCCATTTCTAGCGCTTGTTCTTCTGTTTTAAAAGGCATCATCGTGACCACCGGACCAAATATTTCTTCTTGATTTAATTGGCAACGATTCGATTTCACTTCAATAATCGTTGGTTCTAAATAATAACCATTTTCGTGGTCTTTTACTTCTACACGTTTTCCACCAGTTAGAATTTTAGCGTCTTGTTTTTCAGCTTGATCAATATATCCTAAGATCTTTTGCATATGTGCTTCAGAAACTACCGCACCCAAATCAGAAGAAGCTTCCGAAGGAATACCGACTTTCAGTTTTTTTGTTTCCGCAATAAAATCATTTTTAAACTTTTCGTAAATTGATTCTTCCACAAAAATTCGAGAACCACATAAACAAATTTGTCCTTGATTGGCGAATGAAGACTTCACCGTAGTTTTTAGCATTTGCTCATAATCGCAATCGGCAAAAATTAAATTTGGGTTTTTTCCTCCTAATTCTAGCGATAACTTTTTAAACATCGGCGCTGCGGTTCTTG
The DNA here is from genome assembly GCA_012964435.1 of Mesonia sp. Lineage (GTDB taxonomy): Bacteria > Bacteroidota > Bacteroidia > Flavobacteriales > Flavobacteriaceae > Mesonia. The sequence continues at coordinate 17,073 of DTTX01000016.1, read as the reverse complement.
CCAAATGCTCGCCGGTTTTGGTGCCTCCGGTAAACGAGATCGCTTTGATCTGTGGATGTTCTACAATGGCTTGCCCAACTTCATTTCCCAGTCCGTGAACAATATTTAATACACCTTTAGGTAAACCGGCTTCGATGCAAATTTCACTCAGTAAATAGGCAGTCACCGGCGTGATTTCACTTGGTTTAGCGACTACGCAATTGCCTGCGGCTAGGGCAGGAGCGATCTTCCAAGAGAAAAGGTAAAGCGGTAGATTCCACGGAGAAATACAGCCAACAACACCGATGGGTTTACGAAGGGTGAAATTAATCGTGTTTTTTCCTACGCTTTCGTGAGCTTCGCTCCCAAATTGAGTGAGTGCGTGCGCGTAAAATTCAAAATTACTAACCGCTCGCGGAATATCGATATTCAAAGCCAAAGCAAGCGGTTTTCCGTTATCTTTAGATTCGGCTTTCGCAAAATCAACCAATTTTTGTTGAAGTAAATTCGCAATTTTTAGAAGCACTTTGCTGCGTTCTTCTAAAGTAGTGTTACTCCATGCTGGAAAGGCTTTTTTTGCAGCTTCAAAAGCGAGTTCTACATCTTCTTTTTTACTTCTGGGAATTTGACTGTAAACTTCTCCTTTTGAAGGATCGAAATTGTCAATCCATTCTGAAGAAAGAGGCGAGATCAATTCACCATTAATATAATTTTGTAATTGTTGCATGAGTTGAAAAATTGTAGAATTCTGAAAAAATTCCACTCAAATATAACGCATGTTGAAAAAATGATTCCATAGAATTAGAAAAATTATTTATAGGAATTTTTCTAATTGATTTTAATGGTAGAGAGTTTTGTAAGTAGGGGAAGATAAAACCCTTCCGTCTTTTTTCGCTATCGCTTAAAAGCCACCTTCCCTTACTAAGGGAAGGAACTTTGTTTTATTACTCTCTTTTGGAGGGGTTAGGGGAAGCTTTAATGCGTAGCGTATTGCTGCTTTTTGTAAGCGATCACTTTAATTTCGATCAATAAATGCGGATGCGGTAATTGATGCACGGCAACTGTAGTTCGGGTTGGACCTGTTTCCGGTTCAAAAAACTTTCCGTAGGTTTCGTTGTAACCACCAAAATCGTTCATATTGACTAAAAAAGTTGTCACATCGACCACGTCTTTTAACGAAGCGCCTTCTTCGTGTAAAATACTGTCGATATTTTCTAGAACCGCTGCAGTTTGTTTTTTAATATCAAGATTGGTGGTTCCCATCTCATCAACTTCAACACCTTCGAAAGTGTTGTCGGGTTTGCGAGAGCTGGTTCCTGAAACATAGATAAAATCACCCACGCGCTTTACGTGCGGGTACTTTCCTCTTGGAGTTGCTTTTCCTTCAATTACTTTTCCTGACATTTTTTCTTATTTTTGTTTTTTAACCCTTCCGCCTTTTTTCGCTTTCACTTAAAAATCCACCTTCCCTTTTTAATGGAAGGATTGTTCTTTTTATTTCTCTCTGAAAAACAAGGAAGGAGCTTATTTCGTTTTAAAACTGACTTTTCCTAATTTTTCAATTTGTGCTTCAATGCTTTGATTAGCTGAAAAATGAACCGAAGCCGTTGCCGCACCGGCCAATACAATTTGCCCTTTTTTAATCACTGTTTCGGCTTTAGAAGCGAGTCGACTCAATTCTACCACCGATTGTAAAGGGTTAGAAAGTATGGCGTTGGTTTTACCTTCTGCTAAAGTTTCTCGGTTAACTTTTAAATGAATTTGCAAGTCGTCGATATTTTCTTCTAAATCTATCCAATCCCCTAAAACATAAGCGGAAGCAGAACAATTGTCGGCTACCATATCTTCTAAGGAGAATCTAAAATTTTCATAGCGGCTATCCACAATTTCGATTGCCGGAGCCATTTTGTCGATATACTTAGTAATATCTTTTAAGCCGACAGATTCTTCAATATCTTTAGAAATTCTGAAAGCGATTTCAACTTCTGCGCGAGGTAAAATCCAACGTTTGGCATCGACCTCTTCTTGGTTTAATATTTCCATCGAATTGGTGAGCACGCCCCAAATAAGGTCATGAACGCCCATTTCTTCCATTCTAGCTCGGTTGGTAAAACCGAGTTTGTAGCCTGTAACATATTCGCCACGGTCTAATTTTTTGCCAACGCAAAGATTTTGTATTTGGTAAGCCGCATCTAAATCGATTTGATGCGCGGCTGCCAATTGTGTGGTGGGTCTAGCATGCCTTGCGGCCTGATCTAAAATCTCTGCTATCTCCTGATGGTTCATTTTTTATTTCGTTTATTATTTAAGTTCTAGATACAATTTAGTTTCGTTTCACTCTACCAAATCACTCGAACTGACGATCTTTATTACTTAATAAGCAACCTTATCTTCTTCTAAAATAGTTTTAGTTTCTTCTTTTACTAATTTCAGTTTTTCTGCTAAACTTAAATCTTCTGTAATTTTTTCTTCTGAAATTAATCGAAGCATCGCTTTATCTTGTGCTCGACCACGTTGCATTGCTTCAGCATAACCAATTTGCTCTTGAAAGGTGACCAGTCGGTATTTTGAAGCATATTCTGCCGGAAATTCTTGTTCTAAGGCCATTTCTAATTTTCTTTTCTGCTGAAAAATAGGAGCAGCCGTGTGTTCTTTCATCTCGTAAAAATTATCGATCGCTAAATCGGCAATCGCATCGGTATCTTTTTTACGCGCTTTTTGATAAGCTTTAAATGTAGTTTCCCAATCGCCGATATGATTTTCTAAAGCTTCATCGAAAACTACAACATCTTCAAAAGAAGCGTTCATTCCTTGTCCGTAAAACGGAACAATCGCGTGAGCAGCATCTCCCATTAGGAGACTTTTTCCGTGGCTATACCAAGGTGAACATTTAACGGTTCCTAAAGCGCCGGTGGGATTTTCAAAAAACTCTTCCCCTAAATTCGGCATCAATTTTAAAGCGTCTGGATAATATTTTTTGAAATATTCTTCTGCTTTTGCTGCGGAAGTAATATTGTTGAAATTATAATCTCCTTCGGCATACGACATAAATAGCGTCACCGTGAAACTTCCGTCTAAATTAGGAAGCGCAATGAGCATGTTTTCGCCTCTTGGCCAAATGTGTAAAGCATTTTTATAAAGTTGAAAATCACCTTCTTTAGAAGGCTCGATCGTTAATTCTTTATAGCCGTGTTGCAAATAATCTTGTGAAAAACTAAATAGAAAACTACGATCGTTCATCATACTTTTACGTAAAGCAGAACCTGCGCCATCGGTACCAAAAATAAGATCGGCAACGATAGTCGTTTCTTCACCGGAATGATAATCTTTAAAGGTTGCCGTCGCTTTTTCAGAATTTACCTCTAGACATTCTTGATTGAATTGAATAGAAACATTTTCCATTTTTTCAGCTTCGTCTAACAACAAGGCGTTTAAATCTGTTCGAGAAATAGAATTGATGTATTCGTGTTCTAAACCACTATATGGTGAAAGGAAAGTGTTTTCTTCTTGATCGTGAATCATTCGTCCGTTCATCGGGATGCAAATTTCTAAAGCTTTTTGCTCTAAACCAACGAGTTTCATCGCCTTGATACCGCGATTTGAAAATGCCAAGTTAATCGATCTTCCTGCTGAAATATCTGTTTTTCTTAAATCGGGACGCTTTTCGATAAGCTGAACTTGATAACCGCGTTGTGCCATTCGTAAAGCCAATAAAGATCCGCAAAGACCGGCGCCGATAATGAGTATGTTTTCTTTGTTTTTCATTACAACAGCGCTTTTAAACGTTCGACCATTTTATAAACATCTTCAAAAGAATTGTAGAGTGGAGCAGGAGCTACACGAATTACATTTGGCTCACGCCAGTCTGAAATTACTCCTGCAGCCATTAATTTATCGAATAAGTCTTTGTTCGCGTTTTTCACTTTGATTGAAAGTTGACAACCGCGTTCTTCCGGATTTTTAGGAGTGATAATTTCAATTTGATCACCTTCAATTTCCTTCAACAAATATTCTAAGTAATTAGTGATTTTCAATGATTTGGTTCTAATATTTTCAAAACCGGCCTCATCAAAAATCGCCAGCGAAGCTCGAATGGCGGCTAACGACAAGATTGGCGGATTACTTAATTGCCAACCTTCTGCCCCCGGAATTGGGTCAAACTCGTGACGCATATTAAAACGTGTTTGCTTGTTATGACCCCACCAACCGGTAAAGCGTTTTAACTCTTTGTTGTTGGCGTGACGTTCGTGTACAAAGCAGCCGCCAACACTTCCTGGGCCGCTGTTTAAATATTTGTAAGAACACCAAACAGCAAAATCTGGTCCTGTTTCGTGTAAATTAGGCTGAATATTTCCTGCGCCGTGAGCAAGGTCGAAACCAACTTTTGCCCCGTGACGATGACCTAATTCAGTGATTTTTTTTAATGGGAAAGATTGTCCCGTGTAATAATTGGTAGAGCCGATAAGTAATAGCGCTACTTGATCGCCTTCGGTCTCCATAATTTTTTCTAAATCTTCAAAATGGCAAAGTTCTTCGCCTTTTCTAGGTTCCCATAAAATTAGAGAGTCCTTAGGATCGTGACCGTGAAATTTAAGTTGAGATTCTACGGCATATTTATCTGAAGGGAAAGCGTCACTTTCTATAATGATCTTGAAACGCTCTGAAGTAGGTTGGTAAAACGAAACCATCATTAAATGAAGGTTGACGCTTAAAGTATTCATCATTACTACTTCTGAGGGTTTTGCGCCCACGATCTTCGCCATTTTTTCGGTTAAAAATTCGTGGTAAGGCATCCAAGGGTTTTTAGCTTCAGTATGACCTTCAACCCCTAAATTACTCCAGTCTTCTAATTCTTGCTGAATGTATTCTTGGGTAAGTTTTGGTTGCAAGCCCAAAGAGTTTCCGCAGAGATAAACCTGTTCTTCTCCGCTTTTATCTTTAGGAATATGAAACTGATTTCTAAAACGCCTTAGCGGATCGTTCTGGTCTTGCTCTTTCGCAAATTCTAGGGTGTTTTTATGTTGGGTTGTTTGCATTTTCGTGTTCTAAAAAATGAGTTTTCCACAAATTTAGCAATAATTCATGAGTTGTTTTTGATTAATTGAAAGGTTTGAAGGATTGTTTTGTAGGAATTTGAGAGAAATCTTTAAAAATTTTTCAACTTTAATAATTTAAACAGGAATTATTCAACCTCAATATTGGTGAAATAGAGTTTAAAACTACCTTCTTTATTTTGATGAGTCGTCGCAATTTTGAGTCCGTTGTAGGTTTGGTAATTTTCCCAAGTTGTTGAAAGATTGGGGTCTTTGCTTCCGGAAGCGATATAAGACCATTCTCGAATTATAAAATCTTTGTCAATATAGATTTTATACGTATCGCCTGGTGTGTAACCATCTTCATTATCGTAAGCGATGGTGATTTCTGTCATCGTTTTTTTACTAATTGGTGCTTTTACATTTTCTTTTACAGCATGTTCAAAACTTTGATCCCAAACTAACTGAAACGGAAATAACAGCCAATATTTATCGTTAATAAAAGCTTGATCTGCTTTTTGTTGAAGACTATCGATCTCTTTTCTTACATATTCTACTGTGTCTTTCACTGAGAGCATTTTTACCTGCTCTTTTTGGGGTTGCCATTGCCAAGAACGTTCGTAATGGCTCGAGTCGCGATCTACATTAAAGGTGTAGGTGAGTTTTTCTATATTATTCCAGTTTTTGAATCCGTGCGCATTGGCTACTTTTTCTAAAACAGAAATTTCTTTTTCAGAAGAAGTTTTTGTAGTTGTAGCTTCAGAATTCTTTTTACAACTGATAGCAGTAATCATCGCCAAGGCGATAAGTAGTAAATTTTTCATTATAAATATTTATGAATTAAAAATAAAAAAAACCTCCTGAAGTTCTCAAGAGGTTTTAAATTTTATAAGAAAATAAAGATTAATCTACAGCGTCTTCAACGTCTTCTGCAGCATCTTCCATAGAATCTCCTACATCATCTGCAGCGTCTTCTATTTTGTCTCCTGTACTTTCTTCTCTACAACTAGTAAAAGTTGTTGCTAAAGTTCCTACTAAGAATAATGATAAAAATAATTTTTTCATAATTAAAAAATTTAAGTGATTAGTTAATGAAGTTAAGGTCTTCTACCTGTTGCTAATCTATATAAAATTCCGATGATGGCAAGTACTAAAAGTATATGTATTAAACTTCCTACAGCTTCACCAAAACCAAAATAACCTATGAGCCACCCTATAATTAGGATTACTACAATTAGCCAAATTAAATCTCTCATAGTAATAGTTTTTATTGTTAGTTGAAGTAAATGTAGAAAATATGCATTTTCGATTGTGAGCGTTTAACTATCAATTAACTAAGAATTAATACTTATTTGGGTTTTTAAGAATGTCTGCCGCACGCTCTTTATGATTTTTTAAGGTTTCATGATTCATTTTGTTTAAGAGGCTCATCATCATATTCATACGTTGATTGTCTTTAAAATGTTCTCGTTTATCGTCTAAGAAATTCCAGTAAAGAGAGTTGAATGGGCAAGCTTCTTCACCTTCTTTTTTATTTACGTTGTAGTGGCAATCTTTACAATAATTACTCATTTTATTGATGTAACTTCCACTAGAAACATAGGGTTTGGTAGCAACAATACCACCGTCTGCAAACTGACTCATACCACGAGTGTTGGGCATTTCTACCCATTCGATCGCATCGATATAAATACCTAAATACCAAGCATCGACTTCATCTGGGTGAATTTGAGCCAGCAACGCAAAATTTCCCGTGATCATTAACCGCTGAATATGATGCGCGTAAGCTTCGTCTAAACTTTGCTTGATCGAATGATGAAGGCAATTCATTTTTGTTTTTGCAGTCCAATAAAAATCGGGGAGTTTATTTTGATTGTCAAGCTTGTTACTTCTGCGGTAACCCGGCATTTCTTTCCAATAAATGCCACGCATATATTCTCGCCAACCTAGAATTTGCCGAACAAAACCTTCTACTTGAGAAATATCGATCTCACTTTTGTTTTCGTGATAAGTATCGACCACTTTTTCGATGACTTCTTCCGGCGAAAGCATTTTCGAATTCATCGCAAAAGAAAGTCGAGAATGAAATAAATAGATCTGCTCGGTATGCATTGCATCTTGATAATCGCCAAAATGGATCAACAAATTTTCGCAGAAATAATTAAGTACTTTTAAGCAATCTGGGCGAGAAGTGGGCCAATTAAAATTTTTCTCCTGAACACTTCCCATGGTTTTGATTTCCTGCTGTTCAATTTGTTTTATAATATTAGAAACATCTTTTCTAAAGCCTCTTTCGTGCGGAATCTCGGGTTGGCCTTTCCATTTTTTGCGATTGCTTTTATCGAAATTCCATTTGCCACCTTCCGGATTTTTTTCATTTTGCATTAAAATAGAATGTTTTTTACGCATATCGCGGTAAAAATATTCCATCGTCATTTCTTTCTTCCCTTCGTAAAATTCAGCTAGATCTGTGCGAGACGTAAAAAAATGTTCAGTGTCGAAAGCTTGTGTTTCAATTTCAAGATTTGAGCAAAAATCTTTGAGTTGTTCATCTAAACGATATTCATCGGGGAGTTGATATTCAAATTTTTCAATTTCATATTTATCGATCAATTGCTGAAGATTTTCTAAGAGATCTTGTTTGTTTTCTTCAGCATCAATTTCATAATAAATTACTTGATGGCCTTTACTTTTTAAATGCTCATAAAAATTACGCATTGAAGCAAAAAACGCGACCACTTTCTGAATATGATGAACGGTATAATCTGTCTCTTGACGCATTTCTGCCATAAAATAAATGGTATTTTTATCTGCGGAAGAAAACCAAGAATGTTTGTGATTAAGCTGATCGCCAAGCAAAAATCGAAGTTTTTTCATAATTTTATCATTGATTTGTGTAACAAAAGCAGCTTTTGATCTTCATATAATAAATGACTATTATGAAAAAATCTATTTACTATTCTTTACTTGTAGTTTGGTTGTTGAGTCTTGCTGTTTGTGCTTTTGTTTTAAAGTTAGAGAAAAACACGTTAATTTACATTTACGTGGCTACTCAAGGTTTGATGATTAGTTTATACCCAAGTATTTTTAAGAAAAAATCGTGTTCAAAATCTTAGAACAGTTCTTTTTGACCACCTAACCAGGTTTGTTGATATTTTTGATCGGGATCGTAACGTTTTGCCTGCGATTGAATATTAAATTTTCGATCTCGCGGGTCGTTACCAACGCCGCTATTGTACATCCAATTGCCCCAATTGCTGTGTACGTCATAATCGATAAGCATACTTTCTAGATACGCTGCGCCAATTCGCCAATCTTGTTTTAGCTCTTTTGCCCAAAAGCTATTTATGTTTTGGCGACCGCGATTACTCATAAAACCGGTGGCGGCAATTTCTTTCATATTCGCATTTACAAAAGGTTCTTCAGTTTCGCCTTTAATCCAGTTTTGTAGAGTTTCTTCATCTTGATTCCAGTCGAGATCTTTATTGAGAATACCACCAAGTTGAAAGATCTTATCACCGTGTTTTAACGAAATGTATTTAAAATAATCGCGCCAGATCAATTCAAAAATTAACCAATATGTGCTATCGTTTTTTACGATTTGTTTTTCGAACTTTTTTACTTTCCAATAAATTTTTCTAGCTGAAATACTTCCGTTCGCTAACCAAGCTGAAAGTTTAGAGCTATAATCTGGTCCTAGAAGTCCGTTGCGGGTTTCCTTATAATGCTGAAGTTGACACGTGTCCCAAAAATAATGCTGAATGCGTCGGTCTGCTTCTTCTTCACCTCCGTGAAAAGGGAAAGCAGATCGCGAATCTTTTTCAACTTCCTCTAAACCTAAATCTTTTAGTTTTGGTACTTGTGTCGTATGTTCTACGATATATTCTTCTGGTTGAGGTTGTGGTAAATTTGCCGGTGGTCTTACGTTTACGTGATATTCTGCTTTTTTTCTGAATTGCGTATAAACTTCAGGAATGTTTTGAAAAGTCTCGTAAGGAATATCTTCCGGATGAAATAAAAACTGATCGTAAGTTTCTATAAATTCAACTTCCGGTAAGTGATAATGTACATTTTTTTGAATTTCGACTTCTTCTTGCGTCCATTCTTTTTGAAGAAATAGTTGCTGGAAATGATATTTTTCTGCCAGCTTCGGGAAAACACTTTCGGGGTAATCGTGAAAAACCAGCAAACTAATATTGAGTTTGTCTTTTAAGTTCTTCTGAAGGTTTTGCACGGTTTCGATAAGAAATTGTGCTCGGTATTTTTCAGTTTTTTTGAAACCGAATTTCGTCGTTTCAAAATGTCTGGGATCAAAACAGTAAACCGCTAAAATAGGATGGTTTTCTTTAAAGGCTTTTTCTATAGAATAATTATCAAAAACACGTAAATCGTTTCTGAACCAAATTACATTGTATGTTTGTTTTTCGCGCATTTTTTACTGCAATATTTTACGTTTTCCCAATTGCGTTCCCATTTTTTTCGCCAAGAGAATGGGCGTTGGCAAACCGGACAAATTTTAGTGGGAAGTTCACTTTTCTTCATCTAAAATAGAATTCACCTCATTATTGGGTTTGGCATGATCAAAGCGATCGATTAAATGTGTTTCTACATAACCATCTAAACCATTAATCGCAACAGTATCGGCTTTTTCTAAATTTAGCCAGCCGTCTTTTTCTTCAATATGATCATCGAAAAATAAATGTTCTACTTCACCAATGATCATTCTGCATTGATTCTCTTTGATGTAGTAATAATTTACCAATTTACAGCCAATTTTAATTTTTGCCTCTTTTACAAATGGTGGATAAAAACCTTGTAGGTATTCTTCTGTTAAATTTGTTTTATCGAATTCTGAAATTTCACCATCGTATTTTGCAGAAGTATGATGCGCATCTTTTATAATGCCTTTGTGAATGTGATTTACCGTAAACTCACCGGTAGTAACCAAATTGTCATAAGTGTTTCTCTCTGTAGAAGTTGGGCGTAAAATAAAACCTAGCAAAGGAGGATTGCTGCCTAGATGGATTACCGAACTGTAAATAGCCACGTTTGTGATCTCATCTTTAGATTTGGTCGCAATAAGATTGGCAGATTTGTAGCCGCTTAAACTATTTATGAGGTTAATCCTAAATTGTTTGTCTAAGTCTTCAATATGTTTTCTGGTATAATAGCTCATCAGGGAATTTTTTTAAAGGTAAGGTTTGTCTAACTTTTATCAGATAAATATTGAACAAATTTTGATTTGTCATTTAAAAAAGCTGTCAGTTAAGACAGCTTTCTAGTGTTTGATTTTATGTAGGGCTTAATACCAATTATTCTTTATTTTCTTGTTCTCTAATCGTCGAGTCGTCAAAATCTACTTTATTCGTATTTTGTTTACGATCTCCAAAATTTCCTAATACACTCTCAGTATCTTTGTGTTTTCTCTTTCTATGATTATCTTCAATAAATCCCATAACTTTAATTTTTTAATTCATCACTAAATTAGACAAATACCAACTTGTTTTATATTAAAGACTTTGTAAAATCTTGTTAAGTGAATTATAAGATTATTCTTGTAACTCAAATGAATTTATCCAGGTTACTGCATTGTGTAAGTTATAAAACTGCAAGGTTTTACCTTTAAAAAACATTTTTTCGAATTTAAAATTAAATAAAGACGATTTTGTTTTATGTATCACGATGTATGATTTGATTTTATAGCCTAATTGAAAGAAATTAGTCCAATCTGCAGGATTAACAAAATATTTGTTTTTTCGATTAGAGATATAATGCGGAATTGAATTTTCTCCATAGAAAGCCTCAGCTAATTCAATTACAATTGTAGCTTTTTTCCAGTCAAAAAACACTCCTTTATGCATTTCTGCGACAATAAAATTATCGAAGAAATAAAAATTACCGAAATAAAGTTGGTGTTTCACTAGCGCCATTTGGTATATATCTTTATCGCTAATAACTCTTTTTTTATTTCTAAGTTATTGAAATTCAGATATAGAAATCGTTAATCATTTGTTAATGAGATTGATTATTCTTAAAATATAACAATTATTTACACTTAAATGATTTAGTTTTCAATAAAATTTAAGAATAATTGATTATAATTTAAAAATTAGAAGAATAATTTATAAGCCGGCTTTAACTAATCTTATAAACTCAGCTCGATAGCCATCTTCATCTTCTCCCTTTCCTGCTTCGGCAAGTTCAACTATATTTTCTTTGGAGATGTTTTTAGCGTATTCAGATTCTCGAAGGTGCATCCCGAACATAGCAAGTGCAGCACTAAATTTTAAATCTGTAGAAGCATTTTTAAGTTGAATGTCTTCATCTTTTACCACTTTCGTAATAAGATTACTTTTATCACCATCTGGTTTTTTATAACGGAATTTTACGGTTAATAGGTCTTCAGCATTACCTTTCACATTTTTATCTGAATATTTTAAATCTTCGATATCTTTTAACCATTCACTTTTTACACCTACCGGAATAATTTCGTAAAGCGCCGTTACGGTATGACCGCTTCCTAATTCGCCGGCATCTTTTTTATCGTCGTTAAAATCTTCCGCATTCAATAGACGATTTTCATAACCAATCAATCGATACGCCTGTACTTTTGCCGGATTAAATTCTACCTGAATCTTTACATCTTTTGCGATGGTATATAAAGTGCCGCCAAACTCGGTTCCTAAAACGCGTTGCGCTTCTTGCATTGTATCTACGTAAGCGTGGTTACCATTACCTTTATCGGCTAAAGTTTCCATTTTAGAATCTTGGTAATTTCCGTTTCCAAAACCTAAACACGTAAGAAAAACGCCACTTTCTCTTTTTTCAACAATGAGATCTTCCATTGCTTGATCGCTACTCGCACCTACGTTAAAATCGCCATCGGTGGCTAAGATCACGCGGTTATTTCCTTTTTTAATGAAGTTTTCTTCAGCAATTTTGTAAGCAAGCTCAATTCCTTGTCCGCCCGCAGTTGAGCCACCGGCATTTAAGTTATTTAAAGCTTCTAAGATTTTATTTTTATCAGAAGTTGATTCTAAAGCCAACCCTGCCGCGCCGGCATAAGTCACGATGCTAATTTTATCTTCATCGCGAAGTTGATTTACTAATAATTTAAAAACCGATTTTAAAAGCGGAAGTTTGTTAGCAGAATTCATCGAACCCGAAACATCGATCAGAAAAACTAGGTTAGAAGGCGGAATATCGTCTAACGGAACATCTTTTCCCTGCAAACCGATTTTTACGAGTTTGGTGTCTTTATTCCAAGGCGATTGCGCCACTTCGGTATTGATCGAAAACGGATCTACGCCGGTAGGATGCGGATAGTCGTAATCGAAATAATTGATGAATTCTTCAATTTTAACGGCATCTTTCGGGACTTCCTGTCCATTATTAATCATTCTTCGCACGTTACTGTAACTCGCCTTATCTACATCTATAGCAAAAGTTGAAAGCGGAGAAGCATTTACCATTTTAAAGGTGTTTTCTTCAATTTCTTGATACGATTCGCGGTTTTCTTGAGGAGCAGGAATTCTATTAGAAACTTTAATGCCTTCTACTCTTTTGTACATTATTGGAGCAGGATCCATCATTTCGTATTCTTCAGCTTCAACATCGTCTACAACCATTTCTTCTGTAATTGTGTTGATGTTTTGGTTTTTGGGTTGTGTTTGATTTTTAACTTCATTATTGCACGAAAAAAAGCATAAAGTAATTACAGCTAATAAAATGTTGATGTTTTTCATAATAAAAGGTTTAAGTTGAAAAAGACATTTACAAACAACTTGCCAAAAAAATCGATAGTTTTACAAAACCATTATTTTTCTATAAATAATTTAACTGAAGTTTTAAAGATGAGTCAAAAATATGTGGCCTTGTTACGAGGAATAAATGTAGGTGGAAAGCGAAAATTAAAAATGGCAGATTTGCGTGAATCGGTTTTGAAGATTGGTTTTACGCAGGTTTCAACATACATCCAAAGCGGAAATTTATTTTTTACTACGGAAGAAAAAAACGCTACAATTTTAGAAGAAAAATTAGCACAACATTTATTAGAAGAATATACTTACGACATTCCGGTGATTATTAGAACTTCGGAGGAAATTGAAAAGGTTATTGCTGAAAATCCATTCCCAGAAGCAGAAGATTTTAAGTTGTTACATCTTGTTTTTCTGAAAGAAAAACCATCAGAAACTTCCATTAAAGATTTTGAAAAGCTCGAATTTCCTTCAGAAAAATTTAAAATTGAAGCGCAGCATCTTTATGTGAATTATACCGATGGGGTTCGAAATTCAAAACTTTCAACCACGCTTATCGAGAAAAAACTAAACACCAAAGCTACCGCTCGAAACTGGAAAACGCTTTTAAAAATAGAAAGTCTTTTAAAAGATTAATTAGACTTCCTAATTTGATCAACAAACGAATGAATGTTTTGCGTTCCGTTTTCGGTGAGGTGTTTGATGAAAGCTGAACCAATAATGGCTCCTTTGGCAAATTGCGTCGCTTTGTCGAAAGTTTCGGTATTGCTAATACCAAATCCAACGATTTGTGGATGTTGAAGTTGCATTTGATCAATTCTTTCAAAATAGTTTTGTTGGGCATCACCAAAACTATTTTTTGCTCCTGTAATACTTGCAGAACTCACCATATAAATAAATCCTTCTGAAGCTTCATCGATCTGTCGAATTCGTTTTTTTGAAGTTTGTGGCGTGATCAAAAAGATGTTTTGTAAACCGTATTGCTGAAAAATCGCTTGATATTCTTCGGTATAAACTTCTAAGGGGAGGTCTGGAATTATGAGTCCGTCGATACCAATTTCAGCGCATTTTTTGCAAAACTTTTCAATTCCATATTGTAGCATCGGGTTGAAATATCCCATGATAATTAACGGAATAGAAACTGTTTTTCGAATATCTTCGAGTTGTTCAAAAAGTTTTTTAGTGGTCATTCCGTTTTGTAAAGCTTGTGTAGAACTCGCTTGTATTGTGGGACCGTCGGCTAACGGATCGCTAAACGGTAAACCGATTTCCACTAAATCTACGCCCGATTTTTCTAGTTGCTCAAGAATAGTTTTAGTGTCGTCAAGTTGAGGATAACCCGCTGTAAAATAAATAGAAAGTAATTTTTTGTTTTCTTGTAATTTATGAGAGATGCGATTCATTGTGTTTAGTTTTAATATTTTAAAGGTTCCTTCCCTTGTAAGGGAAGGTGTATTTCGTTTTAACGAAATACGGAAGGGTTAACCACCCTACAAGCAAAGCTTGTTTTCCCTCCTTCAAAAGGAGGGAAGCAATTTCTATAAATCAAAATATTTCATATAGGTTTCTAGATCTTTATCGCCACGACCGGAAAGGTTGATCACTACAACGTCATCAGGTTGAAATTTCTTTTGCTCTAAAGCGGCCAACGCGTGTGCACTTTCGATAGCGGGAATTATGCCTTCGAGTTTGGTGAGCTCAGCTCCGGCTTGCATCGCTTGATCGTCGGTAACCGACAAAAATTCTGCTCGTTTACTGCTGAATAAATGCGCGTGCATCGGCCCGACACCGGGATAATCTAATCCTGCAGAAATTGAATAAGGTTCGGTAATTTGCCCATCTTTACTTTGCATCAAAAGTGTTTTGCTTCCGTGAATGATTCCGTTGTTACCTAGTTGCGAAGTAGCGGCACTTTCTCCGCTATGTATCCCTTTTCCGGCAGCTTCCACAGCGATTAGGTTCACATTTTCTTCATCTAAATAATGATAAAAAGCCCCGGCGGCGTTGCTGCCACCACCAACACAAGCAATAATATGATTGGGTTTGCTTCGGTTTTCTTTTTCTTGCAATTGCAGTTTTATCTCTTGTGAAATAATGCTTTGCAAACGTGCCACCATATCGGGATAAGGATGCGGACCAACCACCGAACCAATAATGTAATGGGTTTCTTCTGGATTGTTGATCCAATCTCGAATGGCATCGTTGGTGGCGTCTTTGAGCGTTTTACTTCCAGAAGTTGAAGGAATCACTTCGGCGCCCAACATTTTCATTCGAGCTACGTTGGGTGCTTGTCGTTTCATATCGATTTCTCCCATATACACAAAACACGGCATTCCCATTAATGCGCAAACCGTGGCAGTAGCAACGCCATGTTGGCCGGCGCCGGTTTCGGCGATAATTCGTTTTTTACCCAAGCGTTTGGCAAGTAGAATCTGCCCGACCGTATTGTTCACTTTGTGCGCTCCGGTATGGCAAAGATCTTCTCGTTTGAGGTAGATTTTTGTGTTGTATTTTTCGCTCAATCGATTAGCAAAATAGAGTGGAGTAGGGCGACCTACATAATCTCTCAATAATTGCTGATATTCTTCTTGAAACGAAGCATCACCTATGATCTCTAGGTATTGCTCTTTTAATTGATCGATATTCGGGTAAAGCATTTCTGGAATATACGCGCCGCCGTATTCACCGTAATAGCCTTTTTTATTGATGTGATGTGTTGTCATTTCTTTAAAATTTGTAGGATGTGATGCTGAATCAAGTTCAGCATGACGCTATTGAAAAAAATTCGTCATTCCGGACTTGATCTGGAATCTCATCAACTGTTTATTTTCTTTGTAAAAAAAATTAAATCTTCTATATTTTTTCTTCCGGGTTCGGTTTCGAATTTACTGTTCACGTCGATAGCGTAAAGCGGTAAATTAAGCTGTTGAAATTCTTTGATTTTTTCAACTTCGTTTAATCCAATTCCGCCGCTTAAAAAAAACGGTTTTTGAAACGGATACTCTTTTAAAACTCGCCAATCGAAAGTGAAACCATTACCACCGGGATTTTGTCCTTTAGTGTCGAATAAAAAATAATCGACCACCGGAAGGTATTTTTCTAATTCTTGAAAGTTGAATTGATCTTTAATTGAAAACGCTTTGATGATTTCAATGGGATTTGATTTGGTTTGATGTGATGCTGTCCCTCGACTCCGCTCGGGATGTCCGACAAGTTCAGCATGACGCGATTGGTTGTATTCGTCATCCCGGACTTGATCCGGGATCTCATCTCGCTTATTTTTAAATAAATTTCTTAATTCTTGACAATACTCCGCACTTTCGTTTCCGTGAAGCTGAACAGCTTGTAAGTTATTTGCTTCAACTTTTTGTTGAATAAAACTTAGTTCTGCATCTACAAAAACGCCTGTTTTTTTTATGGCTGAATTGAGCTGCGGAATTTGTTTCTCGACAAATCGCGGAGATTTTTCATAGAAAATGAAGCCCATGTAATTGGGTTGAAGTTGTGCTAACTCCATTATATTTTCTTCGTATTTCATTCCGCAGACTTTCAGTTTCACATTTTTATTTTTTGCCATTCCGTGCTTGACACGGAATCTCATCTTATTTTTTCCCTTCAATTTCTTCGATAAATTGCTGAGCGCTTTTACCGGGATTTTTAGTTTTCATAAAAGTTTCTCCAATCAAAAATCCGCGATATCCAAATTCTCTTAACTCAATAATATCATTGGCAGATTTTAGTCCGCTTTCTGATATTTTGACGATTTCCTTCGGAATTAATGTTGAAAGTTGCTTGCTGATTTCCGTAGAAACTTCAAAGGTTTTTAAGTTGCGATTATTCACCCCGATCAATTGGACTTCTGCGTTGAGGTTGGCTTGCAATTCTTTTTCGTTATGAACTTCAAGTAAAACTTCCATTCCTAAATCGTTGGCCAGTTTTGCAAAATTCTTCACCTGCTGTGCATTTAAAATTGCAGCGATCAATAAAATCACATCGGCACCACTGGCTTTGGCTTCTATAATTTGATATTCATCGATGATGAAATCTTTCCGCAGTAAAGGAAAATCTACACTCGCTCGCGCTAGTTGTAAATCTTCCAAAGAACCTCCGAAAAAACTATTGTCGGTAAGTACAGAACTTCCGCAAGCGCCAGCTTTTTGATAGCCAGCAACCACTTCATTCACATACAATTTTTGATTGATGTTGGGTTTAGAAGGGGAGCGACGTTTATGTTCAGCGATAATTCCACTTTTACTAATTTTTAAAGCTTCACTTAACGAAAATCAGTAAAAGTGGAATTATCG
>DTTX01000015.1 GCA_012964435.1 Mesonia sp. | reverse complement strand
CCGTTTCTCCGTCATTCTCTTCATCACATTCTTCTATACTTGGTGGGGTGGCGATGTCAATAATAATTGTTTCAATAGAAAAAGACTCTATTGAATAACAATCTGAATTGTTGTTATTTTCAATTCTAATATAAATTGTGTCGTTTTCACTAACTGGCTCATAATTCAACTCATCTAAAGGCGAAACATTATTTTCTGCATTTTCAAAAGTAGCATGATAAGAAACAGTAAATAAATTTGAATCTTGATTGCCAATTACCAATGGTGTATTTTGACTTAAATTATAAGATGCAGCATCTAAGCTTTCAAAACAGGTTGAAAGGTTTATAAATTCTTCAACCGTAGGAGAAGTAAATATTTGAGCATTTATTTGTGTTATTTGATAACAGGTATCATCTTCGATCCTAACATATATAGTGTAAGGCTGATCGTTTAAAAACGTGTAATTTTCTGGGTTAGTTATGTTGTCATCTTCATTTTCTGCATCTTCTTCAGACTCATAATAACTTATTTCGAAATTCTCAGGATTATCAACAAACTGTGGTTCTGTTAGTGTTAGATCGTAATCTTCAGAATTTATGCCATCGGTATCACATTGCCCTAATATATCTATAGAATCATCGTTTAAAGTAAAACTTCCTTCTGCAACTTCTATGGCAACTGTTTCTTGGCAGTATTGATTGGTCCAAGTGAAATTGTAGGTACCTAATTCTGTTAGACCCGTGATATCTGTAATATTAGAAGTTGGGCTTTCTATTGTTACAGTAGCTGGATTGTTAGTATCTGCGATCCATTGGCCACTACCTAAAGCTTCTAAGGTAATTTGAGTAGTACAAGCAATAGTTTGAGGCTGAGATACTATACCTAAGTTTGCTATAATATTTATATCATCTAAGAAGTTACCAACAGTATTATCGCCAGAAGCTGTTGAAATTGCTCTAAACTCGAATCTTGTGGTTGGTTGGTTTGCAGGGACTATATATGTACCAACTTTTACATCCCAACCTGCATTGATTGCTGTTGAATATTGAGCAACTAAAGTTAAATTACTTCCGGGACTTCCCGCATAAACACCGACTACATCTTGCCCAGATGGAGCCTGATTTCTTGCTGCATGTGCAAAACTGTAAAAAAATTGAGTTCCGGCAATAGGGGTATCATAATCTTGATATACACCGGAAGCTTGATTGGCATTTAACTCGATATATTGATCTCCTGAGTATGCAGGTATACCACCGGCTCCGTTAGTGCTAATCCAGAATTCCATTTGGCTATCTGTAGCTGTAGTAAACCACCCCGGAACATTATTATCATTTAGAAATGTAGCAACTGAAGATACATTTGGTTGTTCGAAGTCTGAGTTTATAGTAGTAATTACACAGTCGCCTTCATCATCGTAAAAAACAACATCAACAGTTGTATTTATAGTATAAGAACAGTTGTTGTTATCTGTAACTGTAAACTCTACAGGGTAAGTACCTAAATCTGTATATTGATGGGAAGTATTTAACCCGGTAGCAGTTTCACCATCACCAAAATCCCAAGTATAGGTGGCTCCTTCATCTGTATTTTCAAAAACAGCATTTGCACTAAAAGTTAGATCGGCAAAAACATTTACGGTATATACATTATTATTAAATTCTGAAGGTGAAATAGAAGTTATTTCTGGCGTTATTAATTGGCAAGGTTCCACACAAGATATGGTAGCGTCCCATCCCATTAAAGGAGAAAAGGTTCCATCTGGAACGTATTCGAATGTTAAGCAACCGGTAGTATTTTGTTCTGTAACCGAAACTATAAATGAATTGGTATAATTACCTTGGTAGGTACCTATCAATGGAGCATTAGTATCTTGCCCATCATATACATATAAAATGTCGTCTACAGAGGTAGTAAATCCGGTAAACTCTAATTGAATATTTAAATCTGAATCAGGACAAATAGTCGTAACAACTGTTTCTTCATTGAATGTTGTGGGGCCATTTGGACCACCCGGGTCAAAAAAGCCTCCCGAGCAAGTTGTGATCGTTTCTTCTTCACCAATAATATATTCTTGGCTCCAAAAGAGAATAGGGTAGATTAATAAAGATATTGTAAGTAGAAGTTTTCTCATAAAAATTTTTTTAGGGTAAATACAAAGGATTTATAAACAATTACTTATAAATCTTTATATATTTTAATTTATGAGGCACTTCTGTTTTTTTAGTAGAAACAAAGAAAAGTGTCATTAATATTGAGAATTCGATATTCTCTGAAACTTTAGCTAAAAGGTTTTTGCGAAATTCTGAAAAAAGGAGGGTTTTAAATTTCATATTACAGAGGTGTTGAAGGGTTTTTGGGTTTAAATATGTATTAGATTAACAATCTCTCTAAAGAAATTCCTAATAATATATAAATTTATATTAAAAAAAATAATTTGCTACAATAATCTTAGATAATTGAATAGCAGTTGACTATAAATTATAAATAGTTTTGCCCGAAATAAAATTTCAGGCAAAACTTACACAACATTAATTTAAGATTAATTAACCTTAATCAGTCTAATCGATTTTTTCGATTCATTAATTTTTACAACCATTAAATAACTTCCTTCTTGAATGTTAGATAGGTTGATTTCAGCACTAAAATCTTTTATCTCTTGCTGAATTATTTTTTGACCTAATAAATTATAAATCTCTACTTGATCGATCATGTTAGTAGATGATACATTTAGTATATTATTTACCGGGTTAGGATAATATTTAAAATTAGCAAACTCATTAGAATCAACACCAAGATCTTCGGTAGTAAAAGTTTCAGATTCTGAGATTTCGCTCATAGTTGTTTCGTCACAAACGGCGTAAACATACACATCATAAACAGTATTAGGATCTAAGTCTGAAAGCGTAACTCCTAAAGTGCCATCGTTATCTGTAATTGATGTTCCTTCAGTTTCAGGATCAAAATCTTCTGGACCGTAAACTACTAACCATTCTGTTTCATCACCATTAGCCGTCCAAGATACTTCTGCACTAGTATCTGTAACATTATCTACAATAATATCAGACGGAATCTCACAAGGGGCAGAGTTCACTTCAATACAAAAACCACCTTGAGCACCACTATAACCATCTACTTGAATGTAATAAGTTTCGTTAGCCGTTAAATCTGTTAATTCGATTATAGACATTAAAGTATTGGCGTTACCACCATCGTCATCACAAGCGACCAATGTTAATGTATTCATGTCTGAACAATCACCAACAGTATAAACAGCAATTTGAGAATCATTTAATTCTGCAGGATCTATATCTGTAGTAATATTTGCTGAACCGTTAGCTGGAGCAACAAAAGAAAACCAAACGGTATTTTCTAAGGTTGAATCTATAAAACAGTCTGCTAAAGGCTCATCTGTTTCTAACGTAGCTGCAGAATTTGTATATAAATCTCCAGTACAACCTTCATCTATATTTAAAGCTATAGCGTTACAAAGATCATCATTTACCGGCGGGTCTGGCACACTTTGTACTTCGATACAGAAACCACCTTGAGCACCATTATAACCATCCACTTGAATGTAATACGTTTCGTTAGCTGTTAAATCTGTAGCTTGTACATAAGACATAAACGTAAAGAAATCATTAGGATTGTCATCATTACAAGCAACTTCTGTTAAAGATGACATATCTGAACAGTCGGTTACTGCGTAAATCGTAATTTGGCTATCATTAATTTCTGCAGGAGCAAAGTCTGTTGTAATAATTGCACCCCCATTTTCTGGAGCTACGAATGAAAACCAAACTGTGTTTTCTAAAGAACCATCAATATAACAATCTGCCAAAGGCTCATCTGTTTGTAAGGTTGCTCCAACATTAGTATAAGCATCACCAGAACATTCTGCATCTAATGTTAATGCTATAGCATCACAAAGATCATCGTTAGCCGGTGGTTCTGGCATTGTAGTAAAACTTTCAACAGAAGAAATATCACTCATTTCATTATTATTGCAAACTGCATAAACATATACATCGTAAACTGTTTCTGGATCTAAGTCTGTAAGAGTAACTCCTAAAGTACCATCGTTATCTTCTATAGTAGTTCCTTCCGTTTCTGGATCGAAGCCCTCAAAACCATAAACAACTTCCCATTCTGTTTCATCACCATTAGCCGTCCAAGATATTTCTGCAGTTGTATCGGTAATATTTTCTACAACAATTTCAGAAGGTGTATCACATACTTCTGCAGGTGCGGCTAATTTAATACTTGATCCAAAAATATTCACCACACCATTTCCAGACTCTTTTTGAATAGTTATAGAAGCTATAGATTTTGTTTGGTTAGTAATATCGATAGGTATTTCTAACTCATAAACTCGTGGGTTATTAGTAGAAGAGTCTACATCTTCACTATCTAAATTTACTCTACCAATACCTCTAATAATTACAGGAGGAGTTTCATTATTATACCAATCTGGTACAGCAGTTGATGAAATAATTTGAGTTGAAGCATCCTCAAATGTAATGGTACCTGTCATATTCGCAGAACCTCCACCAGATGTCACCATTAAGTAAAGTGTTTGTGCTAGTTGAGTATTAGCATAGGTAATTGTACCTTCATCATCTATATTTTCTAAACGCAATGAGTTGTTTCCTGCATAAGGGGTATCAAATGGAGACATTTGATAGTGTAATCCTGATAACTCTGCACCTTCTTTGGTTAAATCTCCATTAGCAGGAAGACCATCACCACTTGCACCTACAGGTGCTGTGTTCGCGTCGTATTGATAATCTTCAGACATGTATACATAACCGCCGCCATCTAAGTTGTTAGTAGTTGAAGAATAAGGAGTACCAATACCATTTGCAATAACATCATCGGTTAAACCTCCGGTTGGTTCCATTTTAGCATAAACACCAAAAACATAAGGACCTGCCCATGGGCTAAAACCTTCAACACCATCACAATTTACTCTTACATAATATTCATAAACAGTTTCAGCCTCTAACGTAGCTGTGTATTCATTTGTTATTACTGCTACTCCAGATTCTGGTTCTCCAGATCCAACAGGTTGTACGGCAACTTCCCAAGCATTAGCTTCTCCTGCATCCCAAGATAATTGGGCATCATAATAATTAACAACCGGAGCATCTAGGTTAGTTGGTGCAGCACAAAGTGGTACTGCTGTAGTCTGAACATCGTCGATATATAAATAATAGTTTTGATAACCGCTTAAGCTTGTATTTTTAAATGCAACGTAGATATTTTGTCCTGCATAAGCAGATAAATCATAAGAATACTCGGTCCACGAAGTAGACGGATTAATATTTGTTGCGATCACATCTATAAAATCTTCTTTGGCATTACCGGTTGTAGATACAACAACATCAAAAGGTTGTGTTTGAAAAGAACTTCCGTTTCTTGCCCAAAATGATAATAAATCGTTTTGATTGGCAACTACACTGTAATTAGGAGTAATTAAATAATCATCGTGCGAATTCCAATCGGATTCGATTCTTACGGAGTTATTACCGGTATGGCCAGAAAAAGTATATACTTCCCAAGGGTAATTTGAATCTCCATCATTTATAATTTCCCAACAGTTAGGGATATTAGAAGATCCTTCAAAACTTTCATTTAAACCTGTAGCAGTATCACAAGCCGTGGTAAAAGTAATTGTTGACCAAAAGCTATAATTTCCTTCAGTGCCACAATATGCTCTTACATATATTGTGTATTCGGTATTACTTAATAAATTATCGAATTCATAAGATTGTGTAGCGACTTCACTTCCAGAGTCTGGTGCAGTAATTCCACTTTCTTGAATAGCAACCTCCCAAGCAGTTTCTGTATCTCCTAGATCCCAAGTAACTTCTGCTGAGTTTGTAGTAATATCGTTAATAGCTAAATTTGTTGGTTGTAGGCAAGCAGCAGAGGTTTTGCCGGTAACAGCAAATACATTTAAAAAACCATTTGTATTAGTTTTTGTAATGGTTACACTTTCTACAGTTTTAGAATAATTTGCCTCATCAATAGTTAAGGTAATATGATAAATTCTTGGATTATTAAACTCATTTTGTAAACCATCATCATTTCTATTTACTCTACCAATTCCTGAAATAACAGCTGGCGGATTAGTATTATAATACCAATCTGGCACTAATTTATTTGTAACGGTTTGAGATGTGTTATCATCAAAATTTATCTGAACATCTATATTCGTGTTTGCACCACCAGAGGTTGCCAAAATATATAAATTTTGAAATGAATCCGGATTCGAGAATGTTAGCGTACCAGACATAGTGGTAGCATTAGAAAGTCTTAATGCATTGTTTTCTGAATAATCAGCGAATTGATAAATTGCACCTTCATTATCATTGCTTAGATCATAATAACCACCTGGGTTTAAACCATAAGTTGTAGGAGCATTTCCTGTTGAAGTAACCAATCCTTGCTCTAAGAAACAATATCCGGTACCATCAATATCAGAGGTGGTAGATTCGTCGGTAGCTCCTGTACCATTAGCAATTACATCTTCATTTAACCCGCTGTCAATATCTAACGTGATGTATTCGGGTGTGTTAAAAAAGATCGAAGAACTCTTTTTATTAGGCGGATTTGAGTTAGCTATGGATAAGCCGGTAATAGCTGAAAAAAACACAACAAAACAGGAGGTTTTGTTGATTTTCTTCATAAAATTTAAGTAATTTTTTATCATTTTGGTAGTTTTTATTACGGGCGTAAATATATAATAAATTTGTAAAAACGATTTAGTTAATTGTTTTAGCGACTAAAATCTAAAATTTAAAAATTTATTATTTTTAATCAATTAACATAATAACGGTTAATAATTAGCCGTAAAGCTATTTTTATTGAAAATACATCAATGTTAAAAAAATTAAGACATTTTATTTTAACATTACTTTAACAATTTAGCTTGTTACAATAAATTTCATAAAAAAACCCTCATAATAAGAATATTAGAGGGTAGGTTTTATGTTGAAATAAATCAATTACACATCATCATAGTCGATTTTGATGGTCGGAGTAGTAGGATGCGCTTGGCAGGTTAAGGTCAAGCCTTCTTCAATTTCATCATCGGTTAAAATTTGATTTTTTGCCATTTCTGCTTTCCCCTCAGTAATTCTAGCGATACAAGAACTACAAATACCACCTTGGCAAGAATACGGCGCGTCTAGATCTTCATCTAAAACCGCATCAAGAATATTCTTTTTTTGATCCATGATAAATGTTTTTTCTTCATCATCAACAATTACCGTGATTTGTGTCTTTCCGTCTAGATTAGCTTCAACTTTACCCTCTTCACTAGAACTAAATAATTCAAAATGAATATTTTCTTTAGGAAGCTTGTTTTCCTGTAAAACTTCAGAAACAAGATCGATCATTTCTTCAGGCCCGCAAAGATAAACGTCACTGAAATTGTGACCTTTAAACTTGTTTTTCATCACAAAATTTACCGTGCTGCGCTCGATTCTTCCGAAGAAAGAATTTTCATCTTGCGCCCGACTATAAACAAATTCTACAAAAAAGCGATCCGGGTAACTGGCTTGCAATTCTAAGAGTTCTTTAAAAAATATGGTTTCTTCCGGAGTTCTATTACCATAAACCAACACAAATTTGCTATGTTCTTCTTCGGTTAAAGCCGTTTTTATGATCGACATAATTGGCGTAATTCCGCTTCCGGCAGCAAATGCAGCGTATGTTCTGTGACCGGCATCTGCAGATGGAGTAAACGTGAACTTCCCTTCTGGCAAGTATACTTCTAGGCTATCTCCGGCTTTTAGTTTATTGTTTGCGTAGGATGAAAATCGACCATCGGCCACTTCTTTAACACTAACTTTTAACTCTCCGCTGTGCGGTGTAGAACAAATAGAATACGAACGTCTTAATTCTTCGCCGTTAATTTCTTTTTTTAGGGTTAGATATTGTCCGGCTGTAAATTTAAAAGTGTCTTTTAAATCTTCCGGTACATTAAAAACTATACTAACAGATTTTGGTGTCTCTCGAATTACTTCTTTTATGCTAAGGGAATGAAAGTTCTTCATCTAAAATTTTTCAACAAAAATACAAAGTCAGGTGCTTTTTAAAACATTTTACTTAAAAATATAATACCTAAGTTTTTTATGCATAAGAAAATTATGTATGTTTGGGTTGAAATTAAATCGGCAAAATGTCTAATTCAAAATTATATAAAGGGAGTCTTTCAACGATTATTCTGAAGCTGTTAGCTGAAAATAACAAAATGTATGGTTACGAGATTACCCAGAAAGTAAAAGAGCTTACACAGGGCGAATTAACCATTACAGAAGGCGCGCTTTACCCGGCTTTGCATAAGTTAGAAGCCGATGGTTTTCTAGAGGTTGAAATGCAGCGTGTAGATAACCGATTACGAAAATACTATAAACTCACGCAAGCCGGAAACCAAGAAAAAGTAAGCCGAATTGAAGAATTAGAACGTTTTATTGAAACCATACAAGGTATTGTGAACCCAAAACCAAGTTTAGGATGAAAAATCTTTCCGCAGAACAAATAGAGCGTTTATACGAGTTTACGCGCCAACATTATGTTGAATATTACGACGTGCAAACCGAGTTGGTCGATCATATAGCCACTGCGATCGAAAAACATTGGCAAGAAGATCCTCATCAAGATTTTGAAACATTATTGCAAAGAGAATTCAAGAAATTCGGAGTTTTTGGTTTCTCAGAGGTGCTGGAAGAACGTCAAAAAGCCATGCAAAAGCGCTATTTTCAATTGGTGAAAAAAGAGGCGCTTCAGTTTTTAAAACTTCCGAAGGTAATTATCGTAGCTTTTTTTATTTGGTTGTTTTCATTTTTAATGCTCCAAAAAGAAATAGGAGTTTTAATTGTTGGCTTTTTGGTATTTGCTGAATTAATCTGGGTTTTTTATGAATTGATTCGTTTACAAAAAATCAATAAACAAAAGAAAAAAGAAAATGGTCGCGTTTATTTATTAGAAGAAATTCTGCTAAAATCTGGAAGTGTTGGAGCAATGGGGTTTATGCCTTTTTATTGGTTTTGGACTGTAGAAAAAAGTCTTCCTTACCAATATGTATCGATTATATTAGGGCTATTAATTACTTCTAGCTTTATATTACATTATATCGTCTTTAGAATTTTGCCGGCAAAAAAAGAAGAAATTTTACATCGCGTTTACCCGGAAATGAAATTAGAAAATTTGTAACATTTTTGGTTACATTTATACTTATCTATAAACAAACCAATTTTTTATGTTTAAGCGTTTTGTCGCTCTCGAGTGGAAACAGTTTTCTCGTTCTTCCTATTTTCAAAAAGGAATTGCGATAAAAATTTTACTCGCATTAGGGGCTTTATATTTTATTGGGATGGCGGCTTTCATGGGAGTTGCCGGTTATTTTGGGCTTCAAAAAGTTATGCCCGATAAAGATCCGATTACCGTGGTAAATAACTTTGTGATCTATTGGTTTTTAGCCGATATGGTTTTTCGCTACTTCTTGCAGCAATTACCGGTGCTCAATATTAAACCGTATATGGTGATCCCGATTAAACGCAGTACGGTTATTCATTTTTTATTAGGGAAAACCTCGGTATCGTTTTTCAATTTTCTACCTATGTTTTTCTTTTTACCATTTTCTATAACGTCTTTGGTAAATGGAGACTATACGGTAATCAATGTGGTGGCTTGGTTCTTTTCGATGTTGTTTTTCACCTTATCGATTAACTATCTTAATTTTTTACTGAATAAAAACAACAAGGTTTTCTACGGAATTTTAACCGTATTAGTCGTAGCAGGCTTACTTCAATATTACGAAGTATATTCAATTACAGAACCGGCAGGTTATTTTTTCAATACCATTTATGAAAAGCCGTATGCGGTGGTTATTCCATTATTGTTAATGGTGATGTTGTATCGCTTCAACTTTAAATTTGTTCGGAAAGATTTTTACCTCGACGGCGCTATTTCCAAAAAAACTAAAGATGTTCATACGCAAGAGTTAACCTGGTTAAACCGTTTTGGGAAAGTAGCTCCTTTCTTAAAAAATGACGTTCGAATGATCATTAGAAACAAGCGGCCAAAACAAGTTCTGTTTATGTCGTTTATATTTTTGTTTTACGGACTTATTTTCTACACGCAAGAAACCTATCAAGAAATGCCGGCATTTTTAGCCTTTGCATCAATGTTTGTAACCGGTGGTTTTTTAATGTCTTTTGGGCAATTGGTGCCTTCTTGGGATAGTGAATATTATAAATTATTAATGAGTCAAAATATTCCGTATCGAGAATATTTAAAGTCAAAATGGTCGTTAATGGTGGTGGCTGTTGTCATTTCTTTCATCTTAAGTACGCCTTATATTTATTTTGGTTGGGATATTTTTGGGATGATTGCTGCCGGAGCGTTATTTAATATGGGGCTTAACTCGTTTATCACATTGTATGGCGGTGTTTTAAATCAAGTGCCGATGGAATTAAACGTAAAAGCAAAGGCTTTTAGCAATACGCAGGGATTCAACCCAACGCAATTGCTTATTGCGCTGCCAAAGATCTTTGGGCCAATGCTCATTTTCTATTTGCCTTATAAGTTTATCAATTTTGAAACGGGAATTATTTGTTTGGCCGTTTCCGGGATTTTAGGCTTGGTGTTTACCAATTTCTTCCTGAATCAAATTGAAAAAGTGTACCAAAAACAGAAATACAAAACCATCGCTGCTTTTAGCGAGAAAAAATAAATCACGATGATAAGTGTAAGTAATTTAAGTAAAAGTTATAACGGTGTGACCGTTTTAAATATAGAAAGTTTAGATATTCCTGCAGGTGAAAGTTTTGGCTTAGTAGGAAATAACGGTGCAGGGAAAACCACGTTTTTTAGTTTGTTGCTCGATCTTATTCAGCCTTCAAGCGGTTGCATTAAAAACAAGAATATTATTGTTAGCGAAAGTGAAAAGTGGAAACCCTTTACTTCTTCTTTTATTGATGAAAGTTTTCTAATCGGTTACCTTACTGCAGAAGAATATTTCTACTTTATTGGCGATCTACGCGGTCAAACCAAAGCCGATGTTGATGAATTTCTAAAACAATATGAAGATTTCTTTAATGATGAAATTCTTCAGAAAAAGAAATATTTACGCGACCTTTCAAAAGGAAATCAGAAAAAAGCCGGTATTATCGCTGCACTCATCGGGAAACCGGATGTAGTGATTTTAGATGAACCTTTTGCCAATCTAGACCCTACTACCCAAATTCGGTTAAAGAAAATCATTAAAGATCTAGATGAAAATACCGGAACTACGATTTTAATTTCGAGTCACGATCTTATTCACGTCACCGAAGTTTGTAAACGAATCGTAGTTTTAGATAAAGGTGAAACGGTAAAAGATATCCAAACCAGTCAAGCCACTTTAGAAGAATTAGAAGCTTATTTTAACAAGTAGAATTCAAAAATCTCTACGATATTCTTTAAATTCTTCTAAAGAAACGTATTTTTACGCACTACCATACTAAAATGGTGATTTCTTAGTTATTCAAATAGCTAATACTTAATGAATTTGAAGAAGAACAACTTTTCTACAGCCGTTCATTTTTGCTTGGCCGTTTTGGCTATAGCCATTCTTGCGTCTTGTTCTAGAAAGAAAGATAAATGGTTAAATCGCAATTTTCATGCGATGGGTGCTTATTACAATATTATCTACAATGGTAATTTAGCTTTAGATGCCGGTCAAGCAGAACTCGCTCAAAATTATACCGATAATTATTGGGAGATTTTGCCGATCGAGCGCATGCAGATAGAAGAAGAAACCAATAAACCGGGCGAAACTAAAAACGCTAACTTTCAAAGAGCAGAAGATAAAGCGACCAAAGCCATCCAGAAACACAATATGCGTATTGCGGGAGAAGAACACAATCCACAAATGGATGAAGCTTTTTTGCTGTTAGGGAAGGCGCGTTATTTTGATCAGCGATTTTTTCCGGCCTTAGAAGCTTTCAACTATATTCTTACCGATTATCCGGATAGTGATCGTTTGGTAACGGCAAAGGTTTGGCGAGAAAAAACCTATATGCGAATGGGCAATAGCGAATTGGCGCTACAAAACCTTAAGAAACTTTTTAAAGAACAAGTAGAGTTTGAAGAAGAAGATCTAGCCGATGCCTCTGCTACGATGGCGCAAGCTTACCTTAATTTAGAACAAAAAGATAGTGCGATTGCACCTTTAGAAACAGCTATAAAATTTACCTCTTCCAACGAGCAAAAAGGTAGATTTTTATTTATTAAAGGTCAGATTTATGATCGCCTTGGAGAAATAGATAGTGCCAATAAAGCTTTTGATGAGGTTATTGCCCTTAAAAGAAAATCGCCACGTGTTTATATGATCAATGCTTATGTCGAAAAAGCGAAGAATTTCGATTATGATGAAGGTGATCGTTTGGCATTTCGAGAACTGTTGGAAGAAATGCAAGAAAATAGAGAAAACCGTCCATTTTTAGATAAGATCTATTATCAAATCGCAGAATATTATAGAGCTACAGATTCTATTGGAGGTTCTGTAGAATATTATAACAAATCACTTCGAACTCAATCACAAGACCGTTATTTAAGATCTAGAGATTACCTTACTTTAGGAAATATAAATTTTGATAAAGCAGAATATAAAACTGCGGGCGCTTATTACGACAGTACGCTTACAAATCTTGCTGAAAATACTAAAGAATATAGAAGCATTCGCAAGAAGCGAGAGAATTTAGATGATGTGATTTTATATGAAGAAATCGCTAGAAAAGACGACAGTATTTTAAATATTGTAGCAATGTCTTCTGCAGATCGATTAGCATACTTTAAAGAAGTAACTGCTCAGATGAAGTTAGATGCTATTGCAGAAGCCGAGCGTTTGCAGAAAGAAGGCGATGCAAAAAAACAAGAAAACCTCTTTGCTAGAAAACAAAGTAGTGCCGGCGGTGCTAGTCGTAGCTCAAACTCAAATTTCTATTTTTACAATAATAATCAAGTAGCTAAAGGTTTACAAAAGTTTTATAGAACTTGGGGTGAGATCGAGTTAAAAGACAACTGGCGTTACGAGTC
The DNA here is from genome assembly GCA_012964435.1 of Mesonia sp. GTDB lineage: Bacteria > Bacteroidota > Bacteroidia > Flavobacteriales > Flavobacteriaceae > Mesonia. Next base: position 5,286 of record DTTX01000015.1, on the reverse strand, counting down.
GAGTACTAAAGCAGGTAGGGGTAAAGTTGAAGAGGAAGAAGAAAATAATTTCTTAGCAGAAATTGAGAACAATCCTGCTTATCAACCAGAAACTTATTTAGAGACCGTTCCGTCAGACGCTAAGATCATAGATAGTATTTCAAAAGAGCGAAATTTTGCTTACTATCAATTAGGAGTTATCTATAAAGAAAAATTCAAAGAGTACGATTTAGCTTCCGAAAAATTAGAAACTTTACTGCAAAACGATCCGCAGGAGCGTTTAATACTTCCTTCAAAATATAACCTATATAAAATTTATGAGGCTACCGGGAATACAGCTTTAATGGAAAAATGGAAGCAAAATATTCTTTCTCAACATCCCGATTCTCGTTATGCGAGCATTCTTAGAAATCCTCGCTCGTTAAGAGACGATAATAGCAGTCCAGAAGCAGTATATACTTCAGTTTACAGAAAATATAAAGCAGAAAAGTATAAAGAAGTACTTGCCGATACAGAAAAATATATCGATTTATATACCGGCGAAGATATTGTGCCTAAATTTGAATTGCTTAAAGCATTCGCAAAAGGACGTTACGAAGGTTTTAAGGCTTATGAAGATGCGTTAAATTACGTAGCGTTAACCTATCCGCAGAGCGAAGAAGGAAAGAAAGCCGAAGAAATTGTAAAGCAGTCTTTACCGGCACTTAGAAATTCTAAGTTTGTTGAAGCTGAAAATGATGCCATTTATTATCTTATTTATCCGTTTGAAAAAGGAGAGGAAAAAGATGCTGAAGAGCTTCAGAAAAAACTAGATACCGCAATTACCGATAAAGGTTATGCAGATCAGTTTTACACATCAGTCGATTTTTATACTTCAGAAAAATTCTTCTTAACCGTTCACGGCTTACAAAGTGAATTGGGTGCAGAAGGATTTGGTGAAATTTTAGCTGAAGAAGAAGATTATCAAATCGAGCATAGCTATTTTAGTATTTCAGATACTAACTATCAAATTGTACAGATTCATAAAAATTTAGAGGCTTATTTAGCGAAGCCTTCAGAATAAAAACTTTATCATATGTTTTCAGAAAACAAAAAAAATAGAGGAGTTTCATCAGAAGCAGTTAAAGAACAGAATAAAATCGCACAAGGAACCACCATTACCGGCAATATAGAAGGTAAAGGTAGTTTTAGAATTGAAGGAAAAGTAGAAGGAACCTTAAAAACTGCCGGGAAGATCGTTGTGGGTAAAACAGGTTATATCGATGGAGAAGTTGAATGCGAAAATGCAGATTTTGAAGGGAAGTTTACCGGAAAGATCGTGGTTAAAAACACGCTCACATTAAAGTCTACTGCTCATATTGAAGGTGAAGTAGTAACCGGTCAATTAGACGTAGATCCGGGAGCTACTTTTAATGCAACCTGCTCGATGAAAGGAGCGGTGAAAAGCTTAAATGATGAAAGAAAATCAGGAAAAGGAAAGGGAGAAAAAACCGCTTAATACCTACGTAAAATTTGCAGGTATCGGTATTCAAATGGTCATCACAATTTTGGTGACCACTTTTATTGGAGTTTGGTTAGACGGTAAATTCGAGTCTATTTCACCCTTCGCTACCATTGCCGGTTCTCTTATTGGAGTTTTTGTAGCGCTTTATGTTGTTTACAAAGAAGTAAAAAACATGTAATTTTTTAAGTTGAATGAAAGCTAACTTTTTAAAGCTTACCACATATTTAGTGATTTTCACCTTGGTGTTAATGGCTATTCAATACGGAGTTCTTTTTTCTTTTGAAGTTGAATTGTTTTATGCTGTTTGGCAAATTTATTTATTTCATTTTTCGTTAGCATTTATTACGTGTAGTTTGCTGCTTTATTTTTCTTTTTTAGATAAATCGAAAGCAGGATTTGTTTTTATTGCTTGTAGTCTTTTAAAAATGTTAGCTACGGTCGTCTTCTTGCTGCCTATGATGTTGCGTTTAAAAACAAATATGTTTGCTAACATCATGATGGTTCTTCTTCCTTATTTGGTTTATCTTATCTTCGAAACCATATATGTTAATAAACTTTTGAACTCTAAATAACGCTATGTTTTTCAAGGGTTTGAAGCTTCTTTTTGAATCTTTGTAAAAAATATTTCCACAGGCTTTCAGATAAAAATTAAAAAAGTATCTTTGCAGCAAATTTTAAGCCCTTAGTTTAAGAATAAAAGGTATTTATGAGAGCCAGTAATTTATTTAAAAACCTTGTTTGTCTAGTTTTAGTAGCCTTACTTGGTGGTGTTGCAAGTTACGCTTCAGAAAAGTCTTTAGAAGAGGCAGAAAAAGACTTTAATCCAACAGATATGATCATGCATCATATTGGCGATTCGCACGGTTGGCATTTCTTTGGTGAGAACGAAGATGCAGTAACTTTACCTTTGCCGGTAATTCTTTATACAGATGCTGGTTTAGTCACTTTTATGTCTAGTGAATTTCATCACGATACTTCAGGGCATCATATTGTAGAAAAGAACGATATGCGTTTTGTAAATCTTCACGAGAAGATTTATATGTTAGACCAAGGAGCAGAAGCGGTTGAGTTTGACGCAGGTCACCATCCTTTAAATGCTTCAAAACCATTAGATTTTTCGATTACCAAAAACGTTGCTGCAATGTTTTTAACGGTAATTATTATGTTGGTTCTTTTCTTAAGTATGTCTAAAAAACTTAAAAAGAGCGAAAGAGCACCAAAAGGAGTTCATAACGCACTAGAGGCATTAGTACTTTTTGTAAGAGACGAAATTGCAAGACCTCAGATCGGTGAGAAAAAATATATGAAGTTTATGCCGTTTTTATTAACTGTATTCTTCTTTATCTGGATCACTAACTTGTTAGGTTTGTTTCCGGGTGCGGCTAACGTTACCGGTAATATCTCAGTAACCGTGTCATTAGGTTTAGTGACCTTAGTATTAATGATCATTAATGGTAATAAAGATTTTTGGCAACACACTTTATGGATGCCGGGAATTCCAGGTTTTGTAAAACCTATTTTAGCGGTGGTTGAATTATTAGGATTGTTTATTAAGCCCATCGCATTAATGATTCGTTTATTTGCGAACATTACTGCTGGTCATATTATTATTTTAAGTTTATTAGGCTTAATCTTTATTTTAGAAAGCGTAGGAGTTGCCGGAGTTTCTGTCCCTTTTGCGTTATTCATTTCAGTTTTAGAATTACTTGTAGCATTTTTACAAGCATTTATATTTACTATGCTGTCTGCCTTATTTATTGGTATGTCAGTTGCAGAACACGAACATCATTAATTTTTAATTTTTAATTTTTTTACTATGGAGTTATTATATGTTGGTTTAGCAGCTTTAGGAGCTGGTTTAGCAGTTATCGGAGCCGGAATCGGTGTAGGTAAGATCGGTGGTTCAGCTATGGAGGCGATTGCTCGTCAGCCAGAAGCGGCTAGTAAGATCCAAACTGCAATGATTATTGCTGCTGCACTTATTGAAGGTGTTGCTCTTTTTGGAGTAGTTGCTGCCTTATTAGGTGTATTAAAGTAAAAATTCTTTAATCTAATTCGTGACGGTTGGTCACGAATTAGATTATTTACTAATTAGAAATTATTATTAAATAATATTATGGAATTAATCAAGCCAGAGATTGGATTAATAGTTTGGCAAACCGTAGTGTTTGTAATTCTAGTCCTTTTATTAGCAAAATTTGCTTGGAGACCTATTTTAGGTTTAATAAAAGAAAGAGAAAGCTCGATCAACGACGCTTTAGATTCTGCTGAAAAAGCTCGTTTGGAGATGAAAAATCTTCAGGCAAGTAACGAGAAACTTATCAAGAAAGCACGTGAAGAACGTGATGAGATGTTAAAAGAGGCTCGTACGATTAAAGAAAAAATGATTTCAGAAGCTTCAACAGAAGCAGAAGAAAAAGCAAGTAAAATTCTTGCAAACGCTCAAGAAACAATTATTGCTGAAAAGCAAGCTGCCTTAGCAGAAATTAAAGCGCAAGTAGCTAGCCTTTCTATAGAAATTGCAGAAAAAGTAGTGAAAAAAGAGCTTGATAATAAAGAAGACCAAATGAAGTTGGTCGACAGTATGCTTGATGATGTTAAGTTAAACTAGAATTATGGCAAGTAGTAGAGCAGCACAACGTTACGCTAAAGCTTTATTAGATTTAGCTGAAGAGAAAAACACTCAAGACGCGATCAATAAAGAAATTCGAGATATTCATTCCACTTTAATGAATAGTCAAGAATTACGTAATGTTATAAAAAGTCCGGTAGTAAATCCGTCATCAAAAGTAAAGGCTTTAAATGCTATTTTTAAAGATGCTTCGGTTACCATCAAAAATCTTTTTAGAGTTTTAGCAACCAACAACAGAATTTCAGAATTAGCGGTGGTTACTAAAAAGTTTACAGAGCTTTACGATGAAAGAAATAACATTAAAGTGGCTACCGTAACCACGGCTGAAACTTTAACTCCGGAAATGGAAACTAAAATACTTTCTAAGGTAAAATCTTTAACAGGATCGTCTTGATAAGATTTTACCTAGAAAGTAAAATAGATAAAGAAATTTTAGGAGGCTTTATCTTAAGAATCGGAGACCAGCAATACGATGCAAGTGTTCGAGGAAAATTAAACGCTCTTAAAACAAGATTTAAAAATAACGCACACGTTTAAAATTAAATAAAAACAGTATAAGTATTTATACTATTTATAATAATTAATTATGGCAGAAGTGAATCCTGCTGAAGTATCAGCAATATTAAAAGAACAACTATCAGGTTTTGAAGCAGAAGCTTCTTTAGACGAGGTAGGAACGGTATTGACTGTTGGTGATGGTATCGCTAACATTTATGGTCTTGCTAACGCACAATACGGAGAACTTGTAGAGTTTGAAGGTGGTTTAGAAGGAATGGTACTTAACCTTGAAGAAGATAATGTTGGGGTTGTATTATTAGGGCCATCTAAAGCGATTAAAGAAGGAGATACAGTAAAGCGTACACAACGTATTGCTTCTGTAAATGTAGGAGAAGGTATTGTTGGTCGTGTAGTAGATACCTTAGGGATGCCAATCGATGGTAAAGGTCCTATCTCTGGTGAAACTTTTCAAATGCCATTAGAGCGTAAAGCTCCTGGGGTTATTTATCGTGAGCCTGTAACCGAGCCAATGCAAACGGGTATTAAATCTATCGATGCACTTGTGCCGGTAGGTAGAGGACAGCGTGAGCTTGTAATTGGTGACCGTCAAACAGGTAAAACTACCGTTTGTATCGATACAATTCTTAACCAAAAAGAATTTTATGATAAAGGT
>DTTX01000014.1 GCA_012964435.1 Mesonia sp. | reverse complement strand
TGCAATTTTAAAAGTATTTCCTAACGGAAATAAAGAAAGTGTGACTTGGCGAGTGAATCCTGAAGTAAAAATTCCGGCAGAGACTACAAAGATTCACGGAATTTCAGATGAAGATGTAGCTAATGAACCTACATTTAAGGATTTGAGTAAGAAGATTTATGCGATAATCAAAGGTTGCTTCTATTTGAAGAAAACAAAAAAAGCCACGATAATCAAAGGTTGCGATTTAGGGGGGTATAACAGTAATCGCTTTGATATTCCGCTATTGGCCGAAGAATTTTTGAGAGCAGAAGTAGATTTCGATATAAAAAATTCGGTAGCGGTCGATGTGCAAACCATTTTTCATAAAAAAGAAAAAAGAACCTTAGAGGCCGCTTATAAATTTTATTGTGATAAAGATTTAGAAAACGCGCATAGTGCAGAAGCAGATACCTTGGCTACTTTCGAAGTGTTAGAGTCTCAATTAGATCGTTATCCAGATCTTGAGAATGATACCAAGTGGTTGGCAGAATTTAGTGCACATAAAAAACATGCCGATTTTGCCGGTTTTATTGCTTACAATAAAGATGGTAAAGAAGTATTTTCTTTTGGAAAAAATCGTGGTAAATTAGTAGAGAAAGTCTTAGAAGATGAACCGGGATATTTCAATTGGATCCAGAATGCAGACTTTCCTTTATATACTAAAAAAGTATTAACTTCAATTAAAATGAGAATGTTAACCCAAAAACTTAATTAAATGAAGATTATTTGTATTGGGCGAAACTATACCAAACATATTGAAGAATTAGCGAGTGAAAAACCCGAAGAACCGGTTATTTTTCTAAAACCTGATACTTCAGTTTTACTAAAAAAGCAACCCTTTTTTATTCCAGATTTTTCTGATGATGTTCATTATGAAGTAGAAGTTCTGGTGAAAATTAAAAAAGTAGGAAAGTATATTCAGCAAAAATTTGCGCATAAATATTACGATGAAATTGGATTGGGTATCGATTTTACGGCAAGAGACCTTCAGAATAAATTAAAAGATAAAGGTTTGCCTTGGGAAAAATCGAAGTGTTTTGACGGATCTGCTGTGATTGGTGAAAAGTGGATTCCGAAGAAAGAATTAAAAGATGTAAATACTATCGATTTCAGTTTATCACAAAACGGAAACATAGTTCAGCAAAGCAACACACAATATATGCTTTGGAAAATAGATGAATTAATTGCTTATATTTCTCAATTCTTTACTCTAAAAATTGGAGATGTGATTTTCACGGGAACACCAGAAGGAGTAGGCAAAGTAGCGATCAACGATAATTTAGTGGGTAAAATAGGAGATACTCAAATTTTTGATATAAATGTAAAGTGATGAAGTCTTATAATTTAGATGAACTTAAGATAATGGCCGATGGCGATGAGGAGTTTTTACAAGAAATGCTAAAAACTTTTATAGAAGAACTTCCTGAAGATATAAAAGCGATGAACGATGCTATCGAAAATGGTAATGCAACGCTTACGTATCAAATTGCACATAAAATGAAGCCTAATTTGCAGATTTTCGGGTTAGATTTAAGCGACAATGTAAAAATGTTAGAGCAATGGTCTAAATCTAATTTAAAGCAAGCCGAGATTTTGCCATACGCCAAAGAAATTACCGAGACGGTAAATGTAGTCTGCCAAGAAATAAAGCAAGATTATAATTTATAATGAAAGCAGAAATTATAACCATTGGCGATGAGATATTAATTGGCCAAATCGTAGATAGTAACTCTGCATTTATAGGGAAAGAACTTAATAAAATAGGAGTCGATGTTCGTCAGATCACCTCAATTCAAGATGATGAAGAGCATATTCTTACCAGTTTAAAAGAAGCTTCTCAGCGTGCGCAAATTATAATCGTAACCGGAGGTTTAGGGCCTACCAAAGACGATATTACCAAGAAAACATTCTGTAAATATTTTAATGATGAATTGGTGCTGAACGAGCAAGTGCTTCAAAATGTAGAAGAACTTTTTCGAAAATATGTGAAAGACCCAATTTCAGATTTAAATAGAGGTCAGGCGTACATTCCTTCAAAAGCGCAAGCGTTATTTAATCAATTTGGTACTGCTCCCGGAATGTGGATCGAGCAAGACGATGTCGTTTATATTTCTTTGCCCGGCGTTCCTTTTGAGATGAAAGCTTTAATGCAAAATCAGGTGCTTGGCAAGCTGCAAGAACGTTTTAAAAGACCGTATATCATTCATAAAACCGTATTAACTTACGGAATGGGCGAAAGTACGATTGCAGAAAAAATTGAAGATTGGGAAGATCAACTGCCATCGTTTATCAAGTTGGCATATTTGCCTAGTTTAGGTCGTGTACGCTTACGATTATCAGCGCGAGGTGAAAATGAGCAGTTATTGTTAGATGAACTCGAAAATCAGCTTGAAAAATTACACCAACTTATAGGTGATATTATAAAAGGTTACGAAGGCGAAGGAAGTTTAGAAGAGCAAATTGCCCAAAAATTTATCGAGAAAGGCTTAAGTTTAACCACGGCAGAAAGTTGTACGGGCGGCAGAATTGCTAGTCAATTAACAGCAGTTTCCGGAGCTTCAAAATTTTTTAAAGGCGGTTTAGTAACTTACGAAACAGCCACAAAAAATTATGTATTAGGCATTTCTCAAGAAATTATCGACACCTATTCTGTGGTAAGTGCAGAGATCACTAAAGAAATGGCAATTAAGGCAAAAGCTTTATTTAGAACCGATTATGCAATTGCAACTACCGGTAACGCGGGACCAACAAAAGGCGATAGTGATGCCGAGATCGGAACGGTGTTTATCGCTATTGCGACACCTAGCGGAGTAGAAGTTTTTGAAAATCACTTAGGCAAACAACGAGAAAAAGTTACCGAGAAAGCAGTTTATAAGGCTTTAGGCTTAATTTTAGATGAAGTAAATAAATAAATATTTTTTCTTTATTCACTTGTTTATAAGATAAAATTATTGTTAATTTGCAGCCTGTTTTGAAATAACGCGAAAAGATTAGAAAAAATGTCAAGAGTTTGTGAACTTACGGGAAAAAAAGCAATGGTAGGGAACAATGTTTCTCACGCAATGAATAAGACTAAGCGTAAATTTAACGCTAACTTAGTGAAAAAGCGTTTCTACATTCCTGAAGAAGATAAATGGATCACTTTAAAAGTATCTACTTCTGCTTTAAAAAATATTAACAAACGAGGAATCTCTGCTGTGATCAAAGAAGCTAGAGAAAAAGGTTTCTTAAACAAGTAATCTTTAACCTTTAATACGAAGAACAATGGCAAAGAAAGGAAATAGAGTACAAGTAATTTTAGAATGTACAGAGCACAAAACTTCTGGTAAACCAGGAACCTCAAGATACATTACTACAAAAAATAAAAAGAATACACCGGATAGAATGGAGTTAAAGAAATTTAACCCGATTCTTAATAAAATGACGGTTCACAAAGAAATAAAGTAATAAGTTATGGCAAAGAAATCAGTAGCATCGTTACAAACAGGATCTAAAAGGCTTACAAAAGCAATCAAGATGGTTAAATCTCCAAAATCTGGAGCTTACACTTTTGTAGAGCAGATTATGGCGCCAGATGAAGTAAACGATTATTTTAAAGAAAAATAGATCGAACTTAAAAATATATAAGCCGCTTTGATTTTTTTCAAGGCGGCTTTTTGTTTTTTGTATATTTGCATCAAAATTAATCTGGGCGTTCCCACCAAAAAAGGTGGTCGGGCTTTCGGCAGTCGCTTTTTAAAATTTTCAGCAAAAGCTTCAATTTTAAAAGAGCTTCAATAAATGCCTCAATCCCTAACGCAAACCAAAGTGAAACTATGAGTTTTTTTAAAAAGATTTTTTCAAAAGAAAAAAAAGAAACTTTAGATAAAGGATTAGAAAAGTCTAAAGAAAATTTCTTTGGTAAATTAAGTAAAGCCGTTGCCGGTAAATCTAAAGTAGACGACGAAGTTTTAGATAACTTAGAAGAAGTATTGTTGTGCAAACGTCCCGCAGTATCGATAATTACCACATCGGCATCTTGCTTTA
>DTTX01000013.1:306-4096 GCA_012964435.1 Mesonia sp. | reverse complement strand
TCCATCGTCATATCTTTAATCGTATTGTACATTTCTTCACGGTAATCGTAATCCATTCCGCGTTTTTTCAGGCTTTCGTAATTCCAGAAAATTGAAGTTTTGGTAATTCTATCGGCAGCGATTTGCTTTAAAGTAGCTTCTTTAGCCGATTGAAATTGCTCTTCTGCTTCAGGCATATTCGTCATTAACTCCATCATCGCATCTACCGCTTGTGGCATTTTGTTGGCTTGTGTGCCAATGTAAGCCATCACGTAATTTGGCTTATCTTTTTCGCTTGCGGTTTGGTATGCAGAATAGGCTGAATAAGCCAACGATTGAGATTCTCTAATTTCTTGGAAAACAATAGATGAAAGTCCGCTACCAAAATAAGTATTGAACAACTCGGTTGCTGCCATTTTCTCCGGACTAAAATCTTCTCCTTTCGATAAGAAAACCATTTCTGCCTGAACCATATCGTAATCTACAAAGTACACTTTTTTACCGGTATCTACTTCTTTGTATTCTTTAGCTTCCGGATAATCTTTAAGTTGTGCAGGAAGTTGATGATTCTCGTCGATTGCTGCAACAGCTTTATCTAAGTCTTTTCCGTAGTAGAAAATACGCTGTTTGTAATTACGCATATCTTTTACTTTTTGAACTAATTCTTCAGGATTTTTATTTTTTAATTCTTCCGAAGAATAAATATCACGCAATCTTGAATTTTCACCGTAACGACCGTAATTCATTAAACCATTGAAAAGAATATTTCCTTTTTGCGTTTTATTGTCTTCACGACCTTTTAAGATCTGTTCTACGTATTTATCGTAGGTTTCTTGATCTGCTTTGGCATTGCTCCAAAGATCTTCTAATAATGCTAAACCTTCCGGTAAGTTTTCTTTTAATCCTGAAAGACCTACGTAAGTTTTATCGTTCCCAGAGCTTACAAAATAGTTGATCCCTAGTTTGTAGAATTCTTGTTTAATTTCTTCCGGTGAATATTTTTCGGTTCCTAAATAATCTAAATATCCTGCTGCTAAAGACAATTCTTTATCATTGTCTTGCCCCATATCGAAAATGATGTATAAGTTGAATAAATCGTTATTCTCATTCTCGATATAAGCTACCGGTAAACCACTTTCTGTTTCTGAATTTTGAATGGCTTGATCGTAATCTACATATTGCGGTTCCAAGGCCGGAGATTCTGTTTTATTAAATTCTTTGATAAACTCTGATTGCTTATCTCGATTTAGTTTTACAGGAGTAATTCCGGGATTTTCAACTTTCGCGATGTTAGGATCTTCTCCTTTACGTTTGTAAACTGCTACATAGTTATCCTTGTAATGTTCGTTTGCGTAGTTCACTAAATCTTCTTTGGTCACCGATTTTAAGTCATCAATAAAATCGACTTGATCTTGCCAATCTTCAAAATGAATAAACGCATCCATATACGCGTAAGCGGTTGAAGAAGCATTTTCGTACTCACGAATTTCTGATAGTTTTAAATCGTTGATCACGGCTTCTACTAACCAATCGTCAAATTCACCTTTCTTGATTTTTTCAATTTCTGCTAATAATAATTCTTTTACTTCATCTAAACTTTGATTAGCTTTTGGCATCCCGTATAGTAAATGGAAACCATAATCGTTATTAAAGTTGGTGAATGAAGATGCACGCTGAACTTTTTGCTGCTGATTTAAATCTAGATCGATCAAACCGGCTTGAGAATTAGCTAGAATATAATCGATAAGTGTTACGATTTTTTGGTCTTTACTTCCTACTCCATCGGTTCTAAAAGCTACGTAAACAGACTCTGAAGTTGGTCCGAAAACCTCTTTTTCTACCGGAGCTGTAATGGGTTGCTCATCCGGGAAACTTGGGTGAGAAACTTCTTTTTTCTCATAATCGCCAAAGGCATCGTTTACTTTTTTGATGGTTGCATCATAATCGATATCTCCTACTAAAACCACTGCCATGTTGTTGGGCACGTAATATTTATCGAAGTAAGCGTGAATCGCTTCCATAGAAGGATTTTTAAGATGCTCAGACTTACCGATCGTACTTTGTGTACCATAAGGATGCGTTGGGAATAAACCTTCTAAAGTAGCTTGGTATTGTTTACGCCCATCACTGTCTTGACCGCGGTTAAATTCTTCGTAAACCGCTTCTAATTCGGTATGAAATAAACGTAACACTAAATTACTAAAACGCTCACTTTCTACATTTAACCATTTATCTAACTCGTTTGAAGGAATTTTATTTACATAAACAGTTTGCTCGTTAGAAGTAAAAGCATTAGTTCCTTCGGCCCCTAAAGAAGCTACCATTTTATCATATTCATTCGCAATGGAATATTCTGAAGCTTTTTGAGAAACAGAATCGATTTGCGTATAAATAGCTTTCTTTTTTTCAGGATCTTGTTCAGCTTTATGCTTTTCATATAAGTCTGAAATACTATCTAAAAGCACCTTTTCTTTCTCCCAATCTTGGGTTCCTATTTTATCGGTTCCTTTAAAAACCATATGCTCTAAATAGTGCGCTAAACCTGTATTATCTGCAGGATCGTAAGTAGAACCGGCACGAACGGCAATTAAGGTTTGAATTTTAGGTTCTTCTTCATTTTTGCCTAAGTACACTTTTAGTCCGTTGTCTAACGTATATAAACGTAAACCGGTTGGATCGTCTTTAAAGGTTTCGTAAGAAAAACCAGCTTCATCGGTATGATGGTATTGGTCTTCTGCATCCTTGTCTTTCTCTTCCTTATCGTCGCCGCAACTAATTAATGCTACAGAGCCCAGAAAGAAGAAAATTGGTAAATAAAATTTCTTCATAAGTTAGTATTAAGTTAAGTAACTCTTAAAAATAAAAAAAGTTCGTTAGTTATAAGACACTAACGAACTTTAAAAGTTACAAAATCTGTTAAAATTTTAACAGAACTATTTTATGCAAGCGCTTCCGCTACTTTTTTACCAATTTCAGCTGGAGAATCAACTACGTGAATTCCGCATTCGCTCATAATTTTCTTCTTTGCTTGAGCAGTATCTTCACTACCACCAACAATTGCACCTGCGTGACCCATTGTTCTTCCTGCTGGAGCAGTTTCACCAGCGATAAAGCCAACGATTGGCTTTTTAGAACCGCTTTCTTTATACCATTGTGCAGCATCGGCTTCTAATTGACCTCCAATTTCACCGATCATTACTACACATTCTGTTTCTGGATCGTTAATTAATAACTCAACCGCTTCTTTGGTAGTTGTTCCAATAATTGGATCACCACCAATACCAATTGCAGTAGTGATACCAAGACCTTGTTTTACTACTTGGTCTGCTGCTTCGTAAGTTAATGTACCTGATTTAGATACGATACCAACTTTACCTTTTTTGAAAACGAAACCTGGCATAATACCAACTTTAGCTTCACCCGGAGTAATTACACCCGGACAGTTAGGACCAATTAAACGACAGTCTCTATTTTGAATATAGTTTGAGGCTTTAATCATATCTGCTACCGGAATACCTTCAGTAATTGTGATAATTACTTTGATTCCTGCATCTGCTGCTTCCATAATTGCGTCTGCTGCGAATGCCGGCGGCACAAAAATAATAGTCGTGTCTGCATCAGCCTCTTTTACAGCTTCTGCAACAGTATTATAAACCGGTTTTCCTAAATGAGTTTGACCACCTTTGCCCGGAGTTACACCTCCTACAACATTAGTCCCGTAATCTATCATTTGTTCAGCGTGAAAAGTACCTTCACTACCGGTAAATCCTTGAACAATTATTTTTGAATCTTTATTTACTAAAACGCTCAT
>DTTX01000013.1:0-260 GCA_012964435.1 Mesonia sp. | reverse complement strand
GGAAGAAAAGATGAGATATTTTCTTCAGAATCGTCTCCCGGTTGACTAATTAAGTAACCTTCGTATAATTTGTTGTCTTTTATCTCCCAAATACACATAAAATGAGCTAAAGCTCCATCTTCTTCCGGGTCTTCAATCGTGTTGGCATGGTAAGTAAACCTGATCGCTACTTTATTATCTTCTTGTAGCAAATGCGTGATTTCACAAGAAAGACCTTCGTAAGACTTACCAAGATCTGAAGAAGATGGAGCTTTAGCTCA
>DTTX01000012.1 GCA_012964435.1 Mesonia sp. | reverse complement strand
ATTAGGCTTAGTTAACCAGTTTCTTGATTTTTTTATCACCAATCCAAACTTTTTCGTTGGTCTCTAAATTAGTTAATTCTAAATCTACTTGGTAGTAAATGGTTTTATCTTTTTTGTATTGATCGACGATCGAATTGATCGTACCTTGTAACATAAAGTCTGCTCCTTGCTCTAAACCAAAACTTTTCATACTAGAAGCTGAAGAGTAATTTTGCTGGTCTGCACGTTCTGCTCTAATTTCTTCACGCATTGCTCCGGCTTGCACCAAGCGCATTCTACTGCTATTAATTACGGCTTTCTCAATGTCTTTAGAAAAAGTTTCGGTAGCAATATGTTCGTGCGATTTATTGGTGATCATCCCAACAATAAGTACAGGCACTTCGCCACCGTTTTGAGAAATATACGTGTTGTACCAAGGGTGAGCCATCATCTCACTGGAAATTTCTTCTGCAGTAAGACGAGAATCGGTGTCGTTCCATCTACCGCTAAGATCGGTAACGGTATCTTCACTCACACGAGTAACTTTTTGTCCGCAGCTTAACACGGCAAAAGAAATTAAAATTAAAAAAGCATAAAGCGAAAAAGATTTTTTCATAATGATCGTTTATTATTGATTTTAACACTTCTAAATTAGTTAATATTTTATAAAAAATAAGTACTAATAATAAATTTTAATCATTTTAAAATGAATTAGTTAGCGTATATCGCTTTAAACGAGTGATTTTATGTGAATCTAATTTGTACTATCTTTAAGCGATTTCTAAAAAAATAAATTGAATGAACACCCGCTTAAAAAATTTTACCCTAGTATTTATTGCCTTTTTTTCACTTCAGTTAGTTGCTCAAAGTGACTATAAAGTAGAAGAACATTATACCAAACAAGAAGTCGATATCGAGATGCGCGACGGTATAAAATTACATACCACTATTTATTCGCCAAAAGATACTTCGCAAGAATACCCGATCATTATGCAGCGAACTCCTTATAGTTCGAGGCCTTATGGTGAAGGAGAATTTCGCTCGAAAATCGGTCCTAACGAGTTTTTAATGAAAGAAGGAAACATTATTGTCTATCAAGATGTTCGTGGTCGTTGGATGAGTGAAGGCGATTACGATAATATGCGACCATTTATTCCGAATAAAAAAGGAAAAGAGATCGATGAAGCCAGCGATACTTACGATACCATCGAATGGCTAATCAATAATGTCGAAAACAATAACGGTAACGTTGGGACTTGGGGAATTTCTTATCCTGGTTTTTACACTTCTTATTCGTTACTTTCTGGTCATCCGGCTTTGAAAGCCGCTTCACCACAAGCAAGTATTTCAGATTTCTTTTTTGACGATTTTCATCACAACGGTGCGTATTTATTAAGTTATTTTATGGCAACAGCTTTGTTTGGTAATCAAACTGAAGCGCCAACTACAGAATCTTGGTACACGTTCCCAAAACTACCAAGTGAAGATCAATACCAATTCTTTTTAGATCATACGCCGATCAATCAATTAGATGAATATTATCCCGATAACTTTTTTTGGGATCAATTAAGCGATCATCCTAATTACGATAAATTTTGGCAAGACCGCGGACTTATTCAGCATTTAAAGAATGAAAAAATTAAAACTGCTGTGATGTACGTTGGTGGTTTTTTTGATGCGGAAGATCTATACGGTCCATTCCAAAGTTATAAAGCGATTGAAGAAAATAGCAACAATTACAACACGATCGTTTACGGACCTTGGAGTCACGGCGATTGGGCAAGAACCTCTAAGCGTCAAGCCGTTGGTAATGTTTATTTTGGAGACGATCTTTCTAAAAATTACCAAAAAGATGTAGAAACAGTTTTCTTTAATTACTTTCTAAAAGAAGAAGGGAAACCGAAAAACTCACCACTACCGGAAGCGATGATGTTCGATACCGGAAGTCACGAATGGGCATCTTTTGAAGCTTGGCCACCAAAAGCGACTAAAAAGAAAACCTACTATTTAGGAGAAAATCAGCAATTAAAATCTTTACCTAATAAGGCTTTGGAGAACAAATTTGTGAGCGATCCTAAAAAACCGGTTCCGTATTCAGAAGATATTAAAATTGTGTTTACACCAAGAAAATACATGACCGACGACCAACGTTTTGCGGCCAGAAGACCCGATGTTTTGGTTTTTGAGACTGAAGTTTTAACCGAAGATATTACGATGGCCGGCGAGATCGAAGCGAAGTTAAATGTTGCTACCACAGGAACCGATGCAGATTGGGTCGTGAAAGTAGTCGATGTTTATCCTGCCGATGCAGAAGATACCGAAGAAGTACAAGACCATTTAAAAATGTCGAATTACCATATGATGGTGCGTAGCGAAGTTTTACCGGCAAGATTTAGAAACGGATTCGAAAAAGCGGAAGCCAGTGTCCCAAATCAAAAAACAGACATCGATTTCACTTTACAAGGCATTTATCATACTTTTAAAAAAGGACATAAAATACAAATACAAGTACAAAGTACGTGGTTTCCTTTAATCAACTTGAATCCACAAACGTTTGTACCGAATATTTTTAATGCTGAAAAAAGCGATTATAAAAAACAAACCCATACCGTTTTTGGAGATTCTTCTATAGAATTTACGGTCTTGGAAAAATAATATTAAATGAAACTGAATCTAAAACTTATCTTATTTTTTACTGTTTTTGGGCTGGTGATTTCTTGTAAAGAAAAGCTCAAAAAAAGTGAAATGAATACTGCAGAAATTGAGCAAGAGTCTCAACAGTTACAAGCTTTTTTCGATAAAGTTTATCAAGAAGATCTAGAAGACTCGCCAATGATGCAAACCCAAATTGGTCTAAAAACCAATTATGGCAAATGGGACGATTTTTCGCATACTAAATATCCAAAAGATCTTGAAAAGGCTAAAAAGCGCTTAACATATTTAAAAGATAGTATTAATGTAAATGCACTTTCTAAGTCAGAAAAGTTGAGTTATCAACTTATGCGTAGAGAATTAGAAACAGAAATTAACGATTATAAATTTCGTTTTTACGATTATCCTATCAACCAGATGGGTGGTTATCATTCGAGTCTTCCGGCGTTTCTAATCAATCAACATCGTATCGATTCTGTAGCAGATGCAACCGCTTATATTGAGCGTTTAAAGGGGATGCAAAAGGTTTTTGACGATATTATAAAAACCATGCAAATACGAGAGAAAAATGGAGTTTTGCCTCCAAAATTCGTATTTACCAAAGTTTTAGAAGATTCTAAAAATGTGATTACCGGTAAACCTTTTAGCGATTCAAAAGAGAATAGCGTCTTGCTACAAGATTTTTCAGATAAAGTAACTGCGCTAGAAATTTCAACAGAAAAGAAAAAAGAGTTACTAGCGCAAGCCAAGAAAGTATTAAAAGAAAATGTACAGCCGGCCTACGAAAGTTTAATACAAACTTTATTAGATGAAGATCAGCGAGCAACAGCAGATCACGGAGTTTGGAAATTCCCTAAAGGAGATGAGTATTACCAAAACCGATTAAACTATTACACAACCACACACCTTTCTGCAGATGAAATTCATAAAGTAGGTTTAGAAGAAGTCGATCGTATTCATAAAGAAATGGAAACGATCATGAAAAAAGTAGATTTTGAAGGATCGCTGCAAGATTTTTTCAAGTTTATGAAAGAGGACGAGCAGTTTTACTACGAGCAAAGTGAAAAAGGAAAAGCTGCTTATTTAAAAAAAGCAACTTCAATCATTGACGAAATGCGCTCTAATTTAGATGAATTATTTATCACGCAACCCAAAGCAGAATTAGTAGTAAAACCGGTTGAAGCTTTTCGAGAAAAAAGTGCAGGAATTGCTTTTTATCAGCGTCCCGCATTAGATGGTTCTCGACCAGGAACATATTATGTGAATCTTTACGATATGAAAGCCGTTTCTAAATACCAAATGGAAGCTTTGGCTTATCATGAAGGTATTCCCGGGCATCACATGCAAATTGCTATTGCGCAGGAGTTAGATAGTATGCCAGAATTTAGAAAGCATTTATTTTATGGCGCTTATATTGAAGGTTGGGGTTTATATAGCGAATTATTACCAAAAGAGATCGGGTATTACAAAGATCCTTATTCAGATTTTGGTAGGTTAACGGCAGAACTTTGGCGCGCTTGCCGTTTGGTAGTCGATACCGGTATTCACGCCAAAAAATGGACACGCGAACAAGCAATTCAGTTTTATAAAGATAATACGCCAAACGCAGAGAGCGATTGCGTGAAAATGGTTGATCGACATATTGTATTACCGGGACAAGCGACTTCTTATAAAATAGGGATGATCAAAATTTTAAGTTTACGTGCAAAAGCCAAAAAATCCTTAGGAGAAGATTTTGATATTCGAGAATTTCACGATGTTATTTTAACGAATGGAGTAGTGCCGCTTGATGTGTTAGAAAAACTGGTAGAAGATTATATTGAAGCCAAAAAGGCTTCCGCAGCATAAAATTCAGAAAACATATAAATAAAAAGGAGAAGCTTTTTGAACTTCTCCTTTTTTGGTTAACTAAGTTAGCACGTTATTATTTTGGTGACCAAACACTATATGATTTTGGTGGAACTTGAATTTTAACCCAGCCATTAGCTTGTGTGTAAGGTTCCCAAGTAGAGTTACCGGTATAATCTTTAATTTGTGTGTTATTCCAGTTAGTCTCTACCCAACGTTCTTGCCAATTGTTACTATTATTTAAGTAAACAACTAAACCTGGAGAACCGTTCCTTTTAGCTACATATTCATCTTGATCTGCGTGAAGAATAGTTGTGCTTCCTCCGGCTTTATTATTATGTATCCAAATAAGGTTATTTAATTTATTTTTATCTAACCAAGTTTCGTAATCTTGATAAAATATACAAGGATAGCCTTCGTGAGTTAAAATATAAGCATAGGCTAGCATTTTACCATTGTAAATTTCATTAGTATCGTGATTACTTACAAATGTTACCGCACGCATTGAGTTTCTTTTCCAAAGCATATCGTCTTGTAAACGCGTAAGATCGTTACCATCAAAAGCGTCTTTCATTCTGTAATAACAAGCAAAGTCGAAGGCAGATGCTTGAGCATTACTCGTCCAACTATCTAATAAATTTACATTAGCATCCCAATATTCTCCAACGGCAAAACCACCAACTTCATTAACCCAAGCATTAACTACCCAAGGTTCAAAACCTTTTACATAATCGAATCTCCAACCATCAACACCTAACGTGTTTTTGTAATATTTTGCGATAGAGTTAGGTTGATTCCAAAGCCAATCTTGTACATAAGTTTTATCGTGACATAAGTCTGGATAACCACCAAAAACTCCGCTATCGTTTGAGTGAGTATCATTAGGATGAAAATCTGTAGCAGATCTATAAAACATTCCGGAAGCCGGATTAAAATCTGTATAGGTGTCTGTTCCTGTGTAAGTATTACTTTCTAGATCGCCACCACTGTTATGGTTAATCACGATATCTGCGATAACCGAAAGGTTTTGATTATGTGCATTTTGAATTAAAGATTCTAATTCTTGACGAGAACCAAATCTGGTTTCTGTAGAACCCATTTGGTTATATTCTCCAAAATCGAAATAATCAAAAGGATCGTAGCCCATAGAAAAAGGCCCGTTCTGTGCTTTAGAGAAAGGAGGGAGCCAAATGGCATCGATACCGGCATTACTCCAGTCTTGAACTTTAGTTGAAACGGTGTTCCACCAAGTTCCTCCTGCAGGAACATCCCAATAGAAAGCTTGCATCATTACTTTAGAACCGGTACTTCTTGCAGTTACAGAAAAATTTTCGTTTTTAGGAGAATCTGTACTTTCTTCTAAATTTTGTGGTTTTTCGAATTCATCTGATGAGCAACTTACGAGCATAGCTAGTAATCCCACGATGATGAGGTAATTCATTTTTTTCATAATAATTAAGTTTTAAAATTAGAAATGTGAATAAATTAAAAGGAGAAGCTTTTTGAACTTCTCCTTTTTTTGGCTAACATCTGTTAACTTAGTTGACCACTAATTTCTTTTGGATTGTATTTCCGTTTTGTTCTAATTGAACAAGGTAAATACCTTTATGGAAAGCTGAAACATCGATCGCTTGGTTAGGGCGAATGTTTTCTTTAGAAAGAATTTGCTTACCGGTAATATCGTAAATACTTAAACTATTTACAGCTTCAGATAAATAGATACTTCCGTTTGCTGGGTTAGGGTAAAGGCTAATCGTTGAAGCTTCAAAAGAAGTGTTACTTAAATTCGCTTCTTCATTACCATAGATAAAATATTCACCCGGCGCTAAAGAAATAGTACTGTTGGTATTATTTACTTGATAAGTATTACCGGTCATTAAATTATACCAAGTTCCTGCTTCTTGAAATGCAGGATCTATACTTTGCGTAGTTACTCCAAAATTACCAATAATGGTTACGTATTGAAGTTCTGTTCCTGTTGCGCTAGTATTTTCTAAGTGAATAGATTTAAGTCCGTTGCTATTCCCAACATTCATATCGATACTTCCGGTTGCAAAAATTTCGTTTCCTTTTTTCAAAGCGATCATTTGCGCATAAGCATCATAAAGATCTGTACGATCGGTTTCTGTTAAGAAATCCCAACCGTCTGGTTTTTCAGAAAGTTTACAACTGTCATCATTAGGAATAGTACCATCGGTACACGTAAAAATACTCGTATCGTAACCTAATTCTCCAAATTGCCAGATCATTTTAGGACCCGGAACGGTAAAGAAAAATGCTCCGGCAGTTTCCATACGATCCAATGCGGTAGAAAGATCGGTAACATCGTAAGACCCATCGTTATTACCATAAGCTAAGTTTTTGAACATTAGGCGCTCTTCATCTTGACTTTCCATATAACCTACGTTCATTGGTTGTGCAAGCCCAATATTTTCATAAGAAATATCTGAGAAATTAGATGAATTATGATATCCCATTGTAGCTTCATTATAAGGTTCTGTTTGTTTATTCCAAAACATAATTCCTTTTCCTTCACTTAAGCGATAGTTAGACCACTCGATTTCTTCATCTCTAGAAGTACCATTTCCTAAATGTTCGAAAATGATCATGAAGTCAGAGTCTACCGCCCATTGTGTATCGGCATAATCTTTTAAAACCTGTACACGATCTGCTTGGTAGCTATTGGTACAACTTTCGTTACCGCTACAATTTTGAGTAAAACCTTTAGTTAAATCCCAACGGTAACCGTCGATATGAAACTCTTCAATCCAATATTCAGCCGTTTTGTTCACGTAATCTTTTGTAGCTTGAGATTGATGATTAAAATCGTTAAATACACTATAAGTATGCGTTGCAGAAACATTGAAGTACGGACTGTCTGCGGCAACAATTCCACCGGTACATCCATCACAATTATTGTACATTCTGTATAATGGACTTTGACCTGTAGCGTGATTATAAACAACATCTAGAATTACCGCGATCCCGCGTGAGTGACATTCATCTACAAACTCTTTAAACATTTCAGGACTTCCGTAATATTTATCTAATGCCATATGAAATGCAGGATTGTATCCCCAGCTTAGGTTTCCGTCAAATTCTGAAACAGGCATTAATTCAATAGCATTTACTCCTAAATCTTCTAAATAATCTAATCTGTTTTTAACTGCATCGAAATTTTGTACATCGTCAAAATCACGAATTAATAGCTCATAAATCACTAAGTCTTCTTTTGCCGGTGGCGTAAAATTGGTGTTTTGCCAAGTATAAGAAGGAGCATTTCTTCTGATCCAAGAAATAGCTTCGGTCGTCATTCCGGTAGGATATGCAGGAATGTTTGCAAAAGTACTTTGCGAAATAAAAGGATCGTCGTAAGGAGATAAAATTAAAGTCGAGTAGGGGTCTGCAACATTAATTTCACCATCGATTAAATATTGAAATAAAATATCGTCACCGGTTTGGTCTAAGTTATTTAAAGTGATCCAATACTTTTCTTGAGCAGCATCGTAATTCATTAAATAATCACTGTCTATACTCCAGTTATTGAAGTTGCCAATTACGTGAACAAAATCTTTGTCGGGTGCGTAAAGTACTAAAGTAGCCGTGTTCGGGTTGTTGGCGTCGAAGTTGATCCCGTCTTCCATTCCTGAAGGAACTGCAGCTTGTGTAGGATTGGGTGTTACAATTCCCTGAAAAGTTGCAGTTAAACTACTTGAAGTTGAAGGGTCTGTAGCTATTAATTCAAAATTAGTGTCTTGCGTTAGCGTGTAGTTGTAAGTGTAGGATTGCTGATTGTTTTGCGTATCGATACTTGTACCATTAGCAAATAATTCGAAATTTGCAGTTACAGTGGTCGATGCATCAATATTTAGCGTGCTACCGCTATTTAAAATAGTAACATCTTCTGTTGGGCTATTTAAATTGAATTGAAAAACGCCAACTTCAACATAATTGTCTTGTGTTTTTTTATCGCCACTACCATCTTTAGCTTTAGCAAGCATCCCAATACTACCAATATTAGAAGTACCATAAAGGTTTTGCGGAATAAAGGTAAATGAATAAGTTCCATCACCATTATCGGTAAATTTTTGAGCTTCATCTGAATTTGTCCAGCTACCATTGGTAGGGGAGTCTTGTGAGTTTGCATCGTTTAGATCGTAAAACCACGTCCATAAGTAAAGATCTGAAACACCCCAAGTCGATAAGTTAACTCCTGAAACGGTAATGGTAACTTGATCGTTAGGATTGAATTGTGCCGGGGTGAGCGTAAAAGTTGCATTTTGCTGCTGTGCGAACATAAAGCTTGCAAACATCATAAATACAACCGAAAGTATTTTATTTTTCATAAATAATAATTTAATTGTTTAAAAAAAGCCTTGAATACTTCAATATCATTATGTAAACGATGTGATGTGTATTCAAGGCTTTAAAATTTTAGTTGAAATAAATTCTTATTGAATTATTTCAATTTGATTACTCAATAGTATAAGTACCATTAGCAAAATCTACAGTAATAGTATAAGTTCCTGCAGATACAGGAATATTATCAGAACCTAATTGGCCGTCATTTCCTCCATAATCTCCACCCCAGGTGTTGTTTAATCTAAATTTGATCTCACCATCGGTTAAAGTTACATTTTCTGCCATCCAAACATTATTTTCTCCATTATACATCATTTGTACATCTGGACCGTCCCAACCGTTTGGTGTTGCAGAACCAACAATACCCCAAGAGTATTCTTCTAAACTATAAGTAACTTTAACCGATGGTGAGATCAAATTTAGATTAATGTTGATTTTATAAGTACCTGCTGTAACGTCGATATTATCTCCGCTAGCTACTAATTGACCATCGGTTCCTCCATAGTTATTCCCCCAGTCATTATTTTCTCTAAACTTAATTTGACCGTCGGTTAGAGTAGTGTAAGCTACATAGATCATATCATCTATACCACTCTCGTCTGTTAACCAAAATGGTACGTCTGGACCGTCCCAACCGTTTATGGTAGCATCTCCTACAACTCCCCAAGTAGTGCTTAGATCTACTTCTTCAGCTGTATTTTCTATTAATTCTACGTTTAGACTTAGCACGTCAGAGAATTGGTCTACCACATTACCTCCATCAGAACCAACATAAGCTCTAACTCTAAAGTAGATCATACCTGTATTTGGAGCTTCTTCTGTAGTTGGATCGTTATCTAAACCTGCAGCATTAGCTAAAGCCATCATCGTGCTTACTTTTACAGAATAATCTGTTCCTGTAATATCTGCAACTGTTGTTGGCATATCAAACGAGGCATCCGGAGAACCCTGTAATTCGTAATTTACCGGAGTTTCTACATCAAAATTTGCTTCATTCCAAACAAATCTTTCTGCCGGGTTATCTGCTACTAAAGTGCTTAGACTGTAGTTTTCTGATACAGAGTTAGTAAACATAAAATCTGCAGTTTCATCAGGACTTGCGATAAATGTAAATTCATCTTCTTCTTCACAAGCCGTAAAACCTAATGCAATAAAGCATAAAACGAAAATATTGATTAACTTTTTCATGTTGTTATAATTTTAGTATCCTGGATTTTGAGTTAAATTAGTGTTAATTAAAAGTACATTACTAGGAAGCGGGAAAAGATTTCTGAAATCTCCTACGCTTGTTCCTGATTGAGCACCACCTTTAAATGGCCACAAATAGCTACCGGTTGTAAAATCTCCGAAACGGATTAAATCTGTTCTGCGTTGACCTTCCCAATATAATTCTCGAGCTCTTTCATCTAAAATAAAGTCTAAATCTAAGTCGCTAGATGTAATATTTCCATTTTCGTTACCGTAAGCTCTTTCTCTTAATTCGTTAATATATGTTGCGGCTGTTTGAGTGTCGCCACCGGCACCTCCACGTAGTACTGCTTCAGCATAATTAAGATAGATTTCAGCTAAACGTATAACCGGTAAATCGGTATCTACAAAGTCTCCACCTTCATCTACTCCGGGATTTCCTTCAGAATCTACATTTGTAAACTTTGTAATAGCATATCCATCTGTAAATGTATTTGAGATAGTATTGATCTCTAAGTTTTGACCATCTGTATAGAACATAGCTCTACCATCTGCCCAAGCAATAGGATCACCATCTTCTGTATTGGTAACTGCATCGTCGAATTTATTTACAAGAGCTTTTGTAGTTCTCAAACCTTCCCAGCCACCGTTAATTCCAGCAGCAGCAGCATCCATAGAACCACCTCTTGAAGCGTGTACTAAGAAAGTTGTACCACCGTAAGTTCTTGAAGAGTTTCCATCAAAATTCAATACAAAGATGAATTCGTTTTGAGCACCGTTACTATCATTATCGGCTTTAAATAACTCATCATAAGCAGAACCATCACCGTTTTCATCGTTAGTGTTAATACTGTAATTAGAGTTAATTACTTGCTGAGAGAATGTAATCGCATCGGTATAACGATCTTGACCGGTCCAAACTTCCGCATTTAGGTAAAGTTTAGATAATAAAGCCCATGCGGCAACACGATCTACTCGACCATATTCGTTAGCTCCACCTTCTGCTAATAGATCTTGAATTTCGAGTAATTCGGTTTCAATAAAAGCGAAAATATCTTCTCTAGATCTTTGTTCTGGTAACGTTGTAGAAACTTCTGTAGTAAACTCAACATCTGCATAAAGATCGATAAGATTGTAATAAGCGAATGCTCTTAAAAATCTTGCTTCAGCAATAAAAGCTTCAACTTCTTCATTACTTCCTAATGATTGAGCGTTGTCGATAAATGAGTTACAAAAAGAAACCTCTTGACCTAAACGAAAATACATTGCCGTAGTAAAATCGTTGCTTGCTCCCCAGCTCATAGCGTGAAGATCTGGTAAACCCGGATCTCCCCAACCTACAACTGCATTATCTGTAGTGAGTTCATTTAAACTGAATAACATTCTTGAATATTGTGAAGTACCTTCATCAATACCTGTAATATCCGGTTGCCCTGCAGGACCTTGTTGTCCTGTTAATGCTAAACTTGCATAAAGCTTAGCTAAAGCACCTTTTGCTTCAGTAGTATTTGCAAATACGTTTGTTTCTGTAAAACTATCCGGATCGATAGGAGTTTGATCTAAATCGTCGTGACAAGCTACTAAAAGTACAGTAGGAACGATCAAACAAAACTTTTTTATAAAATTCATTTTCATAATTTTTTAGAAATTTAAGTTTAAACCTAACGTAAATAATCTTGGTCTCGGATAAAAGTTATTGTCGATACCCCCACCAATTTCAGGGTCTAAACCATCGTAATCTGTAACGATTAATACATTTTGAGCCGAACCATAAATTCTTAAGTTACTTTCTTTATTAAATACTTCATTTATTGTATAACCCAATGTAATATTATCTAACTTAAAGAAAGAGGCATCTTGCACATAATAATCGCTTTGTAAATTAGTGTCTGTTAAATTTAAGAAACCGGTATTATAAGAGTCTGCGTGTAAATTAGTTAGAATACCATTTTCTGTCGCTCTTATCTGGTAAGACTTAGCAGAAGCCATATTGTTATAGTTATAGTTACCTAAGCTGGCTCTAGAAACTACAGCTAAATCCCAATTTTTGTAGTTAAAGTTGGTGTTTAGCCCCATCGTAATATCTGCATAAGGATCTTTATAAAGATATTTATCTTCGTCGTTAATAATATTATCACCGTTTCTATCTACATAAGCACCTTCAATTGGTCGACCATTTTCATCGTAAATTTGTTTATAAACGTAGTAGCTGTATGGAGATTCACCTTCTCTATGTAATTGTACATTATTACCGGTACCACCGTTAATACCTCCAACTTCAATATCACTTGGTAAGCTTGTGATTTCGTTATCGTTAACAGCAATATTGTAACCAATTCTCCAAGTAAAATCTTCTGTTTGTACTGGGATTACATTTAACTCAAATTCGATACCTCTGTTTTCCATATCTCCAACATTCTTATTGATTGAGCTAGAAAAGTTTGTAAATGGAGATACAGTTACGAAACTAATAAGGTCTTCGGTTTTTTGAACATAAGCATTTATCTTACCAGAAATTCTATCATTAAATAAAGCATAATCTAAACCAAGGTTTAACGTTTGGCCTATTTCCCACCTTAAATCTTCATTAACAGCTTCTGGTCTATAGGTTTGGTAGAAAATATTACCTAATTGGTAGTTAGCATTAGTTCTACTTCTTGTATAACGAGTTAAGAAATTATAATCACCTAAACCATTAACGTTACCAACTTCACCGTAACCAACTCTTAATTTAAGTTGATTTATTGTATTTGATTTGAAAAAGTCTTCATTATCAATATTCCAAGCGACTGCTGCAGAAGGAAAATATCCCCAACGGTCGTCCGGATTTAATTTTGAAGATGCATCTGCTCTTAAAGAGGCTTTTATGATATAGCGATCATCAAAATTATAGTTTATTCTTCCGAAATATGATAATAGAACGCTTTTCCATTTATCAATAAATTCAAATTCGTTACCCTCTTCTTCAGATTCACTATCGTAACTATAATTATCATTTTCAAAACTTTGATAAGAATAACCTGCTACAGCAGTAAGAGAGTTAGTGTCAAAATCTTTACTGTAAGTTAGATAGGTGTCAAATAATTTGTTGGTAGCATCATTTGTATATCTAGCGTAAGAACCATTCCAATCTAATTGGGATGATGGTAGATCTTCTGTGACAACCGTTCTTCCGTGACTATTAGTTTTATCTAAACCTACATTTACAGTAGCTGTTATGTCTGGGAAGAAATGAAACTTATAGTCTACTTTAGCGTTTCCTATAAATCTTCTAACTTCTGCAGTATCATCAACTTCATTTAATAATGCTACAGGGTTAGTAGGGGCTAGGTTGTATTGCGCATTACCCTCAGAATTTAACCATGTAAAATAAGGTGAATAAATAGATGTTGGATCATAAACAGATTGCGTTGGATCAAAATCTACAGCAGTACCAATTGCTCCACGATTACCAAAAGTATTTTCATTATACATACCGCGACCATTTAATTCAAATTTTAAATGACCGTCCATAAAGCTAGGCTTTAAGTTAATAGACGCAGTAGTTCTTGTGAAATTATCATTTTCTAAAATACCATCTTGATCAGAATAACCTAAAGAGGCTCTCATTGGCATAAAACCACCAATATTTCCTGTTGTACTAAAGTTATGTTCAGAACCAAATGCATCTCTGTAAATTAGATCTTGCCAATTAGTATTTGCTGTTCCTAATCTTGAAATCGCATCTTCATTACCTACTTCATTAACTAAAGCTCTAAATTGATCTCCGTTTAATACATCTACGTAATCTGTAGGGGTGTAAACTGTAGTAGCAGAAGAGTAATTGAATTTAAAGTCAAGCCCTTTTCCTTTTTTAGTAGTAATTAAAATTACTCCGTTGGCTGCTCTGGAACCATAGATAGCAGTTGCAGAAGCATCTTTAAGAACGGTTATACTTTCAATATCATTAGGGTTAATAAAATCTAACGGGTTTCTAGAGCCTCCAACTGCATCGTTAGAAATAGGAAAACCGTCAACTACATATAACGGATTGTTCTGTAAACTTAAAGAACCTAATCCTCTAATAGTAATACTACTTCCTTCACCGGGAGCACCACCACCTGAAGTTACATTAACACCGGCAATTTTACCTGTAATTAATTGGCTTGCGGTGTTTTGTTGACCTTTGTTAAAATCTTCTGTTGAAATCTGGTTTACTGCACCTGTTAAATCTCTTTGTGTAGTAGAACCATAACCTACAACGACAACTTCATCTAAGGTAGAAGAATCTTCTTCTAAAGTCACGTCGATACTAGCTTGATCAACGAAAACGATTTCTTGTGTAATAAAGCCAATATAGGAGTAAACAAGTGTATCATTTTTTTGAACGTTGTTAATAGTATAATTACCATCAAAGTCTGTAACAGCACCTTTGGTAGTATTTTTGACTATTACGTTAACTCCGGGAATTGGCATTCCGGTAGATTCGGTTACGGTACCACTAATAGATTCCTGCGCGAAAACGTTTGCAGGAATAGCTAAAAGAAGTACAAGTAATCCTTTGTAAAATGTTCTCATAGATTATTAAATAATAGTTTTAAATTTGTGTTTGTAACTTATATTTTCACTTTCCGATGTTAAAACTATGTAAAATTAGTGTGAGAATTGTGTTACTAAAGTTACGAAACACCAACTCTAACGTTTTCGTGTTGAAAACTTCTTAAAATTTAACATATCTAAAATTATATGCTTAATATTTAAGGATTTGAAAATTTAAAACTATAATTCTGATAATTTACTAAAAAACAATGAAAAGAAAAATCACACTAAAGCAAATTGCGAAAGAGTTAGATGTCTCTGTTTCAACAGTTTCTAAAGCCTTAAAAGATAGTTCTGAGATAAGTGTAGATACTAAAGAAAAGATCAAAGCTTTTGCGAAACTCTATAATTATAAACCCAATAACATTGCCTTAAGTCTTAAAAACAGAAAAACTAAAACTATAGGTATTATCATCCCGGAGATAGTACATCACTTTTTTACGACAGTTATTCGTGGTATTGAGCACGTGGCGAACGAAAAAGGCTACAATGTAATTATCTGTTTGTCGAATAATTCTTTTGATAAAGAAGTATTAAACCTTGAGTTTCTTGCAAATGGAAGTACAGATGGTTTTATTATGTCTGTTGCTAAAGAAACACAACAAAAGCAAGATTATCATCATATAAAAGAAGTAATTAGTCAAGGTATGCCGGTAGTAATGTTTGATCGCGTGATCGATGAAGTAATTTGTGATAAAGTGGTGATTAGTGATAAACATGGTGCATTTGAAGCAGTTCAGTATCTAATCGATTTGCAGTGTAAAAAAATTGCACTTATTTCTACGGTCGATTACGTAAGTGTAGGAAAGCTTAGAACCGAAGGTTATTGCGAAGCATTAATGAGTAACGATTACCCGATTGATGAAAGTCTTATTTTAAAAATTGAAGATGTAGATCATTCTCAAGAAGAAATAGAAGTATTCTTAAAAGATAAAGATATCGATGCGGTTTTTGCGGTAAATGAACAATTTGCAGTAAATGCTATTAAAGCACTAACTAAATTAGGTAAGAAAGTTCCAGATGATGTTTCTGTGATCGGTTTTACCGATGGTGTGGTTTCAAAAAGTTTTATACCAAGTCTTTCTACCGTAAATCAACACGGGGAAGATATGGGAGCAAAAGCTGCTCATTTATTAATTGAACGTTTAGAAAATGAAACAGAAGAACAAAGTTTTCAAACTGCAATTTTAGATACAAGTTTGATTATTAGAGATTCGGTTAAGAATTAAAAAAGTTTTCAAAATTTTGTTTCTCACGTCTCACATCTAATCTCTAACGTCTAAAATGAAGATTTAACATTACAATTTCAATTTAATCTTTATATTTGTAGCTGATTATCATTACTTATGTTTTCACTTTCCATTTAAAGTAATGATAAGTCATCGAGCTTATCGTGTTATTAATCAATAATTTACGATATGCAAAAGCGCAAGCTAAGTTTCTGGGAAATTTGGAACATGAGTTTCGGATTCTTAGGAATACAATTTGGGTTCGCACTTCAAAATGCCAATACTTCCAGAATTTTTGAAACACTTGGTGCAAGTGTAGAAGATATTCCGATTTTATGGATTGCCGCGCCGGTTACCGGTTTAGTGGTTCAACCTATTATTGGCTATTTTTCAGATAAAACCTGGACAAAATTAGGCCGCAGAAAACCTTATTTTTTAATCGGAGCTATACTTTCTTCGATCTGTCTGTTTTTGATGCCTAATTCACCAACGCTTTGGATTGCTGCGGGAACTCTTTGGATCATGGATGCTTCCATCAATATTTCGATGGAACCTTTTCGGGCTTTTGTAGGTGATAATTTAGATGAACATCAGCGTACGCAAGGTTTTGCAATGCAAAGCTTTTTTATTGGTTTAGGCGCGGTTCTAGGCTCGTTACTTCCGTATTTATTTACCAATGTCTTCGGAATTTCAAACACTGCCGCAGAGGGACTTATTCCAGATTCGGTAAAATGGTCTTTTTACGTAGGGGGAATTGTTTTTATTTCTGCGGTATTATGGACGGTTTTTAATTCTAAAGAATATTCTCCGGAAGAATTAGCTGCTATAGAAGCGAAAGACAAAGAGAAAGAACCACAACGTGTAGAGATTGTCGATAAATCTAAAAATATTGCCAAGCAAATGCGAGTTGGTTTTTTTATGCTTTTACTAGGGGCAATTGTTACCTATTTTATCTTTATTAATGGTCTAACCAAAGAATTATATATTCTGTTTGTTGGTTTAATTATCGCCGGTCTGTTATTTATTTCAGTAGCATTATTAAGAAAACGAAATGTAAGAAACGGCTATACCATTATTATTACCGATATGCTTAATATGCCTTTGGCGATGAAGCAATTAGCTTGGGTGCAATTCTTTTCTTGGTTTGCACTTTTCAGTATGTGGATTTATACTACACAAGCCGTTACCGGTCACGTATTTAATACATTCGATCCAAAATCTCAAGCTTACAATGATTCGGCAGATTGGGTTCCGGTGATGTTTGCGGTTTATAATGGTGTTGCAGCAGCGGTATCATTTTTACTTCCGGTCTTAGCGAAGAGAACCAGCAATAAAGTAACTCATATGTTAGCCTTGTTTTTTGGAGGTCTTGGACTTATCTCTGTCTATTTTTTAAGTGATAAAACCGGACTTTTATTAGCAATGGTTGGCGTTGGTATTGCTTGGGCAAGTATTTTATCGATTCCTTATGCGATGCTTTCTAATAATTTACCATCTTCCAAAATGGGTTATTATATGGGGGTTTTTAACTTCTTTGTTGTACTTCCTCAAATTGTAGCTGCAACCATTTTAGGCTTTATCGTAAAAGAATTTTTTAATAACGAACCGGTTTACGCATTGATCGTAGGCGGTTTCGCGATGATCTTATCGGGTTTACTCACCTTACGAGTAAAAACAAAACACAAAATTGTAATTGATGAAAACCAAAACTAAAGCATTTATTTTCGATTTAGATGGCGTGATTGTAGACACGGCTAAATTTCATTTTCAAGCGTGGAAACGGTTAGCCAACGGGCTAGGCATCGATTTCGATCACGAGCAAAACGAGCAATTAAAAGGAGTGAGTCGCGTAAATTCACTAAAAAAAATATTAGAATGGGGCAATACTTCGGTTTCAGAAGAAGAATTTATTCAGTTAATGGATAAAAAAAATGAAGATTACCTCACTTACGTAGATGCGATGGATGAATCTGAAATTCTTCCGCAGGTAAAAGAAAAATTACAATTACTAAAAGACAATAACATTCCTATCGCGCTGGGTTCTGCCAGTAAAAATGCACGTAGGATTTTAGATAAAATAAATTTAACTCCGTTTTTCGACGAGATTGTCGATGGTACGAATGTGACCAAAGCCAAACCAGACCCGGAAGTTTTCTTGGTCGGTGCCGAAAAATTAGGAGCAGATCCAAAAGATTGTGTGGTGTTTGAAGACTCGATTGCAGGTATTCAAGCGGCCAATAATGCACAAATGACGAGTATTGGTATTGGTGAGCAAGCGGTTTTACACGAAGCCGATCATACCTTTCAGGATTTCACAGAAATAAGTGACGAATTTTTAATCAAGTTAGCAAGAATTTAAACAGATGAATCAAGATTATATACAAGCTGCAGATTGGTCGATTATCGAAAAAGGTTTCGATGCAGACCGCGTAAAATCTTCAGAAAGCCTTTTTAGTTTAGGGAACGGTGCCATGGGGCAACGCAATAATTTTGAAGAATATTACTCAGGTCCAACCTTTCAAGGAAGTTACATTGGTGGCGTTTATTACCCAGATAAAACCCGCGTAGGTTGGTGGAAAAACGGTTACCCGGAGTATTTCGCTAAAGTACTTAACTCTCCAAGTTGGATCGGTATTCACGTAAAAATAAACGGTGAACAACTCGATCTTTTCACTTGTAAAAAAGTAGAAAACTTTCAGCGAGAATTAAATATGAAAGAAGGTTGGTATATGCGTTCTTTTGTAGCTACAATGCCAAATGATATTGAGGTTGAAGTAAAAGCAACACGTTTTCTAAGTGTAGTTAAAGACGAATTGGGAGTAATTAATTATGAAGTTACGCCTTTAAATGCAAATGTTGAAGTTGAATTTTCTCCGTATCTCGATAGTGGGATCACCAATGAAGATACCAACTGGGAAGACCAATTCTGGGAAACTTTAAAAGTTGAAGCAGCAAATAATCGTGGCTTTATCACTTCAAAAACATTAAAAACAGAATTTCACGTATGTACCTTTATGCATACCGAATTACTGTTGAATAATGAAAAGCAAAACGTCGATTTTTCTACTGAAAAAGAAGCGCAAAAAGTAACTTTTACCTATAATTTCTCTGTAAATAAAGGAGAAAAAGTTACACTGAAAAAATTAGGTGGTTACGTAAAAGGGATGAATCATCCTAACGGAAATCTAATTGAAGCTACACAAAATCTGTTGAATGAAGTTGAATCTCATTCTGTAGAAGAATTATTGCAAGAACAAGCCGATGCTTGGGCGCAAGTCTGGAAAATGTCAGACATTACCATTGGGTAAAGTGCCGCACCGTTGGTAAAGCC
>DTTX01000011.1:57565-60040 GCA_012964435.1 Mesonia sp. | reverse complement strand
TTCAGTATTAACATTTTGGTCAAAAATTCAGCGAAGGAAGTTAACATAAGAACTGAATTAAAAATAAATTAAAGTTGCCAACAACGTATAATTCCAACTAAGGTTTTGTGTCCTGCGGACACAGATGTTCACGCATCAATGTCGTTTCTTTTTACAATCTTCATTTCCTAAATCCCCACAACTGACAAATATACAAGACCGTTCATTATTAAAAACAAAAAAATATAGATAGAAGATCCTTATTACCCAAAGAATACGACTATTAATGTAATTCAAGAATAACGATCATTAATCAGAAGAGATTTTCACAAGTAATTTATAACTTAATATAAATATATTAGTAGATTACTCTTTTGCATAAAATTTTATTAGGTTTGCGCTCATAGTTTTTTCTACATTATAATTCTCAATGAAATATAAATTACTATTAGTGCTCTTAATATTACTATTTCTAACCGGTTGTGTTTCTACAGAGAGAGAAATGATGCCGATAGAAAAATCTTTAGCAAAAAAATACAAGGCAGAAAGTTTTCAACTTAATTTCTTAACGGTAAGTAAAAAGTCATTTGGGAATACTAAAGAAAAAAGAAAGCTTCTTTCTGTAAGTATTAAAAACCCAAAAGATATAGAAAAGATTTTTTTAGATAATTCTTATTCAGAAAAATATTCTACTACAATTGCTAATTATATTGTCGACTCCTTAGGTTTTGAAAGACTTCCGTTTCAACCACAAGAGCTTCAGATCGATTTTTTCTACGAATCGGGCTTTTCATTATTAAGCAATGAATCTAAAAAGTCTTATTCATTTCAACTTTTCAAGTAATTCACATAATTCTTTAAAATTAAAACCCCTTATGCATTACTGCATAAGGGGGTTACAAACTAAACCAATTATAAATGAAAAAACTACTTCATTTCTTCTTTACTCCAACCTCCACCTAAAGCTTGGTACATATTTACCAATGCACTCATTTGTTCTTTTTTGGTTTCTACCAATTCAAACTTAGACTCTAGCGCATCACGTTGGGTTAAAAGCACTTCCATATAATCTGCCCGTGCAGATGTAAATAGATCGTTAGAGATAGAAATAGATCTTGTTAACGCATCTACCTCTTTTGCTTTTAGATCATAACTTTTTTCTAAATTATCTATTTTAGCTATTTGATTAGCCACTTCTATATAAGCATTTAAAATACTTCGCTCATAATTTACCACAGCCTGAATTTGTTTTGCATTAGCACTAGAATAAGTGGCTTTAATGGCATTTCTATTGATTAATGGTGCTGCAATATCTCCGGCGATCGAGTACAATAAAGATTGAGGAGTATCTAATAAATACTCCGGATTAAATGCACTAAAACCAATTCCTGCAGAGATACCTAAAGAAGGATAAAATCTTGCTTTCGCCACTTTTACATCTAATTTAGAGGCAGCTAATTCTAATTCAGCTTGTCTTACATCAGGTCTGTTTTGAAGCAACTGCAATGGCATACCGGCATTAATTTGATCTGGCACCAAGTTTTCAAAAACTTCGTAATCGCGATCGATCGTTTGCGGGTATCTACCTAAAAGAAAATTAATTCTATTTTCGGTTTCAGTAATTTTCTGCTGAATCTCAAATTGTAAACTTTTGGTATGAAAAACCTCTGCTTCAAACTTTTTGACGGCTAATTCTGTAGCTCTTGCAGATTGCTTCTGAAGTTTTACAATACGTAAAGCGTTGCTCTGTATATCTATATTACGTTGTAAAATTGCGTATTGATTATCTAACGCCAATAACTCGTAATAAGAATTTGCAACTTCTGCAATCAGATTGGTTACCATAAAATTTCTCCCTTCAACTGTAGATAAATATCGCATTACAGCAGCCTTTTTAGCATTATGAAGTTTACCCCAAATATCTAACTCCCAATTGGCGTAAGCACCAATCATATAATTAGGTAACGGGTCTGGCATCTCTGTTCCTTCTTTGATCGGTAAATTTTCTTCTACCGCTCCATTTCTAGTGTATCTTCCAGATTTCTCTAATTCAGCACCGCCACGTAAGCCAAGAAAAGGTAAATATTCCCCTTTTCTGGCTTGCACTTCATTTTTAGAGATCTGAAGCTCCTGTAAAGTGATATTTAGCTCTTGGTTATTCTCTAAAGCAACTTCGATAAGCTGACTTAAATAAGGATCATTAAAAAACTCTTTCCAATTTATAGTTGCCGAATTAATTGAATCTGACACCTTATTTTTAAAATTATCAGGTGTAGTCGTATCTGCCTCTCTAGTAGCGATATTAGGTGTTTTACAACTTGCTAATACTAAAACCACTAAAGCAATTAATCCGAAACTTTTATAGCTAATCTTATTTTTCATTTTCTTTTGTTTCTTCAGTTGAATCAAATTGATCTATACCGTGCACAAATCCGTCAGATAATGAGCCGTCTTCTTCATCTCTAATTAACGATCTTCCTTCAGCTAAGCTTCCGA
>DTTX01000011.1:0-57555 GCA_012964435.1 Mesonia sp. | reverse complement strand
AGATATAGTAAAGCCCGGGAACGATAATTACCCCGAAAACAGTACCAAATAGCATCCCGCCTAACGCTGAAGCTCCTAAAGTCCTATTACCAATTGCTCCTGCTCCTGTTGCTACCATAAGCGGAATTAAACCGGCAATAAATGCAAAAGATGTCATTAAAATTGGTCTAAACCTAACTTTAGCACCCTCTATAGCTGCTTCTAAAATTGTAGCACCTTGATGATGTTTAAGTACTGCAAACTCTACGATTAACACAGCATTTTTACCTAACAACCCTACTAACATGATTAAACCAATCTGTGCATAGATATCGTTTTGAAGTCCCATAAATTTTAGTAACATAAAAGAACCGAAAACCCCGACCGGTAAGGAAAATATTACTGTTAACGGTACAATAAAGCTTTCATATTGAGCTGCCAATACAAAATATACAAACACTAATACGATCAAGAATATGTAAATTGACTCGTTACCTCTTCTAGCCTCATCATAAGATAGACCTTCCCAAGCAATATCGTAGTTTTTAGGTAGCGTTTCTTTAGCCACTTCTTTAATTGCGTTAATTGCATCTGCAGTAGTATAACCATCGGCCGGTAAACCTCTAATTGCTGCAGAATTATACATATTAAAACGCGTCACCTCGTTTGGACCCTGCATTTTCTTAAGCGTCATAAACGCAGAATAAGGTACCATTTCTCCGTGATCATTTTTCACATACATATTTAAAACATCAGAAGGTAGTCTTCTAAACTTAGGGTCTGATTGTACATAGACCTTGAAGAATCTGTTGAATTTAATAAAACCTTGCTCGTAAGTACTACCAATTAAGATGTTTAGATTTTCCATAGCCTTACCTATAGAAACTCCCTTTTGCATGGCGAGTTCGTTGTTAATTTCTAACTCATATTGCGGATAATTAGCCGCAAAGAAAGTAAACAGACCTTTTAATTCTTTTCGCTTTTTAAGATTCTCCATAAACTCTTGGTTAATCTTATCGAATTCTTGATAATCGGTATCTGTATTTTGATCTAACAATCGCATAGAAAAACCACCCGAAGAACCAAAACCTGGAATCGCCGGTGGTTCAAAAAATTCAATTACTGCACCTAGATCTTGAGATTTCTCTTCGAGCTCTTCCATGATCTCGGTAACGGTATGCTCTCGATCTGACCAGTTTTCTAAGTTAATTAAGCAAGTACCGGCATTAGAACCACGACCTTCGGTCATAATTTCGTAACCCGCTAAAGAAGATACAGACTCTATTCCTTCAACTTCTTCACAAATTGCTTGCAACTTTTTAGAAACTTCGTTGGTACGTTCTAATGTAGCTCCCGGCGGAGTTTGGATAATCGCATAAATAGTACCTTGATCTTCACTTGGTACAAAACCAGAAGGTAGTACTTGACTTTCTAAATAAATACCGGCACAGAATGCAATTAAGATCCCGAAAGTAAGCCATCTTCTGCTTACCATTTTTTTAAGAACACTTACATACTTACCTGTAAGTTTATCGAAACCGCTATTAAATTTGTCTAAGCCTTTGGTTAAGAAATTTTTCTTTTTCTCTTTACCGTGATTATTTTTTAGCAGCATTGCACATAATACCGGAGTCAATGTTAATGCTACTAATGCAGAAATAACGATTGAACTTGCCATGGTAATCGAGAATTGTCGATAAAAAGTACCCACAGGACCCGACATAAATGAAATAGGTAAGAATACCGAAACCATAACCATGGTAATGGCGATAATCGCTCCACTAATTTCACCTAAAACTTTTTTTACCGCCTGATAAGGCGAAATATGCGGAAATTCTTCAAACTTGGCGTGTACAGCTTCAACGACGACAATTGCATCATCAACCACAATACCAATAGCTAATACGAGGGCAAATAATGTTACTAGGTTAATTGAAATACCAAAAAACTGAATTACAAAAAACGCTCCTACTAACGATACGGGAACCGCTAAAATTGGAATTAATGTGGATCGCCAATCGCCTAAGAAAATAAAGACCACAATAGCCACTAAGAAGAATGCATCCCGAAGCGTGTGAACCACTTGCTCTATAGAAGCATCTAAGAATTTAGATACATCATAACTCAACTTAAAGTCCATACCGGGTGGGAAATCTGCCCGCATATCTTCAAGTTTAGCTTTTACTTCTTCAATTACATCGCTTGCATTACTCCCGTAACTTTGCTTTAATACGATCGCTGCGGAAGGATGGCCATCTAAATTAGAGTAAATATCAAAAAATTCACTACCTAACTCTACCCTACCGATATCTTTTAAATGTAAGCTTTCTCCTTCTGCATTGGCTCGAATTACAATATTTTCATATTGTTTAGGATCATTGTACCTACCTTTATAAGTAAGTACATATTCTAAAGATTGTGCTTCTATACCCGAGCTTCTACCTAAACGACCGGGGCGTCCTACAATACTTTGCTCTTGCATAGCCTCCATCACTTCTTCTGTAGAAACATCGTAAGCACGCATTCTGTCGGGATCTAACCAAACACGCATTGCGTATCTTCTACTTCCTAAAATTTTTGAACGAGCTATCCCTTTTATACGATTAATTTCAGGAATCATTTTTACGTTCGCATAGTTGTATAAGAACTTCTCATCCATACTCTCATTTTTAGAGTATAGATTTACGTACATTAACATACTAGGCTGTATAGGAGTTATAGTAACACCTTCCCTTTGCACAAGTTCAGGAAGTAATGGCATTACTTGATCTACCCTGGTTTTTACTCGTACAACAGCTTCGTTAGGGTCTGTTCCCGGTTCAAAAATAATTCTTAATGTGGCTTCACCGGCACTAGTTGCATCGGTAGCCATATAGCGCATTCCTTGAACCCCATTAATAGAGTTTTCTAAGGTAATTAAGGTCGATTTTACCAATACATCTGCACTTGCTCCCGGATATGCTATAAAAATGTTTACAGTTGTTGGTGCAATTTGTGGAAACTGAGATATTGGTAATTTTTTTATGGCGAGAGATCCCATAAAAACTATAATAATAGAGATTACTATAGCAAATACAGGTCTATGTATAAACTTGCTAAACATAATGTTTTATTTTGCTATTAGATTTACTCTGCGTAAAGTTGAAGATGATGAAGCATATCTTCCGGTTCTTCGTAGTCGAAAGCAATTTCGTCTCCGTCTCTTACTTTTCTTAATCCGTCTAAAAGAATTTGATCGTTCTCAGATAATCCCTCAGTAACGATATAAATATGCGGAATTTCACCTCCCAGCTTTATTTCTCTGGAATGTATGGTATGGTCTTCTGCAACTACATAAACATAGTGCTTGTCTAATACTTCAAAAGTGGCTTTTTGTGGTACGAGTAAAGCATTGTTAAATGGGATTTTAGATAAAATACTTCCTGTTTCTCCGTGTCTTAACAAACCGTCGGGATTTGCAAAAGTTGCTCTAAAAGGAATGTTACCGGTTTCATTATTAAAATCGGCTTCAATAGTTTCTACCACACCTTCTTCAGAAAATTTTTGGTTGTTGGCCATAAGTAAATTCACCTTGGCTTTTGTACTATCTTTATGATTCATTTTAAAATCAAGATACTCAGCTTCAGGAACATTATAATATACCCACATTTTACTGTTATCTGATAAATTTGAAAGTAGTTCTCCTTCTTCTACTAAACTTCCTTCTCTTACGTGAAAACGGTCGATTATACCATCAAAAGGAGCTCTAATTTCTGTAAATTGTAAATGAACTTGTGCTAATTGCAATTCTGCTTTTGCTTTATCATATTCGGCTCTTGCCATTGCCAATTCATTTTGAGCCACCACATTACTATCGGCTAACCTTGTAGTATTCTGGTATTCGATTTGTGCAAATTCTGCTTCAGCTTTTGCTTTTTGCATTTCTGCCTCGTAAAGATTTGGCATAATTTTAAAAAGTAAATCACCTTTCTTTACGGCTTGCCCTTCATCTACATATATTTTTTGCAGATATCCTTTTTCTTGAGCTCTAAGCTCTATGTGTCTTATTGAATGTATTTGACTCACGTACTCTTTAGTAGTGATGGTATCTTTTCTAATTGGACTTGTAACTAGAAGTTTAGATTTTTCTTCGTGATGTTCTTTATGTGATTCACAGCTTGTAATAATAACAGTTGCTAACAAGCTCATTACTATGAGAATTCTCCTCATCATAACTTAATTTTTTATTGAATGAATTTTAAAAATGTATCTGTAGAATGTTTTTAAAACACACAGACGTATAGCTATTTTTTAAACCAAACAGCTATTGAAACTTTAAAATAACACTTGACCTAAATGGCTTTAGAAAGTGCTCCAATAAAAAAATCAAATTCTATAAACGCAGAAAGTAACGTACAACGGATGTACGGAGAGTTGACTAAAAGAGTCTTTAAAATAATGAATACTTACTTTATCTTCTTTGAAAGAAAAATCTGAAAATAAAGTATAAAACAATACGGTAAATGTCTTATTGCTTTCAATAATCTTTTTAACAGAAACCCACTCGTATTCTTCTACTTCAATATCATCAATGGCTTTAATTTCAAAACCGATATCGTTAGAAAGTGGTGTTTTCACATATTGAAAACCTTGAGCATTTAATTGAGATTGCAGATCTTGTTGTTCTGCTTCAATTAAATCGTAAATAGTAAAAGAGTTCTGGCCTTCAACGTCTTTAGAAATAGATGCGAAAGCACTTATCCCAGAAAATAGGATAAGAAAAAAAGTAAAATATGTATATAAAACTCTTTTCATTTGCTCGGCAAAATTATAACACAACAAGCTTATCACCAAATTTTAAACCCTAAATCTTAGAAATAACCAAATTTATTAGTAAATCGATTAACTAAAAGCACTGATTTATTTAAAATAGAATTTTAATATGATTAATTTCAAAAAAAAAATGAATTTAGAATTTTTGTTGTATTTCAATATATTTGGAAAAAATATGCAAATCATGAAAAACTTATTCATTCTTTTAATAATTGTTGTCACTCTACAAAGCTGCCAAAAAGAAACAAAAAATATTAATGATCCTAGACCACTAGGAGATATAAATATTGTATTAGATTCACCTAAACATAAAATAGATAGTATTGCCGTATTTAGCGTTAATAATGAGAAAAAGGTGTTTGACTCTACTAAATACGATACCTTAAAATTTAATATGTCAAAACCTTTAAATGATATTTATAAAATTGAATTTTTTAGCGAAAAACACATCACTCCAGTTCAAGTTTGGCTAGATGGTGAACACCCAATAATAGATATTTCTATAGATCGTTTTGCTAAAATTGAAAAAGTCTCTAATTCACCTCTAAATAAACATATTAAAGATTATTCTAAACAATTAGAAGAACTTTATAAAGATCCAGAAGCTAATAATGAAAAGATCGATAAATTTTTATTAGAAGAAATTGAAGAAAATAGCAACTCTCCATTCGCATTTGCACCTGCAGAAGTTTATTACTATAAAAATCAAGAGAATCAGCAAAAAATTAGAAAATTAGATAGCATTTTAGATAAATTACCTGCAGAACTAAAAACGCACAAACTTAACCTATACAACAACGTTAATAAAACAATTCAAAAAAATTAGTACCTTAGTAAGCTCATAACCAACACTTAACTTATGATCGGAATTGTATTTATCTACTTTGTCGGAAAAAAGTTCTACACCCTTGCTGAAGAGAAACACAAGAAAAAGTGGCTTTACGCAATTCTTGGCGTACTTAGCTATTATTTTGGTTTAGTAACCGGCGGAATTGTATTAGGTATCCTTTTTGAAATTTTTATGCCGGGAGCCATAGACTCATTTAATGAGATAGCGTTTGGTTTTCTTTGTATTCCATTTGGATTATTGGCTTGTTTTGGGTTATACTGGATATTCAAAAATGCTTGGCAAAGTGATGAGATTATAGAGCCCAACGACTTCCATACCGAAAACTTAGAATAAAATTCAGTTTAAATTGGTATCTTGCTATCCTCAAAATTAGATCGATGCGATACCTACTTTTCTTTATTTTATTTAGTTTTTTTCAGTTCTCTAACGCACAATTACTTTCAGGAAAAGAGAAAAATTATACGCGTAAAGATTCTCTTCGTGGCTCGTTACGCCCAGAAAGAACAGACTATAATGTAAA
Source organism: Mesonia sp. (assembly GCA_012964435.1). Lineage (GTDB taxonomy): Bacteria > Bacteroidota > Bacteroidia > Flavobacteriales > Flavobacteriaceae > Mesonia. The sequence continues at coordinate 51,394 of DTTX01000011.1, read as the reverse complement.
GAAATATGATCTATTTGTAAAAGTAGATCCTGAAAAGAAATACATTTCCGGAGTTAATAAAATCAGTTTTAAAACTTCAGCAAAGCTCCCAAAACTACAGATCGATCTTTTTGAAAATATGAAGATCGATTCTATTCTTTTCCGTGGAAAAAAATTAAAATTCAACAGAGAATTTAATGCTGTTTTTGTTGAATTTGAAAAAGCGATCAAGAAGAATAAAAAACGAACGATTGAAGTTTATTACTCCGGTAATCCCATAATTGCAAAAACTCCGCCTTGGGATGGTGGTTTTATTTTCACCAAAGATCAAAACGGTAAAGATTGGGTAAGTGTTGCCGTACAAGGTACCGGAGCAAGTTTGTGGTATCCTAACAAAGACCATTTAAGTGATGAACCTGAAGAGGTTGAAATTCATATCGCAGCCCCAAAAGATTTAGTCGCCGTTTCTAACGGTAGATTGATGGGCAAAGAAGACTTAGATAAAAACTTCACGCAATGGAACTGGAAAGTCGTGAACCCGATCAATAACTACAACATCATTTTAAATATTGGAGATTACGTTAATTTTTCAGATCAATTTCAGGACTTAGATCTAGAATATTACGTACTTTCTTACAATTTAGAAAAAGCCAAAAAATCGTTTCAAGAAGTGCAACCGATGATGGACTGTTTTTACGAAAAAATTGGTCCCTACCCTTTTCCTGAAGATTCTTACAAATTAGTAGAAACTCCCTTTCTTGGGATGGAGCATCAAAGTGCCGTTGCTTACGGTAATGGTTTTGGTTTTGGTTATATGGGTAGAGATCTTTCTGCGACCGGTGTAGGTTTAAATTGGGATTATATTATTATTCACGAATCGGGGCACGAATGGTTTGGCAACAGCATTACTGCAAAAGATATTGCCGATATGTGGATTCACGAATCGTTCACTTCTTATACTGAAGCGATTTATATTGAATGCCGTTGGGGACTCGAAAAGGCCCTCACTTACCTTAACGGAGTAAAACGTACGATGGTAAGAAACAACAAACCAATTATTGGTGATTATGGTGTAAATGCTGAAGGCTCGGGCGACATGTATTTTAAAGGCGCCAATATGATCAATACGTTACGTTTTGTAATTAATGATGATGATAAATGGTGGAAAATATTGAATGATTTCACTTCAGAATTTAAACATACCACCACAGATACCGAAAGTGTAGTTGCTTTTTTTGAAGCTGAAACCGGTCTAGAATTAACTCCGTTTTTCGATCAATACTTGCGTTATACAAAACTACCTCAACTCCAGTTTAAAAAGGAAAAGAATGTTATTTCTTACCGCTGGAAAACCGATGTCGAGAATTTTGAAATTCCGGTAGAACTTTCTAATGATAATGAAGAAATAAGAATTAACCCAACTAATAAATGGCAAGAGTTAGATCAAAAAATTTCAACTAAACATCTAAAAGTAAACCTAAAGAAGTTCTACATTACGACAGATTTAGAAGAAGTTTTGAAAAAATAGAAACCGCGAAAAAATTGATTTAATCAAGTCTCGCTTTCAACGTATTTAAACGGTTAATTTTACCGGTATGTGTTTCTTCAAATTTTTCAACAAAATAGATCTTTTTCGGTTTTTCGAACTTGTCTAATTTTTTGGAGTGCTGAATTTCTTCTTTTAAATGCTGAAGCACTTCTTCACTAAAAGCCGCTTCAACAAACAGAATTAATTTTTCACCCAACGCATCATCGGGCAATGAGGTCACAAAAAAACGTTGTAAAATGATATTTTGTAGCTTTTTCTCTACTTCTTCCGGATGTATTTTTACGCCACCACTATTAATTACGTGATCAATTCTACCTTTCCAGAAAAACTTTTTATAGGTCACTAATTCAACCACATCATTGGTAACGATGGTTTCATCAGCAACCATTGGCGCTTTGATCACTAAACAATTTCGGTCGTCTTGGGCAACAGTTACATTATTTAATACTTTAAACGGAAGCTGTTTTTTTCTGCTTTTTTTAGAATTTATTCGGCGTGCAGCGATGTGTGTAACGGTTTCGGTCATTCCGTAAGTTTCATAAATCTTAGTAGGAATACCTTGTACCAATCTTTTTAAAGGAACAGAAACAGCGCCGCCACCAACAATTAATTTTTTAATTAAATGAAGTCTTGCCAACGAATTATCGAGCTGAAAAGGCGTCATTGCACAAAAATCGTAGCGTTTAAAAACCTGATCGATCGGATTTGATTTCGGTTGAACGCTATCGATATGCCAACCTAAAACCATCGCTCTTACCAACATCATTTTACCGGCAATGTAAGAAGCCGGTAAACAAAGTAAAGCGGTAGTTTGTTCTGGCAGTTTAAAGAATTTACCGGTCGCTTTTGCGCTATTCACCATAAATTCTTTACTGATTTTTATAATTTTTGGCGTTCCCGTAGAACCAGAAGTTTTTACTTCAACAAAATCTCGTTCATCTAACCAATCTAAAATAAATTCTCCTATTTGCTCTTCGTAAGGTTCGCCTTCATTAATATATAAATTAGCCAATTGAATTAAACCGGCCTCATTCAGTTGGTTTTTGTTAAACTGAAAATCTTCGTGAAGTCTTGGGGTAAAATAGTCGTTAAATTCAGTCATAACCAAATATGAGATTTCGTAAATAATTTAGTGTTACTAAACCAATAAATTAAAATTAAATTTCTTCAACAGAAACTTTTTCCGCTTCAGGAAGTCTTACGGAACCAAATAGTTTTTCTTTCCAGTTTTTCCATTTATAGACCTTTGCCATAATTAATGTAAAAATAGGATACACGATCACTACTGGCAGTAAAATATCTAAACCGGCTTCGGGTTCTGCCACATCTTTTAAAATTGAATCAGATTGAAACGCCGTCCAGTTTGCAGTTACTAGCAAAATCCCAATAAGGTTATTACCTGCGTGAAAACCAAGCGCCAGCTCCATTCCTTCATCCATTAATGTAATTAAGCCTAAAAAGAGCCCTGTACCAATGTAATAAACCATAATGATCGGGCCGAGTTTACCAACTTCAGGATTTCCTAAATGCATTATCCCAAACATGATAGAAGTTACCAAAAAAGGAATCCATCTATTTTTGAACGTCAAGCCTAAACCTTGCATCAAATAACCTCGAAAAAAATACTCTTCAAAACTGGTTTGTATCGGAATAAGAATTATTGCAATGAGTAAAAGAATAAAAAATTTATCGGCTACAAAATTGTAAATGTAACCTTCAGGATTTGTATTATAATCGATCAAAGTAACAACGATGGTAAAAATACTAATAAGTAAAAAACCAAAAGAAATCCTTTTCCAATCTATTTTGTTTCGACTTGTTGTAAGCGATTTTAAGGTTTGCTTGTGTACAAACTTCACCCACAAAAATAAACCGCCTAGAAAAAACGCAAAAGGTAACAATGATTCGAAAACCATTTGATTGGCTCCTTTTTGCGCTACTTGTTGTTGCATAAATTTATCTACATCGATTTGTAGTAATTGAATAGCTATATAATTAAGCGCCATTAACCCTAAAAAACCCAACGGAGGTAAAATGTATTTCCATTTTTTAAAACTTCCTTCTTTGGCGGCAATTGCAATAAAATCGTTCATTTAATTTTTTAAAATTGAATTTACATCCCAAGTTTTTTCGGGTGCATAAGTTATATATTCTCCTTTGACCACTAACGGACTTTCAATATTATTGGTGTACAAACTACCGGTACCAAGACCTTGCGGCATATTGCTATTTTGAATAAACGTAAATTGCGAAATTGCACTTAAACCAATATTACTTTCTAATGCGCTGGTGATCCACCAACCGATATTTTGCTTTTCCGCTAGATCTATCCATTCTTGCGTACCTTTAAAACCACCGATTAAACTTGGTTTTAAAATAATGTATTGCGGTTGTATGGTTTGTAGAAGTTCTTCTTTTTTTGTTACAGAAAACACGCCAATTAATTCTTCATCTAAAGCAATAGGCAGCGGAGTTTTAGCACATAGTTTTGCCATTTCTGAAAACTGACCTTGCTTAACAGGTTGCTCAATACTATGCAGATCTAATTCACTTAAACGTTGAAGTTTTTGCAAAGCTTCTTGAGGCTGAAAAGCTCCGTTAGCATCTACGCGTAACTCTATTTCTGAAGCTGAATATTTTTTACGGATCGATTGAAGCAACGCAATTTCTTTATCAAAATCGATCGCTCCAATTTTCAATTTAATACAAGTAAAGCCCTGTTCTAATTTCTGCTCAATTTGCTCGTGCATAAAAGCTTCTTCGCCCATCCAAATAAGTCCGTTAATCGGGATTCCTTTTTCACCATTCGTAAATGCGGAAGGAAATAATTGAAACGGATCTTGCGACTGAAGCGATAACAATGCCATTTCTACCCCAAACTGAATGGAGGGAAATTCAATCAACTTGGCCAGCAACTCATCCTTTAGCAAATGAATGTTTTGGCACGTCCATTTTAGTTTTTCTTCATAATCGGGACGATCGTCGATACTGAGTGTTCGTAAGATTCCGCATTCTCCGATCCCGAAATTATTTTCTTCCTCTAAAATTATAAACCAGGTTTCTTTGGTAGTAAGAACGCCCCGCGAAGTTCCGCTAGGGCGTTTAAAATTTAATGTGTACTTTTTGTAAGTTGCTTTCATTTAACTTCGATACTCTCGCCAATTGGTAATAAATACAATTCTTTATTTTTCATCTTGAATTTATCTTTGGCTAAATTATGATCTATTTCAATAAAACCAAAAGTATCGTAGTGGCATCCTAGAATTTTATCACATTCAATAAAATCACTGGCAATAATCGCATCATCTACTCCCATCGTAAAATTATCACCGATCGGTAAAATTGCTAGATCTAATTTTGTTCGCATCGGGATAAGTTTCATATCCATGGTTAGTGCGGTATCTCCGGCAATGTAAAGATTACCCTCTTCGGTTTCAAATACAAAACCTCCAGGTTGCCCGCCATAACTACCGTCGGGAAAGGAGCTGGTGTGTATGGCATTTACATATTTTACCGTTCCAAATTCAAACTTCCAGCTTCCGCCGTGATTCATTGGGTGAACTTCAAAACCTTTAGCTTCGTAATGATTAGCTATTTCAAAATTACTCACGATCTTCGCGCCGGTATTTTTTGCGATGGCTTCGGCATCTAAGGTATGGTCTTGGTGAGCGTGAGTTAAAAAAATGTAATCTGCCTTTAACTCGTTAATATCTACTTTGTCTTTGGCAAGATCGCTTCCGGTAATAAATGGGTCTACAATAATATGTTTTCCTGCTACTTCGATAGCAAGTGAATTTTGCCCGTAAAAGGTAACTTTCATAATATTTAGTTTTAAACAGAAAAATAGTGATTTTTCGTGCTCTACTAAATCAATTCACATTATAATAACATTTCAATTTAATATATATTGAAATACAGATAATTACCCACTACAAGGGATGTTTTCACAATAGAATTTCTTATAGATTTACACCAAATGAAATAAGATAGTTCCCAAATTGATTATCGTAATTTTTTATTTGCTTTAGCGGTTTGTTTAAAAGCCTTCAGAAATGAAGGCTTTTTTTATAAGTGAACGGCAATTAAAAACAATATTGAAAAGAAAAATGTACTTAAAGCTACTTTTTTTAATTCTGGATCTAGGTCTTTCGGAATGGTGTTTTTCGCAACAACATTCAAATGAATGAATAGTGGAATAAACGCTACCAAACTAATCAATAGGTAATAATTTCCCTTTAAAATAATAAAAATAAGTTGTGCCAATAAAGCGACAATAATGATCGAAAAGTGATAGATTTTTGCTCTTTTTCCTCCTAATTTCACTACCAATGTATTTTTACCTGAATTAGCATCACTTATGCGATCACGCATATTATTTAGGTTTAAAACCGCCGTACTCAATAAACCAACAGCAACTGCCGGAAGAAAAATTTGAAGCGATAGATCTTGATAGTACAAAAAGAAACTACCTGCAACACTCAATAAACCAAAAAATAAAAACACAAATACGTCGCCTAAACCACGATAACCGTAAGCAGATTTACCAACCGTATACTTTATCGCTGCTCCGACTGAAGCTAAACCTAATACAAAAAACAGCAATGAATAAGCAAAATTCTCTTTTCCGAAGGCTAAATAAATTAAGATCAATGCGAAAATCATGGTGACAACCGAGGTAATGATCATCGCTTTCTTCATTTCTTTGTCAGTAATAATTCCGCTTTGTAGCGCGCGCATCGGTCCGATACGTTCTTCGTTGTCGGTACCTTTTACTCCATCGCCATAATCGTTGGCAAAATTTGAAAGTATTTGTAAACCTAAGGTGGTTAAAATCGCAAACACAAAAATTGCCCAAGAAAAACTATGATATTCAACAGCAAGTGCAGTACCGGTAATGATCCCTGCAATAGAAAGTGGTAAAGTTCTTAATCGTGCAGCCGATACCCAAGTTTTAAATTTAACTCCCATTACCTGGCCATTGAAGTTTTTATTAATATCTCTTTGAATAGATCTGAAGTATTCGCACCATTTGCTCCTACTCCTTTCCCTTTGGCATCTACTTCTCGTAATTTCTCTACAATGCCGCTTACTTCTTTCATTTTATAATTTCTGGCAGCAACGGCGTAGTCTTTTACAAAAAAAGGATTTACGCCTAAGGTTTTTGCTACATTTCCTTTATCGTGGTTCGCTAAACTATGATACTTCAAGATCTTCGTAAAAAAGCTGAATAAAATAGCAGTTGTTTGTAAAATAGGATGCTCTTTCGGGTTCTGCGAAAAATAATCGATAATTCGAAAAGCTTTTTTGAAATCTTTTTCACCTAAAGCTTTTTGCAGCTCAAAGTTGTTGAAGTCTTTACTGATCCCAATATTTTCTTCAATAAGTTCGGGTGTAATTTGTGAACCTTCCGGTAAAATAAGTTGTAATTTTTCTAACTCATTATTGATCTTGCCAAGATCGGTTCCTAAAAATTCAACTAACAACAACGAAGCTTTCGGCGTAATGCTATAGTTTTTACCTTTCAGTACTTTACTAATCCAATCGGGTATTTGGTTATCGTACAAAGGTTTACTTTCAAAAACCTCACAAGTTTTATTGAGCGTTTTATATAAAGCTTTACGCTTGTCTAATTTTTTGTATTTGTAACAAATCACCAAAATGGTTGAAGGCTGCGGATTTTCAGCGTACTTCACCAACTTCTCGATGGTACGCGATAGATCTTGCGCCTCTTTTACAATAAGTAATTGGTATTTTGCCATCATCGGAAAACGCTTTGCTGAAGAAATAATATCGTCTATACTTACATCTCTACCATATAAGACCGACTGGTTAAAGCCCTTTTCTTCTTCACTGAGTAAATTTTCTTCAAAATAATTGGCTAAACTATCGATATAATAAGGCTCTTCACCCATTAAAAAATAGATAGGTTTTAGCTCGTCTTTTTTTATATCTGCTACAATTTTCTTTACTTGCTCCATAAAAGCGCTACAGCCTAAGTTGTACTAGTTAGATGATAAAACTTAACTTTCCGTCGTATCAATTTCGGTTCAAAAATAGCGAAAATAAAACGGCTATTTTCGATGAACTCCGAAAAAAATTCATCATTCTTACCCCGGAAGAATGGGTACGACAGCATACGATTCAGTATTTAATTAAACAGAAAAATTACCCAAAACAACTTTTAAATGCTGAAAAACAACTCAAAGTAAATGGCTTAACGCGACGCTACGATATTGTAGCATACAATCCTGACGGCAGCATAAATTTAATTGTTGAATGTAAAGCGCCGTCTATTAAGATCACACAAGATACTTTCGACCAAATTGCTCGTTATAATTTAGCTTTGAAAGCAGAACAGTTAATGGTCACTAATGGACTCCATCATTATTTTTGCGAAATGGATTATGAGTTAGAAAAATATAATTTCTTACGCGAAATTTCGTCGTATTCTCTTTAATTTGCAATCGTGAAAATTGCCGTCGTCATCTTAAATTGGAATGGGAGAAAATTGCTTGAAACTTTTCTGCCTTCCGTAGTTAACTATTCTGAAGAAGCTCAAATCTACCTGGCCGATAATGCTTCAGAAGATGATTCTGTGGCTTATGTTGAAGAGAATTTTCCGCAGATAAAAATTATTCAGAATAAAGAAAATGGCGGTTATGCAAAAGGTTACAATGATGCGCTAAAATATGTTGAAGAAGATATTTTCATCTTACTAAATAGTGATGTTGAAGTAACCGAAAACTGGCTTCAGCCTTTATTATTTCATTTTAATAATCATCCAAAAACAGGAATTCTTCAGCCTAAAATTTTAAGCTACCAACACCAAGAAAAGTTTGATTATGCCGGTGCTTGTGGCGGTTTCGTCGATAAATTGGGTTACCCTTATTGCCGCGGAAGAATTTTTGAAACACTAGAGGAAGATCACGGTCAATATAATAAAGCGCAACGCATTGGCTGGGCAAGTGGAGCGTGTTTTGCAATTCGAAAAGGGGTGTTCTTTGAAACCGGAATGTTTGATGAAGATTATTTTGCACATCAAGAAGAAATTGATCTTTGTTGGCGCGTACACCATTTAAATTATGAAATTTGGGCAATACCCGAAGCAAAAGTTTATCATTTAGGCGGCGGAACTTTACACGCGATGCATCCTAAAAAAACTTACTTAAACTTTAGAAACAGCCTTTTTAACCTGGTAAAGAATAAAAAGAAGCACGTATTTCTATGTATTTTCACTCGAATGCTTTTAGATGGATTAGCTGGCATTAAGTTTGTAGTCGAATTAAAACCTAGACATTTTTTTGCCATTTTAAAGGCACATTACAGCTTTTACAGGCAATTAAACAAAATGATTAAAAAAAGAAATACAAATTACAATAAAGAAAATTTCAGTCCGTTAAAATCAATCGTATGGCAGTATTACGTTGAGAAAAACACAAAATACAGCGCTTTAAAAAAACCTGCGCTAAATAATTGTTAATCCTTGACTTGAATATTGCTTTTTTAATAGCTTTGAACCAATAATTAACATTTTAAAATAACTTATGATGAATAGAGTTTTTTTATTTTCTGTACTATCAGTATTAATGTTCACTTCATGTGTATCTAAAAAGAAATATGCTGAACTTGAAGATAAACAAAAAGAGACTCAGGATTTGCTTAATACAGCAACTGTTAAACTTAATTCTTGTTTAGAAGAAAAAGAAACACGAGTTTCTTACTTAGAAGATCAAGTAAACACTTTAAAGAAAACCAATAACGCATTATTAACTAATCAAGGTGATCTAGCAACTTTATCTAAAAAAGGAGCTGAAAATTTAGAGCGTTCTTTAGAAAGCATTAAAGAGAAAGATCTACAGATTAAAACCATGCGTGATGCAATCAATAAAAAAGATTCTGTAACCTTAGCTTTAGTAACAAGCTTAAAGGGAGCTTTAGGTAACATTAACGATGAAGATATCGAAATTAATGTTGAAAAAGGAGTTGTTTTTGTTTCGATCTCAGACAAACTTTTATTTAGAAGTGGTAGCTACCAAGTTTCTAACCGTGCAAGAGAAGTATTAGGTAAAGTAGCCAAAGTTGTGAAAAACAAGCCAGATTTTGAATTTATGGTTGAAGGTCACACCGATACAGACCCAATTAAAACTGAATGTATTCAAGATAACTGGGATCTTAGTACCAAAAGAGCGACTTCTATTGTTAGAATCCTACAAAATGAATTTGGTGTAGATCCTGCAAGAATGACCGCTGCCGGTAGAAGCCAATACATTCCTGTATCTTCTAACGATAGCGCAGATGGTAAAGCAGCTAACCGTAGAACAAGAATCGTTGTGCTACCTAAGTTAGACCAATTTTACAATATGATCGAAGAAGGAATGAAAGAAGCTTCAAACAAAAAATAATTGAAGAACATTCATTTGAATAATATTGAAAAAGCTACTCAAATCGAGTAGCTTTTTTTATGCTTTAAAGAAAGGTTCGTATTGCAACACCCGAAAATCTAAAGTATTCATTTCAGGGTTTTCCTGTTTCAAGTATTTGTAATTCTGCATACTTCCTACAGCTCTATTTGCTGCTCCCGATGGTGCGGTTAGCGAAACGGTAGTAATTATTCTTCCTTCTAAATTAAATTCGTGAATTCTCGGCACCTCATCACTTATTCTTTTTAACTGAATTTCCTTATGGTCGCGAATATGTTTTCTGAAGAAATATTCCGGACCGTTTTTGCTATTTCCGCCGGTAAAGAGTAATGTTTCTACTGATGGATTTTCTTTTAAAATCTGAATCATATTCCGAAGTTTCACTTCTTTCATTCCTAAATCTGAAGCGTCGATTTTCTCTCGCATCGCATATTCTACCATATCACAAATCCCGATTTGGTGGGTTTTCAGAAAATCTTTTCGTTGCTGAATGGCTTCTTCTGTAGTTTCAAACTTTAGATTCAGATTAAAAATTCTGTTGAGGATAATCCATAATTGTCCGTCGCGACTTCCGTAGCAAAAATTCACGTCACCTTCTTTAAATTCTCCCATCGTAAATCTTGGCGGCGGCAACGTACCGACGATTAATTTTTTGGTTCCTTTAGGAATATAAGGTTGATAAGGATGAGAATGTTTAAACAAGGTATTTGATTTTTAATTATTTACAACTAACTTTATTACTAATAATCTAAAATACAATCATTATGAACAAAAATTACTTTCTTTTATTTTTAATTATGGGACTTACCACATTTGTAAGTTTCGGACAAACGATCTGGGATGGTGAAACTATCACATTTACTAAAACCGGTGGTGCCGATTGGACATTAGAGGCAAACCAAGACAGAATTACCGATAATGTTTGGATCACTAGGGCTAACAATCAAGGTTTGTTCAATATCGCCGATGAAACAGATTACGAAGATTTTGTAAGTCCTACAGATACAGAATGGGCTTACGGGAACACTTCCAATCTATCAAGTTTAACTTTTGATACTTGGGAAAATACTAATGGCAGCAACCCACCAAGTATGGTAGATCAAGAAATGGTTTTACACCTTATTAGTGATGACATCTATATTGATATTATGTTTACACAATGGGGACAAGGTTCTGGCGGTCAAGGTAGTTTTAGTTATGAAAGATCTTCTGAAAGTTTATCGACAGAAAGCTATTCGGCTAATACAATTTCAATATATCCGAATCCTGCTGAAAATTATTTTATGATCGAGAATTTAGAAAGCTCGCTACCTTATAAGATTTATGATATTAGCGGAAAATTGATACAAACGGGAATTGCCAATCAAAATCAGCCTATTCTCATCGATCAGATCACAAGCGGAATTTACTTTATAAAACTCAAAAATAGTATTACTAAAAAATTGATTAAGTCATAAAAAAAGAGTCCCAAAATTGAGACTCTTTTTATTTCATTTATTATTGGATTTACTTCAACTCGACTACTAGATCGTCGCTAAAAACCATATCGCCTTGTTTTAGGTAAATCTTTTTCACTTCACCTTCATCATTAGAAGTAATGGTAGTTCCCATTTTCATGGCTTCGATCACGAATAAAGGCTGATTTTTAGTAACCTTATCACCTTCTTTCACCATAATTTCTGATAATGACCCTTGTAATGGCGCTGCGACTTGCTTCTCATCAGATTTATCGGCTTTTACGTGTTCTACTTTTTCAACTTTAACCGATCTATCTTGTACTTGAATATTTCGGGTTTGTCCGTTAACTTTAAAGAATACGGTCACCATTCCGGCTGCATCAGGTTTAGTGGTAGAAATTAAGGTAATTAATAAGGTTTTGCCACGATCTAATTCTACAATAATCTCTTCACCCGGTTTCATTCCGTAGAAGAAATTCTTGGTTGGGATGTTCATTACCTTACCATATTTCACGTAATGATCGTAAAGATCGGTAAATACTTTCGGGTATAATTTGTAGGAAAGGAAATCGGTAATATCCCATTCACGATCCATCCCTTCACTAAACTTCTCTTTAAATTCAGCAAATTCTTTTTCAAAATCTACCGGTTCTAAGTGTGAATTTGGTCGATCGGTGTAAGGCTTTTCCCCTCTTAAAATAATATCTTGTACTTTTTTAGGGAAACCACCAACCGGCTGACCTAAATCTCCTTTAAAGAAATTTTTCACCGACTCTGGAAACGAAAGTGTTTCTCCTTTTTCAAAGAAATCTTCGATCGTTAAGTTATTACTCACTAAATACTGAGCCATATCGCCCACTACTTTACTACTTGGCGTCACTTTAATTACATTCCCAAAAAGCTCGTTTACCTTACCATACATCTCGGTAATTTCATTAAAACGATCTTTTAAGCCTAAAGATTCTGCCTGCGGAACTAAATTAGAATATTGCCCGCCCGGAATTTCGTGTTCATAAACATCACCGGTTCCGGCTTTTAAACCAGATTCAAATGGATAGTAATATTCACGAACGCTACTCCAATAATTAGAGTATTCATTTAATTTATGAATATCCATTTTATTCTCACGCTCTTGATTACGCATCGCTTCTACTAAAGAATTGAAGTTAGGCTGCGAGGTTAAACCAGACATTCCTGCCAACGCAACATCGACCACATCTACTCCCGCTTCAATCGCTTTAATATATGTTGCCGACTGAATTGAAGAAGTATCGTGCGTATGTAAATGAATAGGAAGCGAAGTTTCACTTTTTAATGCTGAAATTAATTCTGAAGCGGCATACGGCTTTAATAAACCGGCCATATCTTTAATCGCTAAAATGTGAGCACCCGCATTTTCTAGATCTTTCGCTAACTGAATGTAATAGTCTAAATTGTATTTATTGTCTTTAGGCTGAAGAATATCTCCTGTGTAACACATCGAAGCTTCAGCAATACCTTTTGTATTTTTTCGAACGTGCTCGATACTTGGTGCTAATGACTGCATCCAGTTTTGAGAATCGAAAATTCTGAAAATATCGACTCCGTTTTCCCAAGCTTCAGCTACAAATTTTTCAATAAGATTATCGGGATAAGCCGTATAACCAACTCCGTTTGAACCACGAAGCAACATTTGAAATAATATATTCGGGATAGCTTTTCTTAATAATTTTAAACGCTCCCAAGGATTCTCTTTTAAGAAACGCATACAAACGTCGAAGGTTGCACCACCCCAAACTTCCATACTAAATACTTCCGGATGATTTTTCGCAAAGCCTTCAGCAACTTTCATCATATCGAACGTACGCATACGCGTTGCCAATAAACTTTGATGCGCATCACGAAAAGTCGTATCGGTAAAATGAATTTTTTGTTCAGATTTTAACCACTTCGCGAACTCTTCCGGTCCTTTTTCGTTTAATAGATCTTTGGTTCCTTTTGGGTAGGCATCTTTATGTTCAAACTTCGGAACTTTTGGTAAAACCAATTTTTTATTAGGATCGGTAAACTTTACATCTTCATTACCATTAACGATCACATTCCCCAAGAAATTCACCATTTTGGTAGCACGGTTTCTTGGTTCTTTAATTTCAAAAAGTTTTGGTGTATTTTTAATGTAATTAACGGTGACTTCTCCTCTTCTGAAAGTTTCATCTTTCAAAATATTATCTAAGAACGCCATATTGGTTTTTACACCGCGTACTCTAAATTCTGCTAACGCACGACGCATTTTACGGCAAGCTCCGTCTAGTGTTCTACTATTTGCCGTTACTTTTACCAACATCGAATCGAAGAACGGAGAAATACTTACACCTTGATAAACACTACCGGCATCTAAACGAATTCCGAATCCGGAAGCGCTTCTATAAGTTGTAATCGTTCCGTAATCGGGTTTAAAGTCATTTTGAGGATCTTCTGTAGTAATACGACATTGTACGGCATAACCTTGTGTAGAAAGTTTCTCTTGACTTTCAATTTTAATTTGTTCATCAGAAAGTTTGTAACCGCCGGCAATGAAGATTTGTGATTTTACAACATCTACACCGGTCACCACTTCAGTTACCGTATGTTCTACTTGTACACGCGGATTTACTTCAATAAAATAAATACTTCCGTCATCATCGACTAAAAACTCTACGGTACCGGCATTGTTATAATCTACCGCTCCGCAAATTGCCAGCGCATATTCGTATAATTTATTTTTGGTTTCTTCTTTTAAATTATAAGAAGGAGCTACTTCGATCACTTTTTGATAACGACGTTGAACGGAACAATCTCTTTCAAAAAGATGAACCATGTTTCCATGATTATCGGCGATGATCTGAACTTCAATATGTTTTGGATTCTCTACAAATTTTTCAATAAAAACGGTATCGTCTCCAAAGGCATTACCTGCTTCACGTTTAGACTCTGGGAAAGCTTTACGCAACTCATCTTCTGTACGAATTACCCGCATTCCACGACCACCACCTCCGGAAGCTGCTTTTAACATCACCGGATAACCAATTTCTTTTGCTTCTTCTAAGGCAATATCTACATTGGTAAGTTCTTTTTTATTACTCTGAATAATAGGAACGTTATTCTGAATAGCAACTTGTTTAGCCGTTACTTTATCTCCTAACGATTTTAAAACCGAGACTTTTGGACCAATAAAAATAATTCCATTGTCTTCACAAGCTTGCGCAAATTTTGAATTTTCAGAAAGGAAACCATAGCCGGGATGTATTGCATCGATATTGTTTTCCTTAGCAATTTCGATGATCTTATCGATATCTAAATATGGCTTTAAAGGTTCACTATCATCACCAATTTGATAAGCTTCGTCGGCTTTATAACGGTGTAAAGAATAACGATCTTCATAAGTATAAATACCTACGGTACGAAGACCTATTTCTGTACATGCGCGAAAGATTCTGATAGCAATTTCACCTCGATTGGCAACTAGAACTTTGTTGATTTTCATTTGAAAAGATTGGTTTATAATGATTGAACTTTTAAACTGAATTTACTTTTGAAACCCAGACTGGGTAATATCGTTAATTTTTGGCAAGTTTTAAAATGCTACTTAGAAGATTAGGACTTTTATAACATTTCAAAAGTTTATTTCTACAAGACTTTTTTACAAAATTATTATTACACATTAAGAATAATCAGACCACTAAAACATACTAAAAAAACTAACTAACAAGCGTTTACATTAATCGTTTAAATGAAAAAAAACGGGATAACCGTTATTTAATTCATTTATTTTATTTAACTTTAAGTACCCACTAAAACTTGTATATGAACACAAAAAATTACATTCGTTATGAAAAATTCAACCTCAATTCAAAATTGGATGGGAATTATCTTCCTCCTATTTTACTTTACGACCCAGGCACAAACCTATCAAAACGCTAATACACAGGCTAATAATAATTATTCAATTCCTTATCTTACCCTCGAAAGAGTTGAAAATGCCTCAAATGCTGTTGATGGAACAAATCAAGGAAATTTAGCCACTTTTGCTACTGTAAAAGCTAATTCAGGTCTTCTTGGTGGCATAGGTGACTATAATGGAGTAATAAGACTGCAATATCCTAATACAGTTATAGCAAATACGACTACTTACATCAGGATAGATAGTAACCAAGATGATTTATTAGATAATCTTTTAGGTGGTTCTGAAATTGCTGATCTTTTAGGTTCTCTAATTTTAGGTAATCAAATTATCACGATAGATGCTCTAAACGGAACTACAAATGTTTTTTCTGCCTCATCTGACGATGATTTTAACGATGAACAAATTAGACTCGTAGCAAACAGTTCTGGAGAATATTTTATTGCTGTAACCCCACCTAGCAATTATAACAGAATTAGAATTACTCATAATTTCAATTCTCTATTAGGACTAACTGATGAAGCTGAATTAGATGTTTATGGAGCTTATTACAATACCAGCACCAATACTTGTGAAGGAGCAAATTACACTTCTTGGAAAGGTGATGGTGGCCTATTAAATTTAGACTTGACAGGGACTGCGGGTGTAAATTTCCCCGATCACGTGATCGATAGCAACTTCAGTAATTATTCTGAATTAGTTTTACCAACAGTAACTACGGCCGGTAGCATACAGCAAACCGTTTATTTTGATGGGGCTTTAGATGAAACTTACCAAATAAGATTATCTTCAACAGCAGATGTATTAAATTTAAATCTTGCTGATAATATTCAAATTATTGGCTACAATGGTACAACCCAAGTTTCTTCAGTTTCATTATCAACATTATTAGACTTAGATCTTTTAGGATTATTTCAATCTAACGAGATCATAACTTTTCCTTTTACTCCCGGTGCAGCAATAGACCGAGTTACCGTAAGAGTTTCTTCTCTAGCAAATGTTTCATTGACGTCTAGTTTAAGACTTTACAGTGTGACTAGAAACTCTATCGGGTTAGAAACCGAGACTGCAACAAATATAGATACTGACGGAGCTACGCTTAATGCATCAATAACAAATTCTGATTGTTTAGATGGCACTTATGGTTTTGAATATAGCACTGATCCAAATTTTGCTCAAGGAGCAGGAACTCAAGTTACAGCTACTAACTTAAGTGGCGGAAATTACAGCTATGATCTAACCGAATTAGATGCAAATAAAACATATTATTTTAGAGCATATGCAGTTGCAGATGCAGGAGGAACAACTTATAATGTATACGGGGATTTAGAATCGTTTACCACAGAAATCATCACTTGGGATGGTACTAGTTGGAACAATGTAGATGGACCTGACCCCGATGGTTCTGACGATGCGCTTATTGATGGTAATTATACTTCTAATGAAGATGGTGGCGATATTGCTGTAGATAGTTTGTTTATAAGCACTGGAGTGATCTTAAGTTTAGCCAACAACGATAATATTTCGATTTATGGAAATATTGCTGCTGCAGATGATCATTCTATCGATGCTGAAGAAGGTTCTTTAACCTGGTTAGGTGGTGAATCTCAAGTATTAAATGGGAATGATTTTGTAAATAACTCAATAAATATTGTTGAAGTTAACAAGACTGCAAATACTATTCTTGAGGCCTATAATGAGATTAATATAATAGATAATTTTACAATAACCAGCGGTGATCTAAACTTAAATGAAAATTCTAATCTAGTATTTAAAAGTTCTGCAACTAAAACCGCAATCTTCGGTCAAGTTTTAGATTGTGCTAATACCACGATAAATTACTTAGGTTCAGGAAGCACGCAAGGTAAAGTTACTGTAGAACGATTTATATTTGCTAAAAGAGCTTTTAGAGGTTTAACAGCTCCAGTTAATTCTACTACTTCTATCAATGAAAATTGGCAAGAAGGTGCTAGCAATAATGTACCAGATTACACTCAAAATCAAAACCCTGTTCCTGGTTATGGAACGCATATTACTGGTACAAATACTTTATCTTCTGGCTTTGACATTACTGCAACAACAAACCCTTCATTATTTACCTATGATAATGATTCTCAAAGCTGGATCACTTTTACTAATACTAGTGCAAGTTATTTTAGTGTTGGTTATCCATATTTTATTTTAGTTCGAGGTGACAGGTCTATAAATACTCAATATAATGCTCCACCTGCAACTAATACGATATTAAGATCTAGTGGACAGTTACATTTGTGCGATTACAGTTTTACTTCAGACCTAAGTTCTACTGCAAATAATTTCAATTTAATTGGTAATCCCTATCAATCTCCTGTAGATATGAATTTAGTTCTAGCAGGTAGTACTAATATAAATACAGCCGTGTATCAAGTTTATGATGCGCATTTAAACGACAATGGAGCTTACACTGTAATAGATGTATCTGATGGTAGTTCTGTGCCACCATCTTCTGCAAATCAATACCTACAACCGGGACAAGCAGCTTTTGTTTACAATGATGCAGATGGAGGAACCGCGAGTATAACTTTTGAAGAAAGTCACAAATTTACTTTAGCTACAAACGATGCTGTATTTAGAGGTGTAAATAATAATACTGCACAATCTATTCGTATTAATCTATATAAAAATTCAACAGAATTAATTGATGGTGTAAAATTAAATCTAGGAGATAATTATTCATTTGATATTGATATGAGAGATGTCTTAAAATCTATCAATTTTGATGAAACATTAGGTCTGGTAAATAATACTGAAGTTTACGCAATAGTAAGTGAACCAGCTCCGGAAGTTAACAAGACCTACCCTTTAGACTTAAGTAATTATAGAGCGAATTATTATCGTTTTCAGATTGAATTGAACAATATTCAAGATTTAAATATTGCTTTAAAAGATAATTTTTTAAATACTACAACAGCTATAGATCAAAATATAATGTCTTATGATTTTGAAATAAACTTAAATGATAATTCTTCTTTAGCCAATAGATTTGAATTAATTATAACAACAGATAATTTAAATTCTGAGAGTTATGAAAAATCTAAATTTTCTATCTATCCTAATCCTGTAACAGATAATAACTTTAGTATCTCATCTTCAACTTTAGATGGTGAAAAAGTTCAAGTCACTGTGCATTCTATTTTAGGTAATCAAGTTTATGTAAATGATTTTAAGGTAAATAATGGTTCATTAAATATTCAATTAAATGAAAACTTTAATACAGGAATTTATATTGTTAACCTTAAAACAGAAACCAATACTTATACTCAAAAATTAATTGTGAAATAAATAAAACCCTTGCTATGAAAAAATTTAAATTCGTTATAAGAAAGATATTGATCATTATTATAATATTTCTTTCTACTGCTACATTTGCCCAAGGTCTTCCCACCGATGATGGAGATGTAACAGATAATCCCGCTCCTATTACAGGCCTAATCCCTTTAGCAGTTTTAGTAGGTGCAGGCATAGGCATTTATGGCTTAAATAAAAAAAAGAATAAATGATTTACCTCCTTTATTGAATGAAAATGCCCTAGTATTCTAGGGCATTTTTAATTTAAAATCGGTTATCACCATCAAGTAAATCGCCTAAGCTTCCTAAAATACTACCTTCTCCTTTTTGTTTTCCTCCACCTTGTGGTGCGGCTGCAAAAACACGACTAGCCAATCTACTAAACGGTAGTGATTGAATGTAAACTTTACCGGGACCGGTAAGTGTTGCAAAATACAAACCTTCGCCGCCAAATAAGGTATTTTTAATTCCACCAACAAATTCAATATTATAATCTACGTTATGCTCAAAACCAATAATACAACCTGTATCTACTTTTAAGCGCTCTCCCGGGGCTAATTCTTTAATAGCAGTTGTTCCGCCGGCGTGTACAAAAGCCATCCCGTCACCTTCTAGTTTTTGCATGATAAATCCTTCACCACCAAAAAAACCTCGACCTAAGCGTCTCGAAAATTCAACCCCAATCGAAACTCCTTTAGCTGCACATAAAAAGGCATCTTTCTGACAAATAAATTTCCCTTGAAATTTGCTCAAATCTATCGGAATGATTTTCCCGGGATAAGGCGATGCAAAACTCACTCGCTTTTTACCGGGAACGGTGTTATAAAAAGCCGTCATAAACAAGCTTTCTCCGGTAATTAATCGTTTTCCGGCTCCAAAAACTTTGCCCATAAAACTATTATCTTTTGAAGAACCGTCTCCAAAAATCGTATCCATACGTATGCCGTCTTCCATCATCATTAAAGCGCCGGCCTCAGCCACCACGCCTTCATTCGGGTCTAATTCAACCTCGACATATTGCATTTCTTCTCCAAAAATCTCGTAATCGATTTCGTGTGCATTCATAACTGTATATTCGTTTTTATTGATTATTCTTAATAATTGCTACCAGATCTTGTGCTTGCAACACACCCGATTCTCGCCAAACCTGATTTCCTTGTTTAAATAAAATCATAGTAGGAACTCCACGAACTTGGTATTTTGCGGCTAATGATTGATTTTTATCTACATCAATCTTTACGATTTTTAGATCATCGCCCAATTCAGCTTTTACTTGTTTAAGAATTGGCGCCAACATTTTACAAGGTCCACACCAATCGGCATAGAAATCGACTAAAACCGGTACATCTTGCGTAATTATATCTTGAAAACTACTTTTCATATTTCTGATATTTAAATTCTATATAAAAATAAGCGTTACTTAAATCATCTAAAAGTACTTTCTTAAAAATTACTTGATAATCCCCTATTTCCACAGAAAAATAACTTATAAAATTGTTTATTTTTGAAGTATGAAAAACTTTGAGGGAATCAATAAAAATAGCTTCGGAATTCTTTTTGAATCGGTTTCTGAAGGGATCATCGTCGTTAACAAACAGCAGATCATTGTTGCCAGCAATACCTCTGCCAACCGAATGTTTGGTTATGAAGAAGGCGAATTAAAAGGGCAACATTTAGACAT
This sequence comes from Mesonia sp., assembly GCA_012964435.1. Taxonomy (GTDB): domain Bacteria; phylum Bacteroidota; class Bacteroidia; order Flavobacteriales; family Flavobacteriaceae; genus Mesonia. The sequence continues at coordinate 31,062 of DTTX01000011.1, read as the reverse complement.
TCTTATACCTCAAAAATATGTTCACCATCACGATGCGCTGGTCGATAATTTTATGCATCACCATAGCAGTCATCGACAGATGGGCAGTGGCCGAGACTTATTTGGTTTACGTAAAGACGGGCAACAATTTCCGGTAGAAGCCGGTTTAAATCCGTTTGAGTTAGAAGGTCATCATTATGTAATGGCGATGGTGATCGATATTAGTATTCGAAAAACGCAAGAACAACAAATTCGTGATCTTAACAACCAGCTCGAACAAAAAATTGAAATTAGAACCGAAGAGCTTCGCCAAACCGTTTTGGAGTTAGAAGATGAGATCATCAAGCGTAAAGAAGCCGAAAATAAAATAAAAGAATCACTTCGTAAAGAGCGAGAGCTCAACGACCTAAAAACCAAATTTCTTTCTTTGGTTTCGCACGAGTTTAAAACTCCGCTTAGTGGTATTCTCACTTCGACCACACTTATTGGTAAATACACACAAACCGAGCAACAAGAAAAGCGAGAAAAACACCTAAAAACCATAAAAAGCAAGGTGAAATACCTCAACAATATTTTAGACGATTTTCTTTCGGTAGAGCGTTTAGAAACCGGAAAAGTTTCTTACAAATTTAGCAGTTTCCCACTAAGTAAAGTCACCAACGAAGTGATTTACGATGCCAATATGTTGCTTAAAGACGGACAAAAAATAAGCTATCCGCAAAACATTGATGATATCGTGTTGGATTTTGATGAAAAAATTCTGGAACTTATTCTTACCAACCTCATCAATAACGCCATTAAATATTCTCCGGAGCATTCTACTATCGATATTGAAGCTTTTGCTGAAGAAAATCTACTCACCTTAAAAGTAAAAGATGAAGGTATTGGTATTCCCGAGAAAGAACAGAAATACATTTTTAAACGCTATTTTAGAGCAGAAAACGCTTTATTAAATCAAGGAACCGGCATCGGACTCAATATTATTCAAAGCCACTTGGAAAACCTTGGCGGAAGTATTAATTTTACCAGTACAGAAAACCAAGGAAGCACTTTTACCGTGAAGCTTCCGCTAACTTCAAACCAATAACCTACTATGAAAACTATTCTTCTTATTGAAGATGATACCGCCTTAAGAGAAAACACTGCAGAACTTCTAGAACTCTCTAATTACGAAGTAATCACCGCTCCCAATGGTAAAATAGGCATCCAAAAAGCTTTACAAGAAAAACCCGATATCGTGGTTTGCGATATCATGATGCCGGAGGTAGATGGTTACGGAGTTTTAGAAGCGTTAGCCAAAAATCAACACACACAAAACGTTCCGTTTATATTTCTTTCTGCCAAAACAGAACACAAAGAAATTAGAAAAGGGATGGATCTTGGCGCAGACGATTATCTTACCAAACCTTTTGATGAAGAAGAACTCATTAGTGCGGTAGAAAGTAGGTTAGCCAAAGCTAAAATTTTGGCTCAAAATATAGTAGAACCCATTAAAGTTGAAGTTGAAAAAGAAGATGATGTTCGAAATCTCAACGAACTCAAAAACCTTTTTGATGATGAAGGCGAAATCACAACGTATAAAAAAGGGGAACCTATTTATGCGGAAGGTGATCACTCTAATTTTGTTTATTTAATTTTAGAAGGAGTGGTAAAAACGCATCAAATGGATGAAAACGGTAAAGAATTGATCACAGCCCTTTTTAAACCAGACGACTTTTTAGGCTTTACTTCTTTTGAAGATAACATTCCCTACCAAGAATCTGCCACTGCTGTAGAAAAAGCAGAACTTGCCGGTATTTCTAAACAAACTTTAAAAAATATCTTAGAAAGCAATAAAAAAGTTTCGTTAGAATTAATGAATGTGCTTACAGACAGTTTATCTGAAATTAAGCAACAACTGCTACAAATGGCGTATAGCTCGGTAAAGCGTAAAACCGCACAAACCATTCTTCAGTTTGTAAAAGTATTAGACAAAAAACCTTCAGAAAATATTAAGATCTCTCGGGGAGATTTAGCCAGTGTTGCCGGTATTGCTACCGAAAGTTTAATTAGAACTTTATCGGCATTTAAAAAAGAAGGACTTATTGAAATTGAAGGTAGAAATATTAAAATCTTAGATATTGAAGGTTTGGAAATGATGGAATAAGTTTTTTAGATCGCTTTTTTTAGAATTTAGATCGCTTCGCTTTTAGAAGTGAGAATATAGACTTATTAAAACACCAAAACGATCTTCTCATTTTAGGAAGAAATTAGCAGGTGATTGCAATAGGGATAGCAGTGAAAATCCCGCAGTAAATTGAAGCGCTAGCGGAAATTTACGAGGAATTGTAGCGTATAGCCCGACCCGATAGGGAATTGCCAAAAAAAATATTGGTATTTCCTAAAATTTTAGAAACCTGATTTTTGTCATTTTTCAACAAGTAGTCTTCATCTACATTTGCTTTATCAAATTAATGTACGAGGAAGATGAACATTTTAATGCCTACTGATTTTTCTGAAAACTCTTGGAACGCTATTAGTTATGCGTTATCGTTTTTTAAGAACGTGTACACGAATTTTTATTTTTTACACGTAGAGCCTACTGAATGGGAACAGGATGAAGAAGACTTGCAGACCGTGCAGGTAAAAGCTAAAAATTCGGCAACCGCTTTTCAAGTGTTGTTAGAACGTTTAGGCAACCAACAACTTAATAATAAACACCAATTTTATACTTCGCTAGAGCGTGGTCATTTTGTAGATACGGTGCGAGAACACGTGCAAGAGCGTGATATCGATTTTATCGTGATGGGAACGCAAGGCGCCAGCGGCTATAAAGAAGCTACGGTAGGAAGCCATTCTACAGAGGTGATCACTCGTGTAAAATGTCCGGTTTTGGTCATACCAGAAAATGCCAATTATCGTGAACCGAAGAATATCACTTTTCCTACAGATTTTAATATCTCGTATAAAAACAAAGTAATACATACCTTAAAACAGGTTTGCCATTTTAACGAGTCTGCTTTAAGTGTACTTTACCTTTCGAAAAAAAGCGAAGATCTTACAGAAAGACAAGAAGGTAACAAAGCTTATTTAAAAGAACAATTATTAGAAATAGATCACAGCTTTCATTACACCAGAAACGATACTTTAGAAGAAGCCGTACAATCGTTTGTAACTTCTCACGACACGCAAATGATCACCATGATGGCGAAGAATTTAAATTTCTTTCAGCATATTTTATTTCATCCTTTGGCAAAGAAAATAAGCTACCATAAAGAGATTCCGTTTTTAGTGTTACACGAATAATTGAAGAAATATGTGCCAACCACTTATACAAAAATACAATATTCCGGGTCCGCGATACACGAGTTATCCAACCGTACCGTATTGGGATCATCATACTTTTTCTGTGCAGAACTGGAGAAAATCGGTCATCGAATCGTTTGAAGAAAGTAATACTACTGAAGGTATTAGCCTTTACATTCATTTACCTTATTGTGAAAGTATGTGCACGTTTTGCGGTTGCAACAAAAGGATCACCAAACGTCACGAAGTAGAAGAACCTTACATAGCTTCGGTTCTAAAAGAATGGAATTTATACTTAGCTTTTCTACCGGAAAAACCTCGTATTAAAGAGATTCATTTAGGCGGCGGAACGCCAACGTTTTTTTCTCCTGAAAATTTACAACACCTGATTAAAGGAATTTTAAAAGATGCCGATCTAGCTGAAGATTATCAATTTAGTTTTGAAGGTCATCCCAATAATACTACTCGAGCTCATTTAGAGGCGCTTTACGATGTAGGTTTTAGACGCGTGAGTTATGGTGTGCAAGATTACGATCTAAAAGTACAACAAGCCATTCACAGAATTCAGCCTTTTGAAAAAGTAAAAGATGCGACAGCAATGGCGCGTGAAGTTGGATTTACTTCTGTGAGTCACGATATTATTTTCGGTTTGCCATTTCAAAGTATTGAAGCGGTTGAAAATACCATCTTAAAAACGAAAGAATTAATGCCCGATCGCATTGCGTTTTACAGTTATGCACACGTACCTTGGATTAAAGGAAACGGGCAACGCGGCTACAGCGAAGCGCATTTACCTTCTGCAGAAACCAAACGCGCGCAATACCAATTAGGCAAAGAGTTGCTGGAAGAAATGGGTTACATCGAAATTGGAATGGATCATTTTGCTTTGAAAACAGATGATCTTTACCAATCGCTAGAAGCAAAAAAATTACACCGAAATTTTATGGGGTATTCGGCTTCTAAAACGCAATTAATGATCGGCTTGGGAGTTTCTTCTATTAGCGACAGTTGGTACGGTTTTGCGCAAAATTCAAAAAGTATAGAAGAATATCAGCAAAGTATTAACGAAGGGGAATTGCCGGTATTTCGCGGACATTTACTCAACGATGAAGATTTAATTATTAGAAAGCACATTCTAAATTTAATGTGCCACCTAGAAACTTCACTTTCTTTTCAGGATGATTTTTTTGAACTGCCTGAAGTTTTAGAACGCCTGGAAGAAATGGAGAACGATCTATTGATCGAAATACAACCCAACTCCTTAAAAGTGACAGAAAAAGGAAGACCTTTTGTAAGAAATATATGTATGGCGTTCGATTTACGCTTGCAAAGAAATAAGCCCGAAACAAGATTATTCTCGATGACGGTTTAATAATTTAGGTTAAGTTTATTAGTAGGTTGGTGAACACCCTGAGGTTTTTAATTAAACGGAAGGGTGTTTCCTTTTTTATATAAACGCCATTAAAATTTAACTTGAAACTACTTCGGTCTTGCCATAAAAATTTTCATCTGAAAATTAGTCGCCATATTTCTAGCATTAAACTTAGCGCGTTCGGCAACTTCTCCTTCAAAATATTCATCTAAAGTATTTACCCAAAGATTCAGCCAGACACCAAAATGCTTGGCTTCTATTTGATGGTTAAAATTATAATCGACCATAATATGCGCTCGACCGGGTCTGCCACGATATTTACCGGCATAAAATAAATTACTTTCCCAAAAGTCACTCAACTTCTCTAAATGGTGATCCCAATCGGTAATCGTATCATTAAAAAAAGAGCCAATCTCGGGATTGGCTCTTACTTTATCGTAAAACCGATGTACCAGTAATTCTACATCGGCTCTATTTTCTAATTCTTTCATAAGCTGTTAAAGCATCATCATAATTCCGTAGTACAAAATAAATAATAAATTTACAGAAACACTTCCTACTAAAGAATTAAATACTTGTTTTGCCGGTAAACATGCTAAAACCGCAGTATTGTAACCCATACTGATCATGACCACTAAAAACAATTGTAACATTTGCCACACGCCGTGACCGGTCATTAAAATAAACATCGCAGCGATAGCTCCTAAACAACTAGAGGCAATAATACCAATTGCGGCACTACCGTAATACATTTCTTTAAACTCACCGTAAACTTTTTGATACACAGACATCTTCTTTTGTTTTAAAATTATAGCGTAAAATTACTGCTGAAGCACGGCTTAAAAAATGATATTGGTCAGGTTTGAAAAATCCATCAAACATCAAATAAATCTATATAAATTTTAATTTTATTCATTTTTGTTTTAATTTTATTAAACATTAATTTCAATTTCATTAAAAATGGCTCAACTTCCTGTTAAATGTCCCAGCTGTCAACATACGCTCGAAGTGAGTGAACTTTCTTGCGGAAACTGCGAAACTAAAATTTCTGGTATTTACGGACTTCCGGCTTTAATGCAGCTTTCTGTAGAAGATCAAGAATTTATTTTGGCGTTTGTATTATCTGGCGGAAGTTTAAAAAAAATGGCCACTCAACTAGGTAAAAGTTATCCTACCGTAAGAAATATGCTCGATGATATTATTGAACAATTAAACACAAAGTAAACAGAAGATGAAAAAAATATTATTTCAAGCTTTTAATTTTTATTCTGAAAAAAGACTTTTTACTATTGGCCTCTTAGGCACTATCGCTGCATCGTTACTTGGTTTTGTTCTTCACGCAAGATTTGACGGAATATTGGATGTTCATTTTGTAGAAAGCATTCAAATATACGAACCACTGCTAGATAACTTGATCAATATTTTTAGCCTTACGCTGTTTCTATTTATCGCCGGTAAAATTGTAAACCCTAAAACCCGATCGATCGATATTTTAAATGCATCGCTTATAGCAAGATTACCGTATTACCTCATTAGTTTAGCGAACATAAATGGTTATATGGCAGATTTATCTGAGCGAATGTTAGGTCTTGCTACTCAACAACCGGGAGCTTTACAAATTAATCCCCTCGATATTACGGCGATCCTAATTTTTGCTTTTGCTTCCCTCCTATTACTTATTTATTACCTGTATTTACTATATAAAGGCTATCAAGTCGCCACCAATGCTAAAGGTGCTTTACCTATTGGTTTATTTGTGATTGCTGTGATTCTGGCCGAAGTTATTTCAAAACTAATTATTTACTTTATTGCTTAATCTCATGGAAAAAATTTTACCTGCGCTCTTATTATTCATTTCGAATCTAGTTTTCTCACAAAGCCTTGAAGGTGATTGGCAAGGAAACTTAGAATTTCAAGGAACGAGTTTACCTACCGTTTTTCATATTGAAAAAATTGATAATGCTTACACAGCAACAATGGATAGCCCGAATCAAAATGCTTATGGCATCCCGATCGATGAAGTAACCTTTAAAAACAAAACGCTAACTCTTACTCAAAAAACAACTCATCTAAAATATGAAGCAACGCTAGTTGATGAGACGCATTTAGAAGGAACCTTCAACCAACGTGGTTTTAGCATTCAATTAAATCTTGAAAAAATTACTGCGGAAGGAAAAGAAACTTCAGCAGTAAAACCTAATCGACCACAAACGCCTAATGCTCCATTTCCTTACTTGGAAGAAGAAGTCACTTTTTACAATCCGAAAGCAAAGATCAATTTAGCAGGAACGCTTAGTATTCCTAAAGGAAAAGGCAAATTTCCGGCGGTGATCTTAATTTCGGGTAGCGGAGCCCAAAACCGAAATGAAGAATTATTCAATCATCAACCTTTTAAAGTATTAGCAGATCACCTTACCCGCAACGGAATTGCTGTTTTACGTTACGACGATCGCGGTACTGCGGCTTCAGAAGGATATTTTACTGAGGCTACGACTTATGATTTTATAGATGATGCGCAAGCAGCGGTTGAATATCTAAAAACCCGAAGAGAAATCAACCAGCAAAAAATCGGTGCTATTGGTCATAGTGAAGGTGGTTTTATTGCTCCGGCGCTCACACAAAAAACCAAATTAGATTTTATCGTTTTAATGGCAGCACCGGGTTTACAAGGAAGTACACTTTTAAATATTCAGCGTCAAAAACAAGAAGAATTAATGGGTATCAACCCGATCATGACGCTACAGCGAATGCAAGTTTTTCAAGAGGTTTACGATGTGGTTTTAGATACGACATTAAGTAAAGAAGAAACAAAAAATAAAACGAAACAAGTTTTTGAAAAACACTGGGGAAATCTAATTTCTGAAGACCAACTTAACCAAGTTGTTGCTCAAACCAACACCGAATGGATGAAGACATTTATTCGTCTAGACCCTAAAACTTATCTAGAACAGGTGGATTGTGAAGTGTTGGCGTTAAACGGAGAAAAAGATTCACAAGTACCGGCAAAAGAGAATTTGGCGGCCATTAAAGAAAGTGTTGAAAAATCTGGAGAAGAAATTACCATTATCGCTTACCCAAAACTCAATCATCTTTTTCAAACTGCAGAAACCGGAAGTGTTTCAGAATATAAAGACATTGAAGAAACCATCAATCGCCAAGTTTTAGAAGATATTACCAATTGGATCAACACAGAAACCAATTAGAAACTTTGTAATTTAAAGCATAGTTTTTCGACAATTAAAGTATTGAAATGTACTTAACCAAATGAATAACTTAAAAGACCTGTAGAAGTTTAGTTCTCACCTAAAAAATTCTCCTAAAATGCCTGCTTTTTTTATTGGTCACGGTAGCCCGATGAATGCAATTGAGGATAACGAATTTGTACAGCAGTTTAAGAAATTGGGAGAAAATATCCCTACTCCCCAAGCTATACTTTGTGTTTCTGCACATTGGCTTACGCAAGGCACTAAGGTAACGGCAATGCCAAACCCAAAAACCATTCACGATTTTGGAGGCTTTCCTAAACCTCTTTTTGAAGTGCAATATCCTGCTCCCGGAGATCCGGAATTGGCAAAAATCACTAAAGAAATACTAAGCCCTTTTGAAGCAGAACTCGATGAACATTGGGGTTTAGATCACGGTTCTTGGACGGTTTTACGACACATTTACCCTCAGGCGAATATTCCTGTAATTGAGTTAAGTTTAGATTACAGCAAACCGCTTTCGTATCACTTCGAGTTAGCACAACATTTAGCGATGTTACGCCATAAAGGAGTTTTAATAATTGGGAGTGGTAATATTGTACACAATCTTCGCTATGTCGATTTTCAACATATTAACCATTTAGATCACGGTTACGATTGGGCATTTAGTATTCGAGAAAAAATTAACAATCATATACTAGATGGTAATTTTCAAGATTTAATTAACGTGCAAAATCTAGGTCAAGATTTCAAAATGGCAGTACCAAGTTACGATCATTACCTCCCTTTAATTTATAGTTTAGCTTTAAAAGATAACGAAGACCAAATCGAACTTTTTAACGATTATATAATTGGTGGTTCTCTTAGTATGACTTCGGTAAAAATTAGTGCTTAAATGAAAAAAGCATTCAGCTACCTCTGGCCATTAACCAAAAAAATAAAATCTGATTTTAGCGGAGAGCTAGAGATTACTTGGCTTAACGGTAAAAAAATTTTAGACACTAAAAATGCTAATTATTCTTACGGGGCGTTGCATCAAATTTTAGATCTGGCTTTGCAAAAAACGCAAGCCGATCGTGGTGGTCACACTCTAGTTCTAGGTTTAGGTGGCGGAAGCGTTTTACAATTACTTCGGAAAAAATTTAATTTCTACGGAAAGATCACCGCCGTCGAACTCGACTCAAAAGTGATCGAAGTTGCTAAAAATGAATTCAATATTCAGCAATACCAACCTTTAGAAGTGATTTGTGAAGATGCTGAAAAATTCGTTAAACAATACGATCAAAAATTCGACACAGTAATTGTAGATTTATTTATCGATATTCACGTTCCTGAGCAATTCTACCAAGTTGAATTCTGGCAAGATCTTGCGCAATTACTTCAACCCAAAGCCACCGTTATATTTAACGCCGGCATTGGCGAAAATCAAAAGGTAAAAATCAACCAACTTCAGCAAAAAGTAAAGTCAACCATTTCATTTGAAAAAATTGAACACGTAAAGGGAACCAATACGTTACTCTTAGGAAATAAAATTTAGCAAAGCCCCTTTCATTATGCGATAATGTTATATATTTAAGAAATATTTAACAAACCAATTTATCGATTATGAATGAAGATCACGTAAAAACAGAAATTCCCAAAAACCAAATAGACTTCCGCAAATTAGATAAGTATATCGAAAGTCTAAGACCGGAACAAAATTTTAATTTAGCCGTAATTGCTGGGATAGCAGCCACTTTAATTGGCGCAATTGCTTGGGCTGTAATTACCGTTGCCACCGAATATCAAATCGGTTTTATGGCGGTTGGAGTTGGATTAATTGTTGGTTTTACCATTCGAGAAGCCGGAAAAGGAATCGATAAAAAATTCGGAATTCTTGGTGCGAGTTTAGCTTTATTGGGTTGTCTTTTAGGTAACTTTTTGAGTATGGTTGGTTTTATTTCAGCCTATGTAGAAATGAGTTATTTTGAAACTTTAATCAGTATGGATTATAGTTTATAACCTGAACTTTTTGCCGAATCATTTAGCGTGATCGATATTCTTTTCTACGGAATTGCCCTTAGTGAAGGTTATAAATTCGCTTTTCGAAAAATTACTGATGAAGAAATTCTGAAGCATGCTAAAAGAGAAGAACCTCAACCTCTAGAAAATGAAACTTCTGCTGAAGAAATTGCATTAGAACCAGAAACTTTACCGCTTCAAAATAAAATTCAGAAATAAATTGCTTAAAATTGCGTATCAATAAAGATAAAACTTATGAACTCGAATTTTTCTGAAGCTTCTACTTACGAAGCTCCATCATTAACGCAAGACGAAATTAAAAAAGCACAAGCCGGCTTCATCACCAAAGTTTACAGTTGGATGACCTTAGCGCTTGTAATTACCGGATTGGTGGCTATTGTAACTGCTTCTACTCCATCACTTCTCAATGCCGTTTTAGGAAATAAAATTATTTTCTTCGGACTCATTATTGGTGAATTTGCTTTAGTAGCTTACTTAACTACTGCCATTAAAAATATGTCGGCAAGTACCGCAATTGCATTATTTATTGCTTACGCCTCTTTTAACGGATTAACTTTATCGTTTATCTTTTTGGCTTATACGGCAGGTTCGATCGCTTCAACCTTTTTTGTAACTGCTGCAACTTTTGCCGCAATGAGCGCATACGGTTATTTTACCAAACAAGACCTAACCAAAATAGGAAACCTATGTTTTATGGCACTTATCGGTTTAGTGATCGCTTCGATCGTAAATTTATTCTTTCAGAATGAAATGCTGTATTGGATCGTAACTTATGCCGGAGTTCTTATTTTTGTAGGGTTGACTGCTTGGGATACGCAAAAACTAAAAAAAATTGCTGTTGAAGGAAACGAAAACTCAGAAACGGGTCAAAAACTTTCTATTATTGGAGCGTTAACCTTATACCTAGACTTTATCAACCTTTTCTTGTTCTTACTACGTATTTTAGGAAACAGAAGATAAGTTTTTAAAATATAACTTTTCGTCATTCTGAATTTATTTCAGAATCGCATCAAACTCTTTTACTCATCCAGATGAGATTTCGGTTCAAATCCGGAATAACGCAAAATACATCAACAAAAAATCCCTAGTTTTTAAGCTAGGGATTTTTTTTATAAAATTTCAAACATTAAGACCTTTCGGCTCCGCTCAAGGTGACATTCATTTTATTTAAAACGTTCGTACATCGCTTTTTCTAAACTCTCCTGATGATCGGGATGAGCAATAGAAATTAAAGCTTTTGCGCGTTGTTTTAAACTCTTTCCGTATAAATTAACCACACCATTTTCAGTAGCGATATAATGTACGTGCGCACGTGTAGTGGTAACGCCGGCTCCTTCTTTTAAAAACGGAACGATCTTCGAAATTCCTTTAGCCGTAGCCGATGGCATCGCAATAATCGCTTTACCGCCTTCAGAAAGAGAAGCTCCGCGAATAAAGTCCATTTGTCCGCCAACTCCCGAATATTGCATTTTCCCGATCGTATCGGCGCAAACTTGTCCGGTCAAATCAATTTCTATCGCGCTATTTATCGCCGTAACTTTTGGGTTTCTTCGAATAATAGAAGTATCGTTGGTATAAGCTGCTTCTTTAAAATGCACTAGTGGATTGTCGTCTAAAAATTCATATAATTTAGGCGAACCGATAGCAAAGCAAGTCACAATTTTTCCGTTTTTCACTAGTTTATTTTCTCCGGTAATAATTCCCTTTTCAATTAGTGGCAAAACTCCGTCAGAAAACATTTCGGTATGTATTCCCAAACCTTTATGGTTGTGTAAATTATTCAAAACCACATTTGGGATTCCGCCGATTCCCATTTGTAAAGTCGCGCCATCTTCCACCAATTGCGCCACGTGGTAACCAATTTGCTTTTCAACTTCAGAAGGTTCTACCGTAAATACTTCGTGAATTGGTTCATTTACTTCAACAGCTGCATCAATTTTACTCACGTGAATAATTCCATCACCGTGCGTTCTTGGCACTTTCGGATTCACTTGCGCGATTACCTTTTTAGCACATTGTATGGCCGTGATCGTCACATCGATCGATGTTCCTAACGAGCAATACCCGTGTTTATCTGGCGGCGAAACCTGAATAAACGCTACATCTAAAGGCAAAATACCACGCTTAAACAACAAATGCATTTCACTTAAAAAAATAGGAATATAATCGCCGTGTTCAGAATTTACGGTTCGGCGCACATTACCGCCCACAAAACAACTATTAACGTGAAAACTTTTATGATAGGGTTCTTGTGCATACAAGGCATCGCCTTCGGTGTGCATTTGCACCAATTCTATATCAGATAATTCTTGGTAGCGTTCGCATAAAGCTTTAATAATCACTTTTGGCGTCATTGCCGCTCCCTGAAAAAATACACGATTTCCCGATTGTACATTTGCGACAGCTTCTTCGGCTGAAATAAATGGTAGCATAACTCTTCTATTTTTAATTTCTCCTGCAAAACTATGACCTCAACACTTTTTAAAATATGACATTTCGCATACTTCAGGAAAATTATTTATTTAGAATTACACCTAAGCTCATAAATGCTAATTTGGCTATAGATTATCTATCAAGCTATTTAAAAAAACTTGATAGTTTTTTAATTCTAAGGGTACATCTGCATTTTTCTCCATATCATGAAAGTGGTGAGTTGCTAACAATTTCATACCGGTAAAATCATTCATTTTATGAAACCCAAACATTGCACCATCATCCACACTTGTTTTATTAAAAAACTCATTATCTAAAGTAAATGCCGTTTTAGGTGCATTCCAACTAGTGGTTAAAACATATTTTTTACCATGCATTAATCCGCCGGTTCCGTAATTAATATTGGGATTTTTACTACTCCTTCCGTCATTGGCATAAATTCCGTTTTGATGTCCTTCAGTAAAAACTTCATCTATATATTTTTTAAATCCAAATGGGATCTGAAACCACCAAATTGGTGTATGATAGATTACCAGATCTGCCCATTTATATTTTTCGACTTCTTCTTTGGTATCATAATTATCACCTACTTGAGTAAATTTCACTTCAAAATGATCTAGATTTTCAAAAAATGATATGGTGGTATCAAAAAGAGTTTTATTAAACTGTCCGCCAGAATGTGCAAATGGATGACTACCATTTATTATAAATATTTTTTTCATAATACTTTTTTTATGTTCGTCACAAAATTACACACACCTCTATCATCATAAAAATAATACATTTTATACATTTGTATTATAAAATTAATAGTAATGGTGAATTTGGAATGGTATCGTACTCTTAAAGCTATCTATGAAAATGGAACACTAACAAATGCTTCAATTGCTTTGTACGCTTCACAGCCTGGTGTTAGTGTACATCTTAATGCTTTAGAGGCTTATGTTGGTAAAAAACTATTTGAACGAACCTCTCGAAAAATGATTCCGACAGAAGAGGGTAAAGTTTTGTATGAATATATTATCAAATCACTAAATAAGCTTGAAAGTGCCGAGCAACACTTTAAAAAAACTACCCAAGAAAAAAATCCGTCTCTTAATATTGGAATGTGTTCTGAAATGTTTCAGCTAATTATAGAACCAGAAATACCAAAACTAGATTTTGATTTGGTGGCTAGATTTGGCGCGCATACAGATTTAATAAAAGATCTTAACAACGGTATTTTAGATTTAGTAATTACTCCAAGAAAACAAATTGAAAAAAAATCTTTAGTCAAATATATCCCTTTTTCAAAAGAAAGAATTGTTTTGATCGCCGGTAAAAAAACAGATATAACCCAATTACAAAAACAAATTAAAAATAACGAACTAAAAAGTTTAGAAAAAGAATTACTTAAGCACACTTGGTACAGCTCGTCTAATGAAATGGAGCATTTTAGACGATTTTGGTTTGAAAATTTTAGTAAAAAACCTGCTTTTAAACCCAACTATATTTTGCCTAGTATAACCTCTATAATTAGATGTTTAACCAATGAGAACGGACTAGCCTTAGTTCCTGATTTTTTATGTAAAGAAGAAGTGCTCACAGATAAAATAAATGTAGTTTGGAAAGGAAAAGTAAAGACCGAAAACACTTTATATTTTGCCTCAAGAACAGACTTAAAATACAAAAAAGAATTAGAAGTTATTATGGATATTTTCAATTCTAAAATGAAATAAAAGTTATAAAACACAAACGTTTACTTCTTTGTCTTCATATTGTTTTATGTTAACTGATAAGAGCTTAAAACTGAATTCTAAATAACATTATTTTCCAGAAATAACCTGGCAATCTATTTGAGAAGAAACTTTTTCGGTGGTATGAATGGCTTTGGGAGAAACATAAGGAATACCTAAGCCTAAACCACGTAACACAAACAATAAACCTACGATTACCACAAAAACGGGAATCGCTTTTTGTATTTTTTGTCGAAAAGAAATACTTAAAAAATTACCCGCCAATACCATCGTAGTCATTAACGGAATAGTACCTAAACCAAACAGCAACATATAGAGTAAACTCATCGGGATACTTTCATAAGCAAACGAACCGAAAATAGCCATATACAATAAACCACAAGGCAAAAATCCGTTTAGAAAACCAATGGTCAAAAATGTATCGGGAGTTTTCTTTTGTAGCTCTTTTCCTAAAGCCGATTTTACTTTAGAGATGAGTTTAAAAATGGGTCTAGAGAAATTATATTTATTAAAAGTTTGATGCGGAATAACCACGACCAAGATCATTAAAACACCGATAGCGATCGATATTTTTTGTTGAATACCAAACAAAAATAAGCCTTTACCAAAAAACCCAAATAGCAACCCAATAAAGCTATAAGTGAATAATCTGGCTAAATGGTAAAGACTTAATTGTAGTATTTTTTTGAATTTGCTCTTACGATCCAGCGGAAGCATAAATGCAATAGGACCGCACATCCCCACGCAGTGGAAACTGCCTAATAATCCTAATATGAAAGCTGAATAAAGCATAATTGTATTTATGAGTAAAACCTAATAAACTACTTACTCTGATGAGATTCCAGATCAAGTCTGGAATGACGCTCATCTTCATTGTCAGATCTAGCGGAGTCGAGATCTTGAGACTTTGCAATAGCTAAAAAAACCTCTCGACTCCGCTCGAAGTGGCATGTTCATTAATTTATGAACGTGTTTTATAAATTATTTCGAGTATCGTCACCCTGAACTCGATTCAGGGTCTCATTGTCCAGATCTTTTGTTTAGAATATAATTCCGAAATCGAAGATTCAACGTAGTTAATCAAGTCTGCAATGAAACGAAATATCTAATTTCTAATCTGTAAATCTTTTTTATACAAATAAGTGGTACCGTTAGATTTCCAGTTGATGGAGAGTTTGTATTTTCCTTCCACTAATTTTTCAGCAGGAATTATCATTTGCTGATTTTCTAAACTAATAGGAATTTCTAAATCTAACTTTTTGTTTGAAGGTCGGTATAAACTTACTTCTCCTTTAACGTCTTTTTTTTCTGAAGGAAACATAATCTGGATTCCTTCCGCATTGACTTCAACTTGAATATTTTTAACTAAACGCGCTGAATTTTGCTGCGCATCGATTTGATCTTGATAGGCTAATTCTTGTTTGTAATACTCTTCGGTCACCAAATCGTGATCATACTTTTTATCGGTACTCATTTTTATCACAAAAAACATGATAAAGCCTATAAAACAAGCGATGGTAATCACGATGCCTACGCCCCAATTTAATTTTTTCATTTTTATATATTTTTTTTAGTTTTCTTTGATTCTATTGCATTTTTCTAATTCAGAATGAGATTCCGTTTCAAGCACGGAATGACGCATTCTACCTAAAACTACGTGGACCCAAAAATGCGGCTTTGGCGGTTTCAATAAGTTTTTCGCCACTGTAAACTCCTATTTTCAGTCGTTCTTTATCGCTTTCTAAAGCGGCTTGACTGATATCGATAAACAGCGTTCCTTCTGATAATCCTTGTTTAGGAACTTCAAAATTTTCGTGGGTAACCAATTCAATTTTTCCGCTATGCGAAATCAATTTAAAATGAACATCTTCAATAGGTTCCACAGTTTTGTTCACGAGTTTGAAAGTGTACACATTCCGAATTACGTTGTTACCTTTCTTCTCGTATAATTGTCCCGGCAAACGTAAAACCGTTGCTTCAACATCGTTTCGCAGAAAAAGCATTCCGGTTAAAACACCGATTAAAATCACTAAAACTGCCGTGTACGCTTTTAATCTTGGATTGAAAGTAAATTTTTTCTTTTCGGCTATATTCTCTTCACTTGCATATCGAATTAAACCTTTTGGAAGATCTACTTTTTCCATCATTGCATCACAAGCGTCGATACAAGCGGTACAATTTACACATTCGAGTTGTGTACCGTTTCTAATATCGATTCCGGTTGGGCAAACTTGCACGCATTGTGAACAATCGATACAATCTCCTTTTCCGGTAGCAGCACGATTTTCGTTTTTTCTGAATTTTGCTCTTCCTTCTTCTTTTTCGCCACGTTTATAATCGTAAGCAACAACGATCGATTTTTTATCTAATAAAACGCCTTGCAAACGACCGTAAGGACAAGCAATAATACATACCTGCTCTCTAAACCAGGCGAAAATAAAATAGAAGACCCCGGTAAATATAAGAAGAGAGATGAGTGTGCTTGTGTGAGCACCGGGGCCTTCCGTTATATAGCTAATGAGTTCGTCACTACCAATTAAATAGGCCAAGAAAATATTGGCAATCAAAAAACTGATAATAAAAAAGATGAACCATTTTAAAACTCGTTTTCTTATTTTCTCTGCATTCCAGGCTTGTTTGGCTAGACGAATTTGCTTACCGCGATCGCCTTCAATCCAATATTCTATTCTACGGAATACCATTTCTAAAAAGATGGTTTGTGGACAAATCCATCCGCAGAAAATTCGACCAAAGGCAACTGTAAACAGAATGATAAATACCACGCCGATGATCATCGAAATCACGAACAGATGAAAATCTTGTGGCCAAAATGGAAATCCGAAAATATTGAAGCGACGCTCCAACACGTTGAACATCAAAAACTGATTGCCGTTAATTTTGACAAATGGTGCAGCAAAAAGAAACAACAATAACCCATAACTCACCCAAGTTCTGTATTTGTAGTACTTCCCGTCAGGCTTTTTAGGAAAAATCCAAGAACGTTTACCTTCTTGATTAATGGTTCCTATAGAATCTCTGAATTTTTCGTTTTCTGGAGTTTCCACGTTGTTGAGGTGTTAGGTTCTATTCTAAGTTTATTTTGAAAAAATTTCTTGCTTTGATCAAAATCAATCTGGATGAGATGCTGAATCAAGTTCAGCATGACGCACAGTTTTAAATTTTTTATTGTTCGAGCCTTTCGACTAGACTCAAGACAAGCGGAGTTGAGACCTCTCGACTCCGCTCGAGGTGACTTAATTAAATTTCATCGTTTACTTGAATCGTATCGACAGAGGTAGTGTTTTCTGCACGTTCAACCTCATCGGCCTCTGCGGCTTCACCTTCTTCTACCCAAAGTTCTCCTTGGGGTTCTTTAGGTTCTGCCGGTGTTGTTCCTTGAAGCGAAATTACATAGCTGGCAACTTGTGCTCGTTCGACCGGTTTTAAAGTTCCTTCCCAAGGCACCATTCCTTTACCAGAACGACCTCCTTCGGTTACGGTTCTAAATACATTTTTGATTCCGCCACCTAAAATCCAATATTTATCGGTTAGGTTAGGGCCAATCCCTCCGCCTCCATCGGCTTTATGACAAGCGGCACAATTGGTTTGGAAAATGTTGTTTCCGGCAATTAAATCTGCTTCATCGGTTAATAATTCAACCGTATTCACATCGACTAAATTCTTAGCTGTTTTCTTGTATTCTGCAATCGCAATTTTGGCTTCAATTACTTCAGCTTCATATTCTTCAATCTGATTGTAGTCTTGAAAAATATGGAAACGAGCCAAATAAATTACTGCAAAAACCATCGTTGCATAGAAACCGTATAACCACCACGGCGGAAGGTTATTATCTAACTCTTTAATACCATCGTAATTATGGTCAAGGATAATTTCTCCTTCCTCTTCGATAGGTTTTCGATCTACTAATTTGTTATACGTTTTTCTGAACCAAGCATAACGTTTGGCATTGCTTTCTTTTTCTGCTGCCAAGTATCTTGCTTTGGCTTCTTCATCTAAAGACCTAAAAAGTACATTTTGCAATGCTGCCACAGAAAGTTCTATGGCGACCGCAAATAAACCGGCAATCCCTAGAACTAACCAAGCTAACGGATACGTAGTAAAAACAGAACCTTCTGGCACATCTACCGTATATTCGATTAATAAGTACCCAATTACTAAGAACAGGAATACGCGAAGGTATGAGGCTAAACTTTTCATAAGGCTGAATCTTTTTTGGTATCTAACGGAATGTTACTTACTTCTTTAATGTAATCTTTTTTGGCAGTGAAAACCCACCAGAATAAGGCTACGAAGAAGATGAAAAATATGAGTAAGGAAATCATTGGGTAAACTTCTACCCCATCGATGGTTTCCATATGTCCTTTTATAAACTTCAACATGGTTTTTGGTTTTAGTTTGAACTTACTTCTTGGTTAGCTTCTTTTATTTTAATATCGGTCCCTAATCGTTGAATGTAGGCGATAAGTGCGATGACTTCACGATCTTTCATCTCTACGAAATCGAGTCCGTTTTCTTTCGCAAACTTTTTATCGGCTTCATAACTTTCAGCAAAATCGGGATCTGAGTACAGATTTTGTTCTATTTGAGCAGCCTGCTCTTCCATCCATTGTTGTGCGTTGGCAATTTCTTCTTCGGTGTAAGGAACTCCCAAAGTGACCATTGCTCGCATTTTATCTTCGGTTTGTGAACGATCGTGTTCATTTTTAATGAGCCATTTATAACTTGGCATGATCGAACCTGAAGAAGTAGTTTGCGGATCATAGAAGTGATTAAAGTGCCAGTTGTCTGAATACTTTCCTCCTACTCTAAATAAATCGGGTCCTGTACGTTTACTTCCCCATAAAAATGGATGGTCGTACACATATTCTCCTGCTTTAGAATATTCACCATAACGTTCTACTTCACTTCTAAAAGGTCGAATCATTTGTGAGTGACAAGACACGCAACTTTCTCTGATATATAAATCTCTACCTTCTAACTCTAATGGCGTGTAAGGTTTTACACTGGTAATGGTTGGAATGTTAGAATCGATCATCAAAGTTGGTATGATTTGAACCGCACCACCAATTAAAATTGCGATCGTTGCGTAGATGGTTAATTTTACCGGTCTTCTTTCTAACCAAGTATGGTAACCTTCACCAGCCACACGTTTGTGAGTTACTTTTGCAAGTGGAGCTGCTTCTGCTAACTCATCGGTTACTGTGCTTCCTGCTTTTACAGTTCTTAAAATGTTATATAACATGACGATAGCTCCTAAGATGTATAAACTACCACCGATGGCACGCATCCAATACATTGGGATAATTTCTTGAACGGTCTCTAAGAAGTTACCGTAAACTAAACTTCCGTCAGGATTAAATTGTTTCCACATAGAAGCTTGTGTGAATCCTGCTACATACATTGGCAATGCATACATAATGATTCCTAAGGTTCCAATCCAGAAATGCCCGTTAGCCAATTTGGTTGACCATAGATCTTTTTTCACCAATTTTGGTACTAACCAATACACCATTCCGAAGGTTAAGAAACCATTCCACGCTAAAGCTCCTACGTGAACGTGTGCAATTACCCAGTCGCTAAAGTGAGCAACGGCGTTGATATTTTTAAGTGATAACATTGGCCCTTCAAAAGTTGCCATCCCGTAACCGGTAATCGCTACCACCATAAATTTTAAAACAGGATCTGTTCTTACTTTATCCCAAGCACCGCGAAGAGTTAATAATCCGTTGATCATCCCACCCCAAGACGGAGCGATAAGCATTACAGAAAAAGCAACTCCTAAGTTTTGCGCCCAATCTGGTAAAGCTGAATATAATAAATGGTGAGGTCCTGCCCAGATGTAAATAAAAATCAAGGACCAGAAGTGAACAATTGATAAACGATAAGAATATACTGGACGATTAGCGGCTTTCGGTACAAAATAGTACATTAAACCTAAGAACGGTGTGGTTAAGAAAAATGCTACCGCGTTATGCCCGTACCACCATTGTACCAATGCATCTTGTACTCCTGCATAAACCGAATAACTTTTTAATGCACTTACCGGCAATTCGATATTATTAAAAATATGAAGTACCGCTACGGTTACGAAAGTTGCCAAGTAAAACCAAATAGCTACATATAAATGGCGTTGTCTTCTTTTAAAGATCGTCCAGATCATATTCACACCAAACGCTACCCAAACTAAAGCAATCGCAATATCGATTGGCCATTCTAATTCGGCATATTCTTTAGAAGAAGTATAACCTAACGGAAGGGTGATCGCTGCCGCTACAATAATTAATTGCCAACCCCAGAAATTAAAATTACTTAAAGCATCGCTGGCCATTCTGGTTTTTAGCAAACGCTGCAAAGAGTAATATACTCCGGCAAATATGGCGTTTCCTACAAAGGCAAAAATTACGGCATTGGTGTGTAACGGCCGTAAACGACCAAAACTTAGCCACGAAATCCCATCGGTTAGATTGGGAAATAAAAACATAAACGCTATGAGAAGCCCTACAGACATCCCTACGATTCCCCAAAAAATCGTAGCGTACAAGAATTTTTTTACGATCTTATTGTCGTAATAAAACTGATCCATTTCCATTTTTATGATTGTTTGTCTTTAGTTAATACTTGTTTTTGATTTTTCTTGGTATTGGGATCTTTTACCAGCTCGTCTTCAAAAAGCATACGTACCGATGGTGTATACACATCGTCATATTGCCCGCTTTTTACCGAAAGAATAAATGCCACGAAAAAAACGATGGCAACGGTAATGCTAATGGCTAGTAAAACATAAATAACACTCATAACTCTCTATTATGGTTCAAAAGTAAATGTGAAGGCTTTCTTAAAAAATGACATTTGTCAGGTTTGGGAAAATAGAGCTGAGACGTGAGATTTTAGAGGTGAGAAATTATTGGGCAGTGCTTAGTGTTCCACTGGCAGTAAATATATAGCAGTGATAAGTTGACAGTGTTCAGTTGGTAGTAAAAAGTAAGGAGTTTGCAGCGATTACTATTAATTTCTAATAATCTTATTTCAACTTCAGTTTCAGCTTCAATTTGAACTTCTTCAAAAGAATAAATCGTAGCAATGCCTAACGTGTTTACTCCATGTGTAATTTTTATCTAATTGATATTGAATAGTTTTGCGAATACCGACTGAAGAATAGTGTATAAAATAGAAAGCTTCCGGTTTTACTAAATAACCTCCCCAATGTTTCGGCATTGGAATGCTTTGCTGCTGAAATTGTTCTTCAAAACTTTTCAAATTGGTTTCTAGAATACTTCTTGAAGAAATCGCTTTGCTCTGCTCTGAAGCCCAAGCGCCAATTTGACTTCCTCTGGGACGCTGTTCAAAATATGCTTCAGAAATTGAGCGAGGTAATTTTTCTGCTTTTCCTTGAATATAAATTTCCCGATCTGCAGCCTGCCAATTAAAATGCAAACTCACCCGCTTGTTTCTGGCAATTGCTCTTGCTTTTTCACTTTTAAAATTGGTAAAAAACAAAAAACCTTCCCACGTAAAACGCTTCAGCAAAACCATTCGGCTTTTTGGGCAAGCATCTTCTCCTATAGTCGTGAGCAACATCGCATTTACTTCACCTATTTTCTGAGATTTTTCTACTTCATAAAACCAGGTTTGAAATTCTTGTAAAGGATTATGCTCTTGACTCATCTTTACATTTTTTTAAACAGTTTTCGTCCTTTCAAGTTTGTAAGAACGGTTACAAAAACCAACACACTTATCGAGCTTAACGGCATTAAAATCGCTGCAATAATGGGAGATAATTGTCCCGTAACTGCAAAATATAAACCGATTACATTATAGATAAACGACAAGGTAAAACTCGCTTTAATGATCACTACGGTTTGTTTTGCTGCCTGAATAAACGCATTGATTTTTGAAAACTGTCCGGCTTCTAAAATAGCATCGCAAGCGGGAGAAAATACGTTTACATTTTCTGCTATAGAAATACCTACATCGCTTTGTGCTAAAGCTCCGGCATCATTGAGTCCGTCGCCGATCATCACCACATTTTTACCTTCTTGCTGAAGTGTTTGAATATAATTGAGTTTATCTTCTGGTTTTTGGTTGAACAACATATCGGTTCCCTGCGGAAGTAATTGTTGCAAATAGGCTTTTTCTCCCTGATTATCACCCGAAAGAATGATTAAATTAAACTCTTTTTTTAGCTGCTGAAACAAGTCTTTTACACCTTCCCGATATTGATTATGAAAAATATACTTCCCTTTATACGTATCGTTGGTTTTTACGTGAACAGAGGTTGCTAATGTATCGGTTTCAGCTTCATTTCCTACAAATTTAGCTGAACCCACATCGATAGAATTTTCAGCTTTTTTGGCGTGCATTCCCTTCCCGGTAATTTCTTCAAAATCGTCTAAGGTTTGAATATCTTGTTCGGCTAAAAAATCATACAAAGCTCGACTTAACGGATGGTTTGAAGAACGTAAAGTATTTTTCAATAAAGATTCTTCTTCTTCAGAAAGTGCCATCCCTTCATAAGCAATCGAACTTTTTTTGTTGGTTGTAATGGTTCCTGTTTTATCGAAAATTAGAGTATCGATTCGGGCTAACTTTTCAATTACATTCGCATTTTTCAAGTAAAATTTTTGTCGACCAAAAATGCGTAACATATTTCCTAAGGCAAAAGGAGTCGATAATGCCAATGCACAAGGGCAAGCAATGATCAATACCGAAGTAAGTACATTGATCGCCAAACTACTATCGGCAACCAACCAATAACTTGTCGCCAATACCGCAATACTTAAAACTGCCCAAGTGAAGTATTTACTAATCGCATTGGTAATACCTACAAAACCCTGTTCTTTATCTTTAGCAAACACATCGTTACTCCACAATTGTGTAAGGTAACTTTGCTCTACAGATTTGAGCGCTTCTACTTCAATCGCGCCCGCTAATTGCTTTCCGCCGGCAAAAAGTTTATCTCCGCTTACTTTGGTTACCGGTTCACTTTCTCCCGTTACAAAACTGTAATCGATTTGCCCTTTCCCGGAAATTAAAATACTATCGACCGGCAACAATTCGGCATTTCTAATGAGTAAACGATCGCCTTCTTTAATTTCATATACCTGAATATTTTCTTCTTTCGTTTCTCCATTCAGCTTAGAAATTTTGGTTACTGCAATCGGAAAATAAGATTTGTAATCGCGCTCAAACGATAAGAAAGAATAGGTTTTTTGCTGAAAAAATTTCCCCAGTAATAAAAAGAACACCAAACCGGTAAGGCTATCGAAAAAACCTGTTCCCGTATCTGTAAAAATTTCTGCTGAACTTCTCAAAAAAAGCACTAAAATCCCTAATGCGATAGGAACATCAATATTCAGAATTTTGGAGCGCAAACCTTTATAGGCCGAAATAAAATACTCTTGGGCGGCATAAAAAACTACCGGTAACGAAAAGGCAAACATCAAACCACGAAACAGATACTTATATTGCTCGAGCCAATATTCTGAAACTTCAAAATATTCTGGAAACGATAAGAACATCACGTTCCCAAAAGCGAAACCGGCAATGCCTAATTTGTAGATCAAGCTGCGGTCTACTTGCTTTTTTCCTTCAGCATAATCATTTAAACTTATATAAGGTTCGTAACCAATGGTACTTAATAGTTTGACGACTTCTTTTAAGTTGAAGTTTTTAGTTTTAAAAGTAATGCGAACGGTTTTCTTCGGAAAGTTGACTTGTGAACTTTTAATTTCAGGTTGAAGTCGATTTAAATTCTCTAAGATCCAAATGCAAGAACTACAATGCATATGCGGAATGTAGAGATTAACGATCTGGATGATTCCGTCGTTAAATTCAACTAATTTTTCAATAATATCAGGATGATCGAGATAATCGTATTTGCCTTCAATCTCTTGCGGAATCGCTCCAGGAGAGGATTGAAGATCGTAATAACAGTATAGATTATTCGTTGAAAAAATTTCATAAACAGTTTGGCAGCCATGACAGCAAAAGTTTTTCTCGTCAAACACAATAGGCGATTTCCCGCAATCGCTCCCACAATGAAAACAAGTTTGTTGCATCTCTTCTCTTAATATTGAATGCACAAAGTTGCAATAGCAATAGCTTTCTAAAAATGATAATTGTCAGGTTTCGATCACTTTATTATCTAAATTTTTGTGTTATCTTTCTACATCTTTAAGCTCTTGTTGCATGAAAAAACTTTTACTCCTATTCCCTATTTTACTTTTATTTGCGTTTAATTCTTCAACTACACAAGAAGAACGCCATGTGTTCGATATTATTCATAAAGGAAAAAGTATTGGTACGCTTTACGCTAAAAAAGAACAGGTAGGTTCTAAAACAATTTACAGCAATCGCACCGAGATTGATACCCGAATTATTGCAAAGATCGAAGTTGATTACAACTATAAAGTTGTTTATGAAAACAGTAAACTATCGCATGCGTATGTTTTGATTTTATTCAACGGAAAAGAAAAAACCAATACCTATACCGATAAAAATAGTCAGGGTTATATTTTTTATGAAGACGATGAAGAAGAAAACCGAATTCACGAATCGATCACTTACGGAACGGTAAATTTAATGTTTGAAGAACCTGAAACTATACAAAAAGTCTACGCAGAAGAACATGGCACTTTTCATTCTTTGAAAAAAGTTGGTTCACATTCTTACGAAAAAACTTCTCACAAAGGTAAAACCTCTATTTATAACTATAGAAATGGGGAATTGATGGAGGCTGAAGTAGATGCGGGATTGATCAGTTTTAAAATCGTAGTAAAATAAAAAACGCCGCAAGTTATTTGCAGCGTTTTAAGGTTTTGGGGACTTAAGTAATTATTTAATTGTTACATTTTTGTAGAAACTTCTGCTTCCTGCTAAAACTGCAACAGTATAATTTCCGTTTGCGATTTTAGAAAAATCGAAAGTCTTTTTTAATACTAAGTCATTATTCTCTAAAGAAGAAATAATGTTACCTTTTTCATCATAGATAAATACTTGTGTATTTTCTTTGTTAGGATTGGTAAAAGAAAGTCTTACTTGTTTTTCTACTTGCTTAAAAGTAGGCTTAAAAATGATTCTAGAATCTTTATTTACAGAAATAGAACTTCCTGTTTTAGTAATTTCTCTAGAATATACAGAGTTACTATCTTCTAAATGTAGGTAGTATGTACCATCTGGTACTAATTCGAAACTTAAGCTTTTTTGAAATTTGCTACTCAATTGCGCTTCTTTAAAAAGCACTTTTCCTTCAGTATCTAATAAAGTTAACATATCTCCTTCTTGAGCATCATTCAACTCTACCATTAAAATTTGATTTTTTGCAACTTCTACGTCAAAACTTTTAGCAGCTTGAGCATTATAACCTACAACTAGTAATAATGATAATACGAATGTTTTAATTGTCTTTTTCATAATCTTAGTTTTTTAATGGTTTATAAATATCACTTTATGATTACATTACAAATATAGAATGATAAGAAGCTGAATTTTAGGACATATATCACCAAAATATGTTCTATATTAACCCTTAACTTCAACTTAAAGTTAATTTAACAATCAATTATATACATATTAATTTATATTCTTAATTTTTAGTAATTTCATAATTTAAGAAGCTGAATTTTTTAAAATTCGTATTATGCCTACAAATAAAAATTCTAAACCCGTTTTAGAAAAAGTAAAACCGCTGTTTGGCAGTTCTTTTTCGTATAAATATTTTGATCAAGATAATCTAAATAAGAGTGAAAAATTTTGGCATTATCATCCGGAGTTAGAATTAGTTTACGTAAATAGAGGTTCCGGTAAACGCCAGATTGGGAGTCACGTTTCTCATTACAGAAATGGAGATCTTATACTTATTGGCTCAAATTTGCCGCATTGTGGTTTTACCGACCAAATGAAAGAAGGACAACAAGAAACGATTATTCAGTTTTTGCCAGACTTTTTGGGTCAGTATTTTTTTGATATTCCAGAAATGTCTGCAATTAAAAATTTATTTGAGCGCGCAAGCAAGGGTGTTGTTTTTCACGGTCAAAACAAGCGAACGATCGGGGCTAAAATACAAGGACTTCGCTATGAAGACAGCTACCAAAAACTTTTGGGATTACTTGAAATTCTGAAGCTTTTAGAAGAAGCTAAAAATTATACGGTTTTAAATGCTGAAGGTTTTATGCTCGAAACTAAACTAGAAGATAATAATCGCATCAATATCGTTTTCAATTTTGTGAAAGAAGAATTTAAACGTCCCATTCCTTTAGAAGAAATTGCAGAACTGGTAAATATGACGGTACCTGCATTTTGTCGTTATTTTAAAAAAATTACCGGCAAAACCTTTGTGCAATTCGTGAATGAATATCGATTGGCACACGCGGCTAAATTATTACACGAAAAACAAATTAGCATTACCGATGTTTGTTTTGAGAGTGGTTTTAATAACTTTAGCTACTTCAACAAAAAATTTAAAAGTCTTACCGGTAAATCTCCTTCAACTTATCGTAATGAATTGAATTTTAATATTAGTTAATAGAATTACTCATAAATATGAATACTTATAATTATCAATAACAAACACTAAATTAATTACTCAGCAACTAAAGCATCTTCGTTTGCTAAAGCTTCGTCTTCATTATTCTGAAATGGCACAGAATCCTTTAAACGCATAAATTCTTCTACACGCTCTGCATCTTCTTCTTCTTCTTCACCTGTAAAATAGGGGAAAACATCCATAATTGGAGATTCAGAAATTGCAGGAATATTATACTCTCCCATTGTATCGCGCATCACGTGAGTCGTATTATCGTAAGCTTCTTTTATATCGTTCGCTTGTACTAAAAGGTATTGATTAGTTTTACGCTCTTTACCGCTCTCTTGATCGTAAGCAATGAGCGCTATTTTTGCCTTAAACCAACGATCTGCCATTTCAAACGGATGAATTTCAGCATAATTAGCTACCTTAATATTGGTTATTAAAATCTCTTCACCTTCGCTTAAATAAACCGACATTTCTTCGGTAATTCTCTTTTCTGCTTCAGTATACGAAATGGCATCGACCAAAAAAGGTTCTGTTTTAACCTTTCGAGCTCCGGAAGCTTCATCGGTTTTTCTATATTTCACCTTACATTCATACCAAGTTGCGCTCATAATTTTTAATTTTTAGAGTGCCAAAAATACAGTTTCAGCCATAGCAATCAAGTAGCATAAAACAATAGATATTCACAATTCTAACTGTAAACTTCTAAATTATTTAAAATGAATTATCTATCAAGAAAATTATTTTACTTCCCGATACAAAAATTTGCAAAGATATTTCCTAAAAGGTCATCGGTGGTAATCTGACCGGTGATTTCACCAAAATGGTATAAAGCTTGTCGAATATCGATCGCTAATAAATCGCCAGTTAAGCCCATATTTAAACCTTCTTGCACTTTATTAATTTCTTCTTGAGCTTTTAATAAAGCGTCATAATGGCGAGAATTAGTCACGATCGCATCATTACTTTTTAGCGCCCCGGTATTTACGTAACTTAAAATTTTCTCTTGCAACTCTTCTACTCCGCTATTTTCTTTTGCTGAAATTAAATTGAGCTCAGTGATTTGCTGCTGAAAATTTTGTTGCTCTTCTTTAGAAAGTACGTCGGTTTTATTGGCTACAATTATTAGAGGTTTCCCGGGGAAACGATTTTTAATTTTTTCAACCTCCGTTTTTACTTGCGTTAATGTAAGATTTTCATTTTTGATCTTATTGGCATCAAAAAGATACATTACTAATTGCGCTTGCTCCATTTTTTGAAAGGTTTTCTTAATTCCTAAACCTTCAATCTCGTCGGTAGTTTCTCTAATTCCGGCGGTATCGATAAATCGAAAACCTACGCCACCAATCGAAATTTCATCTTCAATGGTATCACGAGTGGTTCCTGCAATATCGCTTACTATAGCTCTTTCTTCATTTAAAAGTGCATTCAGTAAAGTAGATTTTCCTACGTTTGGTTCTCCTACAATGGCAACCGGAATTCCGTTTTTAAGCACATTTCCAACCGCAAAAGAATCGATAAGTTTATTTAAGACTTTCTGAATTCTAAACACTAGATCTTGAAATTGTTGGCGATCGGCAAATTCTACATCTTCTTCAGCAAAATCGAGTTCCAGCTCGATTAACGAAGCAAAGTTGAGCAATTCTTCTCGTAATTTTTGAATTTCTGAAGCAAAACCACCACGCATTTGTTGCATCGCTAATTGATGGCTCGCTGCATTATCACTCGAAATAAGATCTGCGACCGCTTCTGCCTGACTTAGATCCATTTTTCCGTTTAAAAACGCACGTAACGTAAATTCTCCCGGTTGCGCAGATCGGCAACCCTTTCGAAGTAAAACATTAATAATTTCTTGCTGAATAAACGGACTCCCGTGACAAGAAATTTCAACAGTATTTTCTCCCGTATACGATCGTGTTCCTTTAAAAACAGATACCAGACTTTCGTCGATAATACGTTCTCCATCTACAATATTTCCTAATTGTAAGGTATGAGAAGCTTGGTCTTCTAAACTCACCTTATTTTTTGCTTTAAAAATAGGACTTGTTATGCTAATTGCATCTGGACCGGAAACTCTAATAATAGCAATAGCACCACTTCCCGGCGCTGTAGCTAAAGCAACAATCGTATCGTTTAAAATCATAGCGCAAAGGTAATAAAGTTCTTAGGCATTAAATAATTAAAACTAGATTGTAACAAATTTATAAAGCATGCGTCCTATAAATAAACTATAGATTATGGAAGTTATTATTGAAAAAAAAGAGGATAGACAAATGCTAATGGTAATGCATTTGAGTCAGCTATTAAATTTTATAACTGGTTTTGGAGGTATTATTGTTCCACTGATCTTATGGCAAGTTAAAAAGGAAGAAATAAATAATATAGATCGACACGCTAAAGAAATCATTAACTTCCAGATAAGTTACTACATCTACTTTATAATTGCCGGAATTTTGTGTTTAGTTTTTATAGGCTTACTTATTTTGCCCGTATTAGGCTTAATAAGTTTAATTTTCCCTATTTTAAATGGAATAAAAGCAAATAATGGCGAGCCGATAAATTACCCGCTCACCATTCAGTTTTTAAAATAATTATTGATACTTTTCTTTTAGTAATTCTGAAGAGATTTTACTTCTAAATTTATTATACCTTGGTATAGAAACATTCTGAATATATGGATTTTCAGGATGTTTCTTTTTATAATCTTGATGATAATCTTCTGCTAACCAAAATTTTTGAAAAGGCATAACTTCTGCTGCAATCGGCTTATCGTAAGATTTACTTAGCGCTGCAATTTTATCTTCGATGATCTTTTTTTGTGCATCATTTTGATAAAAAATAATTGAACGGTATTCTCTACCGATATCGGGTCCTTGCCCATTTTGTTGCGTTACGTTTTGCGATGCAAAATAAACATCGACTAGAGTTTTAAAATCTACTACTTCTGGATCGTAGATAATTTCTACTGCTTCTGCATGATCAGTTTTACCATAATTTTGATAAGTTGGGTTTTTGCCTGTCCCACCGGAGTAACCAGAAATAGATTCTTTTACTCCTTTTACACTTTCGTAAACAGCTTCAACACACCAAAAACAACCACTGGCAAAATAGGCTTTCTTTAAACCTTCTTGGGTTTCATTTACCTCAACCGGTTCTGCATTTGCTAATTCTTTTTGTGCTTCTGTTTTTTCTTTTTTTACATTACCACAACTCACCAATACGGCAAATGCGATAAAATATAAGCTTTTCAATTTCATCTTATTTTCTTTTATAATTTCCTTCTAGATTTTTCTTTCCTAAAACTGCATAATCCATTGCGATCTCGCCGTTTTGCATAAAACCTTTCCAATCGAGTTCAAAAGAATTAGGCGCTGTAAAATGCAATGTTGCCAAAGCTTGATCGGTATCAAAATCTGACCACGGAATATCTTTTTGCCCTTCCATCTTTCCTTGACCACTTACGTAATACATCACTAGATTGGATGCATCTATTTGCTTAAATTTTACCTGAATATGAATATTTTCTTCTTGATCTAAGCATAATTTACTGGCTTGATCCATTTGAACGTAAACACAATTACAATCGCAACTTGTACTTTCTTTGTCATCATCGCTACGTTGAAATTCTCCCGAAAAATCTTTTGCGGTGATCTCTTTTGTTGTTGAATTTTCTGTTGAAGAATCTGATGAATTAGAGGTAGTATTTTGTGCTGAGTCTCGCTGTACTTCAATAGTTTCTGTTGGTGAAGAATTTTCTTCTTCAGAAGAGTTAGATTTACGCTCATCTTGACAACCAAAACATAGCGGTAAACACAGTAATATAGTAAATAACTTTTTCATCGTCTAAAGTTTTAAGTAGCCTAAGTTAAAATTTAGACAAGCGATTCTCTCTCAAGTAAATGTTAAATAAAAAAACCTTCTCAAGTTGAGAAGGTTTTTCTGAAATTCAATAAATGTATTGTAATGACAAAAAGCTTACATTTTAGCAAAAAGCTTTTCCATTTTTTGTCTTTGTTCTTCAGCTAGTTCTTGATCTACTAAAATTCGACCACTATGCTCGTCGGTAATAATTTTCTTTCTACCGGCAATTTCCATTTGTACCTGTGGCGGAATGGTAAAGAAAGAACCTCCAGATGCACCTCTTTCAATCGGCACAACTGCAAGACCGTTTTTCACATTTTCACGAATACGTGTGTAAGCTTTTACCAATCTTTCTTCGATGTCTTTTTTGTAATCGTCAGACTTTGCAATAAGCGCCTGCTCTTCTTTTTCAGTTTCGCTTAAGATCTCGTTAAGCTCACCTTTTTTGTGATCTAAGTGCGCTTGACGCTCGTTGATACGCTCGCTGCTTTGCTCGATCACTTGTTTTTTCTGCTCGATTTGAGCATAAAATTCTTTGATGTGTTTTTCTGCTAACTCTATTTCTAATTCTTGAAATTCAATTTCTTTAGAGATCGCATTAAACTCACGGTTGTTACGAAC
>DTTX01000010.1 GCA_012964435.1 Mesonia sp. | reverse complement strand
TTCCTTGTGCAAATGGTACCGATGCTTTGCAAATCGCAATGATGGGCTTAGGTTTAAAACCGGGTGATGAGGTAATTACAGCAGATTTTACGTTTGCGGCAACTGTTGAGGTAATTGCGTTATTAAATTTAACTCCGGTATTGGTCGATGTAGATAAAGATTCGTTCAATATTAATGTTGAAGCGATCGAATCTGCGATCACGCCAAAAACTAAAGCCATCGTTCCGGTACATTTATATGGCCAACCGGCAAATATGGAAGCGATTTTAAGAATTGCAAAAAAGCACGATCTTTTAGTGATCGAAGACAATGCGCAAGCGATCGGTGCTAATTACCATTTAGAAGATGGTTCTACAAAAAAAGCAGGAACTTTAGGTCATGTTGGAGCAACTTCATTTTTCCCTTCTAAAAACTTAGGAGCTTATGGTGATGGTGGAGCGATTTTCACGAACGATGATGATTTAGCGCATACCATTAGAGGAATTGTAAATCACGGTATGTACGAAAGATACCACCACGATGTGGTAGGTGTAAATTCTAGATTAGATAGTTTTCAAGCTGCAGTTTTAAGAGCAAAATTACCTTTGTTAGATCGTTATAATTCAGCCAGAAGAAATTCAGCAAAATTATATACGCAACATTTAAAAGAGAATGAAAATGTAGTGACGCCTGCGATTCTAGGAGAAGACGATAGTCACGTTTTTCACCAATACACGATTAGAATTACTAATGGTAAGCGTGATGAGTTGGCAAAGGTTTTTCAGGAAAACAATATACCGTTTGGTATTTATTATCCAATCCCATTGCATTTACAAAAAGCTTATCAGGATGAACGTTACGAAGAGCAAAATTTTGTGAATACCAATGAGTTGGTGAAAGAAGTTATTTCTCTTCCAATGCATACCGAGTTGGAGGAAGAGCAAATTGAATATATTACTGCTGTAATTAATAAGATAGTTTAATACCCAGAATAGAATTTAAAAAAAGCCTCTAAAATTTTAGAGGCTTTTTTTGATTATAATTTGATGTTGTGAATGTTTTCTTAAATTTGAAATATAATCTCTAAATTTTTTAAGATTTAATATAGGGTTTTTTTATCTAAAGTTGTTATAAACAAAATTACCATTCAATGCTTAAAAACTACTTATTTGTTATTATTCTTTTATTAATAACTCCTAATTACTCTGCTCAAGAAATATTAATAGGAGAAACAGATTATATAGAAACCTGTTCAGGAACATTTCATGATAATGGTGGTCCAGGAGGAGGAGCTGGAGCATACTCAGATAATGGAGGAGAAACGCAGGTAATTACCATTTGTTCAGAAGATGGTAATTCTAGAGTCAGTTTAGAGTTTACTTCTTTTTTGATATCTCAAGGTTCAGATTTTTTAAAAGTTTATGATGGTGATAGTGTTAACTCTAATTTAATTGGGGAGTATACTGGTGCTGTTAGTCCCGGTACAATTGCAGCTACAGGTAATAATCTATCTGGTTGTTTAACATTTGAGTTTGTGCCAGATGGCACATTTTCACCTTTAACAGGATGGGATGCCAATATTTCTTGTTTAGAGCCTTGTTTGCCTGCAGAAATTTCAATTGATAATATTACGCCTTCTACAATTATGGGAGGGAATTTTCAAGTTTATACAGGGCAGTCTATATCTTTCGAAGGAAGTTCGACCTTAGATGCCAGTGATGGGATCGTATTTTATGAGTGGTTCTTAGGAGATAACGAATATCTGTCTGGCGAAAATGTGACCTTTACTTATGAAACAGCAGGGTCTTATTCTATAATTTTTTCTGCTTCTCAAAATGGATGTACGTATTCTACTTCAGTAGAGCTGGAAGTGATTAATGTTAATGATTTTTCACTTTATACTCAATTTAACGGTAAATACGAATCAATTGCAATAGGTAATACCTTGAACACTGGGCCTAATGGGTTTAACTTAAACTGTACACCACTAACATCAAGTAGTGCTACATTAAATTTAGATGCTGGTCAAACTGTAGAGGCCGCTTACCTTTACTGGGCTGGAGCCGGTAGTGGTGATTTTGAAGTTTCACTCAATAATCAAAACATTATTTCAGAGAGAAATTTTTCCGCTGCAATTCAAACTGGAGGAACTTTTTTCGACATTTTCGGAGCTTTTGCAGACGTTACAGATATAGTTTCTGCAACAGGTAATGGAATATATACTTTATCAGATATAGATTTACAAGCCGGTTTTGCCGCAAATTGTAATAATGGATTAAATTTTGGAGGTTGGTCGATAGTCGTAGTTTATGAAGATCTTACTTTAAACAATAATCAAGTTGGAATTTATGATGGTTTTGAGTTTGTAAGTACTTCAAATGGGAATTTAGATATAACATTGTCGGGTTTTGAAGTTATCGATACTGAGGATGCTTCGATAGCTTTTTTAGCTTGGGAAGGTGATGCTGGTACAAATATAGGAGAACAACTAAATTTTAATGGTTTAGAACTAACCAACACTATTAATCCTCCGGGAAATGCATTTAATAGTACAAATAGCTATACAGGTGATACCAATCTGTATTGCATGGATTTAGATTTTTTCGATATATCTAATTATATAGATATAGGCGATACCGAGGCTTTGGTTAACCTTCAAACTGCTCAAGATGCAGTAATTGTACATAATATTGTATTAAATATAAATAGTGAATTACCAGATGCGACAGTAGAAGTTGTTAATGTTGAAGGAAATGAAATTTGTGGGAATACCGATCTAGCTGTAGATTTTACAGTTTTTAATATTAATAGTACTAAAGTCTTACCTTCAAATACAGAGATTTCACTTTATGCTAACGGAGATTTTTTAACATCAGTAACCACCTTAGCCGAAATAGCAATTGGGGGTTCAGAAACCCAAACAGTAAATATTACAATTCCAGAAAATGCTATTGTTAACAATAGTTTTACGCTAAGTTTAATTGTAGATGAAGGTGAATCTGTTTCTGAATCAAACGAAAATAATAATGATTATTTTGAAGAGGTAGTTTTAACCAATTCGATAGAGATAGAAGAACTTTCTATAATTGAAAACTGTTCTAACCAAGATGGAACTACAAATTTTAATTTAACGTTAGCTAACGAAGAAATACCTAGCCAGTATGACACTAGTTTTTACTCAACACTAGAAAATGCTGAAAACGAATTGTCAGAAATAGAATCCCCGGAAGATTTCTCTATTAATACAAATCAAGAAACTGTTTATGTCTTGGTTAGTTTTGAGGAATGTAGCACTATTTTACCGTTAAGCTTACAATCTATTCCGACTCCTCAAATTATAGATTTTCAAAATATAGAAAATTGTCAGCTAGGTGATGAGGAGGTTCTGTTTGATCTCACTTCAAATACTTCGTTGGTATACGGGAATCAAGATGAAAGTTTATTTTCTGTTAGCTACTATGAAAATGAAGTCGAGGCCAATTCTGGAGTTAATGAAATTTTAACCCCGTCAAACTATCCGTCGTTAAGTAATCCTCAGCAAATATTTATTCGTATAGAGAATATTGATAATCCTGAATGTTACTCTGTTGATAGTTTTAATATTTCGATGTCAAATATTTATATTGGTGAGGTTGAAGATTTATATGAATGTAGTAATAATACTTCTGAAATTGCTACTTTCGATCTAGCTCAAAATTCAATGAATGCATTAGGAGATCAAAATCCTGATAATTTTACTGTAGAATACTTTGCAACTACACAGGATTTAGATAATAATCAACCTATTGAGAATCCAGAAAACTATACTGCACAAAATAATTCACAAACAATTATTGTGAAAGTTCAAAATATAGATAATAATAACTGTGAGGAGTTAAGTTCATTCGATATTATAGGAATTTATAATGGTGGCCAATTCAACGAGCCTCAAGATTTATATTCTTGTAATAATGGTATTAGTGACGGTTCAGTAAACCTAGAAGATAATACGAGTATTATTTTAGAAGGCTCTAATCCGAATTTTGAAGTTTCTTATTTTGAAAATGAAAGTGACGCTACTACAAATATTAATTCAATACCTAATCCTGAAGATTACACCTCTATTAATCCTGAACAATTAATATTTGTTAGAGTTACCAATATTTCAACAGACTCAATCGACTGTTATCAAGTTCTGAATTTTACAGTGATGACAACTCAAGTTGAAATAGGAGAAGTCTCAGATAAATTTTCGTGTCAAGAAGAAGATAGTCAATTTGCCCTTTTCGATCTCACCGAGAGCAACATCGAAGCCTTAGCAGGTCAGAGTCCTACAGACTATACGGTCG
>DTTX01000009.1:1413-4321 GCA_012964435.1 Mesonia sp. | reverse complement strand
ATCAGATTCGGAGCGCTTATGCGCCAGCATATCAACAAAGTTTCACAAATTTCTTATACGTTGAAGCTTCTTTATAACTTTTTTATTTGGCTAACAGAAAAAGTCGGTTTACCCATTGCCGGACTTTTTAGCGGTAAACTGAAAAAATTTACTAGCGGAAGAAAAGGTTTATTTCAGCAAATTGCTTCAAGAGAAGTATCGAAACACCAAGTTATTTGGTTTCACGCTGCTTCCTTAGGTGAATATGAACAAGGCTTACCAATTATGGAAGCTGTTAAACAACGTTACCCTAATTACAAATTACTGGTGACTTTCTTTTCGCCTTCGGGTTACGAGGTTAAAAAAAACAACTCGATCGCCGATTTTGTGTTTTATTTACCACTCGATACTCCTAAAAATGCACAGAAATTTATTGAAGCGATTCAGCCCGAAATAGCGCTTTTTATTAAATATGAAATTTGGCCAAATTATCTAAATGTTCTTCAGCAAAAGAAGATACCGGCATTATTAATTTCCGGACTTTTTCGCGAACAGCAAATTTACTTTAAAGGCTACGGAAGGTTTTTATTCAAAGCTTTACGAGGTTTTCAACATTTATTTGTTCAGAATGAAGACTCTCTAAAAGTTTTACAACAACATCAAATTGAAAATGCTTCTGTAAGCGGCGATACGAGGTTCGATCGCGTTCAACTTCAGCTTAAAAAAGATAATCGTTTACCGATCATTGAACAATTCACTCAAAAAAAACTAACGGTGGTTTTTGGTAGTACGTGGCCAGAAGGAGAAAATTTAATTTCAGCCTATATTAATTCAGCAGAAAATGAGGCGAAATATATCATCGCTCCACATCAAATTAAAGCTGAAAAAATTGATGCACTTCAACAGAAAATTCAGAAAAAGTGCATTCGATATTCAGCAATCGAAGAGCAAGACCTTTCTACTTATGATGTTTTAATTATCGACAATGTTGGGTTACTTTCAAAAATATATAGCTACGCATCTATTGCATACGTTGGCGGAGCCTTAGGAAACACAGGCTTACACAATATTCTTGAACCTGCAGTTTTCGGGATGCCAATTATGATTGGGAATCATTTTGAAAAATTTCCCGAAGCGAAAACTTTACAAAAACTTGGCGGTTTAACTGCGATAAGTGATCCTGCTGAATTTAAAAAAGAACTTGATAAACTAATTGAGAACAAAACCTACAGAACTCAAAAAGGAGATATTTGTAGAAATTTTATCTTAGAAAACACCGGAGCTACTAAAAAAGTAATCAATTATTTAAGCGAAGAAAAATTATTGTAATCGCAACTAGTTCAAGCCAATCCTTATTTTGTTGAATACAATTTTAATAAAAGTTTATCATTCAATATTATAACTCAAATGTTAAAATCTATACTTTAGCATCTATTAACCATACTTATATAATTATGAAAAAGCTATTTTTAATACTTAGTTGCTCAATTTCATTACTTGCAATTACTTCTTGTAGAGAAGAAGCAGAAACTAAAGAAGTTGTAAGAGAAGTAGAAGTAAGAGAGGTTGAAGTAGAAAAAGAAGAAAAAGGCATTTTAGAACGTGCCGGAGAAAAAGTTGACCAAGAAGTTTCTAAAGAGGTTAACGAAGAAATAGATAAAATAGGAGACGATAACTAAACCAAATTACAAATTAATTTAAAACCAAAAATCATGAAAAAATCAATTTTATTTCTAGCAATGTTGTTTGCTTTTAGTACTACTTTCACATCTTGTAGAGATACAAAAAATGCTGAAGAAGAAGTAGAACAGGAAGCTAACGAAATGGAAAACGACATGGAAGAAGCTGGTGAAGATATGGAAGACGAGATGGACGATCTTGACGACGATGCAGATTCTGCGATGGAGGATGTTGAAGAAGCTGCTGAAGATACCGGAGACGCTATCGAAAATGCTGCTAACGAAACTGGTGATGCTGTAAAAAAAGCTGCTAACGAAACCGGAGATGCAGTAAGTAAAGGAGCTCAAGAAGTAGAAGACGAAGTTGAAGGAAACGACGATATGTAATCTTCTTTTCGATAAGAACAAAAACCTCTTCAATTGGAAGAGGTTTTTTTATGCCTTAGATTTTTTGATTTATTGATAAACTCGAATATAATCTATATAAAACCGTTGCGGAAATATAGAATCGTCGACCTCGGGCCCACCAAAATTACCGCCAATAGCCATATTCAATAAAAAGTAGAATTTATGGCGATACGGGTAAGTCTTATCATTCTTAGTTTTTGGTGAAAAAGTATACACCATTTCATTATCGATATAAAACACGATCGAATTTTCACTCCAATCGATCTTATAGGTATGAAAGTCTTCGGTCACATTTTCAATGCGAGTTTGTTTTGAATTAATGGTCTCACCGTGACTTGCCGGCGTATGTAACGAAGTATAAATAGTATCGGGTTTTTTGCCCACAAACTCCATAATATCGATCTCACCGGAAGCCGGCCAACCTACTTCACCAATATTATCGCCCAACATCCAAATTGCAGGCCATAAACCGTTACCACCGGGAACTTTAGCTCTAATTTCAGCCATTCCGTATTTAAACTCAAATTTATCTTTGGTATTAATTTTTCCGCTATAATAGGTATCACCAACTTTATCGGCGGTGATCACTAACATCCCATCTTTTACGTCTAGATAATCTTTATGATAGATCTGGCGTTCGTTATTTCCCCAGCCGCAAATATTTGGACAACCGTCACCAAGCTCATAGCTCCAGTTTTCCATATTGAGAGTATCACCGGCAAAGCTTTCTTCCCAAATTAATTGCTTTTCTTGTGCTGAAGCAGAAAAGGTAATTCCGCAAGCCATTGCTGTAATTAGTGCTATTTTTTTCATCTTATTCATATTCAAATTCTATTTGTTGA
>DTTX01000009.1:0-1403 GCA_012964435.1 Mesonia sp. | reverse complement strand
TTATCCATTAACGATCTACAGAATTTCCGCCAATAAACAAGTGAAATTTACCGGGATCGGTTACCCATTTTTTATCTCTTCCAAAGTAACTCAACAATTCTGCATCGATCGTAAAACTTACCGTTTTCGATTCGCCCGCTTTCAAACTAATTTTTTCAAAACCTTTCAACTCCTTAATTGGTCTTGTGATGCTTGCAAACAAATCACGAATGTAAAGCTGAACCACTTCTTCTCCATCCACATCGCCCGTATTTTTCACTTCTACTGAAGCTGTAATTTCTTCGGAAGCTGAAAAATTACTTTTTGAAAGCTGAATATTTCCATATTCAAAATCGGTATAACTTAAACCGAAACCAAATGGAAACAACGCGTCACGGTCTGAATCTGTGTAATGTGAATAGGTAACTTCAGTATTAGCATTTGGTCGCCCTGTACTCTTTTGATTGTAATACAATGGCTCTTGACCAACATTTCTTGGAAATGAAACCGGAAGTTTCCCCGAAGGATTGTACTTACCGAATAAAACTTCTGCAACCGCATTACCGTGTTGAGAACCTAACAACCAAGTTTCTAAAATGGCCGGAAAGTTTTCGTTGCTCCACGTTAAATCCATCGGTCTTCCATTCATTAAAACCATCACGACGTTAGGATTCACTTTTTTAATTTCAGCCATCAATTCATCTTGTAAGCCTAAAAACCCAACATCGGTTTGGCTCCTACCTTCACCGGTTTGGTAAGCATCTTCACCAACTACTAAAACAACTAAATCTGAAGATTTTGCCAAGTTGATCGCTTTTTGAAATCCGCTTTTATCGTTTTCGTTTAAACTTAATGGCTTTAAAAAACTACGTTCGCCTGTACTTAACTTTACGCCTTCCGCATACTTAATTTGCACATTTTTAGGTGCATGATTTTTTATACCTTCTAACACTGAAACTGCAGAATTCGCTTCTGCTTGTGCGCGCCAATTCCCTAAAGGTGAATCTTTATCATCGGCTAACGGACCAATAACGGCTATCGACTTTATCGAATTTTTAATCGGTAGAATTTCATTTTCATTCTTCAGTAAAACGATCGATTTTTTGGCTGCTTCTAAAGCTAAATCTTGATTAGCTTCTGAATAAAGTTCTGTCTCCTCGAAATTTTCATCACAATACTTATATGGATCATCAAAAAGCCCTAACTGAAATTTTATACGCAAAATTCTTCTTACAGAATCATCGAGTAAAGTTTCTGAGATCTTACCTTCTTCCACTAAACTTTCTAGAGAAGACTCGTAAGCGCCGCCTTCCATATCCATATCGCTGCCGCCTTTTATGGCTAAAAGTGCCGCTTCTTTTTTGTTGCGAGCAATCCCGTGCGGAATCATTTCTGAAATTGAAATTCTACCGATTAAAAATTCG
>DTTX01000008.1:49912-64008 GCA_012964435.1 Mesonia sp. | reverse complement strand
AGTATTAACGTTTTTCAATAAAAAAAGCCGAAACTTAATGAGTTTCGACTTTTAAAAAACAAATTTATTCGGAATTATTCTCCGGGAAAATCTGCTTTACGTTTTTCTAAAAAGGCAGAAGTTCCCTCTTTAAAATCTTCGGTTCCAAAACTTTTTCCAAAGCCTTCTATTTCTTGTTCAAAACCGTTTACACCATCTTTATAATTGGCGTTGATCGCTTCAATTGCCTGAGCTATCGCTACCATCGAGTTTCTCATGATCTTACCAGCAAGTTTTCCAGCTAAATCGATAAGATCTTCTAATGGTGTTACGTGATTTACCAAATTGTATTGTAACGCTTGATTAGCATCGATCATTCCTGCCGTCATGATCATTTCCATCGCGCGACCTTTACCTACTAATTGTGGCAAACGTTGCGTACCGCCGTAACCGGGAATTACTCCTAAAGAGGTTTCTGGCAAGCCTAATTTTGCATTCTCACTGGCAATTCTAAAATGAGCTGCCATTGCTAACTCTAAACCGCCACCAAGCGCAAAACCATTAACGGCTGCAATGACCGGCT
Organism: Mesonia sp.; assembly: GCA_012964435.1. Lineage (GTDB taxonomy): Bacteria > Bacteroidota > Bacteroidia > Flavobacteriales > Flavobacteriaceae > Mesonia. The sequence goes on along the minus strand of DTTX01000008.1, from coordinate 63,446 downwards.
TTTTAAAATTAGCAATAAAATCGAACACTTCTTGATGACCGCGAGCCGCTAGATCTTTACCTTCTGCTACAGAATAATTTGCAAATTCTGAAATATCTGCACCGGCAACAAAAGCTTTTTCTCCGCTTCCGGTAATAATGATCACTTTGGTGTCTTCATCGCTTTCTAACGCTACAAAAGCATTATTAATTTCTGCTAAAGTTTCACGATTTAAAGCATTTAACTTTTTAGGTCGATTAATGGTTAGCGTTGTAATGTAATTTTCAGTTTCTACTAAAATATTTTGATAACTCATGGTTTGATAATTTTTGGAAATTTAACAATAAATGTCGTGCCTTCTCCTTCTTCTGAAGTAAAATCTATACTTCCTTGGTAGGCTTCAATAATAGTTTTTATAATTCCGAGTCCAAGGCCCATTCCGCTAGATTTTGTGGTAAACTTAGGTTCGAAAATTTTAGGTTTATTTTCTTCTGAAATTCCGTGGCCATTATCTTTCACTAAAATAATCACGTCTTTTTCATCGGTTTTTACTTCAACTTCGATCTTCGGATTTTCATTTTCTTCGGAAGCTTGGATGGCGTTTTTTACCAAATTAGTGACTACCCGAATTAGCTGTGTTCGGTCAAATTTAGCTAAGATCTCTTCGGCTTCAGCTTCAAAATAAATATAAGACTCATTAAAAATGTCTAAGCCTAGTTTTACGATTTTAGGAACGTTGAGTTCTTCGTTTTGCTGCGCCGGCATTTTCGCAAAGTTAGAAAAGGCAGAAGCGATCGAACTCATCGTATCGATTTGCTGAATTAACGTTGAGCTATATTCGCGAAGTTTTTCTTTACTATCGGGATCTTCAGGATCAAATCTACGCTCAAAACTTTGTACGCTAAGTCGCATAGGCGTTAACGGATTTTTAATCTCGTGCGCAACTTGTTTAGCCATTTCTCGCCAAGCTTGCTCTCGTTCACTTCTCGCTAATTTTACGGCACTTTCTTCTAACTCATCGATCATCGAGTTATAAGCTTTTACCAGCGATCGAATTTCTTCTGAAGCGTCTTTCAGTTTAATTTTTTTATTTTTTCGATCTAAACGAGTCGCATGAATTTTTTCACTGACCGCCTTTAAAGATGAAGTGATGTATTTAGATAAGAAATACGACAATAAGATTGCTGCAACGATCATCACAATATACACTTGCCCTAAGATGGAAAGAAAACTTTTAAGTTGTGTATCGACAAAACCATCGTCTTCAATTCGAGGTAAATTTAAAATTGCTAATGGTTTAAAATATTGGTCGGTAATATAGCTGTAAGACGATTGATAATCTTCGCCTTCGCCACCAAAATGATATTGTACAAACCGGTTACTTTGAGAACTTTTTAAACCTTTTAAAGCTTCCGCAGGCATTTTTGTACTCAAACTGTCTCTAAAAAATGTAGCTTTTGAAGATTTTAAAAGCTTCCCATCTAGATCGTAAATATTAATTTCGGTTCCGTGAATATTTTGTAACTCGTAAATCTTTTCTTTAAAGATTAACGGAATATATTTCGTATTTACGGGATAAGTAGTGTATTTAATTTCGTAGTTAATGCTAGCTCGTATTGAAGCTTCTTTACGCTTGAGTTTATCTTTTTGATAAGCTTTTGCTTCGTCCCTATACTGAATTATGGTAACGCCGGCAATGAGAATAGATGCTCCCAAAACCAGAAAAATCATACTGAAGAAAATACGGGTTCGTAAAGAGCGTTTAAAAAACTTCATAGCCAATTTTTAATCTAGTTCTACCTCATCAATTTTCTAAACCTCTTCAAAATTAACGCCAAATTATTCTTCGTTTTTCTTAGTTCGGTAACGTTTGTAAATTTTGAAACCTAGCATTAACACAATCGCCAATACAAAAATGCCAATAACCCCAAAAATCCAATTGATAGAATTTTTTAAAATTACTAAAAATACTACGGAAAAGAGAATAAGCGTAGAACCTTCATTCCATAATCGCATTTGGCTAGACGTCCATTTTACAACATCGTTTTGCAACTGCTTAAAAATATGGTGGGTTTTAAAATGATAAGCAAACAGTAAGACCACAAACGTGAGTTTTACGTGCATCCAACCTTGTTGCAACCAAACCGGCTGTACGATTAATAGTAAAATGGCAAAAATAGTCGCTAAAACTGCTGAAGGCCACGTGATAATAAACCATAATCGCTTTGCCATAAGTTTTAATTGGTCTCCTAAAATTTCTTTATAGGGCGATGGTTTTTGCGAAGCTTCGATTTGGTAAACAAATAAACGCGGAATATAAAATAAACCGGCGAACCAGGTAATTACAAAAATTAAGTGAAGCGATTTAAGGTAGTTATAATATTCAGCCATAATAAAAGCTAAAGTAATTAATAATTTGCAGAAGTAGATTTTATTTCACTCGGCTTTAAATGCATTCTAATTTCTCGATTTAGGAAGAAACCTGTAACGATCGTAGAGATCACATCGGCTAACGGAAAAGAGATCCAAACTCCTAATTCTCCAAAATACTTCGGAAGAATTAATATTAACGGAATAAAGAAAAAACCTTGTCTCGTTAGCGTAAGTAAAAGTGCCGGCACCGCTTTACCAATTGCCTGAAAATATGCAGAACCGATTAACTGTAAAGCAATGATCGGGATGGCCGCAAAAACCCAGCGCATTGCATTTGGTGTTTCTTCTAAAATTTGCTGATCTTTTGTAAACACCGAAACAATTTCCTTTGGAAAAATCATAATTAACGAAAACACCACTAAAGCTAAAATACTTGCGTACAAAATTGCTTTATTAATACTTTCTCGAACACGATGCGGTTGTTCTGCGCCATAATTATAACCTGCAATCGGCAAGAAACCTTGCGTCACACCCAGTACCGGGAACAATGCAAATATGAGCATTCTACCAATTATCGCGTACACGGCTACCGAAGATTCGCCACCTAGTTTAAAAAGAATGTTATTCATTAATAAATAGGTAACGCTAACAACCGCTTGTCTGGCTAAGGTTACAAAACCCAGCGCTGCAATTTCTTTTAAAATCGTTAGATTTAAACCGAAGTGATGCGGAACTATTTTTAACTCAGAATTCTTCGATAAGAAAAACCAAAATATATAAAGAAAACAAACCAAATAAGATCCTGTAGTTGCCCAAGCAGCGCCCGCCATTCCTAGATCAAAAATATTGATCAAGACATAATCGGCAATTAAATTTCCTACGGAAGGGATAATCATCGCGATCATCGCAAAATTGGGTTTACCTTCTGCTCGCACGACATTATTTCCCAGCATATTTAACGCGAGAATAGGAACTCCATACAAGACAATACGGTAATAGATCTTGGCGGGTTCAAAAATTTCACCTTTACCGCCAAAGGCAGGAATCAAATCGTTCGCAAAAAACAAACCGCCGGCCACAAAAACGGTGGTTAATATAATGGTAAGTGTAATTTGGTTTCCAAAGGTTTTGAGTGCCTTTTCTTTATCGTTAGCACCTAAAGCTCTAGAGATCATTGAAGAACCCCCAATACCAATAGCCATCCCTAAAGCGGCGATAAAAAATGAGATAGGTAAAACTACATTGATCGCTGCGATAGCGGTAGAGCCAATCCAGTTTCCTACAAAAATAGTATCGACAACAATGTTCAACGACATTACCAAGATACCAATTGAAGCCGGTGCCGATTGTTTTACTAATAACTTGCTTATCGATTCTTTGCCTAAAGCGGCCGAGTCTACTTTTGGCATTAAGCTTTTTGCGTTTCTGGTTGCATTGCCCACTCGTCTATCCAACGACTTAGGGTTTTCACCCAATCTTCACGATCGTTTAAACACGGAATAAGTGTAAATTCTTCTCCGCCATTTTCTTCGAAAATCTCTTTTCCTTCCATTCCTAATTCTTCTAAAGTTTCTAAACAATCTGAAACAAAAGCAGGAGAAACAATGGCCATTTTTTTCATTCCGTTTAAACCGAAATTCTCAATCGTTCTGTCTGTATATGGTTTTAACCACGGGTCGAAACCTAATCGAGACTGAAACGAAGTGCTAAACGTTCCTTCTTTAAGCTGAAGGGTTTTTGCTACTTGCTTCGTAGTTTCTAAACACTGGTGACGGTAACAAAATTGATGCGCCGGTGATGGCGTGTTGCAACAAGAACCATCGATCTTACAGTGCGAATTGGTGACATCGCTCTTTTTAATATGTCGCTCAGGAACGCCGTGATAACTAAACAATAAGTGTTCGTAATCTACGCCTTCCAACTTTTCTGCAATACTTCTGGAAAGTACATTAATATAATCTGGATGATTGTAAAACGGCGGAACGGTGGTAAATTTTATCTGCGGAAAAAACTCTTTTTGCAATTCTTCTGCTAACACCAAAATGGTTTCTGTGGTTGCCATCGCAAATTGCGGATATAACGGCATTAACAAAACTTCATCTACACCTTTATCGACCAATTCTTGCAAACCTTGTTTAATAGAAGGCTCGCCATAACGCATGGCCAAAGCAATGGGCACGCCGGTATAACTATCTACTTTTTCTTGCAAACGTTCTGAAAGTACAATTAATGGTGAACCTTCGTCCCACCAAATGCGCTGGTAAGCTTCAGCAGATTTTTTAGGTCTTGTGTTCAACACAATTCCTTTTACAATAAAAGCTCTTAATAAATAAGGCACGTCGATCACGCGCTCATCCATTAAAAACTGATCGAGGTATTTTTTTACGTCTTTAGGATCGGTACTTTTAGGGGAACCTAAATTAACCAGTAAAACTCCTTTACTCATATTTTTTCTTTTTCCTGATTACAAAAATACAACTATAAATTTCTCTTGAATTAAAGCTTCATCAATTTTATTTATTTCTCGAAAGTCCCCATAAAACGCATTGTAAAAGATGGGTTTTAAAATGAGGTTCTTGGTAAGCTTCTTGGGTATGACCGCCACCGGTATAAATGGCAACATTATTATTTTCTAATTCTTGATACCAAGCAACGGGATGATATTTTCCGTTCTCGCCACCTTCGTAAGTGGTTTCATCTAAATTTAGTAAAACTTCGATATCGGGATTTACAAATTTATAATTGTACCACTCGTCGGTTCGTCTCCAAACTTCCGGTAGGTGTTCAATAGTTTTGTGAGAAGATTTTTTAAGTTGAATTTCTGCTTCGCAAACTTGCGGATGACTTACAAAATAAGCGCCAACTAATTGTCCATACCATTCCCAATCATATTCGGTATCGGCTGCAGAATGAACTCCTAGAAAACTTCCGCCTTTAGCTATAAATTTCTCAAAAGCTTTTTCTTGTTTTCGGTTAAGAATATTTCCTGTGGTATTCAAAAAAACAACCAATTTAAAAGCCTTTAGTTCTTTCTTATTGAAAATTGAAGCATCTTCACTTGTGACCACTTCAAAATTATTGTCTTTCCCTAATTGCTGAAAAAACGCACGACCGGCCTCGATCGATTCGTGATGAAAGCCTTCGGTTTTATGAAAAACCAATATTGCATCTTGAGCTTGGCAAATCCCGAAAACAAAACAACTCACTATGAATAAGAAAAACCGCATCATCATGAATTAATTTGAAATGGGTAACGACAGAATATACTTTTTCGGTGTGGTGCCAAATTTCTTTTTAAAAGCTGCGATAAAATGACTCGCCGTGCTATAACCTACTCGCAACCCGACTTCATTCACATTATGTTGGCCGGTTTCTAAGAGTTTTCTGGCATAATCCATTTTATAATCGAAAAGAAAACCAAAAACCGTTTCGCCATAAATTTCTTTAAAACCTTCTTTTAGCTTTTTTAAACTCAACCCAATTTCATCAGAAAGTTCTTGTAACGATGGCGGTTCTGCCATTCTATTGATCACAATTTCTTTGGCTTTTCTAATTTTTCGAACGTTTTCTTCATCTACTAAAAATGGGCATTGTTCGATATCGGCTTCTTCCGGTCGGTTAAAATATAAACCAATCAATTCGTAGGCTTTTCCCTTCAAATAAATTTTCTTGACCGAAGGATGCAAGTTAAAGTTTAAGATCTGACTCAAAACCACGGCCATCGACGGACTTATATTTTGTTCCTGATAATATTTTTTACCCATATTCTCTTCGGTTAAGAAATGAATATAATCTGCTTCTTCAGAAAACAAAGAGTGTAATTTCTGAATAGAAACTAATACGCAAACCAACCAAGATTTTGGAGAAACTTCAACGTGTAAAGGCAAGTCTTTAATAGGATTATAAAGCAACAAAGCTTTTTCGTCTCCCAAATTTAACGAGTAACTCCCTTCATTAAAGTTGAATTTTGCACTTCCTTTTAAACAAAAATGAAATTGAATAAAATCTCGATGGGTTTCTTCGGTTAAAATTTCAACCTCATCGGTATTATTCTGGTGCGTTAATATCTTAAAACTATCTTCTATCGATACTTTTTGAAAAGTACTTTCAGCGTTATTTTTTTGTATTGAACTCATTTCTTTTCTCTCTTTTTTTATTTAGAATCGTTCTAAAATAAAGCTTTTAGAACTTCTGCCACGTCTACAAAAATAGGCTAAAACCAACAAAAATAGACATTTAAGCTAAAAAATAACTTTTATCGACAATAAAAGTACTTTTGCCGTTATTTTTAGAATTCCTTAACGATTAAATTTGCACCCGAATCACGGCTATTTTATTAATGCTAAACGGACATACACCTAAACATACTACTTTTTACGCAATTGGTTTAAGCTACCAAAAAGCAGATGCCGAAGTTAGAGGTCATTTTAGTTTAGATGAAGAGCAAAAACACGCGCTCATCCAAGACGCTAAAAAAGAAGGAATTTCTGGAATTTTAGTGACTTCAACCTGTAACAGAACCGAAATTTACGGTTTTGCACAGCATCCTTTTCAGCTTATCAAATTACTTTGCCAACACACGCGCGGCACGGTAGAAGAATTTGAAAAAGTAGCTTACGTTTACAAATCGCAAGAAGCTATTGCTCATATTTTTAAAGTGGGAACCGGTTTAGACAGTCAGATTTTAGGAGACTTCGAGATTATAAGTCAGTTAAAATACGCCTTTACGCTTTCTAAAAATTTGGGGATGACGACGCCACTTTTAGAACGTTTATTAAATTCTGTGATTCAGGCGAGCAAACGCATTAAAAACGAGACCGAGATCTCTTCCGGAGCAACTTCTGTTTCATTTGCATCGGTTCAATATATTTTAAATGAAGTTGAAAAAGTTTCAGAAAAAAACATTTTACTCTTCGGAACCGGAAAAATAGGAAGAAACACTTGCGAAAACCTGATCAAGCATACGCAAAATGAGCACATCACGCTTATTAACCGTACGAAAGACAAAGCAGAAAAGGTTGCGGGAAAATTCAATTTAATTGTAAAAGATCACGCAGAGCTTCAAGCCGAAATTAGAAATACCGATATTCTAATCGTTGCCACAGGAGCGCAAAACCCAACCATCTCTAAAGAGCTTATTTATTGTAAAAAAGAGCTGTTGATCTTAGACCTTTCGATCCCAAAAAATGTGGCCGATGATGTTGCTGAATTAGAAAATGTGACGCTGGTACATTTAGATGATCTTTCTAAAATGACAGACGAAACTTTGGCAAATCGCAAGAAACACATTCCGCAGGCCGAAGAAATTATTGAAGAAGTAAAAGCAGATTTTAACGCTTGGTTAGAAACCCGAAAATTTGCACCTACTATAAAAGCGCTTAAACGTAAACTTGGTGAAATGAAAGATGCCGAGTTAGACTTTCAGCGTAAAAAAATAAATGATTTTAATAATGAACACGCAGAGATCGTGAGCAATCGCATTATTCAAAAAATCATGAATCAATTTGCGAGCCACTTAAAAAATGGTTCAAATTCTACCGATGAAAGCCTAGAACTTATTCAAAAGGTTTTTCAATTAGACGAAGTTTCCAAATAAGATGAGCAAAACCATACGCATAGGAACCCGCGATAGTGAATTGGCATTATGGCAAGCCAATACCGTGAAAAATAAATTAGAAGCTTTAGGTTACCAAACCGAATTGCTTCCGGTAAAATCGACCGGCGATCTAAATTTAGACCAACCTCTTTACGAAATGGGCATTACCGGTATTTTCACGAAGACTTTAGATGTCGCGATGGTAAAAGACCAAATCGATATTGCCGTACATTCGATGAAAGATGTTCCCACCAAATTACCTAACGGAATTGTTCAAGGAGCTGTTTTACCAAGAGCGAATGTAAGCGATATTCTTATTCATAAAGGTTTAGATTTTCTTGCTGCGGAAGGAATAATTGCTACGGGAAGTTTACGTAGAAAAGCACAATGGCTTAATCGTTACCCAACGCATCAAGTCGAGAATTTACGCGGAAATGTAAACACACGTCTTCAAAAACTAGAAGATAACGATTGGAACGGAGCTATTTTTGCCGCAGCCGGTTTGGAAAGAATTAATCTAAAACCGGAAAATTTTATTGATCTTGATTGGATGATTCCTGCTCCGGCGCAAGGCGCAATGCTTATTGTAGCTAAAGAAAATGATGCTTTTTGTAAAGAAGCGGTGGCTCAATTAAACGATAAAAACACTGCTGTTTGTGTTGAAATTGAACGCGAATTTCTTTGCGTGTTAGAAGGTGGTTGTACTGCACCGATCGGAGCTTTAGCAACTATTAACAATGAAACGGTAGAATTTACCGGAGCATTATTCAGCTTAGACGGAAAAACAAAACTGGAAGAAAAAGTTTCGTTTTCCTTAAATAATTACAAAAATCAAGGTGAAAAAGCTGCAAAAGCTATACTTTCAAACGGCGGAAAAGAATTGATGGCTAACATCAAAGCTAAATTGAATGCTTAATGCAACAGAAGTTTACCCGATCTAATATTATTGTCTGGTTTCTAGACCTGTTTTTAATTGCTTTTTTGGTTTTTGATTTCGGGTTTCAGAGTTTTAAAGATTTTAGAACGTATAAACTTATTGCACTTCCGGTACTGTTGTTATCGCTTATTGCTTTTAATATTCATAAGTATAAAAGTTTTAACAGTACGCTTAAAATAAAAAAAACAGCTCGGGTAAATTTAGTTTTACTTTCGCTGTTAATTGTTTTAGAGATCATTTCGATCATTACCAATTATCAAGGTTCATTATTCGACACTTTTTTTAAAGAACGGTATATTATAGAATATGGTTTACTGTTCTATTTCTTTACGCGCTTAACTTTCCTAATGCGCCGTATTTATAGTATTTACTTTAATCCTGCGATTTTATTTGTAGGTAGTTTTGCACTTATTGCTTTAGCCGGTACGTTCTTGTTAATGCTTCCCGCAGCTACTACTCGCGGGATCACTTTTATCGACGCATTATTTACGGCCACCAGTGCAACCGCCGTGACCGGACTTATTGTATTAGATACCGCTAAAGATTTTACTCCTTTTGGACAAACCATCATTATGGTACTTTTTCAAATTGGCGGTTTAGGGATGTTAACCTTTACTTCTTTCTTTGCTTATTTCTTTAAAAGTGGCGCTTCTTTTAAGGAGAGTTTATATATGAAAGATATTTTAGGCCAAGAAAAACTAAGTAGCATTATGCAAATGGCAATGAGCATTGTGGTATTTTCATTGGTTTTAGAAGCGGTTGGAGCCTTGTTTATCTATTCGTCACTTCAGGGAATCGACAGTTATAAAGATCGTGGCTTTTTTGCGGTATTTCATGCTATTTCTGCTTATTGTAATGCCGGCTTTTCAATTTCTTCTGCAGGCCTTTATGATGAATCGCTTCGCTTTAATTATTATATGCAATGGGTAGTAATGTTCCTAATTGTAATGGGTGGTTTAGGATATAACATTGCTTCCAATTTCATTCAATATGTAAAACACTTTTTTTATAATTTATTTAATAGAAACAATAAAAAATTTATTTCTAGAGTAATTACGCTTAACACAAAAATTGTGATTTATACCACGGTGATTTTAATTGTGGCAGGAACCTCTTTCTTTCTCTTTTCAGAACAAGAGACTTTTTTAAATGAGCACAAAACGGTTTTTGGGAAATTCACTACCGCGATGTTTTCTTCGGTTACTTCAAGAACGGCTGGTTTCAATACTATGGACATGACTAATTTTACCGTTCCCGGTATTTTGTTTATGATCTTTTTGATGTGGATCGGAGCTTCACCGGCTTCGACGGGAGGCGGAATAAAAACGACTACTTTTGCTATTGCCACGCTAAACATTTTTTCGATAGCAAAAGATAAATCAAACATCGAAATTGGCACAAGAAGGGTTGCCAAAGAATCGGTTTTAAGAGCCTTTGCCATTATGTCGATCTCTTTGGCATCGATTGGTACAGGTATTTTATTATTACTTATTTTTAATCCGCAGTTTACACTTTTAGAAATTGCTTTTGAAGTGTTTTCTGCCTTTAGCACGGTAGGTTTATCCTTAGGGATTACGCCAGAACTTAGTGAACCGGGAAAATACGTGGTAATTTTCTTGATGTTTTTTGGAAGAATCGGCTTAATTAACCTTATGATCGGTATTTTGAAGAATGTAAACACAACAGAATATACCTATCCAAAAGAAAATATTTTAATTAACTAAAAGTTAGCAGCTATGAAAATTGTAGTTATTGGTCTGGGAAATTTTGGGATGGCGCTCGCCATTCACTTGGCAGACTCCGGAAATGAAGTGATTGCTGCAGATCGAGATATCGAGAAAATAGAACTCATAAAAGATAAAGTTTCTCACGCCGTAGCTTTAGACGCCACCAACGAGAACGCTTACCATTCGTTACCTTTAAAAAGTACCGATTTAGCGATCGTGGCTATTGGTGAAAAAGATGGCGCGGCGATGATGAGTACCGCCATTATTAAAAAAATCACCAATGCGCGAGTTGTCGCAAGGTCTTCTTCACCTATTCAAGATACCATTTTAGAAGCGATGGGCGTAGATAATATTATTCATCCAGAACAAGAATTTGCCGAGCGACTCACTAAGAAAATTAACTTAAAAGGAAGTATTGATAATTTTGAAATTGATGATGATTATTTAGTTTCAGAAGTGACGGTTTGTGACGATGTGGTGGGCAAAGACCTCATCGAATCTAATTTTAGAAGCAAGTACAACCTTAACATCATTACCATTTTAAGGCAAAAAGAATATACTAACATCATTGGTCGAAAATCAAGTAAAAAAGAAGTCATAGGAATGCCGCAACCAGAAACCGTTTTTCAAAAAAATGATGTGCTGGTTGTCTTCGGAAAGAATAGCGATATCGAAAAATATTTAGAAAAAGATGCCAAGCGTTCTAACCACTAAAAAACTGACGAAAAGTCAAGAATCATTACTGTTTAACGCGCGTATTGCTTGGGTAAATTATAGTGCAATTCAAATTGAATTCAATAAAAAAATTCAACTACCCGAGCTTATTGAAAATGCTATTATCACCAGTAAAAATGCTTGGTTAGCCGTAAATGAAACAACTAAAATTGATAATGCTTTTGTCGTAGGAAGCAAAACCGAACAACTATTAAAAGAAGCAAATATTGCGATTATTGAAAAAGCCGATAACGCCAAAGATTTAGCAAATCGAATTATAGAAAATCACGCAGAAAATTCGTTTACTTTTCTCTGCGGAAATAAAAGAAGAGATGAGTTGCCAGAATTACTTCAGCAAAATCAAATAGAATTGAAAGAAATTGAAGTATACAAGACCAAATTGAACCCAAAAAAATTCGATCAAGAATTCGATGGCATTTTGTTTTTTAGTCCGAGCGCGGTGCAAAGTTTTTTTCAACTCAATAAAAGTAAAAATGAAATTGCTTTTTGCATTGGCAACACCACTGCAAATGAAGCTAAAAAATATACCTCAACAATAAAAATAGCTAACCAACCCACGGTTGAAAATGTAATTGTTCAGGTAGTAAAAGAATTAAAAACTAATAGAAAAGATAAAACTGATTTATAATCGGTTTTTCCATTAATAATAAACAAGATGATTAAAAACGATTTATTTTTAAAAGCTTTAAAAGGAGAAACGGTCGAGCGTCCACCGGTTTGGATGATGCGCCAGGCAGGTCGTTATTTACCAGATTTTATGAAGCTGAAAGAAAAATACGATTTCTTCACGCGTTGTAGAACTCCGGAACTTGCTACCGAAATTACCGTGATGCCTATTCATCAAGTCGGTACCGATGCAGCAATTTTATTTAGTGATATTTTGGTGGTTCCGCAAGCGATGGGCATCGAAATAGAAATGAAACCCGGCGTTGGTCCTTGGCTTCCTAATCCGGTAAGAACTCCGGTTCAAGTAAACGACATCGTAATTCCCGATGTGTATGAAGAATTGGGTTACGTTTACGAAGCGATTAAAATGACAAAGCAAGAATTGAATGACGAAGTTCCGCTTATTGGTTTTGCCGGTTCACCGTGGACGATCCTTTGTTATTTGGTACAAGGTCAAGGTTCTAAAAACTTCGACAAAGCCAAAGAGTTTTGTTTTAAGCGACCAATGGCAGCGCACATTTTATTGCAAAAAATTACCGATACCACCATTGCCTATCTAAAAGGAAAAGTGGAAGCCGGTGTCGATGCACTACAAATTTTTGATTCTTGGGGCGGGATGCTTTCTCCAACCGATTATCAAGAATTTTCTTGGAAATACATTCAACAGATCATCGACGCGCTAAAAGATGAAGTTCCTGTGATCGCTTTTGGTAAAGGTTGCTGGTTCGCTCTAAAAGAAATGAGCGAATCTGGAGCTTCGGCACTTGGAGTAGATTGGACGTGTTCTGCTAGAAACGCACGTTATTTAAGCGGTGGGCAAATTACTTTACAAGGTAACTTCGATCCTTCTCGTTTATTTTCACCACCAAGAGAAATTAAATCGATGGTGCATCAAATGATCGATGAGTTTGGTAAAGACCGCTACATTGTAAATCTTGGTCACGGTATTTTACCAAATATTCCGGTTGAAAATGCGAAAGCTTTTGTAGATGCCGTGAAAGAATACCAACCACGATAAATGGCAATCTGGGCCAAAATAAAACAGCTTAACTTGAAGCAAACTTTCATTTTAGGCAAAACCTTTTTATTTAGGCCCGGGTTACTTTTTCCTACGTATCGAGCGACCAAGCAAACGGTACAGATCTGCAATCGCTTATTTGGCAAAGCGCATCACAAAGACAATAAAACCAATGCTTTTCGGCACGCGTTATGGAATTTTCTAATTGCTGAAAAATCACTTCCGCAGTTAAAAGAAAAGACGAAAGCCATTGCTTGGGCTAAAGAAATTACCGATTTACACGAAAAACTTTCTCCCAATCCCGAATTGCCACGAACGATGGATTTGCATAATAATGAAGTAGGAAGAAACTTATTTCAGCAAGAAATCACTTCCGAAGAAATTATTGGAAAGCTTCAAGAAATGATGAAAGAAGCTCAATTCGTCGATCAAGCTGCAGAAATACCCAATTATCCCGAAAGATTAGTTTATATCGAATCTTTAAAGAATTAAAATGAAAGAAC
>DTTX01000008.1:40079-49902 GCA_012964435.1 Mesonia sp. | reverse complement strand
AATTTTATCAATATATAGAAACGCTTCAAGACACAATTACTCAAAAACTCGAAGAAATTGACGGTAAAGCCAAGTTTCACGAAGACCTTTGGAAACGTGAAGAAGGCGGCGGCGGAAGAACACGCGTTATCGAAAACGGAAATGTGTTTGAAAAAGGCGGCGTTAATATTTCAGCAGTTCACGGCCCGTTAGCTCCGGCAATGCAGAAGTATTTTAATGTAGGCGATGTTAACTTTTTTGCTTGTGGTTTGAGTTTAGTGATTCATCCTAAAAGTCCGATGGTTCCTACGGTTCACGCTAATTGGCGTTATTTTGAAATGTACGATCAAGAAGGTAACACCATCGACCAGTGGTTTGGCGGCGGGCAAGATCTTACGCCTTATTATTTGTTTGAAGAAGATGCTAAACATTTTCACCAGGTTTCTAAAAATGCTTGTGACAAACACGATAAAAGTTTCTATGCGGAATATAAAAAGCGGTGTGACGAATATTTTTGGAACGCTCATCGTCACGAAGCCCGAGGTATTGGCGGTTTGTTCTTTGATCATTTAAAAGATTCAGCAGAAAAAAGTACCGAAGACTGGTATAATTTCGTCACCGAAGTTGGGAATAGTTTTTTAGAAGCTTACATCCCAATTGTTGAAAAACGAAAAGATTTAAGTTATAATCAAACACATCGTGACTGGCAAGAAGTTCGCAGAGGTCGCTATGTAGAATTCAATTTAGTTCACGATAAAGGAACTTTATTCGGACTAAAAACCAACGGAAGAATAGAAAGCATCCTGATGAGTTTACCGCCGCACGTACAATGGGTGTACAACCAAACGCCGGAAGAAGGAAGCGAAGAAGCAAAATTGCTAGCTGTGCTTAAGGAGCCGAAAAGTTGGGTTTAATAGTTTTAAGTTATCAGTAAACAGTTTACAGTATGATAGATTACAAAAAATATAAAGTTTGGCAGAAATCTCATGCTCTTGTTTTAAACATATACAACTTAACAAGTTCGTTTCCGGATTTAGAAAAATTCAATCTAGTTACCCAAATAAATAGAGCCGCAACTTCGATTCCTACTAATATCGCAGAAGGCTGCGGGAGAGAAACTCAAAAAGAGTTATTACGTTTTTTGTATATATCATCTGGCTCTGCACACGAATTAGAATATTTAATTATACTTTCAAGAGACTTAAATTACCTACAGAGTAATTCAGCTGAAGCTATATTATCTGACATTATAGAAATAAAGAAAATGTTAGCTTCATTAATTCGAAAAATAAAATCAACACTTTAAATAATTTGGCAAAAACTGTAAACTTAAAACTGTCAACAGTTAACTAAAAACAAAAAATATGTTCCCATTACAACGAAATAGAAGATTACGCACCAACGAAGCATTACGAAGTTTAGTAAGAGAAACTATCGTAACACCTAACGATTTTCAGGCGCCATTGTTTATCGTAGAAGGTGAAAACAAAAAAGAAGAAATCGCCTCGATGCCAGGCTATTTTCGATATAGCTTAGATTTACTAAAAGCTGAAGTTAAAGAATTGTGGAGTTTAGGTATAAAATCGGTTTTGCTTTTTGTAAAGGTAGAAGAAAATCTAAAAGATAATAAAGGTACTGAAGCTGTAAATGCTGAAGGATTAATGCAACGCGCTATTAAAACTGTAAAAGATACCGTGCCGGAGATGATCGTGATGACCGATGTTGCGTTAGATCCCTATTCAATTTACGGTCACGACGGTATCATCGAAAACGGAAAAGTTTTAAATGATGAGTCTGTAGAAGCTTTGGCAAAAATGGCACTTTCTCACGCTCAAGCCGGTGCCGATTTTATAGCACCAAGCGATATGATGGATGGCAGAATTTTAGCTATGCGTCAACTTTTAGAAAGTGAAGGTTTTATAAACACCGGGATTATGAGTTATAGCGCCAAATATGCTTCTGCATTTTACGGTCCGTTTCGTGATGCTTTAGATTCTGCTCCGGTAGATGCACAAGACATCCCGAAAGACAAAAAAACCTACCAGATGGATCCTGCCAACCGTGAAGAAGCCATTAAAGAAACCTTGATGGATATTGAAGAAGGTGCCGATATTGTGATGGTAAAACCGGGATTATGTTATTTAGATATTGTTCGTGATATTAAAAATGCAGTCGATGTTCCTGTGGCGGTTTATCAGGTAAGTGGTGAATATGCGATGATCAAAGCAGCATCAGAAAAAGGTTGGCTAGATCACGATACGGTTGTGCTAGAGCAACTTACTGCCATTAAACGCGCCGGGGCTGACTTTGTGTCGACTTATTTTGCTAAATATGCTGCCAAATTACTTTCATAATCAAATTGGCACAAGATTAGATTTAGCATTCTAAAAAATTATTAGTTGAAAAATTCAATTAAATATTGGCTTTTATATTCGATGAGTTTCTTGTGGTGGTTCAGCAGTTTTGCGGCCACTCTAGAATACTCATCGATTAGTTTTACCGATACCAATAAAGATAATTACGAATTTTCTGCGCAGCACTTCAAACAAACTTTATTTTTAGAAGATGTTAGCGTAAGTTTTTCTACTGCTGAAGAAATTCCGCAGCTAGATTTTGATTCCTTTTTATCGAATAACTTTAGTTATCAACACTTAAAAAGATGTTATTGTTTACTTCAACAAGATAATATTTCTAAAGTTGTCGATCGTAAACAAAAGATCCTTCAACAGCTTTTTCCCTTCCATTTTTTCTTTTAAATAAGAAACTATCCTCCTATTTATTCAGCATTAATCAATGTGTGAATAACCTTTCAAACATTTAATCATCAAGCTCTTCAATCCAACGAGAGCTAAATACTTATATTATGGATACTGCTTCTGTATTAATAGGAATATTTTTCTTATTACTTTTTATATTTCCGCTAGCGTGGATAACCTTAAAACAATTCAACTTTCAAAAGAAACAAGAACAAAAAATTAAAAAATTTGGTCGTCAAAATGATTTAAATTTCACTAATTTAGAGATTAATTATTGGTCTTTTTTAGGTTTAGATGAACTAAATAAAAAATTGATCTTTGGTGAAATAGATTCATCAGAGAATATTCAGCAATTATCAATAGAAGAAATTCAAAACTCGCAAGTAATTTCTAACTCCGATAAAGTTTCTGAAATTAAAGAGATAAAAATTAAACTTTCCGGTCTTTTTGGAGTCAAAGAAATATTATTTTATAAAGATGAAGCCCATATTTCTGCAGACGCTGCAGTTTATATGCATACTGCAAAAAAATGGTTAGGCTATATTCAAAAAGCCTAAGCTAGAGAGACTCCCCGAGTACCCCACACGGGGAGATCTTTCTTAGAAAATTTAAATTCTTTTTAAGAGTCGGGTTGTCGATTAATAGTTAACTTGTCGCTACATATAAGCTAACCAGATGACACTCTTAATACTTTACGCTTTACTTTCTATTGCAACATCTTTTTTATGTTCTGTTTTAGAAGCAGCTCTGCTAAGCGTTACACCTACATACATCAACATTAAAACAAAAGAAGGAAAAGTCTTTGCGAAAACACTGTCTAATTTTAAAAAAGATATTGATCGCCCTTTAATTGCTATTTTAACGCTAAACACCGTTGCACATACAGTTGGTGCGATCTTAGTTGGTGTACAGGCTGAAAAAACTTTTGGTGATGGCAGTAATGCCGTTGGGATCGTCTCTGCAGTAATGACGGTTCTTATTTTGGTTTTATCTGAAATTATACCTAAAACAATCGGGGCTAAATATTGGAAAAACCTTGGCAACTTCACAGCTAAAACTCTTACCATTATCCTTATTCCTTTAAAATACACCGGGATTTTATGGGTTCTTATGCTATTTACCAAGTTAATTGGTGGTTCTGCTCACCCAACGCAAATGAGCAAAGAGGAGTTTATGGCCATTACAGAAACTGCAGAAAAAGAAGGCGTTTTTGAAAAAAGTGAATCTAAATTCATTAAAAATTTAATGCTGTATAAATCGATCTTAGCTAAAGATGTGATGACACCATTTTCTGTGGCAGTAACGGCAGACGAAAACACAAGTATTGAAGATTTTTATACAGAACATAAAAACTTAAAGTTCTCAAGAATCCCTATTTACAACGAACGCTCTAATAACATTACCGGCTTTATTCTTAAAGACGATTTTCTGGAAGAAATTATAAAGAATAACGGTAGTCAACCGTTAGCATCTATTAAAAGAGATTTGTTGATTACTCAAGCTAAAACTCCAATTCAGCATTTATTTAATTTCTTTATTGAAAAACGAGCTCATATCGCTGTAGTAACCGATGAATTTGGAAATACGATCGGTATAATTACTATGGAAGATATGATCGAAACACTTCTTGGTCTCGAGATCATGGACGAAAGTGATAACATTGCCGATATGCAACATTTAGCCCGAAAAAATTGGGAACGAAGAGCCAAGCGCCTCGGAATAATTTCTCATCCCGAAGAAAGCGAAGAAAAAACTTCCACAAATTCAGATGAAAAAAGCACAGATTAAAACGCCATTAGGAATTACTCTAATTGAAGGCGACACTAACGGAATCTCAAAAATTTCTGTGGAAGAAGACACTGAAGTTTTTTCTGCTGAAATCCCTTCAGCATTAAAAGAAGCCAACCTTCAACTACACGAATATTTTGAAGGAAAACGAAAAGAATTCACCTTCAAATTAAACCCAAAAGGAACAGATTTTCAACAAAGAGTTTGGCAAGCCTTATTAAAAATACCTTTTGGCAAAACCACTTCTTACCTAGAACTTTCTAAACAATTGGGAGATGTAAAAGCCATTCGGGCAGTTGCCGCAGCTAATGGTAAAAATCCGTTATGGGTCGTGGTTCCCTGTCACCGAGTAATTGGCAGCGATGGTTCGCTCACAGGTTACGCCGGCGGACTTTGGCGTAAAAAGTGGTTACTCGAACACGAAAACCCTTCCCCACAACAATCACTTTTTTAGAAATTTCTTTCGTGAGAAATGTTTAATTTTAAAACACCTAAAACTTTTTCATGAAGCTTCTAAAAAAAATTCTCCTCACCTTTCTTGGCTTGATCATTCTTAGTGTCGGATTGTTATACCTTTTCAATAAAGATTATTTACTCAAAGGCATTCGCATTACCTATTTAAAAGGCCACAAAACCGCTTATATCGACGACTATCCAAACTTTGATAATAGAACCATTGAAGCAGGAAAACCGCAAGCTTGGCCAGAACATTCAGCCTATAATTCTGTTCAAGCAACTCAAAAACTACAACAAACCAACGAAGATTTAGGTACGGTGGCATTTCTAATCATTAAAAACGATAGTATTTGGTATGAAAGTTATGCTGATGGTTATTCGGCAACATCAAAAACCAACTCCTTTTCGATGGCAAAAAGTGTCACTTCGGCCTTACTTGGCAAAGCCATTCGAGACGGATATATCAAAAATTTAGAGCAACCAGTGGCAGATTTTTTTCCGCAGTTTGATAAAAGATTAACCGTTGGCGATCTTTCTTCGATGGCTAGCGGACTCAATTGGCAGGAAGATTATTACAATCCGTTTGGGATGACCGCACAAAGTTATCTCGATGAAAATATTCGTAAAATCATTCTCAATTTAAAAGTCGTTGAGCAACCCGGAGAAAAATTTAAATACCTCAGCGGAAACACCGAATTACTTGGGATGGTGATCGAAAAAGCTACTCAAAAATCACTTTCTAATTACTTATCAGAAAGTTTTTGGGAACCGCTCGGTATGCACGAAGATGCCCTTTGGCAACTCGACAGCGAAGAAAGCGGAATGGAAAAAGCTTTTTGCTGTCTCGCCAGCAACGCAAGAGATTTCGCTAAATTTGGCCAGCTTTATGCTCATCAAGGTAATTTTAGAGGCAAACAATTGTTAGACTCCAGCTTTGTAAAAAAGTCTACCGAGCCTCGTTTTGCCGAAATCCCATTTTACGGTTACGGTTTTTGGCTCAGTAATTTTTTGGATAAAAAAATTGTGGTGATGCGTGGTATTTTGGGGCAATACGTGATCAGTATTCCTGAAGACAAGGTAATTATTGTACGTTTAGGACATCAACGGGGAGAAAGATTGGCAGATAAAAAGTTTACTAAAGATTTTTATACTTATATTCGAGAGAGTTATAAAATGATGAATTTAAATTAGGGCGTTCCCCCTATCGGGTCGGGCTGTTCGTTATATCTTTTTTGTTGTAACGCTCATTTTCCAAAAACAACAAAAAAGGATGCCACTGCCATCCCTAACGCAAAAAACTGTGCGATGCTAAAAAAACTAAAATTAGAAAACATTCTTTTTCTCGATATCGAAACCGTACCGGAGTTTGAATCGTTTCATCAATTAAGCGAAGAGAAAAAAATACTTTGGGAAGATAAATCTAAATACCAACGAAAAGAAGACTTTACGGCGGCAGAGTTTTATGACCGTGCCGGTATTTGGGCAGAATTTGGTAAGATCGTTTGCATTTCTGTAGGTTATTTTACTTTTCAGCAAGAAGAAAGACATTTTAGAACGACCACTTTCTTTGGAGAAGAAGATCAATTGCTTCAAGAATTTAAAGCTCTTATAAATCAATACTTCAACAAAACTTCGCACTTATTATGTGCCCACAATGGTAAAGAATTTGACTTTCCGTTTATTGCTCGCCGAATGCTTATTCATGGTATCGAATTACCAGAAAAACTCAATCTTTTTGGCAAAAAACCCTGGGAAGTTCCGCACCTCGACACCTTAGAATTATGGAAATTTGGTGATTATAAAAATTTTACTTCTTTAAAACTACTTACCCATATTTTGGGAGTTCCATCACCAAAAGAAGATATCGATGGCTCACAGGTTCGTGATGTATTTTACCACGATAGGAATATAAATAGGATCATCACTTATTGTGAAAGAGATGTAGTGGCTATTGCTCAAATTATTTTAAAATTTAGACAAGAAAAATTATTAACCGAAAATGAGATTGTTTCGGTTTAAAAAAAGAAGCTCGAGATTTTTCTCGAGCTTCTACCCCAATGAAAAAATAACTGTTTATTCCTTAATAAATTTCTTGACAATTGTTTTTTGTCCGTCATTTAATTGAAGTAAATAAACACCGCTTGATAAGCCATTAACTTGAATCGCACTACTCGATAAATTACCTTCTAGTACTTTTTTACCCATCATATCAAAAACTTGATAAGCTGTTTCTCTTGCATCGTTCATACTCACATTTAAAATATTTCCAGAAACCGGATTTGGGTATAATTTTGCTTCAAAAGAAGCCGTTGCATTACCTAATTGCTCACCAGAGGTTGGTGAGGTTGTAATTGCATTTACAGATTGACCAATATTTACTGTATAATCTTCTACTTCACCGTAAGAGAAGCTTTCACATGCTGTTTGAGCTGCATTATATTTCATCGAAACTCGCATTCTCGTAGTTCCCGCAAGTGCCGAGGTTGGTACGGTAAATGTAGCACTAAGCGTATTACTGCTAGAGCTAGAACCACTTACCATAAGTTCGCTAGATTCAAAAGTTCCGTTTTTGTTATAATCTATCCATATTTTCCAATATTCTCTATAACTAGAACCAGAGAACCCTGCGCTAATTTGAATAGTATTAGAACCATAAGGCAAACTAGCTACTTGGCTTGTATAATCTGCATAACCACCATCATCGCCGGTTGCATTGCTCATTCCGTTTAAAGCGACAAGATCGATCCACTCATAAGAAGAGTTATTACCTTGACTCGCGCAATATGTTACTGTTGAGGCACCGGAAGTAGTCACGTTTACTGTGTTTGATGAAGCAGAAATATTTCCTTCGGCATCTTTAGCTTCCACATAAAAACTATAAGTTGTGTTTGCAGTTAAACCGGTAATTTGAGCGGTAGTTCCGGTAACGCTTCCTAACAAACTTGAACCTTGGTAAACATCATAACCGGTTACTCCTACATTATCTGAAGAAGCATTCCAAGAAAGATCTACTGTTGTTTCGGTTACATTATTTGCAGAAAGATTTGTTGGTGCACTTGGCGCTTCAGTATCTGCAGTACTACCACTACCTTCAACGCAAATTGCCGTACTTTCTGAACTTCCAAAATCTCCCCCTGAAAAAATTGTTCCTGAATCACTTGATAGCGTATACGAACCAGAACCATAAGAACAACAAATACCATCTCCATAAGAGTCTGTGATTGTAAATGTATAATCTCCTGCAGCTAATGCATCAAAAGTTACATTAACTGTCGATCCATCTGCGTTTGAACTTGAATAAGATGCAGATTCTATAGTAGTACCACTAGCGTCTTTAAGCGTCCAAGCAGTTTCTTCAGGATAATTATCGAAAGTGATACTTAAATAAACATCGCCGGTAAGACATTCTGCCGGTGGTGTTGTGCCTCCACCATCATAAGCTGCTCCGACACCTACGGCATACCAAGCGTTTGTTACTGCAATCTCTTCTGCACTGCCTGCACCATATAGATCTTTAGCCGCTTGTATAGCTCCTGCTCTCGCATCACTATATTGAGAACTAGAATTTAAGTAAACCGATAAATTTCTGTAAGCGATAGAAGCTGCTGCGTTCATACCAATTGAGGTTACACTAAAGCTATCACCATTATCATTAGTGCCAGAACCACCTTCAGTTAATAAATAAAACCAAAAGTTTTGTACACCAGAGTTATAATGTACACCTCCATTATCGCCAGAACCACTATACCAATAACTACCTTGATAAGTGTCTGGTTGACTATAGGCATTAGGATTACTCATCGAACGTAATGCTCCTCCGCTTCCGCCGGCTCCAATTTCATCACCCATTAACCAATCGTTATTTCCTGTTGCAAAAGCTTCGATCGATTCTCCAAAAATATCAGAGAAAGATTCGTTTAAAGCACCAGATTCATAACTATAAGTTAAGTTCGCTGAATATTCTGTAACTCCGTGAGCAATTTCGTGCCCAACAATATCTAAAGCTACTAAAGGTCCGTAATTTACTCCGTCACCATCACCATAAGTCATTCGGCTACCATCCCAAAAAGCATTTACGTAATTACTACTGTAACTTACATAAGATCTAATTACTGCGCCATTACCATTATAAGAATTTCTGTTATGGTTTTGCAAGAAATATTTATGGGTTTGTTCTGCTCCCCAATGTGCTTGTACACCGGTTGCGTCATTGGTAAAAGAAGTAGAACTGCTTGTAATTTCTGATGCGCTATTGTAATTTGTTCCGTTATTTAAATCAAATGTCTGAATCCCGTTACCATCTGCAGTTTGTCTTAAACGATAACTACCCGAGTAACTGTCTGCTGTAAAAGAAACTGTCCCATTATATAAACTAGTACCAGTTGCAGGAGTATTTGCGTGGTGAATTTTTTTATTTTCCATTAAAAATTCACCCGTTTGAGCATCGATGTACACATCTGCACGGTATAATGGTGCACTAGCATAAATATCGAATTTAAAAGCTAAATGGGCTTCAGATAACTCGCCTTCTAAAGGCGGAAGGATAACCAATTCACCTTCTGGTTTTTTGTAATCCAAAAAGTTAGATTCTTGTATATTTTGCCATTTGTAAGAAGTGGCTCCCACGTGAGATAAAGCATTTGCAAATGCCTGCTCCTTTGTGACACCTGGTGTTGTTTGTAGATCTTTAATTCTAAAAAGATTATTAGATGAAGAAACAACTACGCCGTTTTTTGAATGTAAATTAGTGGTTGCAAATTCAACTTTAACACCGTTAAAAAGCTGCTGCAAACTTTGATGTGTAAAACCTAAATGATCGGTTTGGAAGCCGATCGATAAGTTTT
>DTTX01000008.1:0-40069 GCA_012964435.1 Mesonia sp. | reverse complement strand
GAAAGAGTTTCCCGAGGGTAAAGCAAATTGATTTTGTAAAGAAGCTTTAGAGTTTGATAATGAAAACTGCTCGCTTTCATCATAAACTTTTAGCTTTTTAATTGGTTTTTCTGGGCTTTCTTGTGCGAAACCGCCAAGTGAAGCCATTAAAAATGAGGCCACAAAAGCCATGTTCTTATAGTTTTTTTTCATACTATAAAAGTTTTGAGGGTTAATAAATAGTTGAGGAAAGGATATAAAAATCCCTTACAAAATAATATCTTGAAAGTTCTTGGCTAAGCTTGCCAATAAAATCGATGTCGAAAGAAAGTGTAGTAGAGAAAAGAAACTGATGTAGGAATAGTAAATTGTTTCTTTTTTGAAAAGTTGAAATTTGAAAAGAATTGGGCTAATTCAAACTTCGTTAGCATCGGAGGTTGTTTAACGTTTCTTTTTTCATTTTTAATGAAATCAAAAACATTTTCATAATTTGATAACATAAAGTATAATATTATATCAGAATATCAGTTTATTTTGAATTTTCATCTAAATAATGAAATACTATCGGCAAACGCAAACATTTTATCGATTAAATGCATTATTTTCGATGAACGACCTAAAAATTTAACATTTGATGATTTCTCCTCATCTACATATTAAAAACTTATCGATCGGCTTCCAAACCGATAACGGCTTTAGAAAAACACTTCAACAGGTTGAATTTCAGCTTTATAAAAATGAGATTCTAGGCATTGTTGGAGAATCCGGTTCCGGAAAGTCACTTACCTCGCTGGCTGTTTTAGGATTATTACCTTCTTCAGCAAAAATTACGGAAGGAAAGATTTTATATAAAGGAGAAGATCTTTCTAAACTTTCTACCAAACAACTTCGAAAAATTAGAGGTAAAGAAATCTCGATGATCTTTCAAGAACCAATGAGCTCCCTCAACCCATCGATGAAATGCGGACCGCAAGTGACCGAAATTTTACTAGAACATACCACGCTTTCTAAAAAAGAGGCCATAGCAGAAACGCTCCAGTTATTCGAAAAAGTAAAGCTCCCAAGACCAGAAAGCATCTACGATGTTTATCCGCACCAAATTAGTGGCGGACAAAAACAACGCGTGATGATCGCAATGGCGATTGCTTGTAAACCTAAAATTTTAATTGCCGATGAACCTACCACCGCGCTTGATGTGACCGTGCAAAAAGAGATCTTATTATTGCTGAAATCTCTTCAGCAAGAAACAGAAATGAGTATCATTTTTATTTCACACGATTTGGCGCTGGTTTCAGAAATATCTGATCGAGTGGTCGTGATGTATCAGGGGAAAATTGTAGAGCAAAATTCAGCAAAACAATTATTTCTTCAACCAAAAGAAACCTATACCAAAGCACTTTTGGCTTCCAAACCTTCGACTACCGAGCGATTAAAAAAACTGCCCACTGTCAAAAATTTCTTAGAAAATACCATTTCAAATGTAGTTGAAACCAAAAGCGAGCGAGAAAAACGTCACCAAGAAATTTATGCGCAATCTCCTTTACTAGAAGTGGTAAATGTTGAAAAAGAATTTGTGAGCAACCCCGGGTTATTTCAACCAAAAACTTCGGTAAAAGCGGTGAACGATGTGAGTTTTAAGATTTATGAAGGTGAAACTTTAGGCTTGGTAGGCGAATCGGGCTGCGGAAAATCGACTTTAGGAAATGTAATTCTTCAACTCGATAAAGCTACTGCCGGAAAAGTTTTATATCGGGGAAATGACATTACGAAAATCTCGAAAACCGAATTAAGAAAACTTCGGAAAGAAATACAATTGATTTTTCAGGACCCATTTTCGTCGTTAAATCCGCGTATTCCCGTGGGAAAAGCAATTATGGAACCGATGGAAGTGCATCGTCTTTTTAAAAATAACAAGGAGCGAAAACAAAAGACATTAGAATTATTGCATCGCGTTGGTTTAGATGAGAGTCATTTTAATCGATATCCGCACGAGTTTAGCGGCGGTCAACGCCAACGTATCGGGATTGCGAGAACTATTGCCGTAGAGCCTAAATTAATTGTTTGTGATGAGTCGGTTTCTGCACTAGATATTTCGGTACAAGCGCAAGTGCTGAATTTATTGAACGAGTTAAAAGACAAGTTTGGGTTTACCTATATTTTTATTTCGCACGATTTGGCGGTCGTAAAATATATGGCCGATCAATTATTGGTGATGAATCAAGGTAAAATTGTTGAGCAAGGAGATGCAGATAAAATTTATGCCAATCCGGAAAAAGAATACACGCAAAAATTAATTGATGCCATCCCGAAAGGGATTTAATAAGTGAAGATGAATATTCTTAAAGAACTTACTCAAAAATATGAAGGAAAATATACGGAAGAAATCCAAAAAAGCATCAATTCTCCGCTAGGTAAGTTAAACTTCCAGCCGCAAGAAAGCGTCTTATTTATTGACGATACCAAAATTACCATCTCTATAAATGCGACAACGGGAGCTCATCCGGTAGGTGAACCTTTTCGAATTACGCTTCATTTAAAAAGTTCAGTTGAATTTAGATTAGAAATTTATACGGCAAGTTTTTGGAATCGATTATTAAATGGGAAAAATAAGCATATCACTAAAAATTTAGCAATTGATTATTGTTTTAAAACTGAAGAAAAACGGTTCTTAAGATTAGTCCAAAACAAAAATTTCATTACTATTTTAGAACAAGATGAAGTTTATATTCGGCTTTATGCAAAAGAAAAGCAACTTGTTTTAACTCCTAAAAAAGGGATAAAAGACCTTAGTCAATTTGAAAATTTTCTTCAACTATTGAAAATTCTCGAAAATGAAGTTCTAACACGGTAAATATCTTTGATAATTATCAGATTCGGCAATCGTTTTAATCACTTGGTTTCGCTCTTGAAGAAAACGTTTCATATAAGATTTTAGAAATAACTTATCGGCAAGTTTTCCTAAAATTCCCAATGGGGATTCATATTCAAATACATCGATGAGTTGGGTTTGTTGTTCAGAAATTTTTTTAAATAAATGCTGATGAGAAAAACTTTTAAAGGCGCCCTTTTGCATCTCATCGGCAAAAGAATATGGAAAATTAAATTGAGTGATTTTTGAAGTAAGGTTTTGATAAACGCCTAAATGCTTTGCTCGCCAAGTAACTTCTTCATTTAATTCTAATAAACCCGTTTGCTTTACTGAAATAACTTTCTCTTTCGTTTTTGCTGCTGAAGCGATATGAAGATCTAAACTTCTCGATAAATTAAACACCCGTTCTTGCGGAGCATTGATCGTGGTTTTAAGTCGAATGATGGGCAAATCTTAGTTTTTAATAGATTGTAACAATTTAATCATTTAAAATTAATACCTCATAAATTTTCTTTGTGCCTTTATTTTGTTATCATGCTTACTTATGAAACAAAAGATAAGCCTAGACGACGTATTATCTAACGCTCCCGATTTAATTCTGTACGCTGCTCCTATTATGATAGGTTTAGCACTTCTCGAATTTTATTTTAGTTGGAAACAAAAAAAAGAACTTTACGAGAAAAAAGATTTCCTGGCTTCATTGAGCATTGGTTTGGTTTCTGTTTTTCAAAATTTATTGATTAAATCGATCTTATTTGGGTCGGTAATTTGGTTCTACAACATTGTACCGTGGAGTATTCCCGTGACTTGGTGGACCACCATTTTATGTTTTGTAGCGCTCGATTTTTTCAGGTATTGGGCACACAGATTCGGGCACGAAACCAGTTTATTTTGGGCTACACACGTTACGCATCATAATTCTGAAAAATATAATTTATCGACTTCGTTTCGTCTGTCTTGGACGCAGCAAATTAAAGTGGTGTTTTTTTTACCGATTAGTTTAATGGGATTTCATCCGGTGGTGTTTTTTATCTGTCACCAGATTGCGGTATTGTACCAATTCTGGATTCATACCGAATATATTAGAAAATTGCCAAAATGGATCAGTTATATTTTTGTAACACCTTCTCATCACCGCGTTCACCACGGAAAGAATGCGCATTACCTCGATAAGAATTATGGATCGACCTTTATTATTTGGGATCGTATGTTTGGTACTTTTCAACCGGAAGATGAACAAGCGATCTACGGAATTTTAGATCAACCGAAACATTACAATCCGGTGAAATTGGTTTTTCACGTTTGGGGAGATATTTTTAGAAAAATGGGGAAAACTAAAAACCCAATTAAAGCGGTGAGGTTATTATTTCAACCACCTGATGCTTTGTATGAAGATAAAAAGTAGAATAAGCTTTTTGCTGAAATAACACTTCGACTCGGCTCAAAGTAACAGTTCAGCTTGAGGTTTTTTTACTTGAGAATAATTGCTGAAGTGTTTATCGGTTCGAGAATGCGTTAGCGATAGCAGTGGTATCCTTTTTTTGCTTTGATAAGTGGCAAAAAAAGATTTAACGGATAGCGCGGTCCCGATTTTTTTCAATCGGGAAACGCCATCACTATTTTATAAAACCATTTCTGGGATCTCTCCTTCGACGATCAATTTACCTTCGGTAGCTTTTTCGATCTCTTCGACAGTTACGCCGGGAGCGCGTTCTAAGAGCTTAAAACCGTCTTGCGTTACCTCGATCACGGCAAGATTGGTAACGATCTTGGTTACACAACCTACGCCGGTTAAGGGCAAGGTGCATTTTTTTAATAATTTAGAATCTCCGGCTTTGTTGGTATGCATCATCGCCACAATAATATTTTCTGCGGAAGCCACCAAATCCATCGCGCCGCCCATACCTTTTACCATTTTCCCGGGGATTTTCCAATTGGCGATATCTCCGTTTTCGGCAACTTCCATGGCCCCCAAAATGGTAAGGTCTACGTGTTTACCTCGAATCATCCCAAAACTGGTGGCAGAATCGAAGAAACTTGCGCCCGGTAATGCGGTAATGGTTTGTTTACCGGCGTTAATGAGATCGGCATCTTCTTCGCCTTCGAAAGGGAAAGGTCCCATTCCTAAAATTCCGTTTTCACTCTGAAATTCTACTTCTATATCGTCGCGCACAAAGTTGGCCACCAAGGTGGGAATCCCGATACCGAGATTTACGTAAAAGCCGTCTTTTACTTCTTTGGCGATGCGTTGTGCAATTCCGTTTTTATCTAAAGCCATTTGTTTAATTTTTTGGTCTCACGGTTCGTTGTTCAATTCGTTTTTCGTAATCTTTTCCTTGAAAAATGCGTTGTACAAAAATCCCCGGAATATGAATTTGATTAGGATCTAATTCTCCGGCAGGAACTAATTCTTCAACCTCAACTACGGTTACTTTTGCAGCGCCACACATACACGGGTTAAAGTTTCTGGCGGTTCCTTTAAAAATTAAGTTTCCGGCTTCGTCGCCTTTCCAAGCTTTTACAAAAGCAAAATCTGCTTTATAAGCTTCTTCTAAAACGTACATTTTACCGTCAAATTCTCGGGTTTCTTTGCCCATCGAAACTTCGGTCCCGTAACCGGCAGGTGTATAAATGGCAGGAAAACCTTGTTGCGCGGCTTGGCACTTGGCAGCTAAAGTTCCTTGCGGAGTTAATTCTACCTCTAATTCTTCGCTAAGCATCTGGCGTTCGAATTCTGCATTTTCACCTACGTAAGAAGAGATCATTTTTTTGATTTGTTTTTTCTGAAGTAATAAACCCAAACCAAAATCGTCGACGCCTGCATTGTTAGAAATACAGGTAATGTCTCGTATATTTTTTTGAACAAGTGCTGTGATGGCGTTTTCCGGAATTCCGCAGAGGCCAAAACCTCCTAACATAAACGTCATCCCGTCTTGAACACCTTCAATAGCTTCTTGAACGTTATTCACCGTTTTTTTAATCATTTGCTAAATATTTTCTCTAAAAATAGGAAATTTACAAGATTACCACAATAAAAGAACCCATTATCAAAAATTTGATAATGGGTTCTTTTATTGCTTTTACTAAAACTCTTAAAAATCGAGATCTTCTGTAAGTTCTTCTTCTTGTTTCTCTTCTAAGGTTTGTTCTTCTTCATCTTCTTCATAACCGCTACAATCTACCTCGATGCTTAAATTTTCTGGTCGCTCAAAATCTTCTTTAGAAATTTCTAACTCTTCATCATCATAAACATCTTTCATATATAAGCCCCAAATTGGTAGTGCCATGGTTGCACCTTGACCTTCACGAATCGATCTAAAGTGTACCGAACGATCTTCACCACCAACCCAAACACCGGTGACTAAGTTTGGTACAATACCCATAAACCAACCATCACTTTGGTTTTGCGTGGTTCCTGTTTTACCGGCAATTGCATTCTTAAACTCATACGGATGACCTGTTACTAAATTCTTGTAATAAGCAGGAGACCAAGTGGTTCTTAACCTGGTTCCCGAACCTCCTTGAGTTACACCTTCCATTAAATTGATCGTAACGTAAGCGGCTTCTTCACTCATCACATCACGGCTTTCTGGCACGTGCTGGTAAAGAATAGTTCCGTTTTTATCTTCAATACGAGTTACGATAACCGGTTTTACATAAACCCCTTTATTGGCAAACGTACTATAAGCTGAAACCATTTCGAAAACACTTAGATCTACCGAACCTAATGCAATTGCAGCAACGGGATCTATATTTTCTGTATCTACTCCAAGTTTATCGATAAGATCGATAACAGGTTCTGGTCCTACTTTATCCATTAACCTAGCGCTTATGGTATTTAAAGAGTTGGCCAAGGCATTTTTTAAGGTAACCATCCCGCCATATTTACCATTCGAGTTTTTGGGCGTCCAATCTTGCGTCACCCCGTGTTTCCCTGCAGGAATAGTATGTAAAGTATTAGGTTGCTCGTAGCAAGGAGATAAATGCAATTGATCGATAGCCGTTGCATACAAGAAAGGTTTAAATGTTGAACCTACTTGCCTTCTTGCTTGCTTAACGTGTTCATATTTAAAATGCTTAAAATTAATACCTCCAACCCAAGCTCTTACTTCTCCGGTTTGCGGTGTCATCGACATCATACCGGCATTTAAAAACGATTTGTAATAAAGAATAGAATCTCTAGGCGTCATTGTGGTATCGATATCGGTTTCACTTTTCCAAGAGAAAACACGCATATCTGTTTTTTTATCGAAAGAAGCTATGATCTTTTCTTCATCGATGTCTTTTGCTTTCATTTGGCGCCAGCGATCACTATTTTTCATCGCACGATCAATGATTCTTTTGATATCTCCTTCTGAAACTCCTCTAAATGGCGCAGTATTATTTTTCTTGTTTTGTTCATTAAATACTGCCTGAAGATTTTTCATATGTCTTTCTACCGCAGATTCTGCATATTTCTGCATTCTAGAATCGATACTCGTATAAACTTTTAGACCGTCACGGTAAATGTTATAAGTTCCTCCCTCTGGCGTAGGGTTATCTTTAGCCCAATCTTTTAAGAAATCTCTCAAATACATTCTAAAGTAGGTAGCTAAACCTGATTGGTGACTTTCAGGATGGTAATCTATTTTAAGCGGAATTGCCTGTAAGGAGTCTTTTTCTTTTTTTGAAATATAATTTGCTTTTTCCATCTGAAGCAAAACCACATTTCTTCTATTGGTAACGCCTTCCGGATTTCTTCTAGGGTTATATAACGAAGAGTTTTTAAACATTCCCGCTAAAACAGCTGCTTCCTCAATTTTTAATTCATCGGGTTCTTTTCCGAAGTAAATTCTAGAAGCTGAACGCACGCCAACTGCATTATTGTTGAAATCGTAAACGTTGAAATACATCGCTAAGATCTCTTCTTTAGTATAGCTTCTTTCAAGTCTTACAGCAATGATCCATTCTTTCATTTTTTGGCTAATTCTCGCAATAATATTTTGAGAGCCTTCGCCGTGAAATAATTGTTTTGCTAATTGTTGAGATAATGTACTCGCGCCCACTCTAGTTCCTAAATAAGTTACCGCTCTCATAGTACCAAACGCATCAATCCCGGAATGATCGTAGTATCTCACATCTTCTGTAGCCACAAGTGCATTAATAAGGTTATCTGGTAAATCTTCGTACTTGATCGGTGTTCTGTTTTCGTTATAATACTTCCCCAATGTTTTTCCATCGGAAGCGAAAACCTCGGTCGCTAAATTGGTTTCCGGGTTTTCTAATTGATCAACTTCTGGCATTTTACCAAAAACACCCCAACCGGCTAAAAGGAATAAAAGAATTAAAATTAAAATACCTCCTGCAAACAAGCCCCAGAACCAAAGGATGTATTTTTTAAATGAAGTTTTCTTTGCTTCGTTTTTTACTTTTTTTGTCGCCACTTTTAATCTTTATTAGAGAGGTTAAGGTTTTTCGATTCTAAAACCAACATCGGTTATTCCTTCTAAATTTTGAATACCGTTTACATTACCATTTTTGCGCATCGCTTGTCTG
Source organism: Mesonia sp. (assembly GCA_012964435.1). Classification (GTDB taxonomy): domain Bacteria; phylum Bacteroidota; class Bacteroidia; order Flavobacteriales; family Flavobacteriaceae; genus Mesonia. The sequence continues at coordinate 31,686 of DTTX01000008.1, read as the reverse complement.
ATGTTAATTTGATAAGTGCCACTTTCGGGAAATTGAACTCCGGCTTTATACCAAAGTTTGCTTTCTTTAATTTCTCCAAACCCAACACCCATCCAATCTCCATTAGGATAAGCCATTTCGTATTCTAATGTATCTGAAATTACTTTACCGTTAGGGAAATTCATTTCTGTAATTAAATATAAATTGTTGTAATTATAGTTACTGTTATTTCTTAGGTTAATAAATAAGTTATAACGATTAGTAGTATCTATTTCTTTTACATTAAAACTAATTATTGAGTCTTTGTGCCAACCATTTTCAGGCAATGACCTGTAAACATCATACTCCCGATTAGTATCACAAGACACTAGACAAATTATCGCCAGCAAAGAATATACCAGAGATTTATGCATTTTTATTAGACTTTTTACCTCTTGGTTTATGATTTCTTTTTTTTCGCCTTCTTTTCTTGTTGTTTTGGTTTCCTTTTTTGGGCTTATCAAATCTTGTTAGACTATCTTGACCCACAACATTACCAAAATCTACACTTTCTTCTTTTTGCAATTCTGCAGAGAATTCTTCTAAACTTGCAACCGGTTTTTTAGCCTTGGCAGCTTTAATAATTTCGTGAACCTGCTGCGTAGTAAGCTCATGCCAATTCATCCACTCACCTTCATACGCATACCAAAGGCTGCCTTTAAAAATATCTATTTTCTGGCAAACGGCAGTTCCTTTTTGCGTTTGTAACTTCACATCTTGCCTCGGAAATTCTTTCAATGCATCTAAATAAGCATCCAACTCATAATTTAAACAGCATTTTAATTTACCACATTGCCCGGCCAATTTTTGCGGATTTAATGATAATTGCTGATATCTCGCTGCGGAAGTGGTTACCGATCTAAAATCTGTTAACCAAGTTGAACAACATAGTTCTCGACCACAAGAACCAATACCGCCTAATCGTGCTGCCTCTTGACGGAACCCGATTTGGCGCATTTCGATCCTGGTTTTAAACTCACGAGCAAACTCTTTAATAAGCTGTCTAAAATCTACTCGATCTTCTGCGGTGTAATAAAATGTAGCTTTTGAAGCATCACCTTGAAATTCGATATCGCTTATTTTCATTTTTAGATTCAGCTTGATCGCAATTTCACGAGCCGTCACCTTCATTGGTTCTTCGCGCTCACGACACGATTGCCAAACATCGATATCTTTTTGACTCGCTTTTCGGTAAATTTTCTTAACCTCTTCGCTGTCTTTTTTAACTTTTTTTCGCTTCATTTGGACCTTTACCAATTCACCGGTTAAAGTGACCACGCCCACATCGTGACCAGGAGAAGCTTCTGTAGCAACAACATCGCCTATCGCTAAGGTTAGATTTTCTGTATTTTTAAAGAAGTGTTTTCTTCCGTTTTTAAATCGAATTTCTACGTAGTTAAAAGGTTCTACGCCACCGGGTAGCGACATATTAGATAACCAATCGAAAACACTTAATTTATTGCAGCTATCGGTACCACAAGTACCATTATTCTTACATCCTTTTGGCTGACCGTCTTTACCGGTCGAGCAACTTCCACACGCCATAAAATTATATATATTGAAATACTAAAAGCGGTTAAACTTTTGTATTGATAAATTACTATTCTTATTTAAAAGGTAAATATACCAATTTATTGTGAGGAGAAATGAAAATGATTTATCGATAAAAAATCTTAATAAACCTTAGAACAATAAATTTGGAGTATAGAATTTGATTTTGAGCAACTTATTACAGCATTAGATAAATGCTGGCGCCAATAAAAATTAAATTTCCCATAATACCTAAAATACTTAAAAAGCGAAGCTCATCTTGTTTTGCTGAAAGTCTAAAAAAGAATACCGCAAATACAAATGCTGTTAAAGCAATCGCATTAATTATACTTGGGTTTTTAAGAAAATATGGAAAATGATGAAGATAACTTCTTTTAGTTTCTATAAGTGAACCCAAATGATCAAACTTATAAAACCAAACCGCCATATTAAAAAAAGAAACAACTAAAATAAAGCAACCCACCATAAAAGCGAGTAGCCTTATTTTACTTTTTTGTCTTTCTGTTATTTGTGCTGAAGTTATCAAGCGCTAATTAAATTTTAAATTTTAATACTTCCGATCTTCCTTTTTTGAAAATCTTATTACTATTTTTCTTTCCTCTTCGCAAAGCTTTCTGCTCTTCGTAAGGTAAAGCGTTTACTTCTTTACAATGATCTGAACAACAATTATCCATTTTAGCTGCGCATTCTTCACATTGAATAAATAATAAATGGCAAGCTTCGTTCTCACAGTTTACATGCGTATCGCAAGGTTTACCACATTGATGACATTGCGCGATCACATCTTCTGAAATTTTTTCGGCACGACGATGATCGAACACGAAATTCTTCCCAATAAATTTATTTTCTAACTCGTTATCACGTACTTGTCGGGTATATTCAATAATCCCTCCTTCTAACTGAAAAACATTTTTAAAGCCCTTATGCTTGTAATATGCACTGGCTTTTTCGCATCGAATTCCGCCGGTACAATACATTACTAAGTTTTTATCTTCTTTGTGTTCTTTTAGATCTTCTTCAATAATATCTAACGAATCTCTAAAAGTATCTACATCTGGAGTAATTGCTCCTTGAAAATGACCAATCTCGCTCTCATAGTGGTTACGCATATCGACCAAAATGGTGTTAGGATCACTAATTAACTGATTAAATTTTTCAGCACTTACATGTTCTCCTTTTTTGGTAACATCGAAGGTGGCATCATTTAAACCATCGGCCAAAATTTTAGATCTTACTTTTACTTTTAGCTTTAAGAACGATTTTAGATCTTGCTCTATCGCAATATTTAAGCGAATATCTTTCAAGAAATAAATTCCGTCTAAAAATTCTTTAAAAACGTTGAATTTTTTTGCCGGCACAGAAAGTTGAGCATTGATGCCTTCGTGAGCAACATAAATTCTTCCTAACACTTCTAGCTCGTCCCAAGCTATAAATAAATGATTTCTAAAAAGTTCAGGATTTCCAATTTTGGCGTATTGATAGAAAGAGATGGTTAACCTGTCTTCTCCCGCTTCTTCTAAAAGAGCTTCTCTTTCTTTTGCACTTAATTTGTTGTACAGTTGCATGCTATACTAATTTATAAGTTAAACAAAAGTTAAGGTGCAAAGGTAAAACATTATAAATAAAAAAATGCCCGAAATTTATTCTTTTCGGGCATTTTTTCGAATGGCTAATTCGTTATTAATTTTCTTTAACTTTTACATCAAAATTATTAATAACGCTAGCCGCCATCAACCTTGCAATCACAGGCATAACTCACTGTAATTGCGCAGCTCATGAAATTCAAAATAATTTTTCTTTTGAGAAATCTCATAATTTGTTCTCCTGCTTTTTTAATAGATGCTAAAAAATAAAAAAGGTTGCGTCTCCAATTGATATGATAAAAACTTATAGTATTTTAGCAGTTCTTCAAAAGAAATTTAGAAAGCCTTTTTAATTAAGATTATGAGTAAAGACAACGAGAAAGATGCAAAATTAAAGGCGTTAAAACTAACGCTAGATAAATTAGATAAAACTTACGGTAAAGGTACAGTCATGAAAATGAGTGACCAAGCGGTACAAGATGTAGATGCGATCCCGTCTGGATCTTTAGGCTTAGATTTAGCGTTAGGCGTAGGCGGTTATCCAAGAGGTAGAGTAATTGAGATTTATGGTCCAGAATCTTCTGGTAAAACCACACTTACTTTACACGCAATCGCTGAAGCTCAAAAAGCCGGAGGTATTGCTGCATTTATTGATGCAGAACATGCTTTTGACCGTTTTTATGCTGAAAAGCTAGGTGTAGATATAGAAAATTTAATTATCTCGCAACCCGATCATGGTGAGCAAGCCTTAGAGATTGCCGATAACTTAATTAGATCTGGAGCGATCGATATTATTGTGGTCGATTCTGTAGCTGCATTAACTCCAAAAAGTGAGATCGAAGGAGAAATGGGAGACTCTAAAATGGGGCTTCATGCTCGTTTAATGTCTCAAGCTTTAAGAAAATTAACCTCATCGATAAGTAAAACTAATTGTACGGTAATTTTCATTAACCAATTACGTGAAAAAATTGGAGTGATGTTCGGTAACCCAGAAACTACAACCGGTGGTAACGCGCTTAAGTTCTATGCTTCTGTTCGATTAGATATTAGAAGATCTACTCAGATTAAGAACAGCAATAGTGACGTTATGGGTAACAAGACTCGTGTAAAAGTGGTGAAGAACAAAGTTGCGCCACCATTTAAGATGGCTGAATTCGACATTATGTACGGTGAAGGAGTTTCTAAAGTAGGAGAAATTATTGATATTGGTGTTGACTACGAAATTGTAAAGAAAAGTGGTTCTTGGTTTAGTTATGAAGACACCAAATTAGGTCAAGGTCGTGATGCTGTTAAAACCCTACTTCGTGATAATCCTGAATTAATGGAAGAACTTGAAACTAAGATTACAGAAGCAATTAAAATTGCAAAATCTTAAGCAATTTCTAATCTAAGATAAAATTATAAAATCCTGCAATGCAGGATTTTTTTTGCTTTAGACGCAACCATTAAGCATTTTAAGCATCTTCAAAATGAAGACCCTAAAAAACCCTAAATTTCAACAAATGAAAAGATTTATTTTATTTGCTATTTCAGCATTGTTATTAGCGAGCTGTAGCGTAGATGATAGTGATAATTTATATGTAAATTATGAATTGGTTCCTGTAGATTCGGTAGTTATCCCAGATACTTTAGATTTTGGTCAGACTTACGATTTTGAGGTAACCTACGAAAGACCTACTGATTGTCATTTTTTTGAAGGATTTGATTATAACCAAGGTGTTAACGAGAGAATTATTGGTGTTGTAAATAGTGTTGTAATTAATGGCGATACTGAATGTTTAGAATTAGAAGATGAATTAGTCACTCAAACACTTCCTTTCGAAGTTATTAGAGAAGATTATTATATTTTTAAATTCTGGCAAGGTGTAGATGAAGAAGGAGAATATATTTATTTAACCAAAGAAGTTCCAGTTAGAACAGAATAATATAAGTTGAGCATTGAACAGATCATACAAAAATGTAAAAAGCAAGATTTAAAATCGCAAGAACAGTTGTATAAGCTATATGCTAATAAACTTTTTGCGGTAAGTCTTAAATATTCTCGAAATTACCAAGAGGCAGAAGACAATCTACAAGATGCATTTTTAACGATCTTAAATAAAATAACTCAATACAAAAACAAAGGTTCTTTTGAAGGCTGGATGAAGCGTATTGTGATTAACACAGCTTTACAACGCTATAGAAAACAAGAAGTTTTTCAAATTGTAGATGAAGAAGCTTTAAAAGAACCAGAAGTAGAAATTAATGATGAAGAGTTATCACTTCCTTTTCTGCTTCAGATTATTCAAGAATTACCAGACAGGTACCGAATGGTTTTTAACCTTTATGCTTTAGATGGTTTTTCGCATAAAGAAATAGCAGAAATGATGAATATTTCTGTAGGCACTTCAAAGTCTAATTTGGCAAGAGCAAGAAAGATTTTGAAAACTAAGGTAGAAGAGCATACCGACAATAATAATGCAAGCTCGGCACAATGAAAGAGAAAAAGAACATAGACCGATTATTTCAGGAGAAATTTAAAGATTTTGAAGTTTCTCCTGATAATCATGTCTGGAATAATATTGCAGACCAATTACAAGAGAAGAAAAAGAAAAGAGTTGTCCCTATTTGGTGGTATAGCCTTGGTGGTGTAGCAGCAATATTAATTGCCGCTATATTTATTGGAAACTTTTTTATAAACAATAGCAATCCTAAAGTTGTTAATACCGATCAAGAAGAAATCATTAAACCCGAGCTAAGAAGCCAAGAGCAACCTTTTACAAATAATGATCTTCAGAAGAAAAGCAACCCAATTAATAATATCGCGACCTCTGAAGATAATAAAAACAATAAAGCAAACACCCAAACCCCAAACCCTGAGAAGAGTAATTTACAAGACGTAACAAACACAAACAACTCAAGTTTAAAGGCTAATTCAAATCGTGTTGTAAAAAATACTTCTTCAGTTGAAGAAAATTCCTCTATAAATAATAGGGGAATTGCTTCAACCTCTAGCAAAAAGATTAACTCTAATACTTCTTCCGCAGAAAATAAAACAAAGCTTAATAAGAATTCATCCTTAGCATATCAAGAAAATAACGAATCTAAAAATTCGGTAAATAGAAAGAATTCAATAGAGAATTCTTCAGCAATAAACAATTCAACGAATAGTGATTTAGAAAATAGCTTAGCTGAAAGCACTTCTGTTACTAAAGACACTTTGTCGAATAATGAAAATAAGACAGCTAATGAAACGCTTTTAGCGCAACAAAATGAAGACGAAAAGACCAAATCTTTAGTTGAAGTTGCGAAAGAAATAGAAGAAGAAAAAGAAGAAAATAATGAAGATGAAGATGAAAATGAGCCAGAACTTTCTAAATGGCTAATTAAACCTAACGTTTCACCGATCTATTACGGAAGCTTAAATGGAGGTAATAGTATAGATCAATCCTTAGCAAGTAACAGCACCGACAGCGATATTACAATGGCTTACGGAGTTAATTTTGCCTATACCATTTCAGAAAAACTAAAAGTACGTTCCGGTATTAGCAAAGTAAATATGAGCTATAATGTAAATAATATTGCTTATGCTGCAGATGTTAATGCAATTCGATTAGAAGGAGTAACTAATAATTCTCAAACTCAAATTATTGAAGTTTCGAATGCTTTGACCAATAATTTTGATGTTGCTAATCCCGAATTTAATAGAGCTTTTGAAGTTCCTCAAACTAACGGTGTGCTTAATCAACAATTAGGTTATTTAGAAGTTCCGTTAGAAGTTGAATATGCTTTGTTAAATAAACGTTTTGGCATTAATGTGATTGGCGGCGCGAGTACTTTATTTTTAGATGATAACGATATTTATATAGATTCTCAAAACGGACATTTATCTTTGGGTGAAGCTAATAACCTTAACAAGGTGAGCTTTACCACAAACATTGGACTAGGCTTAGGTTACCAGCTTAGCAAAAAATTCGATTTAAATTTAGAGCCTACATTTAAGTATCAGCTCAATACCTATAATAACAATATCAACGATTTTAAACCCTACTATTTTGGGGTTTATACAGGTTTTAGTTTTAAGTTTTAGTTAAGTTAGTTTTTTATAAAAGCGATGATGAGCAAAGGGGGTCAAGTGGTTTTGGCTCCTTTTCTTTTTATGCTGAAGTTTCTTTTTGCTCAAGCTCGGTATAAATTGCAGCTCTCACGTTTTCTTTTAATTCTCGCTTATGAGTTTGATCTAAATTTTCTGTTGAAAAAAATGGAAGTATTTTCGCTCTCATCTTCCCAAAAGAACCACTTAAAAAAGTATAAGAAAAACGCTTTTTATTATCAAAAAACACCAACGGAACAATTGGTATTTGATGATCGATCGCTAATCGAAAAGCACCATCTTTAAACGTATCTAACAGAACAGATTCATCATCTGGCACGCCACCTTCCGGAAAAATACAGATACTAACGCCTTGGTTTAATCTTCGTTGCGCTTGCTGAAAAACTTCTTGCCTGCTTTTTACATTTCCGCGATCTACCAAAATACAAGTTCGTTTATAAAAGAAGCCAAACACCGGGAATTTTGCCAGTTCCTTTTTTCCTACAAACACAAACGGATTTTTCACAATGCTCAACATTAACATAATATCAGTCATCGAAGTATGGTTAGCAACAAACATGTAGCTTTTCCCTTTTTGCGGAGTTTCAAGTTTTTTGACGATTGGGTAAAAACCCATTCCATATAAAATGATCTTCGCCCAAACTCGAGCTAAAAAGAAAAACTGCGGGTAATATTTTTCTTTTGAAGTGAATAACAACAAAAAAGGAAACATGATAATAATTGGCACTGCAATTAGTATGTAAAACCAAACCCGCCAAAGGGTGATTAGAATTTTTCTAAAAAAGCTCATATACTTTCAAAAGTAATAAAATGTATGCATTGAAAATGATAAAACATTTACCTTTACAAAAAAATTATTTAAAATGTCAAGAATACTAACCGGAGTACAAAGTACAGGAACTCCACATTTAGGAAACTTACTAGGAGCAATTATTCCTGCCATCAACATGGCAAACGATTCGAATAACGAATCTTTTTTATTTATTGCAAATTTGCACACGCTTACGCAAATAAAAGACGCTCCCACTTTAAGAGAAAACACCTATTCTGTGGCGGCAACTTGGCTGGCTTTTGGTTTAGATATCGAGAAAACAGTTTTTTACAGACAAAGTGATGTACCACAAGTAACCGAGCTTTCTTGGTATTTAAGTTGCTTTTTCCCTTACCAACGATTAACGCTTGCACACTCATTTAAAGATAAAGCAGATCGTTTAGCCGATGTAAACTCTGGGCTTTTTACTTACCCAATGCTCATGGCTGCAGATATTTTGGCTTACGATGCAGAATTTGTTCCGGTGGGTAAAGATCAATTACAACATATCGAAATGACGCGTGATGTAGCTGCTCGTTTTCATGCACAGATGGGTGAAGATGTTTTTGTGTTGCCGGAAGCTAAAATTGAAGAAAATTCAAAATACATCCCGGGAACCGACGGAGAAAAAATGAGTAAATCTCGTGATAACTTTATCAATTTATTTTTACCCGATAAAAAATTAAGAAAACAAGTCATGGGCATTCAAACCGATAGCACTCCACTTGAAGAACCAAAAGATCCCGATACTTGTAATGTTTTCAATCTTTATAAAATTATCGCTACCGAAGCACAAACTGCAGAAATGCGTAAAAACTATTTGGGCGGAAATTACGGTTACGGTCACGCGAAACAAGCTTTGTATGAGCTTTTAGTTGAAAAGTATGCGAAAGAAAGAGAAGCTTATCATTATTATATGAATAATCTTCACGAAGTCGATGCTGCTTTAGAAAAAGGAGCTGAAAAAGCCGGAAAAGTAGCGAATGAAGTTTTAGACCGAGTTCGAACAAAATTAGGTTACTAGAAAATAAAAAAGTCAGCTTTTAAAAGCTGACTTTTTTTATTTAGAAAGTATATCCCAGTCTAAAATATATTTTTAACCCGACTAGATGTTCTTTATCAGGATTTAAGTAATAATCATCACTTTGAAAACTTCGAACATAACCTAAACCGGCACCGGTTTCTAATGTAAAGTGCTCCCAATAAGTTCTTCGCATTCCCCAAGTCGGTATCACACTTAATTGATTTATTGTTTCTACATCGTAATCACTATTATCGAAAATAGTGAATGAGTTTGGAGTAAAAGCAATATCAAGACTTAGAAAGTTACCGGAGTTTTTACTAATATTTCTATCTTCTCTTAAGCGTTTTTTTAAGTTGAAATACCAACGAGGTTCTACTCTAATAATTGGCATAAAACCGAAATGAGTTTTTTTATTAATTATAAATCCCGGCTCAGTAATATATGGATTGAAACCAAGTTCTCCTCTCAATGCAATGGTGTTCGATAAGCCTAGTTCGTAATGAGCCCAAAAGCCAAGACCAACTTGCACTCCATAAACTTCTTTTTCTACACTTGCTTGTTGTGATTCTTGCGCCTGAATACTAAACCCAATTACACAAAAGAATACATTTAAAAACCTTTTCATTATTATAAAATTTTAACAGCGCAAATATAGATTTTCTTCTGAGGTAAACAACGTTTATACATATATCTAAATTGCTTCAAACATTTTGCCCGGCAATGGTCTTACCAAACCATTTAATTCTAAATTGAGTAAATAAGTGGTAATTTCAAATGTGGGCATTTGGCAAGCTAAGGCTAACACATCTAGTTCTGTTTTTCCTAAGTTTTTAAGCTGAAGTAAAACTTTTTCTTCTTCCTCAGAAAGTTCAATAAACAATTGCGTTTGTTGTGGCTTTTTATCTTCGATCTCCCAACCTAAATAGTAAATAAGATCTGCTGCAGAAGTGATCAATTGTGCTTTTTGCATTTTTATAAGTTCGTTACAACCTTTACTCAAACTATCGGTTGCCCGCCCGGGAACGGCAAATACTTCTCGGTTATAAGAATTGGCAATATCTGCAGTAACTAAAGAACCGCCTTTTTCTGCACTTTCAATCACAATGGTAGCTTCACTAATACCGGCAATCACTCGGTTACGTTTTAAAAAATTCTTGCGGTCAAAAGTTTTATCGCTCCAAAAATCTGATAGAAAACCTCCGTTATTCAACACCTCAGCTTCATATTTTTTATGCACTTTCGGGTAGATTTGATTTAACCCGTGTGCTAAACAACCAATAGTTTGCAGATTATTTGCCAAAGCGGCTTTGTGCGCACAAATATCTATACCGTAAGCAAAACCAGAAACAATAACCGGATTTAACGGAGCTAGATCTTCAATGAGTTGTTCGCAAAATGCAGTTCCGTGAGTGGTGGCTTTTCTTGTACCTACAATGCTAATGATTTTCTTTTGCTGAAGATCAATATTTCCTCGTTCAAAAAGTAAAATGGGCGCGTCGATACAATGCTTTAAATGCGAAGGATAATCTTGATCTTGAAAATACCGAACGTTAATATCGGTTTCCTTTATAAAATCAAGTTCTTGCAAAACTTCTCGTTCGTAAGTAGAAAAATCGAGCAAAGCCGCCGTTCGTTCACCAATACCATCAATAGCGGTGATCTTTTGTTTTTTGGCTTCAAAAATTTCCGTCGCAGAACCAAAATATTGCAATAATTTCTTGGCCGTAACATCTCCAATATTTGGGATTCGTTGCAGCGCTAATAGGTAGATTAACTCTGATTCGCTCATTTTTAAGAAAATATAAGCTTAAATGTAGCCAAAAAGATTTGTTAATAAAATTCAGCAGCCCTATTTCATAAAAACTGAAAATAAACTAACTTTGAAATTATGAGAGTAGAGAATTATTTACAAGAATTACTATATCGTTACGAATGTGTTGTGATGCCTGAGTTTGGGGCATTTTTGGCGAAGCGTAAACCGGCAGAAGTTCATGAGTCTACCCACGCTTTTTATCCGCCCAAAAAGGTGATCTCGTTTAACAAACAACTTACCGAAAACGACGGAATTTTAGCTAATTACATCGCTAAAGCAGAAGGGCTTTCTTATGGGGAAGCCAACCAAAAAGTAACCGAATTTGTAGAAAATCTATCTCATACCTTAACGCATTATAAAGAAGTTGTGTTAGAAGAAATTGGTACTTTTTCTTTAGTTGAAGATAAAGTTTTATTTCAGCCATTCTATCACAACAACTACTTGGCAGAATCTTTCGGGCTTTCAACATTTACCTCAAATGCAATTGAAAGAAAAGAAGAGCTTGTTGAAGAAGAAACTGTTCTCCTTTCTAAAGTTGAAGAGACTTCAGCAGAAAAAGAAGAAATCACTTCAGCTGAAGCGGAAGAAATTTCAACTTCAGAAGAAACCCAAAAAACAAAAACTCCCGTTTGGCGCTATGCTGCCGTTGGGGTTATTGCGATTGGTTTATCTGGTCTTTTAGGTGCGAATTATTATAGCAATGATGTAAAAGCGCATAATATCGCTGAGCAACAAAAAGCAGAGCAACAAATTGAGTCGCAAATACAAGAAGCAACTTTTGTAATGAGCAATCCGTTACCAGAAGTTACTTTTAAAGTAGCTCGAGAAAACGGAAATTATCATATTGTTGCCGGTGCATTTAGAGAACAAGAAAACGCCGCAAAAAAGGTAAAACAACTACAAGAAAAAGGTTTTAATGCCAGAGAAATTGGCGCAAATAAATACGGTTTACATCAGGTAATTTACAGTAGTTACGAAGATCGCTTAGAGGCTTTAAAAGCGTTAAGAACGATTAAGTCGAATGAGAATCGTGAAGCTTGGTTACTAGTAGAAGAGCTTTAAAACTCTCGATACTTATAAAATTTATTTAAAATTGATGCTTTTACCGAGCATCAATTTTTGTTTTAACACAAAAGTTTACCTTTGCAGAAAAAAATGCAGCCAAAACATCCTCAAGAATCTCGCACTATTTTAACCGACCTCGTTTTACCGAGTGAGACCAACCCGTTAAACAATCTTTTTGGCGGCGAATTATTAGCGCGTATGGATCGTGCTGCCAGTATTGCTGCGCGTCGCCATAGCCGAAGAATCGTAGTTACTGCTTCTGTAAATCACGTAGCGTTTAAAAAAATGATTCCGTTAGGAAGTGTGGTCACTGTTGAAGCTAATCTTTCTCGCGCCTTTAAAAGCTCAATGGAAGTAGTGATCGATGTTTGGGTAGAAGATCGTGAAAGCGGTTTACGCTCTAAAGCCAATGATGCTATTTATACGTTTGTTGCCGTAGACGATTCTGGAGCTCCGGTTCCCGTTCCTGCGATTGAACCCGAAACCGAAATTGAAAAAGAACGTTACGACGCAGCTTTACGAAGAAAACAATTAAGTTTAGTACTTGCCGGAAAATTAAAACCTAGCGAAGCAACTGAACTTAAAGCCTTATTTGAAGACTAAAAACGCCATTTCTATGGCCCAAACTCCAAAAGTTTCTTTTAAAGAAATTAATAAAATTGCGATCCCGGCGATTATCGCAGGCATTGCTGAACCACTTATTTCATTAACCGATATTGCCGTGATTGGTAATGTGGAAGAAAACTCGGTAGAAGCCTTAGCCGCAGCCGGAATTGTTGGTTCATTTTTATCGGCCATTATTTGGATCGTTGCGCAAACCAAAACTGCGATTTCAGCAATTGTTTCTCAGCATTTGGGAGCCAATCGTGTGCACGCGGTAAAAACTTTGATTCCGCAGGCGATTGTTTTTAATCTCATTTTAAGCTTAGTGATTTATGCGACGACTGCTTTTTTTGCTGAAAGTATTTTTAGCGCGTACAATGCTGATGGTTTAATTTTAAAATATACCGAAGATTATTATACGATTCGCGCCATAGGTTATCCATTAACGCTGGTTACTTTCGCAATCTTCGGAATTTTTCGTGGGTTACAAAACACGCTTTGGGCGATGAAGTGTAGCTTAGCGGGAGCCGCCGTAAATATTGGATTGGATTACGCCCTAGTTTATGGTATTGAAGGTTTTATTGAACCACTTCATTTAAAAGGTGCGGCTTATGCAAGTTTAGCTGCGCAAGCTACAATGCTTGTGATGGCTTTTTATTATTTCTTCAAAAAAACGCCTTTTCACTTAAAATTGAGTTTCAACATTAATCCGCAAATGAAGCCTTTGCTATTAATGGCTGCTAATTTATTTGTGCGAACGGCAGCGCTAAATTTCGCCATTTACCTAGCGAACGCTTACGCCACCGATTACGGAAAAAACTATATCGCTGCCCAGAGTATTTTGATGAATATCTGGTTGTTTTTCTCTTTCTTTATCGATGGTTATGCCAACGCCGGTAATGCAATTGGCGGTCGCTTACTCGGGGCAAAAGATTATGTACGCTTATGGAATTTAAGTAAAGATATTTGCAAATATGCGGTGTTTATCGCCTTTATTTTAATGGGAATTTGTGCACTTTTTTACAATGAAATCGGACTCGTATTTAACAAAGAAGCTACCGTTCTTGCGCTATTTTCTTCTGTTTTTTGGCTCGTGCTTTTGATGCAACCAATTAATGCGATCGCTTTTATGTTCGATGGTATTTTTAAAGGCTTAGGTGAAGCTAAATACCTGCGGAATGTCTTACTGGTTGCCACCTTTTTGGGTTTTACTCCAACTTTGCTAATTGCCGATTATTTTAGTCTAAAGCTTTATGGCATTTGGATGGGTTTCTTAGTTTGGATGCTTATAAGAAGTTCAACCTTGGTCATAAAATTCCGAAGAAAATATTTAAAAGAGGCTTTATAAGAGCTGCTTTTACTTCACATCAGTTTAACATCTGTACACTTACAATTGCTTCAAAATTGTCGTAATTTTAAGCTATGAAAAGAGATGAAGTTAGCAAAGGTTTTATTTTTAAAAGCTATGAAGCACCCCATCAAACTCCTTTCGAAAAGTTGTTTGAAATTTTTAAAGAGCTGATCACCTACACCTCGGGAGATTTTGATGAAGCGATCGATTGGTTGCGCCAGTTAGATAAAGAATACGAACTCACCACGCCCGATTATACCATAGACGATTTTATTGAAGACCTGAAAGCAAAAGGTTATATTCAAGAACGTGTGAAACCTGATGGTAAAGGCGGAATGGAAATTACTTCGAAAACCGAAAAAGCCATTAGACAACGCGCATTAAACCAGATTTTTGGTAAAATGCGAAAAGGAAATTCGGGTAATCATAAAACCAAACATAGTGGTAATAGTGACGAAAGTACCGGAGAATTTAGAAATTACCAATACGGCGACGGTCTCGACAGAATTTCGATGACCGAGAGCTTAAAAAACGCTCAGATCAATCACGGTATCGGGAATTTTAATCTCTCAGAAAACGATCTGGTCGTAGAAGACAGTCAGTTTAAATCACAAATGAGCACGGTGTTAATGATCGATATTAGTCACAGTATGATTCTCTATGGCGAAGATCGAATTACTCCGGCCAAAAAAGTGGCGATGGCACTTTCAGAATTAATGTTAACGCGTTACCCAAAAGATACGCTCGATATTATTGTCTTCGGAAATGATGCTTGGCCCATTCAGATTAAAGATCTGCCGTATTTGCAAGTGGGTCCGTTTCATACCAACACCGTTGCCGGAATGCAATTAGCGATGGATATTTTACGTAGGAAGCGTAACGCCAACAAGCAAATTTTTATGATTACCGACGGGAAGCCGAGTTGTCTTAGAATGCCGGACGGAACGTATTATAAAAACTCGATGGGACTCGATCCTTATATCACTAATAAATGTTACAATATGGCCGCGCAAGCCCGAAAGTTGAATATTCCCATCACAACATTTATGATCACCTCAGACCCTTATTTACAGCAATTTGTAGATGAATTTACCGAGTCTAACCAAGGAAAAGCGTATTACACCGGACTCGGCGGTTTAGGTGAAATGATTTTTGAAGATTACGAATCGAACAGAAAAAAGAGAATACGATAGTAACATCTCCCCAAACCCCTCTTTAAAAGAGGGGCTAAATGATTTTATGGCGAACAAAATAATACCATATAACAAAGATCTTAAAATAAGAGCTAGAGAATTGAGAAAAAACATGACTCCTGCTGAAGATTTAGTATGGCAACATATTCGAAAAAAATCTTTAGGAGTTGAATTTCATAGACAAGTTCCCATATTAAATTATATCGTTGACTTCTATTGTCACGAAATTGGCTTAGCAATTGAAATAGATGGAAAAATTCATTCAAATAACTTTTTAGAGGACGCTAAAAGACAAGGAGAAATTGAAAAATATGGTGTCTCCTTTTTAAGATTTACAAATGAAGAAGTTTTTAGCAAGATAACTTCTGTAAAACAAACAATACTTAAATACATAAAAGAATTTAATTAAACAACATAAAATGCTACTCCCTCCCTTCGAAGGGAGGGCTGGGGAGGGATGTAAAATAAAAAAACTATGAACTTAACAGAAATAAAAACTTTTGGCGAACTTAAAAAAGCAGGTTACGAAAGTAAAAGTATCAAAGAAGAATTACGCCAAAATTTAATTGAAAAAATAAAAAATAACGAAACGGTTTTTGAAGGCGTTCACGGTTATGAAGACACCGTAATTCCCGAACTAGAACGTGCAATTCTTTCAAAACATAACATTAATTTACTCGGTTTACGCGGACAAGCAAAAACACGTCTTGCTCGGTTAATGGTGAAGCTTTTAGACGAATATATTCCGGTGGTAGAAAGTTCAGAAATTAATGATGATCCTTTTCATCCTATTTCTAGATATGCTCAAGAAACTTTAAAAGAAAAAGGAGATAAAACACCTATTTCTTGGTTGCATCGAGACGAGCGTTTTTCAGAAAAGTTGGCGACACCCGATGTGACCGTAGCCGATTTAATTGGTGATGTAGATCCAATAAAAGCCGCCAACTTAAAACTGAGTTATGCCGATGATCGCGTGATTCATTTCGGGATGATTCCACGAGCAAACCGTTGTATTTTCGTGATTAATGAGTTGCCCGATTTACAAGCGAGAATTCAGGTCGCTTTGTTCAATATTTTGCAGGAAGGCGATATTCAAATTCGAGGATTTAAATTAAGAATGCCATTAGATCTTCAATTTATTTTTACAGCAAATCCTGAAGATTATACCAATCGTGGTAGTATTGTGACTCCGTTAAAAGACAGAATTGGTTCGCAAATTTTAACGCATTATCCAAAAACTGTAGAAATTGCCAAAACCATTACCGAGCAGGAAGCTAATTTAGAAAGCAACCAAAAAGAACACGTAAAAGTACCCGATCTAGCGCGAGAAATTTTAGAGCAAATTAGCTTTGAAGCACGAGAAAGTGAATATGTAGATGAAAAAAGCGGAATTAGCGCTCGAATGAGTATTACTGCTTTTCAGAATTTATTGAGTACCGCAGAGCGTCGCGCTTTAAAAAATGGAGATATAGAAACTACGCTTCGCTTAGGCGATTTTATGGGTGTAATTCCTGCAATTACGGGTAAAGTTGAATTGGTTTATGAAGGTGAACAAGAAGGTGCTGCGTTTGTGGCTCAACACCTCATTGAAAATTCAATTAAAACAATTTTCCCAGAATTATTTCCGAAGATAGAAAAGCTTGAAAAGCAAAATGAAGCCAACCCTTATGATGAAGTTACGCAGTGGTTTTTTGAATCGAGCGGAGTAGAATTACCCGATGATCTTAGCGAAAAAGAATATCAAGAAACGCTGAAAAATATAAAACCGCTACAAGATCTGATCTCAAAATACCAACCGGAAGTCAGCGAAGAAGACCGCTATTTTCTAACTGAATTTTTGCTCTGGGGATTAACGGCTTACAATAAACTTAGCAAACACCGATTCTCAAAAGGAATTCAATTTCAAGATCTCTACGGAAATTACATCAACAATCTGTAAAAGAACATCAACAAAAAAGCCTGAAAGATTTCTTTCAGGCTTTTTTTATTATCTAGTTTTCAACCAACCGGTAATACTCAACCGTTTAGAATGCTTCACACGTTGTACTTCGTGCTCTAACTCTTGACTTTCAAAAATCACCACACGCCCGGGAAATGGGTAAAGATCGACTGCCTTTTCTTCTCCATTTTCATCCACATAAATCGTTAACTCGCCGCCGTTTTCTTCTAGCCAAGTTTCATCATTTAAATAACAAACCACAGAAAGTTTTCTTCTTCCATCGTTTTGAAAGGTATCTAAATGTCGTTTATAGAAAGTCCCTTCCGGGTAAACTGCGTAATGAAATTCTTTATGCAAAATGCCCATAAAGCAAGTTCTGTTCAAGTAATCGACTAGGTTATTTACGCGATTAAAAAATACGTTTTCAGCAGTTCCTGCTTCGGCTTCATTCAGCCATAAAATAAAATCGCCTCGAATTTCTTTTTCCACCAATTCGTTGGTTTTATTACCAATGGCAGATTTTTTAAATTGATCTTCTTCGTATTTTGCCAGCAATCCGTTTCTTAAAACTTCAACTTCTTCCGCAGAAAAAAAGTTATCGATAACGCTGTATTTACGTTGCAACAAATCCTCGATAATACTTTCGTATAATGGATTTTCAACAAATTCTACTTGATCAAAAAGTTCTTTCATAATTCATAAAAATGCGCGACAAATATAAATTGTAAATCCATTCGAAATACAAAAAATTTCATTCTCGCGTTAGAAACTTAATTGCTTAACTTTGTAGCCTATTTAAAAATAAATCGAAGTGGATATTTTACAGTTTTTTAGCGGTAACGGACTTTTTCTTTTACTGGCCGTTGTGTTAATCGTAGTCGTGTTAGTTAACAAATTTAGAAACCGATGAGCAACATTCGCATCACCAAGCAATTTAATTTTGAAACCGGTCACGCCCTTTACGGTTACGACGGTAAATGCAAAAACGTTCACGGCCATAGTTACAAGCTTAATGTAACGGTAATCGGGCAACCTATCGACGATGCCGATCACGTTAAATTTGGGATGGTGATCGATTTTGGCGACCTAAAAAAAATCGTGAAAGAAGAAATTGTCGATAAATTTGACCACGCTACCGTTTTTAATAAAAATACACCGCACGTAGAGTTGGCAAAAGAGCTTCAGAAACGTGACCATAACGTGATCTTGGTCGATTATCAGCCAACTTCAGAAATGATGGTGATCGATTTTGCAGAAAAAATAAAAAGTCGTTTGCCGGAAAATATTCAGTTGTTTTCATTAAAACTTCAAGAGACCGAAACCAGCTTTGCCGAATGGTTTGCTAGCGATAATTAGGGCGTTTCCCTATCGGGTCGGGCTTTCATTACTCGCTTTTTAATTTTTCATAAAAAATTAAAAGAGCTCAAACACGCCATTCAATCCCTAACGCAAAACACTTTTACAGAAATAAGTATATTTAGCAATCACAAAATAACCTATGCAACTCCCTACAGGAAAAAAAGTTTACTTCTCGAGCGATAACCACTTAGGTGCGCCCAACCAACAACTTAGCAAGCCGCGAGAAGCTAAATTTGTAGCTTGGTTAGACGAGGTAAAACACGATGCTGCAGCTATTTTTTTACTGGGAGATCTATTCGATTTTTGGTTTGAATATAAACACGTAGTTCCTAAAGGTTTTGTACGAGTTTTAGGAAAACTTGCCGAAATTAAAGACAGCGGCATTCCTATTTATTTCTTTGTGGGTAATCACGATTTATGGATGGATGATTATTTTGAGCAAGAATTAGGCATTCCTGTGTATCATCGCCCAAAAGAATTCAGCTTTAACCATAAAACCTTTTTGGTTGGTCACGGTGACGGTTTAGGTCCAGGCGATAAGGGTTATAAACGCATGAAAAAAGTGTTTACCAATCCGTTTTCGAAATGGTTGTATCGATGGTTGCATCCCGATCTTGGCGTGCCGTTAGCGCAACATCTTTCGGTAAAAAATAAACTCATTTCCGGTGATGATGATGCCAAGTTTTTAGGCGAAGAAAATGAATGGTTAGCGCAATACGCTAAAAGAAAATTAGAAAGTAAACATTACAATTTCTTTGTTTTTGGGCATCGCCATTTACCTATGGAAATTGAAGTTGGTAAAAACTCCACCTATTTTAATCTCGGCGACTGGATTAATTTTTACACCTACGGAGTTTTCGACGGAGAAAAGTTTGAATTAAAAGAGTTTAAAAAATAACCTTGCAATTCAGGTCTTGCTTCTGAATTTCATACTTCACTGAAATTCTTATTAAAAGTTTAATTTCTACTAATTGAAGCTATTGGCTACATAAGCTTTAGTCTCTAACTTAAAAATCGTAGCTCCCAATAATTCATTAATTTGATCGAGTTCATTTAAGCTCACGGCCAGATCTATTTTTGGTGAAGGCGTTTTTAATAAAAAGCTTCGACAAGATCGAGAATATTCACAGTTTTGGCAGCATTGCTCTGCTTCTACCTGAAGTACGTTTTTCTGAAAACTTTTAATCTCTTCTAAACTCAGTAAAAACCCGGTGTCTTTAAAAACCACCTGTACTTTTTCTCGCTTGCTTTCCCACTGAAATGAAATTCCGAATTCGTTTTTATAAATGATCTCAATATCTTTCATAAGCCTAAATTTCTTATCAAAGATAATTAATTATTTAGAATTGTTCTAAATAATTAATTATCTTTATTTGAATTTTATCTTAGTAATAAAAATTGCAAAAGGGATAGCAACGGAAATCCTTTTTTATTTTTTGCTTTTTAAAAATAAAAAAGATTGCAGTGAATAGCCCGACCTGAGCTTGTTAAAGCGAAAGGATTGCCCAAATTATTTACCTAATATCCCTCAATTTTAATTGAAGCGATACTTTCCCGTTCCATTCGTTTTCGTCGATAGAATAGACAGCGTCAAATGGTTTTTTATGCTGAATTAAAGGCAATTTATCTCCTAAATTAAAACCAATAGCGCCAATAAAATTATTATCTGGTAATTGCTGAACGCTGCATTTTAAATGATCTTGCGTTTGCCCAACTGCTTTGCCGTAACCCGTATCGGTTAAATGTTGAGTTAAGAAAACGGGCGTCATATTTCCCGGACCAAACGGCGCAAATTGCTTGAGAATACGATAAAATTTTGGGGTAATCGCCTTTAGATTCAGCTCTAAGTCTGCATTAATTTCCGGCGTTAGTAATTTTTGGTCGATACTTTGGCTTACGACTTCTTCAAACTTTTTCTTGAAAGCGTCATAACAACTTTCATCTAGGGTTAAACCGGCCGCGTATTTATGTCCACCAAATTGCTCGATATGTTCTGTGCAAGCTTCTAGCGCATTGTAAACATCAAAACCTTTCACCGATCGGGCCGATGCTGCTAATTTATTTCCGCTTTTTGTAAAAACGAGCGTTGGTCGATAATAGGTTTCGGTAAGGCGAGAAGCAACGATCCCGATCACGCCTTTATGCCAGTGTTCGCCATAAACCACGGTAGTGAAGCGTTCTTGCTCTTTTAATTCTTCAATTAATTGTAAGGCTTCTTCGGTTATGGTGCGATCGGCATCTTTACGCTCGGCATTATAAGCTTCAATTTCTGCTGCATATTTTTCAGCTAATTTTTCATTTTCCTCTACCAGTAATTGTACGGCGTGTAAACCGTGTTTCATTCTTCCGGCGGCATTAATTCTGGGAGCGATGATAAACACTACATCGGTGATCGTTAAGGTTTCTTTTTTTACTTGATTGAGAATCGCTTTAAAACCACTTCGCGGTAAGGTATTGATCACGTGTAAACCGTGATAGGCCAACACTCGATTTTCACCGGTGATCGGAACAATATCTGCACCAATTGCGGTTGCGATCAAATCGAAAAACGGCATTAAAGTTTCTACGGGATTTCCTATTTTTTCTTCTAACGCTTGAATTAATTTAAAGCCAACACCACAACCGCAAAGTTCTTTATAAGGATATTCACAATCTTCTCGTTTCGGGTCTAAAACCGCTACGGCATTAGGAATTTCTTTGCCCGGCCGGTGGTGATCACAAATAATAAAATCGACTCCCTTTTCTTTGGCGTAAGCTACTTTTTCAATGGCTTTGATTCCGCAGTCTAAAGCTATAATTAGGGTAATATCATTATCAGCGGCATAATCGATCCCTTGGTAAGAAACACCGTAACCTTCGGCGTAACGATCGGGAATATACGTAGCAATTTGCGGAGTTCTCGTTTTTAAATACGAACTCATTAAAGCAACACTGGTCGTACCGTCGACATCATAATCGCCATAAACCAAAATGTTTTCTCCTTCAGCTAAAGCTTGCTCGATTCTTGCCACCGCCTTATCCATATCTTTCATCAAAAAAGGATCGTGCAAGTCTTTTAAACTTGGGCGGAAAAATTTTTTAGCTTCTTCAAAAGTTTCAATCCCACGCTGAGCCAACAACGTCGCAATGGCCTTTTCTACGCCCAAAGCTTGTTGTAGTTCTTGTACTTTTTCAGGATTTGGTAAGGGTTTAACGGTCCAGCGCATTCTTTTTTATTTTTGTGCAAATATAATTGGGTTTAACAAGCTAAATCAATATTCATCTAAAATCTCCTTGACCTTTTTTTGTAATTCCGGAACAACTTCTTCTTCAAACCATAAATTCTTCATTCGCCAAAATCGATTCACCGGAGATGGATGTGGCAATGGGAAATAGTTGGGTAAAACGTCTTGGTAGTTTTTTACCAAATTGGTTAGCTTTTCATCTTTAGAAAGGTAATATTTATTAGCGTAAGCTCCGATTAAAATAATTAACTGAACATTTTTAAAATGTTTTAAAACCGTTTGATGCCACATAGGAGCACATTCTCTTCTTGGTGGCAAATCTCCCGTTTTGGCTTTACCGGGATAACAAAAACCCATAGGTAAAACAGCAAAATGATCTTCATTATAAAAGTTTGTCGTATCAACGCCTAACCATTCTCGCAATTTTTTACCGCTTTGGTCTTGCCACGCGATTCCCGACTCATGTACAACTCGACCGGGCGCCTGACTAATTAAAATTATTTTTGAATTTTCGTTTCCGCTTACAATCGGGTTTGCTCCCAAAGGTAAATGAGGTTCACAAAACGTACATTGTCTAACTTCTTGCAATAAATCTTTCAATAAAAAGCTCTTTTAAAAGAATAAAAAATATGCAATTATTGAAAATATCACGGCCAATAAAGTTATAAATATGAACAAGAATTTACGCTGGTGTTGTTTATTTTCAGCGATAAGCCGATCTCGCATGGCTTTGCGTTTCTCTTCAGAAATTTTAACGACAGGAATTCCTGTACTTTCCCCTGAAGTTTTATCGTGCCCTTTTTTAAAATAATTAGTGCGATCACCACGTCTTGAATTATTTTTCAAGGTAGTAATCATTCCTTGAACTGCTCCGCCGAATGACATTTTGTAAGTATTAGTTGAAACTATTAATTTACGTAATTTTCGGTAATTTTCCTATTAAAACAATTCTCTAGTGATTGGTTTTCTTTAATTTCGTGATGAAATTTGAAGAGAATGAAACAAGAACTTACGATAAAATATAGAAACACTTTACAAAACCTCATTATTCTACTCGTGGGTATTGTATTATTGGTTATTGGTTTTATCGCATATTATTGGACAGAAATATTCTCTTATTTTTACCTCATCGTTCTTGCCAATGTTTTAGTGCTTTACGTTCTAATAACCAGCCAGGTGAAGAAAAATCAAGTGATTTACGATGCGGTTTTTATTAAATATAAGTTGAATAACGAACCTACCAAGCGTTTAAAAGTAGATGAAATAGAAGGCGTTAAACAACAAGAACAGGCTTTGATTGTCCAGCTTACTCAAAATCGAGAAGCTACCTTTGAACTTGATAACTATAGCGAAAATGCTATTGAAGAGTTTAGAGATTTACTACAACAAATGGCAAATTATAATGGAAAAAAAATTGATTCTTAGTTAATTAATTCTTCTTTTTAATAATATTCTCTTGACAGTTTTTTAAAATTTTGAATGATTTTTTGTAACAATTTCAAATTAAATTAGTCTTATAAAATAGAGCAACTTGCTCAAAACTAATTCATTAATCAAAATCATTCATCATGAAAAAAACAATCATTACCGTAGCATTAGCATTAATCAGCTGTGTTACATTCGCGCACAACGCTTATGAAGTAAACCCAGAAAATGTTTCTACAGAAGTTAATTGGGAGAAAAACGCAGACCTTAGTTCTTTTTGCAAAGCCATTATGAAAGGCAACCTAGAAATGGTAAAGCAACTTATCGAAATTGGAGAAGATGTAAACGCGAAGTCTTTAGGAAAAACACCGGCAATGTACGCTGCTCGTTACAATAAAGTTGATGTTTTAAAACTTCTGGTTGCTAAAGGAGCCGATTTATCGATCAAATCTGACGGTGATAAATTCACAGCCAAAAAGTTTGCAGAACTTTCAAACGCTAAAGAAGCTTTAGCTTACTTAAACTCTTTAGAAAAATAGTTTTCTGAATAACCTATTGAATTAAAAATCGGCTAATTTAAAATTAGCCGATTTTTTTTAGTTTTTACCTTCAACAATCACAACAATTTCACCTTTCGGAGCTTTTTGTTCAAAATGCTGAAGCACTTCTGTTACCGTACCGCGAATGGTTTCTTCGTGAAGTTTACTAATTTCTCTAGAGACAGAAACTTTACGCGCTTCACCAAAAAATTCAGCAAAATGTGCGAGTGTTTTTAAAAGTTTATGGGGCGATTCGTAAAAAATCATCGTCCGTGTTTCTTCAGCTAAAATCTTTAATCGCGTTTGTCTTCCTTTTTTTACAGGCAGAAAACCTTCAAAAATAAATTTATCGTTAGGCAAACCGCTATTGACTAATGCCGGAACAAAGGCAGTCGCGCCCGGCAAGCAATCGACTTCAATATTATTTTCTACACAAGCTCTGGTCAATAAAAAACCGGGATCAGAAATGGCCGGCGTTCCTGCATCGCTAATTAACGCGGCACTTTCACCATTTTGTAGTCGCTTCAAAATTAAATCGACCGTTTTATGTTCGTTATGCATATGGTGGCTATGCATGGGTGTATTGATCTCGAAATGCTTTAATAATTTACCGCTTGTTCTTGTGTCTTCCGCTAAAATAAAGTCTACTTCATTTAAAACTTTTACCGCTCTAAACGTCATATCTTCTAAATTACCAATGGGTGTTGGCACCAAAAATAGCTTCGCCATTAGTCGTATTTATTTTCGATAGCTTGTAAAAAGCGTGCTTCGTAAACATCTTTATTTTCCCAGTTGTTATAGTCTGGTTTTATTTGCTGCTGAATAAATTGATGTGCTTCTGCAAAAGTTTCAATGGTATTTAATTGCGAAAGTACACGGTTATAATCGGCTGCATTTCCATCAAAAAGGTGTTTAATGTATGCCAAACGATCATTTAAACCAATATTAATTCCCTTTTTTAAGCGATCGTTTAAGGATTTACGCTCTCCGCCTAAATCATTTTTTGTGGAAGTCTCTTTCGGTTCAAACTCCGGAGTTTTATAATTCTGAAATAAATCGTGAGCAGCAGGTTCTTCTTTTTCCTGCGGAAGTTCTTCCGGTTTTACTTCCGGTTCTTTTGGCGTTTCTTCTTTCGTCGGTTCTTGAGTCGTTTTATTCAGTTTTTCTTCAATTTCTCGACGCGCCTTTTCTCGCTCAGCATCTGGTGTTGGTGCTGACTTTTCTTCTTGTTTCGGAGTTTCTTCTGGAGCAGGCGAATTGTTTTCTTTAGGTTTTACCGGTTCAAATTGCGGCAAATCGTCAAAATGAACTCCAAAGTTTTGTTCGTTATTAGAACTTTCTGGCGGAGTTTCTGCAGGTTGCGTATTCATATTTTCAATCACCTCGTCGATCTGTTCTCCTTCCGGAAACATTTGCGCTACCATATCTTTTATAATTTCGGTATGCGGTTCGGTAATCGCCTCTTTGTTGTATTGCAAACCGTCTGGTCGTGCTTTTTCTTTTAGCGCTTGTATTTTTTCCATCGGCATTTCAGCTAAAATACTCTTCAGAATATCGGTATTTAGCTCAATAATACCTTCGGTGTTATGTTCTAATCCGCTTGGCGTTTTAGAATCTTCAGCAGTCATATTTTCAGCAACTTCTTCTTTTTCTTCTTTACTTTCTGCTATTTTATCTTTTACATCTTGCAAACCTATGGTTGGTCGCACCCCGTCAAAATGCTTTTCAGCAAAAGATAACACCGTTAATTTTTCATACAATACCGCAGTAATGGCTTTAAGCTCGTGAATATCTTCTTTATTTTTTAGCTGTAATATTCTGTGCGCTATGCTTATTAGTTCGGCTTCTAGGGACTTCTTCATAACTTTATCATTAACTTTTTTGGTACGGGTGTATTTTTACTAAATTTACCTTGCTTAAAACGTAAACAGGATATTTCTGTTTTTAATGCTGAAAATTACAAAATGTTTCTCGAAAATACCGTAAATCACGAAGAGCAATTTGGATGGATCGAAGTAATTTGTGGAAGTATGTTCTCCGGCAAAACCGAAGAGCTCATCCGCCGATTAAAACGTGCCCAATTTGCAAAACAGAAAGTAGAAATCTTTAAACCCGCATTAGATAAACGCTATGATGAAGAGATGGTGGTTTCTCACGATGCGAACGAGATTAGATCTACACCTGTTCCTGCGGCGGCTAATATTAGATTACTAGCAGACGATTGTGATGTGGTTGGTATTGACGAGGCACAATTTTTTGATGAAGAAATTGTGAGTGTTTGTAACGATTTGGCCAACAAAGGTATTCGGGTAATTGTTGCCGGCCTCGATATGGATTTTAAAGGAAATCCTTTTGGACCAATGCCTAATTTAATGGCAACTGCAGAATATGTTACCAAAGTACATGCAGTTTGTACTCGAACAGGAAATTTAGCACAATACAGTTTTAGAAAATCGGCTAACCGAGATTTAGTTTTACTGGGAGAAACGGAAGAATATGAACCGTTGAGCAGAGGCGCCTATTACAAGGCAATGTTGAATGAAAAAGTAAGAAAAATAGATGTTGATGGTATGGAAGAAATTACCAACAACAAAAAATAGCTATGTCACAAACATCAGAAACCGTTCTAGAGATCGACTTATCGGCCTTAGAACACAACTATAATTATTTACGATCTAAACTTTCACCTAACACTAAAATGTTGGGAGTTGTTAAAGCTTTTGCCTACGGAAGCGATTCTGTGGCTATTGCTAAACGATTATCCAAAATTGGGATCGATTATTTCGCGGTCGCTTACACACGAGAAGGGATTGCCCTTAGAAATGGCGGAATTCAAAAACCTATTTTAGTACTTCACCCGCAATCGACCAATTTTGAAGAGGTTATCGAAAACGATTTATTACCTAATATTTACAGTAAATTTACGCTAAAGGCATTTATTGAAACTGCGGAAAAACTTCAGCTAAAAAAATACCCGATTCATTTAAAAATTAATACCGGATTAAACCGACTAGGTTTTGATCTCGATGAAATGAATTGGATTGCAGAAACGCTTGCCGCCACAGAAAGTGTAAAAGTAGAAGGTATATTTTCTCATTTGGCTGCTAGTGAAGATGAAGCCGAAAGAGATTTTACCAAGTACCAGATCAAAAATTACCAAAAAGCCCTCGACACGCTTTTGCCTCAGCTGGAGTTCCCTCCTATTAGACATTTATGCAATACTTCAGGAATTATTAATTATCCTGAAGTACATTACGATATGGTTCGCACAGGAATTGGTTTGTACGGTTTTGGAAATTCTGCTGAAGAAGATCAAAAACTAAAACCGGTAGGAACGCTAAAAACTATTATTTCTCAAATTCATCATATTAAAAAAGGAGAAAGCGTGGGTTACAATCGTGGCTTTAAAGCAGCTTCTGCAACGAAAACAGCTACTTTGCCTTTAGGTCACGCCGATGGGATTAACCGTATTTACGGAAAAGAAAAAACCGGCGTTCTCATAAATGGTCATCACGCGCCGATTATCGGGAATGTATGTATGGATATGTTAATGATCGATATTAGCGGCATCGAATGTAAAGAAGGAGATGAAGTTATTCTCTTCGGAAAAGAAAAAAGTGCCGAGGAATTTGCTCATAATGCCGGTACTATTTCTTATGAATTAATCACATCGATTTCGCAGCGCGTTAAACGAAAACTAATCAATTAATTATCGAAACAAAAAATATAAATACCATTAAACTCCTTGCGAGTATTTGTTTTTTCATCTTTTTCACTAAAACGATTAAGGCGCAATTAGGGTTTTGTAGCGGTAGTAAAGGTGATCCTATTTTTCAGGAAGATTTTGGAACCGGCAACGGAACCGGGAATCCGATGGCAGCCGGCATTACCAATTACACCTACGTAGTTGGTGATCCGCAAGACGGGCAATACACCATTTCTGACCAGATCTCGCAACAAATTGGCTCTTGGCACAGCTCTTTACCAAATACTACAGAATCTAGTGGCAGAGCGCTTATCGTAAATGCAGATTATACCGCGGGATTGTTTTATCAAACACCGATTTCAGGTTTATGTGAAAATGCTTCCTATGAATTTTCTGCGTATTTAATGAATATTTTCGATTCGTCCAGCGGTGCTTGTCCGGGAACAGGAATCCCCATAAATGTTCGTTTTGAGATTTGGAATGCTACCGACACGCAACTTCTTAAGCAAGGAAGTACAGGTGATATTGCCGGAACTGCAAACGCTTTTTGGGAACAGTATGCTATGACCTTTCAGTCGCAACCCGGACAAAATTCCATTATTTTAAAAATGTTTAATAATTCTGAAGGTGGCTGCGGAAACGATCTTGCGATCGACGATATTATTTTTAGATCTTGTGGAGATCTAACGACTATTAACCCAAGTAACTCCAACGAAAATGAAATTAGTCTTTGTGAAGATAGTTTACCACAGACTATTACTTTAGAAGCAAATCCAGATTTTTCAATTTACTCAGATCATTATTACCAATGGCAACGAAGCCCAGACAGTCAAACGTGGAACGACATTCCCGGAGCTAATCAAGCACAATTTTCAACAAGTAGTATTACAGCAGATACTTATTTTAGAGTTCAAGTGGCAGAAGATCCGGTAAATTTAGATAACAATTTGTGCAGCACCTTTTCTGAAGCCTTTTATGTGGAAGTGATCCCTACTCCTCCAACACCAACCAGTAACGGAGATGTATTTAGTTGTGAAGATGGCACTCCGCCACAACTTTCGGTGAGTGTTCCTTCACCTTACGAAGTAAATTGGTATGATGCTTCTACCTCAACCACACCAATTGCCAGTGATACCGAAACTTTTACTCCGTCTGAAAATGGTGCTTATTTTGCTGAAGCTTATTTGCCAAATTCTCCTTGTGCGGCGGGACCAAGAATTCAACTGAATTATAATTTATATGATAGTCCGCAACTTTCTTCAGATGAAATCATAGAGATCTGTGAGGGAGAAACAGTTACGCTTTCAGCAAATATTAGCGGCGTGATTTACGATTGGTCGACCGGTGAAGAAACTTCAACAGTTAGTGTTAATGAAGAGGGTGACTATACGTTAACCGTAACCAATAGTGACGGTTGTACTGCAACTAAGATATTCACGGTACAATTTATAGAAGAACCCGAAATTAGTGAAGTTCTGATTGAAAACGGATTTATACAAATTATAACTCTTCAAGAAGGTAATTTTCTTTATTCGTTAGACGGCATTAACTATCAACCCACTAATGAATTTCAAGTAAATGAAGGTGGCGTTTACACGGCTTACGTAAAAGATGCTGAAGCTTGTAGAATAGCGACAAGAGAATTTCCGGTCTTGCTTTATCCTAAATTTATCACGCCAAATGAAGATGGCGTTAATGATATTTTTCAACTGAAAGGGATAGAATTCTTCGGTTCTTCAGAATTGTTGATTTTTGATCGTTTTGGTAAGTTACTATTTCAACAAAGGGGAAAACGCTTCTTTTGGGATGGTACTTATAATGGTAAAAGTTTACCTTCAAATGAATATTGGTTTATGGTTAACATAGAAGAAATGCCTACAGTTAAAGGACATTTTTCTTTAATTAAATAATATGTTTTAGATAATTTTTTGTCAAGAGGTATTAACTTTTTTATATCTTTATTTTTCTACTAACTAATTAAACAGATCTATGAGTTTCTTTTCAGATTTTAAAAAGTTTTTAATGAAGGGTGATATTGTTGCCCTTGCTACTGCAGTTGTTATTGGTGCTGCCTTTAAAACCATTGTTGATTCTGCAGTAAAAGACGTAATTACTCCCATAATTGGTTTATTGACCGGTGGAGTAGATTTTACCAAAAAATTTATTTCGCTAGATGGCGAAACTTATGCAAGCTTAGAAGCTGCTAGAGAAGCAAAAGCCGCAGTGATCACTTATGGTAATTTAATACAGGCATTGATTAATTTTGTGATCGTAGGTTTATTTATCTTCTTATTCTTAAGAGCTTATGAAAAAACCAAGAAAAAAGAAGATCCAAAACCGGTTGCTGCTCCAAAAGGACCAACGCAAGAAGAATTATTGGCTGAAATTAGAGATGAGCTAAAAAAACAAAATACATAAAAATTCGTAGTAACCGCTACACTATTCTTTTTTTAAAATTAAACCCTGCTCTAAAGGCAGGGTCTTTTTTTTGCTGAAATATTCAGCTAATCCTTTTATTTTCTGTGAATAATCAAACTTTAAATCCAAAAATCTCTACTATCTTTGCAACCGGTGCAAAAGCACACGATAAAAACTCAATAATTTAGATCTCAGTACAAAATGAAAGTAGCTGTTGTTGGTGCCACCGGTATGGTTGGCCAAGTGATGCTAAACGTTTTAGCAGAAAGAAATTTTCCTGTAACCGAATTAATTCCTGTTGCCTCAGAAAGATCTGTAGGTAAAGAAATTGAATTTAACGGAAAAAAGTTCGAAGTAGTTAACTTAGAAACAGCAGTAAAACGAAAACCTGAGATCGCTTTGTTTTCTGCCGGAGGAGATACTTCTTTAGAATGGGCTCCTAAATTTGCAGAGGCAGGAACTACCGTGATCGATAATTCTTCTGCTTGGCGAATGGATCCTACTAAAAAATTAGTAGTACCAGAAATTAATGCCGATAGCTTAACCGAAGAAGATAAAATTATTGCGAATCCCAACTGCTCAACGATTCAATTGGTCTTGGCTTTAAAGCCACTTCACGATAAGTTTGGTATTAAAAGAGTAATTGTTTCTACCTACCAATCGATCACCGGTACGGGAGTAAAAGCGGTACAACAATTAGAAAATGAATACAAAGGTGAAAAAGGTGAAATGGCTTACCCTTACCCAATTCATAAAAATGCAATCCCACATTGCGATATTTTCTTAGAGAACGATTACACCAAAGAAGAGATGAAGTTAACCAACGAAACCAAGAAGATCTTAAACGATGATACGGTATTAGTTTCTGCAACTGCGGTTAGAATTCCGGTAGTTGGTGGTCATAGCGAATCGGTAAACATCGAGTTTGAAAAAGATTTTGAAATTGATGAAGTAAAAGCGGTTTTAAAAGAATTTCCGGGTATCACGCTACAAGACAATCCAGCTGTGAACACCTACCCAATGCCAATTTATGCCGAAGGTAAAAACGATGTGTTTATAGGAAGAATTCGAAAAGATCACTCACACCCACGAGCATTAAATTTGTGGATCGTAGCCGATAATTTAAGAAAAGGTGCGGCTACAAATGCTGTACAAATTGCAGAATATTTGGTAAAACAAGAAGCTTAGATTTTAGCTATTTCAGCCTAAAATTTCTAGATTTTAAATAATAAATTGAAAAAGTCTCATTCAAGTTTTAAGAAATTTAACACTTGATTGAGGCTTTCTTTTATAGCTTTGCGCTTATGCTGTTAGCTAATCGTGTAAAAAATAACCTCTCTTGGGTATTTCTTACTGCCTTTATACTTATTAAAGTTGCAGGCTTACACGGTATAGTTCATTCAGATGATGTTGACGATACGCAAGATTGTATTTGGTGTCATTTAGCAGGAACCGATGAAAAAACTCCGCTAATATCCTCGTCAAATACTTTTGAAATTGAAGAACCCGTTCTTCAAGAGCATCATTTTATAATTAGCAATTATTCTTCTCTAGCGACAGAAAAAACTCCTTTCTGTCTAATTTACAATAAACCTCCACCCTTCTATACAGTTTAATCTGGGTTTTCTAATATGCATTAGAGACCAATAAAGGCTATTTCAATATTAAATAGCTTAAAATTATTCATTTATCTACCAGTTTAGAGAAATGAAAAGTATAACTGTATAAACAATAACGCATGAAAAATTTTATTGCGGCTATCCTGTTGATATCTGTAAGTTTTTCTATACAAGCACAAAATTGCGAAAATAAACTTAGTGGTAAGGTAATAGATTATCATAACGGTGACCCATTAATTTATGCTATAATTAATGTAATTAATACCGATATTGAAGTTTATTCTGATTTTGATGGGAATTTTGAGATTCCGGAGCTTTGTAATGGTCAAATTGAATTAAAAATCACACACCC
>DTTX01000007.1 GCA_012964435.1 Mesonia sp. | reverse complement strand
TCGGTATATTGAGCAAATAAAAACTGACCGGTAAGCAATAAGCCGGCCACTAAGAAGTTTTTTATCTTCATAAAGATTCGGTTTTGTTCAAATATAGAACAGTTTTTAGTAATTTTTATAGGTATTAATAAGTTTTTAATAGTAGTAATTAATAGTTTTGTAGAAAAAAGAATTATGCAAGAAGCATCATTAGTAGGTTTGGTAAAAACGCTACTTATAATATTACTTATTTATTTTGGATTGAAGATTATTTTTAAATGGTTTGGCCCATTGATCTTGAAATATTTTATGAAGAAAATGGGAGAGAAGGCCTTTAGAGGATTTACTCAAAACGGAGGATTTCCTAACCAACAAACACAACAACGCAGAGAAAATAATATTGATAAAAATTCAAAAAATAATAAGAAAGAAAAGAAACCTGTTGGTGAATATATTGATTACGAAGAAATTGATTAAATTCCCATTTTTTCTTATTTAGTTGAAGCAAAATTTATGTCTATAAACTTTAAAAAAATTGTCCCGCATTTGTTCATCATTGCGGGATTTATCATTGCAGCACTTGCTTACTTTAATCCGGTTTTACAGGGGAAAGTAATTTTTCAAAGCGATATTACTCAATATATTGGGATGTCTCACCAAAACAAAGAGTTTAAAGAAGAAGCAGGTGAAGAAAGTTATTGGACAGATGCCGCCTTTGGCGGAATGCCTACCTACCAATTAGGCGCAGAATATCCTTACAATTACATCAAACAACTCGATAGGGCTTTACGCTTTTTACCGCGTCCGGCAGATTACTTATTTCTTTATTTTATTGGGATCTATATTCTCTTTCTAAGTTTGAAAATAGATTACAGATTAGCTGCGCTTGGTGCGTTAGCATTCGGTTTTTCAACTTATTTAATTATTATTTTAGGTGTCGGGCATAATGCAAAAGCGCACGCCATTGCTTATATGCCGATTGTTTTAGCAGGAATAATTCTCACTTTTCGTCAAAAATACCTTTGGGGCGGATTGTTACTTACCTTGGGAATGGCACTTGAAATCAATGCCAACCACTTCCAGATGACGTATTATTTATTGCTGTTAGTCATCGTTTTAGGTATCGCTTATTTAGTTGATTTTATTCAGAAAAAGCAACTAAAACAATACTTTACTGCAATTGCGGTAATGGTTGTGGCTGTGGTCATTGCTATCGGAACCAATGCGACCAATATTTTAGCGACAAAAGAATATGCAGATTTTAGTACGCGTGGCGACACTGGACTTACAATTACGCCAAACGGAGAACAACAAAACAATCCTGCCGGACTTTCTTACGATTACATTACAGAATATAGCTACGGAATTGCAGAAACCTTCAACTTGTTCATTCCGCGGTTTATGGGAGGTTCGAGCGCAGAGAAATTAGGTAAAGACTCCAATCTTTATAATGAATTATTAAAATTAGGAGCCAACCCGCAACAAGCTTTAGATTTTGCAGATTCGGCACCGACTTATTGGGGAAATCAAACCTTTATTGGTGCTCCGGCTTACATTGGAGCTGTGGTTGTTTTCCTTTTTGTATTGGCTTTATTCTTAGTAAAAGGCCGATTTAAATGGTGGATCGTAGGAGGTTCCATTTTGGCTTTATTACTTTCTTGGGGCGATAATTTCGCTCCGCTTACAAAGTTTTTTATCAATACCGTTCCGTTGTACAATAAATTTAGAGCGGTTTCTTCTATTCAGGTAATTTTAGAATTATGCTTGCCGTTAATGGCGGTTTACGGACTTCATAAATTTTTCAGTAATAAAAGAACAGCTGAAGAAAAAGAGCACGCTTTAAAATGGGCAGCGATGATCACCGGTGGTTTAGCACTTTTATTTTTAGTAGCAAAATCAATGTTTTTCGATTTTGTGGGCGCACAAGACCGACAGTATTTACAGCAAATAGGTCAGGGATTTGTAAGAGCTTTAAAAGAAGATCGTAAAGCAATTTTTAATGCCGATACCCTTAGAAGTTTAATTTTTGTGCTTTTAGCAGCTGCATTAATTTGGGCGTATTTAAAAAATAAAGTCAATAAAAGTGTTGCTATTGGAGCGCTTGCTTTACTAATTGTGATCGATTTGGTAGGTGTAGATTGGAGATATGTAAATACAGATAAAGATGAGAATGGTAATTATGAAAAATATGTATCAAAGTATAAATATCGACATCCATTTGAATTAACACCTGCAGATCAAGAAATCCTGAAAGATGATGGTCATTATCGCGTGTTAGATTTTTCTGGAAGTCCTTTAAATTCGGCTAGAGCTTCTTATTTTCATAAATCTTTGGGAGGTTATCACGCTGCAAAACCAGGGAGAATTCAGGAATTATTTGATTTTTATATTTATGAAGGTAATCAGCAGGTATTAAATATGCTGAATACCAAATACATTATTCTTTCAAATCAAGGTCAGGTAATGGCGCAACCAAATCCGCAAGCTAACGGAAATGCTTGGTTTGTCGATAAAGTGGAATTTGTTGAAAATGCCAATGAAGAAATTTTGGCTTTAGATAGTTTAAATACCAAACAAACCGCTATTGTAAATGAAAAGTTTTCTGCTGAAATTCCGCAGCAACGATTCTCAGCAGATTCTACGACTCAAATTCAGTTGAAATCTTATCAACCTAACGAACTGGTTTATTCTTATTCAACTCAAAAAGAGCGCTTAGCTTTATTCTCTGAAATTTATTATCCACACGGTTGGAAAGCCACTGTAGACGGAGAAGAAGTTTCAATTTTACAGGCTAATTATGTGCTACGAGCAGCTATGTTACCGGCAGGAAATCACGAAATTGTTTTTAAATTTGAACCGGAAGTAATTCAAACCGGAAGTACCATTACCATAGCAAGTGGCGGAATTCTCTTACTTTTACTTATTGGTGGTTTGGTGATCACTTTCCGAAGAAAATCGGCTTAAAATTAATTTTGTGCAATGCAAAAAGTACTTATTATTACGTATTATTGGCCTCCTGCGGGCGGTCCCGGCGTGCAACGCTGGTTAAAATTCGTGAAATATTTACGCGATTTTGAAGTTGAACCTATTGTTTACGTTCCTGAAAATCCGCATTATCCCATTATTGATAAAAGTTTTGAAGCTGAAGTCCCTAACGGAATTAAGGTCGTAAAACAACCGATAAAAGAACCTTATCAACTTGCCGGAATATTCTCTAAAAAAGAATCGAAAACCATAAGCTCCGGAATTATTAAAGATGAAAAGCAACAAGGTTTTTTACAAAAAATGATGCTTTGGGTGCGTGGTAATTTATTTATACCCGATGCGCGAATGTTATGGGTAAAACCTTCGGTGAGGTTTCTTTCAGCGTATTTAAAAGAAAATAATATTGAGACGATCATCACTACGGGACCGCCACACAGTTTGCATTTAATCGGGAAACAACTCAAAGAAAATTTAAAGTTGAATTGGATCGCAGATTTTCGTGACCCGTGGACAAAAATTGGTTACCATCAAAAGTTGAAATTAACGAAAGCTTCGCAACAAAAACATCTCCGCTTAGAACGAGAAGTTTTGCAAACGGCCGATTATATTTTAACAACGAGTTTTACAACGAAAAAAAATTTTTCAAGAATCACTAAAAAGCCGATAACCGTGATCACCAATGGTTTTGATGATGATGAAGTGGAAGAAGTAGCGCTAGCTGAAAAATTTAGACTTTCACATATTGGTTCCTTACTTTCAGAACGGAATCCGCTAGAATTGTGGAAAGTTTTACAGGAACTGATCGCAGAAAAAGAAGATTTTGCGAATGATCTTGAATTGGTTTTGGCCGGTAAAGTGAGCGAAAGTGTGGTTTCTTCCATTAAAGATCATCAGCTGGGAAGTTATTTGATCGAAAAAGGTTATTTATCGCACGAAGAATCTTTAATTCAGCAGCGACAAGCACAAGTTTTGTTGTTGATCGAAATAGATAAAGAAGAAACACAAGGCATTATTCCCGGGAAGTTTTTTGAATATGTAAAAGCCAATCGACCTATTTTAGCGATGGGACCAAAAAATTGGGATGTGATTCGGTTATTAGAAGAAACGCAAACCGGAAAGTATTTCAATTATACTTCAAAAGAAGAAATAAAACAGCAAGTTTACGCTTGGTATCAAGAATATAAGTCAGGTAAATTGAGGGTAAATTCTTCCGAAGAGAAAATTGAGCAATTCCACAGAAAAAAATTAACAGAAAAACTGGCAAATGTCATTCAACAATTCAACTAAATGGGAATCGTTTTAAAGCAATCGTTCAATAATATTTTAACCACTTACTTGGGCTTTGCCGTTGGTGCGTTAAACGTGTTGTTTTTGTATCCCAATTTTTTAGTTCCTGAACATTACGGGCTTATCACGTTTTTACTTTCAGCAAGTACGTTGGTTTGGCCGTTAATGGGTTTTGGTGCGCCAAATACCTTGATTAAATTTTATACCGCTTGCCATTCTGATAGCGAAAAAAACCGGTTATTAGCGACGATGCTCGTGATTCCTTTAATTGTAAGTGCAATTTTAGGGATTTTAGGCGTTGTATTCTATCAAGCTTTACTTACTTATTTTGAAAGTAATCAAGCTGTTCAAAATTATATTGGGCTCATATTTATTATTAGTGTGGCGATCTCGTATTTCGAATTGTTTTATGCTTGGGCAAAATTGACCTACAAAAGCGTGTTTGGCAATTTTATGAAAGAGGTTTTTCATCGAGTAGGAGTTACTTTTTTATTACTCGGCGTTTACTTCGATTATATTGGTTTAGAAGGTTTTATTTACGCGCTCACCGGAATTTATATTTTAAGAATGTTCATTTTAATGGTTTATGCATTCAAATTGCTTCCGCCGAAATTAGAGTTTCGATTGCCCGATAATTTTTCACGCGTCGCAAAATATTCATTTTTAATATTGATTGCCGGTTCTATTTCGACTGCTTTACTCGATTTAGATAAGGTGATGATCGAGCATTATTTACCTATCGAACAGGTTTCGGTTTATGCGATTGCAGTTTATGTAGCCTCGGTAATTGCGGTGCCTTCACGAGCGATGAAACAAATTGCCATGCCGATTACCGCCATGTTTCTCAATAAAAACAAGAAACAAGAATTGGCGAAACTTTACAAGCAAACTTCGGTGAGTTTGTTGTTGGTAAGCGGACTCATTTTTACATTGATCATTACTAACGTTGAACAGTTATATGAATTGATTCCGGACGAATATCAAATTGAAACGGGGATTATTATTTTTCTCTGCGGAATTAAACTTTACGAAAACTTCTTAGGGAATTGTAACAGTATTCTTTTTAATTCAGATTATTACCGTTTGGTATTAATGATCGGGATTGGCGTAGTGATTTTGGCCATAATTTTTAATATCGTTTTTATCCCAAGGTTAGGAATGTGGGGCGCGGCCATCGCAACATTTTCTACTTTCTTTGCCTTTTT
This sequence comes from Mesonia sp., assembly GCA_012964435.1. Lineage (GTDB taxonomy): Bacteria > Bacteroidota > Bacteroidia > Flavobacteriales > Flavobacteriaceae > Mesonia. The sequence continues at coordinate 15,418 of DTTX01000007.1, read as the reverse complement.
TAGTGTGAAGTTATTTTTGGTCTATCAAAAGTTTCATATGCATCCGTTTACTTCAAAAACGCTACCAATTACAGGTTTAATTGTCGTGAGTTGCTTGGTGTTTTATTTTTGGAGTTTCGATATTTATCCGCTTTTAAGTATTGCGATTAAAGGAATTTTAACCACCGTTTTATACGCGATTATTGCTTATAAATTGAATTTATCTGAAGAGCTTACGCAATTTCTTCAGCAGCGAAAAAAGTAAATTTTTAATTTATTTCTTAATTCTGATTTTGATTAACTGCGTTGAATTTTGATTTCAGAGCGTCGTTTTCAGTTTTTTAATTCTCTTGATTTTAGATGAAAAAAGAAACCCCTTTCATTCTTAACCGAAGTCAATTCTGAAAGGGGAAAAAACTAACCAACCAAAAACTATCTTACTCGAGAAGAACGCGAAGCATTATTTGTTCTGCTTCTAGCATTATCTGCCGTACTTCTTGAAATATTTCTTGTACTAGATGTACGAGATTTTACTTGCTGTGGTTTTCTATTACTCGTACTTCTTGCATTTGTATTTTGTGATCTCGATCTAGTTGAAGCTGAAGAAACACGAGACTGTTTATTTTGTTGAACCGTTCTATTGTTTGCGTTTCTGTTGCTTTTTCTAGTAGGAGTTCGATCTACCGTACTCATCGATCTTTGATCGTTTCTTCTTATTTCTCTGGTATTCGAGTTTCTAGTAGTTACCGCTTTATTTCTAGCATTCGAATTAGAGCGAGTAGCCGAAGCATTTGTTCTCGTTCTAGAAGAATTATTATAAGCTAATTCACGTCTAGTATTTGTTCTTGTACCTCGATTATAAGTAGTAACTCGTTGTGACGGTCTGTAAAAATTACTTCGACTTCTGCTATTTACATTATAATGTTTTCTGTAATTTCTATAAGTAACTCGTGTTGGTCGATAATAAGTTCTGTAAGGTCTGGTGTAAACTACACATCTCGATCTTACAGGAACCGAATAATATCGGTGCCAAGGTCTATACACATAACCTCGATTGTACACATTTATATATCCTGAAAAATGAGCAAAACTACCGTAGTTATTGTAGTAAATGTTTAAGCCACCAACTCGTGCTAAACGTCCAAAATTGTTATAATAGATTTGCGTATTACCTGCCTTAATTATTCTACCGTAATAATCGTAATAAATTGGGATCGATTCAATTTGAATAACCGCACCATAATCGTCGTATTGAACGTAAGGATCGTAATTATAGCCACTGTTGTAACTAATATTTACATTCGGTGTGTTTATATTGAAATTGAAATTATTTCGGTGTTGATAATAAAAATCAAACTGACCATCTGGATAAATAGCAAATTCTACATTTCTTTCTACGAAAATAATAGAAGAACCATATCCATAATTATAAGTCGTTGCGTTCGACTTGTTTTCAGCGGAAGCAGTTAACCCAACAAAAGCTAACATGACTAAGGTGATTAAATTTTTCATAATTATGGAATTTTAAGTTAATATGTTTTTTAGAAAACAAACTGCGTGCCATAATTTTAAAGTATTGATTATCATTAATTTAATAAGGGTATTGAAGTTCTTTTTTATAAATGAAAATTAAACTGAATAAAAAAATGAGATCTTAAATTAAGTTTAGGATGACGAAATCTTATGAAGTTGAACTTATTATTTTATTGAATGTTTGCAATAAATCATAATGAAGTGTCGTCACCCTGAACTTGATTCAGGGTCTCATCACAATAGATTGTTTTTAATACATTATGAGATTCCGGATCAAGTCTGGAATGACGAAAAAAACGAATTACTATAAATTACAGATAATCAACTTTTTTATAAAAAAACAGAAAACCCTTAAGCGAATGCCTAAGGGTTTTCCAACTAACCAACCAAAAAATTAATTATGATGTAAACGAATTACATCGATAATTACATTTTGATATATTTCAATTACTATGCCAAGTTATAGTTTCTCTTTAAGATATTTGGCAGTGTAAGATTTCTTGTTTTTCGCAACTTCTTCGGGCGTCCCGGTTGCAATTAAATAGCCGCCATTTTCTCCGCCTTCAAGACCTAGATCGATCACATGGTCTGCACATTTTACCAGGTCCATATTATGTTCGATCACAATTACAGAATGACCTTTTTCAATTAAAGCATAAAATGATTTTAGTAATTTTTGAATATCATGAAAATGAAGTCCGGTTGTAGGTTCATCAAAAATAAATAGCGCCTTATCTTTCGTAGTTCCTTTTCCTAAGAAAGAAGCGAGTTTTATACGTTGTGCTTCACCACCGGAAAGGGTAGAAGAGCTTTGCCCCAATGTAACATACCCTAAACCAACATCTTGTAAAGGCTGTAATTTCTTTTTAATTTTCGATTCATTATGTTTTTTGAAGAAAGCAATAGCATCATCAATCGTCATATTTAACACATCGTCGATGGTTTTTTCTTCAAATTTTACTTCTAAGACTTCTTTTTTAAAGCGTTTACCGTGGCAAGTTTCACATTCTAAATGTACATCGGCCATAAATTGCATTTCGATGGTCACTTCACCTTCACCTTTACAGGTTTCACATCTTCCGCCATCAACATTAAAACTGAAATGCTTCGCTTTAAAACCTCTAACTTTCGCTAAATTTTGACTTGCAAACAGATTTCGAATATCATCGTAAGCCTTAATGTAAGTAACCGGATTAGATCGAGAAGAACGACCAATTGGGTTTTGATCGACAAACTCAACGTGTTTGGTATTGCTGAATTTCCCTTCGATTTTAGTCAGCTGACCAACTTTTTCTCCGTAACCGCCGGTTTCTTTCAGAATAGAAGGATAAAGTAAGCGTTTTACCAACGTACTTTTACCACTACCTGAAACTCCGGTCACTGCCGTAAAAATGCCTAAAGGAAATCGAACATCTATATTTTTAAGGTTATTTTCTCTGGCGCCAATAATATCGATGTAATATTTAAAATCCCGACGTTTTTTGGGGACTTCAATTTCCATAGAATGATTTAAATATTGAGCGGTAAGCGATTTAGATTTTAAGATCTCATCGTAATTTCCGGTAGCGACCACTTCACCACCAAAAGTTCCTGCTTCCGGACCAATATCTATAATTTCATCGGCAGCTTTCATAATATCTTCATCGTGTTCAACAACGATCACCGTATTTCCTAAATCTCGAAGATTTTTTAAAACGCCAATAAGTTTCTCGGTGTCTTTAGGATGTAAACCAATCGAAGGTTCATCTAAAATATACATCGAACCGACTAAACTACTTCCTAATGAAGTTGCTAGATTAATACGTTGCGATTCTCCACCAGAAAGTGTGTTTGATTTTCGGTTAAGCGTTAGATAATCTAACCCAACATTAGAAAGAAATGCTAAACGATTGTTGATTTCTTTCAATAAACGTTTCGCAATATGTTCATCGTGTTCACTTAATTCTAATTTTTTGAAGAATTCTGCAACTTTATCTAAAGGCTTTTCAACTAGATTGGTAATTGGCGAACCACCAACTTTTACATAGTTGGCTTCTTCACGAAGGCGTTTTCCTTTACAAACCGGGCATTTGGTTTTTCCGCGGTAACGAGAAAGCATTACCCGATTCTGAATTTTGTATGCTTTGGCTTCTAACTCTTCAAAAAATTCAGTTAAACCGGTAAAATAGCGATTACCATCCCAAAGCAATTGTTTTTGTGCTTCCGTAAGATCGTAATAAGGTTTATGTATAGGAAAGTTGAATTTATGTGAATTGTTAACCAACTGATTTTTATACCAACTCATACTTTCGCCACGCCAAGGAAAAATTGCTTCCTCGTAAATAGACAGTGAAGTGTTAGGCACGATTAAATCTTCATCTAAACCAATTACATCGCCATAACCTTCACATTTTGGACAAGCGCCGTAAGGATTATTAAAACTGAATAAATGAACGTTGGGTTCGTTAAAAGTGATTCCGTCTAATTCAAATTTATTACTGAAATGTCGCGTTTTGTTGTCGGCCAATTTTTCAATGAAAAGTTCTCCTTTGCCTTCATAAAACGCTGCTTGAATAGAATCTGCCAACCGATTATAAAAATCTTCATCATCTTTTTTAATAATACGGTCAACCACGATAAAAGCTTCTTCAGACTTTATATTTTTTAAATTCGCTTCATCAATTCGGCTTACTTCATCTTTAATTTTAATTCGGCTATAACCTTGCTGATTTAAAACTTTTACTTTCTCTTCTAAGCTTCGACCTTTTTCAACCAGAATAGGAGCGAGGAGTAATAATTTTTCACGCTCTGGGAAATCTTTTATGTAATTCACCACATCGGTGACTGTATCTTTTTTTACTTCATCACCAGAAACGGGAGAAAATGTTTTTCCGATACGAGCGTAAAGTAATTTTAAATAGTCATAAATTTCTGTGGAAGTTCCCACGGTCGAACGCGGATTGGTAGAATTTACTTTTTGCTCAATGGCAATTGCCGGCGCGATTCCTTTTATATAATCTACTTTAGGTTTATCTAACCGACCCAAAAACTGGCGTGCGTACGAAGATAAACTTTCTACGTATCGACGCTGTCCTTCGGCATACAAGGTATCGAAAGCTAAACTCGATTTACCTGAACCGGAAAGCCCCGTAATCACCACCAATTTATTTCTTGGGATTACTGCATTTATATTTTTTAAATTATGGAGCTTAGCGCCCTTAATAATGATATTTTCCTTCGGGTTTACTTGAGCAATATCTGGAGTCATAGCTGTTTTTAGAATAATTCACAAAGATACTTAATCTATATGGGCTTGTAAAGTAGGAATATGATTATACAAATGTTAAAATTTTTAACTTGTTTGTTTTTGTTAAAAATATGTTGTTATATTTAGCTCTTTCAAACAAACCCCAATAAATCTAAGCGCCTATATAGCAGAGTTACTTCAAATTAAAATTTATTAACCCAAAGTTTAATTGACTTAAGATTTTTCTTAAGAATTGAGGTAACCACTATGAAAAAAATCGAAACTACTACAGACGCGACCCTTGTTAGGCAGTATTTAGACGGAAGTGAAGACGCACTTTCTAAATTAATTAACAGACACCAACAACGTATTTACAATTTTATTTTCTCGAAAGTTTTTGATCGAGATATCACCGAAGATATCTTTCAGGATACTTTTATTAAAGTTATTCGTACGCTTAAACGAGGTAAATACAACGAAGAAGGTAAGTTTTTACCTTGGGTAATGCGTATTGCTCATAATTTAGTGATCGATCATTTCAGAAAAAATAATCGTATGCCTAAGTTTGACAATAGTGGCGATTTCAATATTTTTTCAGTCTTACACGATGAAGATCTAAATGCTGAAAAATTAATGGTGAAAGACCAGATCGAAAGTGATGTACGTGAACTTATCAAAGAATTACCGGAAGATCAAAAAGAAGTTTTGGTAATGCGTATTTATAAAGATATGAGCTTTAAAGAAATTGCAGAACGTACCGATGTAAGCATAAATACAGCCTTAGGTAGAATGCGTTACGCGCTTATTAATTTACGTAAAGTTATCGATAAGCATAATATTGTACTCACAAAATATTAAGTTGATACAATAAGGCGTTTTTTTTATCGTTATTATGATGATACTAACAAAAAACGTCGCTAATGGCAAAACTTTACCTCAACGAATCACCCAATGAAAAGGTGGAAAAACTAAGACCAAAAAAAGAAACCATCAAGTTTCTTTTAAATTATTCGAAAGCACTCCATGTGCTCGATGGTAAGCATATGCAATATGAAAACTTACTTAACTAAAAAATAAAACCCGTAAAGTTATTTACGGGTTCTTTTTTGCTTTTTATTTAGGTTTTCTTCGTAGGCTTTTAAAACCGACTTTCTGCCGATGGTTTTGGTAATAATATCGTTTTCTAACTTCCAACCGCGAGCGGGAGAGTATTCTCGACCATACCAAATAATTTGTAAATGAAGTTTATTCCACAATTCTTTGGGGAATAAGCGTTTAGCATCTTTTTCGGTTTGCTGTACATTTTTACCGTTCGATAAATTCCAACGGTACATTAATCGATGAATATGTGTATCTACAGGGAAAGAAGGAATACCGAAAGCTTGTGCCATTACTACGCTGGCGGTTTTGTGACCAACGGCAGGTAAACTTTCTAAAGCTTCCATATCTGCGGGAACTTCACCATTATATTTTTCAATTAAAATTTCTGAAAGTCCGTGAATGCCTTTCGATTTCATCGGTGAAAGTCCGACGGGTTTAATAATTTCTCGAATTTCTTCAACACTAAGCTTTACCATTTGGTAAGGATTATCGGCTCTTTCAAAAAGAAGCGGCGTAATTTGATTCACCTTTACATCGGTACTTTGGGCTGAAAGTAAAACTGCAATTAATAAGGTATATGGATCTTTATGATCTAACGGAATCGGGATCTTTGGGTAAGTTTCTTCCAGCGTATCGATCACAAATTGCACTTTTTCAGCTTTCGTCATTTTTTAGGTTGAATTAAAAATTTGGATCTCAAAAATATGAATTTTGAATTTATTCGGTAAGCTTTGAATTGAACTTGTTTCAGAAATAAAAAACGTCAACTCAAATTCTATTTAAGTTGACGTATCTTTTATATTAGTTTTGAATTTAAACCTAAAACTATTTTATCCATTTATAATAACGAGCACCAATTAAATTAGGTTTTTCAGTTTCTATACTTTCTAAAATCCATTCTTTTTTAGGAGAAAGCACACTTGCTGTTTTTTCTTTTTTATGAAGCTGATGATAGGTTTCAATATCGATAGATTTAGATTTTTCTAGCGTTTCAAAAAGTACTTGCTTTTCAATAACTTTTTCCCAACCTTCGACCAATTTTCCTTCAAAAACTTTCGATTTGGCTCCGCTTCCGTAAGCAATAAAACCAAGCGTTTTTCCGGTTAAATCTTCACCTTTTTCGCTATAATCGCAAAGCGTAGAAAGCATTCCCATAAACATCGAAGCCGTGTACATATTCCCGATAAGAGAAGATGCGCGTTCTGCCGGGGCAAATTTTTCAGCAACAAAAGCACGGTATTCTTCAGATTTACTTAAAGCTTTAAGTTTTGAGAAATACTCCGGATCTTCTTTTTGGTACGTTTTCGCTAATTCAGGATGATCTGCCGCATAAATTTCAGCAAACATACGACGCGCCTGAAAAGAGTAGGGAAGATGCATAATAATTGCCTTCCAAGAATCGTATAAAATTCCTTCTTCAGCTTTTAATTTTTTAAACTGAAAGTAAGCATCGGTCGTACGTTCAATATAACAATCGTTAGAATATTGACCGTCAAAAACAGGTTGCTCTTTAAAAATTTCAATTTCACTTTCTAAAACACCTTGCCAAGCTTCATTATTGGTAATCCCAATATTTTCTTTTTTTACGGTACGATGTGGTTTAAAGAAATCGAAAACTCCTTTCGTACTTACCGAAAATTTATTTTTAACCTCCATTAAACGCGGATCTTTACTTACCAACAAAGCCACAGCGCCGGCTCCTTGCGTATATTCTCCGGTAGATTCTAAGTCGTATTTTGCGATATCGGTACAAATTACGATCGCTTTTTTCTCGGGATTAGCGCGAACAAAATCTAAACAGTTATGAAACGCATCGACACCACCAATACAAGCAAAGGTAAAATCTACGGCATCACAATGGGTGAATTTGTGTTCGCCAAAATAATCATCCATCATCCCGACCAAATACGAACCAATGGGTTTAGATGCATCGATACCACTTTCTGAACCCACATAAATACGATGAATGTCTGAAGGCTGAAGTTGTTCTTGTTCAATAAGCTTAGTTAGCGCATTGGCAGCAAAAACAATCGCGTCTTGATGCACATCTGGTAACGCCATATTAATGAGCCCCAGGCCTTTTTCTAATTTTGCCGGCTCGATATTTCTGGCAATCGCTAAGTCTTTTATAGGTAATTGAATTTTCGGTATATCGTAACTTAGGCTGTCTATTCCTATTTTCATGGGTAGAATTTATCAACTGAAAAACTTGAAATTGTTTACGAAATCAAGTTTTTTACAAACGGTTATTGACATACGAATTTATTATGCTGAAGTATTTTAAACAAGTAAATTCTAGCCTAATTGCCTACATTTATTGACCTCATAAGGAAACTATTCTTTTTCTGAATTATATTGAATTTAGTAGTTTGATTTAAGTATTGTTTTGAATTTTTAATAGTAAAACAAGCTCTAAATCTTTCTAAAATTCTTGTAAATACTCGCCAATGTTTATATTTTACCGCGACTTAACATAGAAAAATAGATTTAAGCGATGACAACATTAAAAGCAGGAGATGCAGCTCCAGAATTTTCAGCTAAAGATCAAGACGGAAATTTACACGAATTAAAAGATTATAAAGGAAAGAAATTAGTGGTTTTCTTTTACCCAAAAGCAAGTACACCGGGTTGTACGGCAGAAGCTTGTAATTTACGTGATAACTGGGAAGTCTTTCAGGAGAAAGGTTATGAAATTTTAGGAGTAAGCGCAGATTCTGCCAGAAGACAAACCAATTTTAAAAATAAGCACGAATTACCATTCCCACTTTTAGCAGATGAAGAGAAAGAAGTGATCAACGCGTTTGGCGTTTGGGGACCTAAAAAGTTTATGGGGAAAGAATACGACGGCATTCACCGAACTACTTTTATTATCGACGAAGAAGGAAAAATAGAAGATGTGATCGGAAAAGTGAAAACTAAAGCCCACGCTGAACAAATTTTAGGCGAGTAGTTTAATTTTTTTACTTCTTATGAACTGTCACACTGAGCGGAGTCGAAGTGTTTTTACTGATTCTTATTTTATAATAAATAGGATATCATTCCGGATCAAGTCCGGAATGACGTTTTAAAGAGGTTTATTAAACTAATATTATTCCGCGTAGTAAGCGAAAGCTTGATAAATAACATCATTCGGGACAGTGCAATCAATTTTGCATTGTCCTATTTTTTCTAAAAGAACAAAATTGATGTTCCCGTGACTGTTTTTCTTGTCGTACTTTAAAAGTTCGATAATTTGTTCGATATCTTTTTCAGTAAAACTTACTTTTTCAAAAGTTTGCAGCAACACCGTTTTAATTTCTGAAACCTCTTCGTGTGATAGATTGGTAATTCGGTTAGAAATATAAGCGGCGAGAATCATCCCGATCGCAATGGCTTCTCCGTGTAAAAGCGTTTTCTTTTCAGTATTTGTTAGAAAATACGATTCGATAGCGTGACCTAAGGTATGCCCAAAATTTAAGGTTTTACGAATGCCGTCTTCATTTAGATCTTCAGTAACCACATTATTTTTAATTATAACACTTTCATAAATAAGTTGCTCTAGATCGGCCAACGAAAGTTGAGAGAGATCGCTCATTTTCTTCCAATAAGCTTGGTCTTGAATTAAACCGTGTTTCAGCATTTCAGCTAAACCACTTTTCATCTGATTCTGCGGAAGCGTTGCCAAATAGCCTACATCAACCAAGACCATTTCAGCATTGCTAATTACACCAATCTGATTTTTTAAATTTCCTAAATCTACGCCGGTTTTTCCACCAACGGAAGCATCAACCATTGCTAAAAGCGTCGTTGGAATATTAATGTAAGCAATACCTCGTTTAAAGGTGCTGGCTACAAAACCTCCTAAATCTGTCACGACGCCGCCACCAAGATTCAGTAGTAACGATTTTCTATCGGCATCCAGCTCAGATAATGTTTGCCAAACTCCGTTACAAGTTTCAATCGTTTTGTGTTCTTCGCCGGCTTCAATCTCAATAATTTCAATAGTGATATCGGTTTCTAATTGCTGAAGAAAAAAGGAAGCACAATTTGCTTGTGTATGCTCATCGACCAATAAAAACAACTTAGAAGGTTGATTTTCTTTGATATAGGTGTTGAGTTGTGAATAAACCTCTTGACCGAAAACTATAATATTATTAACAGATTGAATTGATTTCATTAAAATATTCGTTAAATGTGATTCGAAATTACTTAGAAAATTCAAAATATTGTTATTTCGAACAGTATATTTGCGAAAAATTTAAAACTTCGATGGTTACAAAAATCTTTAATAATACGAAGCGTGCTTTTGCTTTAAAAAGCGATAAAGAATTAAAAAAAGCTTTATTTATTTTCGGGATGATGAATCGGCCAACCTTAGTAGCTGTAGGTACCCGAATGACTAATTTGGCTCTTAAATTGAATTTACCAGTAGATGGTTTAATTAAGAAGACCATTTTTGAAATGTTTTGTGGCGGAGTGAGCATGAAAGACTGTGAACCGGTAATGGAAAAAATGTATAAAATGCACGTACATAGCGTGCTCGATTTTTCTAAAGAAGGTGAAGATGTCGAAGAAGTTTTTGACGAAACCTTAAAAGTTAAAAAAGATATTGTAGAATTTGCTAACGGTAAAAAACAAATTCCGTTTACAGTTTTTAAGCCAACAGGAATCGGCCGTTTTGAAATATGGGAAAAAGTTTCTGCTAAAGAAGAATTAACCAAAGAAGAACAAAAAGAATGGGATCGTGTTAGAAATCGTGTAGATGAGATATGTAAACTGGCATACGATTTAGACACACGTATTTTAGCTGATGCAGAAGAATCTTGGATGCAAGATGCTGCCGACGATCTTTTAGAAGAAATGATGTCGAAGTATAATAAGGAGAAAGTAATCGTTTATAATACGTTACAATGTTACCGTTGGGATCGACTTCAGTATATTAAAGATCTACATAAAAGAGCAAAAAATAAAGGCTTTAAAGTAGGAGCGAAGATCGTGCGTGGCGCTTATATGGAAAAAGAAAATGCACGTGCAGAGAAAATGGGATATCCTACACCAATTTGTGAAGACAAAGAGGCGACCGATGTAAACTTTAATGCCGTACTTTATTATGCGATGCAGAATTTAGAAGATATTTGGTTGTATATAGGTACTCACAATGAGGTAAGTACATATCTTACTATGCAATTGATGGATGAGAAAGGAATAGACAAACGTGATGAACGCATTTGGTTTAGCCAATTATTTGGGATGAGTGATCATATTACCTTCAATTTAGCTTTAAACGGATTTAATGCTGCAAAATTAGTTCCGTTTGGTCCGGTTAAAGACGTTGTTCCATATTTAATTAGAAGAGCACAAGAAAACTCTTCGGTAAAAGGGCAAACCGGTCGTGAATTAGCTTTACTTAGAGAAGAACAAGATCGTAGGGATGGTAATTTTACAAAAACAATCGCTTAAGCATATTTTTGAAAGACAATTCTTTAAACCTCTATTTTAACATAGAGGTTTTTTATTGGCTTAACTTTAAATCAACCTTAACTTAACTTTAAGTTTAAGAAAATAGAGATTTCATAGGTTTGAAATGAACAAAAAAAGCAATGTTTAATTAATTTCAAAATTTATGAAAAAAACAAAATTTATTTACCTCGGTTTAATTGCAGCAGCAAGTTTGGTATCATGTAGTGATGACGACGATAATTCTACAGACGATATACCGGGAGAATCAGACAGAGCAGAACTTTATGTAACTAGTGGTAATTCTGGAGACGTTACTGTTTATGACTTTTCAACTGAAACCCCTATGCAAAAAACAATTGATGCAGCGGGATCTTCAAATGAAGGAGTATATTATGAAGATGATAATGACGAACTATATGTAGTTTCAAGATCTTCTAATCAAATCAACACCTACACAAATATTTCAGCTTTATTAGAAGATCAAATGCTAGATATTGAAACTGGAGTTTCTTCATCTAGTGATTTACAAAGTCCAAGAAAAATTGCTGTAGATGATAATATAGTAGTCGTAGCAGATAACGCAGATGTTGACGGTGATGAGACTACTGCAGACGGTAGATTCTTTATTTATACCAAAACAGCAGGAGCTTTAACCTTAAGAAATACTGTTGAAGTAGATTTTGCAGTTTGGGGTATTACATTTAAAGGAAATGATTTATTAGCAGTAGTAGACAAAACAAGCGATTTAGCCATTTTCGAGAACTTCGCTAGTTCAAATACAACAGATGCAGTAGTTGCGGCTTCAAAGACTATCACTATTGAGGGAATTAATAGAACTCACGGTATAGATTATGATGATGACGATGATGTATTAGTATTGACAGATATTGGTTCTGCAGATTCAGATTCTGATGGTGGTTTTCACGTGATTACAGACGCAACCGCTAAACTAAATGCAGTTGCTAATGGTGATATGTTAGCGGTTGGACAACAAACTAGAATTGCAGGTAGTGCAACGATGTTAGGTAATCCTGTAGATGTTGCTTACGATGATGAAACAAAGACAATTTTTATTGCTGAAGTAGCTAACGGAGGCGGTAGGGTATTAGCTTTTTCTCAAATCGATTATACGAATGGCGGTGATATTACACCATCTGTGAATAATAGTTTAAGTGGAGCTAATTCACTTTATTATCACGAAGAAGACTAATTGCAATAATTGGTAGAAATAATCTTAATTAAGTATTAAATCCCGTCAATACCATGATGGGATTTTTTATTTTGGCTTTATGCTTAAGAAATACTTCAAACTCATAAAAAACACTTATAGTGAATGGATGAAAAACGATCCGTTCGAGCAAAGTGCGGTAATTGCTTATTATACATTATTTTCACTTCCTTCATTATTAGTAATAGTTATTACGATCGCAGGGTACTTCTATGGGCGAGAAGCAGTACAAGATAAAATTACTTCAGAAATAGGAATGTTTATTGGAGAAGGGACTGCCGAAGCAATAGAAACTATGATCTCTAACGCATTTTTAGAAGGTGGCTCCATTCTAACCATTTTGTTTGGAATTGGTATGCTGCTTTTTGGGGCAACAGGAGCATTTTTTCAGCTTAAAAAGGCAATGAATAAAGTTTGGGGAGTTCGACCTAAAAAAGAGAATTTTAAAATGATATTACTCGATCGAGCGATCTCATTAGGAATGATCTTAGTGATTGGTTTTATGCTTTTGGTTTCTCTAGTAATTTCAGCAGTTATACAAGCACTGGGTAATTACCTACAAAGTTTTGCTCCAGATATTACGTCTTTTGCATTGTCTGCGTTTAACTTTCTCATCTCTTACATATTTATAGGTTTTATATTTGCGGGGGTTTTTAAATTATTACCCGATATAAAAATTAGCTGGAAGGTCACCTTTATTGGAGCTTCTATTACAACTTTATTATTTCTAATTGGTGAATTTGTGATCGGTTTTTATTTTGGACAAAGTGATCCGGCTTCCGTTTATGGTGGAGCGTCTTCGGTGATCTTAATTTTACTTTGGGTTTTTTACTCTTGCTTGATCATGCTTTTTGGAGCAGAATTTACAGTACAATACGCATTATTTAAAGGTTTTAATATTAAACCTAACTCTTTAGCAGAACCTGCTGAATATCAGGAAATGGAGGAGCTAAAAGAAAAAGAGAAAGAAATAAAAAAAAAGAGAGAACTATTAAAAGAATTAGAAACAGACGGTCCGGGAGATCACGCCGATGAGGATCTGAAAAATTAATAAAGTTTAACGTACTCAACCTTAGCTTTATCACTACTTTAATACACGTCTAGATAGCATTTTTTTAACTTTGAGTTGAAAAGAAAAATTAACTAAAAACAAAAAATTGTTATGGACAAGAAAATTGCAATTCTAGCAACTGACGGATTCGAAGAAAGCGAATTTACTTCACCTAAAGAAGCGATGGAAAAGGAAGGCTTTCAGGTAGATGTTGTAAGCTTAAAAGCCGGAAAAATTAAAAGTTGGGATGTAGATAACTGGGGGAAAGAATTTGATGTAGATAAAACCATCGATCAAGTTTCTGCAAAACAGTACAATGCTTTAGTATTACCAGGCGGCGTCATTAATCCGGATACTTTAAGAACTAATGAAGATGCCTTAGTTTTTATTAGAGATTTCTTCAAGCAAAGTAAAATTGTAGCAGCAATATGCCACGGACCACAATCTTTAATTAATGCAGAAGTGGTTGAAGGTAGAACAATGACATCGTACCCGTCTATTCGTAAAGATCTAGAAAATGCCGGAGTACTTTGGGTAGATAAAGAAGTAGTGGTAGACGAAGGTTTTGTTACCAGTAGAAATCCTGATGATCTTCCTGCATTTAACTCTAAATTAATTGAAGAAATTAAAGAAGGAAAGCACGAATTACAGCACGCGTAATTTTAGAAAGCAATTGATTTTAAAGAAATCCGTAGTAGAAATACTGCGGATTTTTTTTATTTCTGAATACTATTTTTAAACAAATAACCACCGCTAAGTCTATTCAGCATTTTCTTCTCGAAATTCCAGAAAAATTTAAACTGACCAAAAATAGTTCCGATCACAATTAGTAAAACTTGATAAAAAGGAAAGATTAAGAGAATTCGAAGTAAGTAATAACCCAAACCACCAAAAAAGAAATCTTCTCCAAAATGGCTTCGATCTAAATTAATAAACTCTAAAAAAGGTTTGGCAACATATACCGATGAAGATCCTGTAATAGCAAAGACGATAAAAATTATCACAAGCTGAAAATTAGAGTGAATACCCCATTTTTCTTTCAATTTTCGCATAAAAATTACCTTAAATTTTGATTGTATTCCTGTTGAAAAAATAAGAAGTAATTATAAAGCAGATAATTTACCTCGTAACCATAATCTATATTCGGTTGATAATCGATTTGCTGTGGGTATAATCCTGAAGCCGCATAACGAGAACTTAATACTCGATTATTATAAATTACCACATAACGCCAATTTCTTTGCTCTAAATAACTTTGGCTGTAATAACCTCTCGGGCGTTGCGATACTAACCAAGAATTAAAACCGGGCTCAATAATAATAATTTCATATTCTAAGCTATCGTTAGCAATCCTAATGGTATCATTTTTTTGTTGCGTAGAAGCAGTTTGCTCTGAAGCTTTTTGAGTTCCAGAGCAAGCCGCTATCATTAGCGCAATACTTAGTATGGCAATAATATTCTTCATTAATTATTTTGAAGCGCTTGAAAGTCGATAATAAAACTTCCGGGATATTTTACCGAAACCTTTTCTTTAAAGCGTTCAGCTTGTTTTCTATTTTTGAATTTACCCAAAATTAAACTATAAACTTTAATGTTTTGTACAGTTTTAACTTGTACGGTCACATCTTCTTCATAGCTAATTTTCAAGTTATCTGCTAATCGAATTAAATTGGCCACTTCTTGAAAGCTACCAACTTGTACACCAAACCAATCAGGTTCTTCTAAACGATTTATCGATAGTTCGTAAAACTCATTAGGCTCTACGTTACTTACTGCTGAAGTATTAGGTTGAGTTGGAGTAGTGGTTTCAGGATTATTTGTAGTAGCAACGGTTTCTTCAGGTGTTCCTAAATCGTCTATA
>DTTX01000006.1 GCA_012964435.1 Mesonia sp. | reverse complement strand
CGTTTTTGTAGATGGTATCTAAAATAGTAGTCATTATGCGCTAAGTTTTTGAAGGATGTTTAATTTTTCTAAAGCTTTTCCGCTTTTTAAAGATTCTTCCGCTTGCGATAAAGCTTCAGCAATACTTATTTTTTTTGCGGTTGAAATGGCTAAAGCTGCGTTAGCACAAACTACTTGGTTTTGTGCTTTAGAACCTTCATTATTCAGAATTTTTTGAAATAGTTTTACCGCTTCCGGAATGGTTTCACCGCCATAGATTTCTTCCGCTTTAATTTTTTCAGCATTAAAGTCTTCAGGAGTTAAAACGGTATTCATTTGGTTACCGACAATCTTGGTGTTTCCTGTAAGTGAAACTTCATCGTAACCATCGAGTGCGTGTACAATTCTGAAATTAGTATCGGTATGTTGATAGAGGTAACTGTAGATTCTTGCGAGTTCTAAGCTAAAAACACCAACTACTTGATTGGGCGGTTTTACAGGATTTACCATGGGGCCCAACATATTAAAGAAGGTTTTTACTGCTAGATCTTTTCTAACCGGAGCAACAAATTTCATCGCCGGATGAAAAAGTGGTGCGTGTAATACACAGATGCCCGCTTTTTCTAGACAAATTTCTAAAAACGCCTGATCGTTAGAAAATTTTACACCTAGATTCTCTAGAACATTACTGCTTCCACTCACTGAAGAAACGCTGTAATTACCGTGTTTGGTCACGTTAACTCCGGCTCCGGCTGTAATAAATGATGCCAACGTAGAAATGTTGAATGTGTTTTTACCATCGCCGCCTGTTCCGCACAAATCGATAGGATTATAACTCGATAAATTGATAGGAAAAGCGAGTTCTAACAACGCATCTCGAAAACCTGCTAACTCTTCAATAGTAATGCTTCGCATCATATAAACTGTTAGAAAGCTTGCGATTTGACTATGATTGGCTTTGCCTTCAGAAATATTGATGAGCGCTTGTTTAGCTTCCGCTTTGCTCAGAATTTCGTGATGAGTTAGCCTATTGAGTAATTGTTTCATTTTTTAATATTTTTCCTTTCTTAGAAAGAATTTTGGCTGAAAATTTTATTTCAAAACGCCTTTTACATTTGTTTGGTTCCGTTGAATTTTCAACTTCAGCATCATGTTATTGTGATGTGACCCTGAATCGAGTTCAGGGTGACGATAGTGAATTAAGCTAAGACCGTTTCTTCGTTTTTCACAGGGATTTCTATCCAGTTGTTGAGCATCTCTTTTCCTTGTGGAGTGAGTACCGATTCAGGATGAAATTGAACGCCGTAAACTTGGAAATCTCGATGACGTATCGACATGACTTGTCCGTTTTCGTCGTGAGAAGTCGGGATTATTGAATTTGGTAAATCTTGAATTACCCAAGAATGATAACGACCAACTTCTAGCTTTTTCGGAAGATTTTTAAAGATCGTGTCTTCATTTTCGATGATTTCAATAGGAGTGGCAACGCCGTGAAAAACTTGGTTGAGGTTGCTAAGTTTTGCGCCAAAAACTTCACCGATCGCCTGTTGCCCTAAACAGACGCCTAAAATACTTTTGGTAGGTGCAAATTTGCTCACAATATCGTTAAGTAAACCTGCTTCTGAGGGAATACCGGGACCCGGAGAAAGCAAAATTCTATCGAAAGCTTCAATTTCTTCTAAATCTATTTCATTATTTCTTCTCACTACAACTTCGCAATCTAGATCTTCTAGGTAATGCACCAAGTTGTACACGAAGCTGTCGTAATTATCGATGACTAATATCTTTTTCATATTATAATTCTTTAGCAATTTCTAAGGCTTTGGTAAGCGCTCCTAATTTATTATATACTTCTTGTAGTTCGTTTTCGGGTTTCGAATCAGTTACGATCCCGGCGCCGGCTTGCCAGTGAAGCTCGTGATCTTTACTTAAAAAGGTTCTAATCATAATGGCGTGATTAAAATTTCCTTTAAAATCCATCACTCCAATGGCGCCACCGTAAAAAGTTCTATTAACGGTTTCGTATTTATCGATGAGTTCTAAAGCTTTGTATTTTGGAGCTCCGCTCAAGGTTCCTGCCGGAAAAGTATCTGCCACTAATTGCATGGTCTCCATATTATTTTTCTTTTTTCCGGTTACTTTACTTACCAAGTGAATCACGTGTGAGAAAAACTGAATTTCTCGATAAGTTTCTACTTTAACTTCAGCACAATTTCTACTTAAATCGTTTCTTGCTAAATCTACGAGCATCACGTGTTCTGAGTTTTCTTTTGCATCTGAAGCGAGTTGTTTGGCAAGTTCTGCATCACGTTCATCGTTACCCGAACGTTTGATGGTACCGGCAATAGGATGAATTTCTGCCATTTCGTTTTCAACGACCAATTGCGCTTCCGGAGAGCTTCCGAAGATTTTAAAATTTCCGTAGTCAAAATAGAAAAGGTAAGGTGAAGGATTTACGCTTCGAAGCGCGCGATAAACATTAAAATCGTCTCCTTTATATTTTTGTGTAAAACGCTTTGATAACACCAACTGAAAAACATCGCCACGTGCGCAATGTTGTTTGGCTTTTTCTACATTTTGTTTGTAAACTTCATCTTCAATATTAGAAGTGATCTCGCCATCGGTTTCAAAACTGAATTGCGCAAAATTTTTGGTTTGCAGTAAAGCTTGCAGCGTTTCTAAATTACTTTCTGAATTGTAATTGTGCGAAAATAAATAGGCTTCATTGTTGAAATGATTAATAGCAATAATGTTTTGATAAACCGCATAATAAAAATCTGGAATGTCGAGCTTATCTTCTTTTTCTTCAAGCTGAATACTTTCAAAATACTTTACCGAATCGTAACCGGTATAACCGAAAATTCCGTTGTGAATGAATTTGTAATTGCTTTCTTCCGTTTTAAACTGTTGCGCAAACTGTTCTATTTCTGAAGGAATATGTACGGAAGAAGTAATTTCTTTCTCTATTTTTTCGCCATCAGGATATTCAATAAAAAATGTATTGTTTTTTGCTTTGATGGAAGCAATCGGATTGCAACAGATATAGGAAAAACTATTTTTATTGGCGTGGTAATCGCTACTTTCTAACAATAAACTATGCGGAAATTGATCTCGTAATTTAAGGTAAATACTTACCGGGGTGATCGTGTCTGCTATTATTTTTTTAGCGTCTGTTTTAAGCGTATACATATTCTTATTTTCAAATTCATTCAACAAAAAAAGGCTTGTCGTGATGACAAGCCTTTTTGGATATGGTAAATATACAAAGCGGTGCTAGCTCACGACGTTTTTCGTAAGTTATTCCACCACCAAGTATGTACAGTTAAAATTTTCATTGGTTCAAAGATAAGTAGGAAATTGAAATTTCCAAATCTTTTAGAATACAATCTAAAATTTTAATTAGAATTTAAGAGTTACATCTAATTCAAAATCATCGTAAATTACGTTATCTCCTAAGTTATCGAATAAACTTCCTGAACCATATTTTACATCATATTCGGTTCTGTCTACGGTTAATTCTGTAGTAGCCGTGTCACCATTCATTTCTAAATCGAAAGTTACCGGTTTAGTTTTACCTTTAATGGTTAAGTCTGCAATTACTCCGTAAGAATCTCCTTTTTTAGTCGCATTTTTGATCGTTAATTTAGCCGTAGGATAGTTTGCAACACCAAAAAAGTCGTCAGATTTTAAGTGACCTTCTAGTTTTTGTTTTCCTTCTCCAGAAAGATCTGTAGCTACGATCGAAGTCATATCTACAATAAATTCTCCTCCGGTAATTTTATCACCATCCATGTCTAAATATCCTTCTTTAAACATGATCGTACCTTCGTGAGAACCGGTTAGTTTTTCACCTTCCCATTCAATTTTACTTTGTTTAGTGTTTAAGGTTTTCTTTTTAATTGGGTTTGCTGTAAAAGAGATCATCGCGATTACTACAGCTAAAAGGCTTACTGATTTAAAAATGTTTGTTTTCATAGTTATTAATTAAATTGTTTGTGATTAAATATTGATAAATAAATTGTCGTTAGATTTTCTTACTTTTTTAAAGTTTTGGGTAATGTCTTCATCGCTTCTGTAACCGGCGGTTGCAATGACTGCGGTGGTCAAGCCTTTTTCGTTGAGACCTAATATTTCATCGAATTCTTTGGCATTAAAACCTTCCATCGGGCAAGTGTCAATTTTTAAATTTGCTGCTGCATTTAATAAGTAACCCAAGGCTATGTAGGTTTGTTTTGCGGTCCAAACGGCTTGTTGATCTTTTGGTAAAGTCATCGATGCACCTTTAATCATTTCTGCAAATTGGTCAAGTTCAGAAAGTTCCATTCCTCTAGTCTCGGCTACATTTTTCATATAATCCTGAATGTATTCTTCTTTCACTTCCTTATAAGAAGCAAAAACAAAAACATGAGAAGATTCTGTAAGTTGTGGCTGATTAAATGCAGCGGCTCTTAATTTTTCTTTGGTTTTTTCGTCTTCAATCACGATAACCTGATAAGGTTGTAATCCGTAAGAAGAAGCACTTAATCGAATCGCTTTTTTTAATTCTGAAAGATCTTCAGCAGAGATTTTTTTATTCTCATCAAATCGTTTGGTGGCGTATCTCCAGTTTAAATTTTTTAAGTGTGTTTTCATAATTGTTGTAGGTACAAATGTTTGATTAAATTTTTTTGTTGGTATTTATGATCTTAGCTTTTCTAAGAGGTCATTGAGTTGTTCTAATTCTTTTTCAGTTAAATTTTTAGTCGCTTCTAATTCTAAAGCTTCTACTTTAGGATCTATTTCTTTTAAAAGATCTAATCCATCTTCAGTTATTACAATTTCTACTTTACGACGGTTTTCTTCACAAATATGCCGATCGACATATTTCTTATCGATCAATTTATCGACCAGGCGAGTAGTGTTACTCATTTTGTTCACCATACGATCTTGTATGGTACTTAAATTTGCCGGTTTTTTACCTTGACCGCGTAAAATTCTTAATACATTGAATTGTTGTACAGAGATTCCAAAACTTTTAAGTGTACACAACATACCGCTACCTGTTTTGGCACTTGTTAATTGTAGATTAATAAGTACTTTTTTAGGTAAAGATAGATTTGCTTTAGTTTTTAAAATTTCTTCAACTTTCATTGTATAGACAATACTTGTATATACAAATGTATAACGAAATGTTGAATAATTTATTAATAGTATGTTAAAATTTATCGGATATTGAGCCTAAGACTAACCGATAACTTAGATTTAGCCTCAAATTGAAGCAATTATTTGTAAACTAATGTTAATCAGTTTTATTAGTATAAATGATGCTTTAACTTTGTTAGTAGTTTGAAAATTATATGATTAAGAGAATTTTAGTACTTATAATAATCTGTTGCGTAGCGTGTGTAGATGAGAAATCTAAAGAAAAATCAGCGGCAGAAGAAGTAGCTGTTAAAATTCCTACCTATAATTTTGAAGAACTTGAAAAAAACTTACCAACCGATCAAGAAAAAACTTACGTCGTTAACTTTTGGGCAACCTGGTGTGCGCCGTGCGTAGAAGAACTTCCGCATTTTTTAAAATTGAATAATAAAGAAGATGTTGAAGTAATACTCGTAAGTTTAGATATGCCGAAAATGAAAGAAACACAATTGATTCCTTTCGTGAAAAAAAGAAATATTAACGCAAAAGTAGTTTTGTTAGACGACCCAAGAAGTAATGTTTGGATCCCGAAAGTAGATGAAAATTGGGACGGAGCTATACCGGCTACTTTAATTTATAATTCTAAAAACAGAAAATTTTACCCCCGAAAATTCGATACTTACCAAGATCTGCTTGGTGAAGTAGAGAAATTTAAAAATGAAAATTAAATTATGAAAACCTTAAAAATCTTAACTATCGCTGCTATAATTATTGCTGCATCTGCCTTTGCAGTTAATAATGTATTTGAAGAAGGAGAGGCTTCAAATTCATCTGAAAATGGATATGAAGTAGGCGACGTAGCGACAGATTTTAAATTAAAAAATATAGATGGTAAACAAGTTTCTTTAAGCGACTATTCAACAGCTAAAGGTTTTATTGTTGTATTTACTACTAATCATTGTCCTTATGCAAAAGCTTACGAAAGTAGAATTGTAGCTTTAGATAAAAAATATAAAACAAAAGGTTATCCTGTAATTGCCATTAACCCGAATAATCCCGATAAAAATAAGCAAGACAGCTTTGAGAATATGAAATTGAGAGCTAAGCAAAAAGGTTTCACTTTTCCTTACCTGTTAGATGAAGGGCAAAAGATCTATCCTCAATACGGAGCTACTAAAACGCCACATGTTTATATTTTAGAGAAAGAAAATAAGGAGTTAATTGTAAAATATATTGGAGCTATCGACGATAATTACCAAGATGTAAATGCTGTAGAAGAAAAATTTGTTGAAAATGCTATCGATGAATTATTAGCCGGTGAAGAAGTTTCTGTAAAGACAACTAAAGCAATTGGTTGTAGTATTAAATAAAAACTTACTTTTGTTGAAAAACCTTACTTATGAAAGAATTATCTCAACAAGAATGGAAAGAACAATATGAAAATGACGAAAATGCATTTTTATTAGATGTTCGAACCGATGAAGAATATGAAGAAAAGCATATTCCTAACTCAACACAATTAGATATTTTTCAAGCTCAAAAATTTATGGATGAAGTAAATGAGTTCGACAAATCTAAAAACTACTATGTTTATTGCAGATCTGGTAAACGAAGTGCGCAAGCCTGCCAAATTTTAGACCAAGTAGGAGTAGAAAATACCTATAACTTACAAGGCGGAATTATGGAGTGGGAAGGTGATACTGAATCTAATTAATTTTTCAAATAATGAAATTTAGAATTTTATATATATCAGTTTCTTTATTAATTATAGCTACAACGTTTTCTTGCAAAGAAGGTATTGCTCAAGAAGAAACTATAGAAATGATCACTCCCGACGAGGCAGATAAACTATCTAAAATGGATGAAGTACAGCTCTTAGATGTGCGTACAGAAGCAGAGTTTGGTGAAGAGCATTTATTAAACGCTCAAAACATCGTTTACGATGAAAGCTTTTCAGAAAAAATTGAAGATTTAGATAAAGAAAAACCGGTAATTGTATATTGCAAGTCTGGCGGTAGAAGTGAAAAGTGTGCTCAAATTTTAAAAGATTCCGGTTTTGTAAAAATATACGATATAAAAGGTGGAATTACAGAATGGAAATTTAAAGGAAAGAAAACTGAAAAGTAATTATAAATTCTTTTTCAGTTTTAAAAATTCCTGTTCTAGAAAATTCAGTTTCTCTTCAACGTTAGAAGCTGAATTTTGTTCAGGAATGCGTTTGTAAAACACGTAACGTATTCTCCATAATTCTTCAACTTCATTTAAGTCAAAAACTAAATCGTCTACACTTTTATGATCTGCTCGTAAAGTGAATTTGTTTTTGGTAATGTATAATTTTCTTAAAATAAGTTGATGGTTCACCAAAACCAAAACCATACAACCGTTATTTAATTTCTTATAAATAGTACTCGGTACAAATTCTCCAATAACCACATCTTTAGGGTAAAGTCCTTGATCGTGATCGGTCATTTCTAAATTGGTAACCGTGTACGCTCTAAAAATTTTATCGGTATTTATCGGGAGTTGTACAGAAGGTAATTCAGCAATAAACTGTTCATTATCGAATTTCGCGATGTAATCTGCGCTATTTTTTTCGGTAATACAAGGAATATTTGCAAACTTCTCTTTAATTCTTTCTTCTACTTTTAAAGAAAGATCGCCTTTAAACTTTAATAAATGATTTACGGTTAGCTCTTTCGTTAGCAAATCGTCAATAGTTATGCTAAAATAATTAGCTATTTTAAGTATTGTCTCTATGCGAGGTTCACTTCTCCCTTCTTCGTAAGCGCCTAAAGTACCACGCTTTAAGTCAAATAAGTCCGCGAAAGATTGCTGACTCATATTTCTTACATTTCTTATCTTTCTAATATTTTTACCAAAAAGGGACATAATTTGCTAATTATATTTGCAATATTAATTTTTGTTTGTATCTTTATCTAAGATTATTAGCTAATATACAATTTAATTGCTAAATAAATAGGCTGAATTTCATTTTAGACTAAAATTATTAGCAAGAAGTGTTAATTAAATTTTAAAACTAACCGTTATGATTTCTTTAATTTTAATAACTTATGCTGCGATTTACAACTTTTTCGAGCATAGTCAATTCTTGTGTGAGTTGTTGCAATAAAACCAGTAAAACCAATTGTAAATGAAAGATCATTTTCAAATTACCAAAAACTTTTTAGTCGAGCTTAATTTCAATATCACTTATGAAAACGCAGAAGATGAAGTGATTGTCGTGCAAAAAGAAAACTTTGGGATTAAGAATTTAATTCTTGGAGTTTCGCCACCAATCTTAATTATGGAGCAATTCATATTTAATATTAGTAATCAGTCAGAAAAAGTCTTTAAAAGTCTGTTGCAGAAGAATAGAGATATTATCCACGGTGCTTTTGTGTTAGACGAATCTGGAACGAGAGTTATTTTTAGAGATACGCTACAACTAGAGAATTTAGACCTAAATGAGCTTGAAGGTTCATTAAACTCTTTAAGCTTATTAATGAGTGAGTATTCAGATAAAATCATAGAATTTTCAAAATATTAAAAACTACCGTTATGAACATTTTTAAACGATTATTTAAAATAGGGCAATCAGAAGCCAACTCTGCAATCGATAAAATGGAAGATCCCATTAAAATGACCGAGCAGGGAATTAGAGATATGAAACAAGAATTAGAAAAGAGTCTGGAAGCTTTAGCGCAAGTAAAAGCATTGGCGATTCGTGCGAAAAACGAACAAGAAGAACATCAAGATAAAGCAGAAGATTACCACAACAAAGCCATTTTAATCTTGAAAAAAGCCGAAAAAGAACAGATGGAAAAAGAAGAGGCAGATCGTTTGGCTAAGCAAGCTTTAGTGAAAAAAGAAGAAGCGCAGCAACACATTACACGTGCTAAAGAAGAAGTGAAGAAGTTTAACGAATCGATAGCGCAACTGGAGAATAATATTCAGGGTATTAAATCGAATATTAGCAATTGGGAAAATGAGTTGAAAACTCTAAAAGCTCGAGTAAAAGTTTCGAATGCTACTAAAAATTTAAACAAACAAATGGCAGAAATTGATAGCGCAAGTACAGTTTCTATGCTAGAACGTATGAAAGAGAAAGTTGCGCAAGAAGAAGCTTTGGCAGAAGCTTATGGCGATATTGCCAACGCTTCCAAATCGATAGATGAAGAGCTTGAAAAAGCCGCAGATACTTCAGAAGCAAAAGCAGACGACGATTTATCTAAACTGAAAGAACAATTAGGCCTTAACAATAAAGACGCATAACCTTGAACGATTTAATCAACATCATATTTTCTGAAGTAAACTTGGTACTTACCTGCTTACTCATTTTGCTTGTCGCGTATTGGATTTTAACCATGATCAGCGGTATTGACTTTGACCTCGAGGTTGATGTAGATATTGATGTAGACGTAGATGCCGATGCAGGTATCGAAGGTGGGAATATGGATTTTCAAGACGTTTCGAATGCAGAAGTGCATAAAGATGCTGTCTTAGGGAAACGACGCCAACCGCTAAAATGGTGGCAGGTTTTTTTAATTTACTTCAATTTCGTAGGCTTGCCATTTATGTTTACGTTTACCTGTTGGGTGTTCGTTTGGTGGTTTATCACTGTGTTTACCACAAGTCTAACACATACTTACGATTCCAGTTTCGGTTTTTTAATTATGATCTTAGCCTTCATTCCGGCACTTATCATTACCAAAATCATCACCACACCATTCAAGAATTTTTTTAAAAATTTGAATAAAGATGGCGATAAAGCAGTTGATTATATTGGTAGACGTGGCGTGATGCTTTCAACCATTTCCGAAGAGAAAATGGGCAATGCAGAAGTAGTGATCGAGGGTAACTCTTACAACGTTTATGTCAAGTCGCTAGACGGCTCGCCAATAGCTTATCATCAAGAAATTTTAATTATCAATAAGTCGCAAGACAACAATTATTTTTTAGTACAAACTTATAACTAATTTAACTTAATTTATTATGGAAGGAATCTTACCTATTATCGGGATAGGACTGGGCTTAGTCTTATTCCTGATCGTGATATACTTTGCTATCATCGCGATGTTTTACAAAAAAATTCATCAAGGCCAGGCGCTAATTCGTACCGGTTTTGGAGGTACAAAAGTAGCCACCGACAAAGGTCTATATGTAGTACCGGTTTTTCACCGAGTCGAAATTATGGACGTATCGGTGAAGAAAATTCAGATCGAACGTCAAGCGCACGAAGGTCTTATTTGTAAAGACAATATGCGTGCCGATATTAAAGTAGCATTCTTCGTTCGAGTGAATAACGATATTAGCTTCATCAAAAAAGTAGCGCAAACCATTGGAGTTGCACGTGCTTCAAGAATCGAAACTTTAGAAGATCTTTTTGAGGCTAAATTTTCTGAAGCTTTAAAAACCGTGGGTAAAAAGTTTGAATTTATCGAGCTTTACGAAGCACGTCGTGAGTTTAGAGATGAAATCGTAAATATTATCGGGACCGATCTTAACGGCTATACGTTAGAAGATTGTGCTATCGATTTCTTAGAGCAAACGCCGGTTCAGCATTTAAAACCAGACAATATTTTAGATGCAGAAGGAATCAAGAAAATCACAGATCTTACCGCTGCTCAAAATATTAAAGCGAATTTAATTAAGCGAGATGAAGAAAAAACCATCCGTAAGCAAGATGTAGAAGCACGCGAAGCGATCTTAGAATTAGATAAGCAATTAGCAGAAAAAGAAGAATCTCAAAAACGAGAGATTGCTAATATTAAAGCACGTGAAGGAGCCGAAATTTTAAAAGTTGCCGAAGAAGAACGATTAAAATCTGAAACCGCTCGTATTGCTACCGAAGAAAAAGTAAAAGTTGCCGAAGAGAATATGAACCGCCAGATCATCGTTGCAGAAAAGAACAAGCAACGTACCGATGCGGTGGAGACAGAGCGAGTAGAGAAAGATCGTTTATTAGAAGCTACTGAAAGAGAGCGCGTAGTTACGTTAGCTCAAATTGAAAAGGAAAAAGTAGTTGAAGTAGAGAAGAAAAACATTCAGGATGTCATTAGAGATCGTGTAATGTTAGAAAAAGGTGTTGTTGAAGAGCAAGAAAATATGAAAGATATTGAAGCTTTTAAAACTGCCGATCGAGATAAGAAAGTAAAAGTAACAAACGCTGAAGCTAATGCACAAGAAGAATTAATTAAAACCATTAAAGCTGCTGAAGCTCAAAAAGAAGCGGCAAAACAAAGAGCGGAAGAAATTAATATCGAAGCGATGGCTCGTAAAGAAGCGAGTGAAAAAGAAGCTGAAGCCAGAAAAACATTGGCAGAAGCACAAGCTAAAGAAGAAGCGATCATCGGTATGTCTGAAGCGCAAGTTATGCACGCTAAAGCAGATGCAAATGAGCGTCAAGGTATTGTAGATGCTTCTATCATCGAGAAAAAAGCTAGAGCAGAAGCTGCTGGTATCGAAGCCAAAGCAGAAGCTTCTAGAAAAGAAGGTAAAGCGCAAGCAGAAGTGATCAAAGAAAAAGCACTTGCCGATGCTGCAGGAATCGAAGAAAAAGCAGCTGCTATGAAGAAGCTTGACGGTGTTGGTAAAGACCACGAAGAGTTTAAACTACGTTTAGATAAAGAATTACAAATCGACTTGGCGAACATCAACATTCAAAAAGATATTGCCGATGCACAAGCGCAAGTTTTAGGTGATGCATTAAAACAAGCGAAGATCGATATTGTTGGAGGTGAAACCATGTTCTTCGATAATATTGTATCGCAAATTAGTCGCGGTAAAGGTATCGACAGATTAGTTCAGAATAGTGAGAATATTCAGCAGGTAAAAGATTCAATCTTAGGAAGCGACGATATTCAGGGGAACTTATTAGAACGTATTCGTGAGTTTGCTGCAAAATATGGTATTTCAACAGAAGATTTAAAAAATTTAACCATTGCCAACTTACTCATGGATCTTAAAAATAGATCGAACAGCGATAAAGAACATACCATGTTCAATAACCTGTTCAACTTAGCAAAAGGTTTAGGATTATCAGATAAAACCATTGGCGCCGTAGGAAGAGAGCGTTTAAGCTAAATCCTATTTATACAAAGGCTTTTAGCTAACTGCTAAGAGCCTTATTTTATTAGTATTCATTTTTTAAATGACTACACTAACCTCTTGTTCAAAAATTACTTATGCAAGAAGAACAACAAGAAAAAAATAATCAAGCCCTAGACGGCGGGACGTATGAGATTATAAAGAACAGATTGCAAAAGCAGAAGCAAGAACTTCAGCAGCGATTGCAACAACTTAACGAAAACAGAAAAGAAGTTTTCGGTTCTTTAGAAACTAAACTCATTGCCAATAACCGCATCAATACCGAAAATAACTGCATTGCCAGAGATATTGTTTCTATCGATAAGCTTTGCATTTTTGGGTATAATGTACATTTTGGCTTGCGTACCGAAATTACGCTGACCGACGTTTTTAGTATATATCACTATAAAGATCAGCAGTTTGAGCCGGTTTCATTAGATTTAATTGAAGATGAATCTTTTCAAACCGATTTTACCAATCTTTATAAATATTACCGAAACACCATTTTCTCCAAGTTTGCCGTTATTGGTAATTACTTGCATATGGTTTTTCAGCTGAGTGATAGCGTAACCGATATTAAAACCTTTAAATGGTTAATTAAGGACGGAAGCTTGCAATACTTCGATAATCGAAGTGAACACGAATATAAATTTCCGCAGCAACACGAATTCAACTGGCAAGAAGCCGGAAGAGACGAACAACGCCACGGAGAACATTCGCATATTTCTATTTTAGATAAAGTTTTTGTAGAAACCATTGGTGGCGATCTTACCATAAAAATTGAAGATAACACCCAAGACGGTAAAGGTATTTACAACGAACCGGTTGAATATAAAGACCAAACCTTAGACGATGGTAAATTTCGCTTTGCTAATCTAGGAAACCTCATCACTTTAGAAATTAAGCCTTTTCAAGAAGAGGCACGCTATTTTGTGTACAATCACAAATTGCAAGAAGTTCAGAAAATAGATAGCATTAAAGAAGCGGCGATCTTGTTGCCCGACGAACAGGGAATCATTTTTCCTAACGGCTATTATTTGCAAACAGGAGAATATCAGGTTTTCGATAGCGAAACACAAAATTTAAAATTTCAGAAGCGAATTGCCTCACCAAATGGTGAAGATTATTTGTTCGTGTTTTATGCGCAAGATCGCGGTACGTATGTGTTAATGTCGTATAACGTGATCGAGCAAACCGTACAAACACCAATTATTTGTAACGGTTACACGGTTCAGCCTAACGGAGAGTTATGTTATTTTAAAGGTGAAGAAGAGCAAACCAAGCATCATATGGTGCAAATTTGGCAAACTCCATTTTTAAAAGGCGATATTATGCCTTCGCAACATCAAGATACGATGTTGTATAAAATTGGAAATAAAGATATTGTTCGCGCAATGGCAGAAGCGCAAGAGCTTATTAATTTACTAAGCAAAGAAGACAATTATAGCGGACTTTATGACGATGTTGCCAAACTGTCTAAAGATATTTTAGATACTTATTATTGGTTAGCTGAAGAAGAAACGCAACAATTAAATCTTCCTTTAGCTGAAATTAATAAAGCAGCAAATGCTGCGATCGATGAGTTTGAAAAAGTAGTTCAGCTGAAGCGAAATGCTAAACAAGAAACGGAGAAATTCACTAAAAAAGCAGAAGAGGTATTTTCTAAAGTAAAAAGCACTTCTTTTAAGTCGATTGAAGATTTTGTGCAGCTGCTCAACCAAATGCGAACCTTACGCGGTGAAGCCATTGGTTTGTATGAAATTCGATACATTGATGAAGCGCTCATCAAATCTGTAGAAGAAGAAATTTCCGAATATACCGAAAAGATCTCTCAGCGATGCGTTCAGTTTTTGTTAGATGAAAAAGCTTTGGCGCCTTACCACGAAAAGGTTGAAGCTAAAAAGCAAGCACTCGATAAAATTGAAAAAGTTGTCGATGCCAAAAAGCTGGAAGAAGAAGTCAACCAAATTGCGCAAGATCTAGAAATGCTCATCGAGATCGTTTCGAATCTCGATATTGAAGACACTTCGCATTCGACCAAGATCATCGATAATATTTCGTTGATTTTCGCGACGCTTAACCAATTAAAAGCAGCGATCAAGAACAAACGAAAAAGTTTAGGCAGTAAAGAAGCCAAAGCAGATTTTGCAGCGCAGTTAAAGTTGATCGATCAAAGTATCATTAATTACTTAGATATTGCCGATACGGTTGAAAAAACCGATGATTTTCAAACAAAAATTTCTATTCAGCTTGAAGAATTAGAAGGAAAGTTTGCCGATTTTGAAGAGTTTATCACACAAATTATTGAAAAGCGAGAAGAAGTTTATAATGCTTTTGAGGCTCGGAAAAATGCCATTACCGAAAAGCGAAACAAACGAAGTTTAGCTTTAGAAAATGCGGCTGACCGAATTTTAAAAGGCGTCGATAAACGCGCCTTAAATTTAGGTTCGGCTACCGAGATCAACGGGTATTTCGCTTCCGATTTAATGGTGAATAAACTTCGCGATATCATTCAGCAGTTAAAAGATCTAGACGATTCTGGTAGAGCTGAAGAGATAGAAACCAAGCTGAAAGTTGCTCGTGAGGATGCCTTGCGCAAACTAAAAGATAAGTTAGAACTTTACGAAGATGGCGATAAAGTCATCAAATTTGGGAAGCATAAATTTGGGGTAAATAAACAAAACCTCGACTTAACCATTGTTTACCGAAATAATGAGTTGCAATACCATTTAACAGGAACAGATTTTTACGAAGAAGTTACCAATTCAACCTTATTAAATTCCAGAAGTCTTTGGGATCAAGAGTATATTTCTGAAAATGCTGAGGTGTATCGAAGTGCTTATTTGGCTTATAAATTATTCCGCAGTTTACCGTTTTCAACTTTAGTAAATTCAAACGCAGATGAGTTGTTGAAAATCGTTCAGGAGCAAAGCAGTAGCAATTATGCGGAAGGTTATGTAAAAGGAGTTCACGATCGTGATGCTGCAGATATTTTGTCGGTTCTAGTGCGTAAACATCAAGAGTTAGGTTTGCTTCGTTTTTCACCTAAAACTAGAGCACAAGCACAATTTTTTTGGCATAGTTTACCGGAAGAAGTTCAACAGAAATTTAATAAAGCCTTAAAATCTTCAGGAGAAGTCTTGAGCTTTTTTCCGGATACGAAAGAATATGATTTTTTACTGCAGCAATTAGAAAAAGAAATCTTGCAAGTTGTTGAGAATTCGGTGTTGTTCTCTTCAGAAAATAGCAAAGCGATGGCGAGTTATTTATTTGAAGAATTGCAAGTTGACGATCAGTTTCAAATAAGTGGCGATGCGTTGAAAATGAAAGAAGACTTTATGAAAACGCTTCAGCAAAAACAAGCCGACCTAAAATTTAAAAATAGTTACGAAAAATTAGAAGAGCTGGAAGCTAAAATTCAGCTGATCCGACAATGGGTGAAATCTTTCCTTAGAACATCTTCCACTAACTATGATGAAAATTATTTAGATGAAGTGGTGAGCGTGATCTTATTTTCGGATGATTCTGTTGAAAAAGTAAAACACATTCCGGCAAGCGAAACAATTCAAAATTTAAAAGGAGATCATCCAAGTTTAAAAGAAGGAGAATTTCAATTTAATTACCATCAATTCATTGAAACTTTAGCAGAATATAATAAAGAAGTGGTGCCGGCATTTCAGCAGTTTAAAAAAGCCAAACATGAGGTTACTGAAAGTTTAAAAGAAGAGTTGAAGCTTGGAGAATTAAAACCTCGCGTATTAACTTCTTTCGTAAGAAATAAACTGATCAACGAAGTGTATTTGCCACTTTTTGGAGATAATCTCTCGAAGCAATTAGGAACCGTTGGCGATAACAAACGAACCGACAGGATGGGAATGCTACTGTTAATTTCGCCGCCGGGTTACGGTAAAACCACTTTAATGGAATATATCGCTAATCGTTTAGGATTGGTGTTTATGAAAATTAACGGGCCGGCGATTGGGCATGAAGTAACTTCGGTAGATCCTGCGGCAGCCAATAATTCTGCAGCGCGAGAAGAATTGAAACGTCTGAATTTAGCTTTTGAAATGGGAAATAATGTGATGTTATATTTAGATGACATTCAACATTGCCATCCCGAATTTTTACAGAAATTTATTTCACTTTCTGACGGAACTCGAAAAATTGAAGGAGTTTACAAAGAGAAATCGAAAACCTACGATTTACGCGGAAAGAAATTCTGCGTGATCATGGCAGGAAACCCATATACGGAAAGTGGAGAGAAATTCAGGATTCCCGATATGTTGGCTAACCGAGCCGATATTTATAATCTGGGAGATATTATTGGCGATACGGCACATTTATTCAAATTAAGTTTAATTGAAAATGCGCTTACGTCGAATACGACTTTACAGCAATTGAGCAGTAAACATTTTGATGATATCTATAAACTGATCGACCGCGTAGAAAATAATAATGCTGAAATTCAGTTAGAAGGAAATCATACGCCGCAAGAAATTCAAGATTATGTTTCGGTGTTAGAGAAAGTAATTACAATTCGTGATACCGTGCTAAAAGTAAATGAAACTTACATCAAATCTGCCGCGATGGAAGATGAATACCGAACTGAACCTTCATTTAAATTACAAGGTTCATATCGGGATATGAATAAGTTGATCAGTAAAGTCGTACCGATTATGAATGAAGAAGAACTTTCAACCCTGCTATTATCGCATTATGAAAGTGAATCACAAACCTTGACGACTTCAGCAGAAGCCAATTTGTTGAAGTTTAAAGAGCTTCAACAGCAATTAAGTTCGCAAGAAACAGATCGTTGGAATACGATTAAAGAAACCTTTCAAAAAAATAATAAGTTAAAAGGTTTAGGAAATAAAAATGAGATGGCACAAATGCTTAATCAAATGATTGCTTTTACCGATAATTTAGAAGGAATTAAAAAAGTTTTAGAGAAGGGATTTCGTTAAAATAAATCGATAAAAAGTAATATAAACAGATGAAAAGTAAATGTTAATGAAAAGTAAAATTTTAAAAGTTAAAAGTTAAATAAATCATAATAAAATCGATTTGTTTTGGTTATCTTTATAAAAGAACTTGAAAATTAAACTTTTAAAAATTTTTATCTATGGATATTGTGATTAACGCAATTATGACGTTGGGAGGCATTTCTTTTTTAGGTATCGTTCTAGATGAGTTTATGAAAACCTTGTAAATTAAAAATTTACTAACTCTCCCACAACAAAATATAAAAAAAACCCTTCAAATTTTGAAGGGCTTTTTTTATTAAGTGGAGTCGGGGAGATTCGAACTCCCGTCCAAACAAGCAATTCAGATGCTTTCTACACGTTTATTTTTCACTTTAATTGTCGGGAAAAATCTGGCAGAAAACCTCCCAATTTTTCCGTAACCTTTAAAATTTCAATAGCTCTTAAAGGTGTCAAGCTACCTAGATTTATTTTATCGGTGCCTCTTGGTGGAACGCCATAAATCAAGGCTTTCCAGAGACATCTTAGCCCTATGTCTTACATAGGTTAAGGTAATCTTACTATAGTTCAGATTACGCAGCTAAGGCGTAATTATTTTCGCCGTTTAAAAAAGTGTGAAACATGAGATTTACGAGCTATATCCCAGCGCTCGACGTGCTTACAACTCAATTAGACTCGCTGTCAAAACCAGTCGACCCCATTGTATTGTAGTAATAATTTAACTAGCAAAAATAATATTACTTGGGCGTTCCGCTTGCTTTATCAAGCAATCGGCAGGCTATTCGCTTCAATTCCTCGCCTTATCAGGCTGCGGAATTTCCACTGCTATCCCTAACGCAAAAATAACTTGTAAAAGAACCTACTTACTTTTAGGTAAGGCTGGCAAAGATACAATAAAATCATATATTTACACAACAACATTTAAAGAACAAAGCCTGTGCCAAGAACAATTTGTCAGGCTATTCAATAGAAATTAAAATATATGAAAATAGGAATTATTCGCGAGCGTAAAACACCACCCGATAGAAGAGTAGTTTTTTCACCTGAAAAATTAAAAGAACTCCAAGAAACATTTCCGCAGGCACAAATAAAAGTAGAAAGCTCTTCCATCAGAATCTTTTCAGATGCGGCTTATCAAAATCAAAGTATAGAGGTTAGCGAAAACCTATCAGATTGTGAGGTGCTTTTAGGAGTAAAAGAAGTTCCTATTTCCGCATTAATTCCGAATAAAAAATATTTTTTCTTTTCACATACCATTAAAAAACAACCTTATAATCGAGAATTATTACAAGCGATTCTTGAAAAGAATATTGAGCTTTTTGATCACGAAACCATTACCGATAGTAAAGGGAACCGACTCATAGGTTTTGGGCGTTATGCCGGGATCGTAGGAGCTTATAATGGTTTAAGAGCGTTTGGGATTCGAGAAAAATCATTTCAATTAGAAAAAGTAGAAACGCTTCCAGATTATAAAGCGCTCAAACAAGAACTTAAAAAAGTAGAACTTCCTCATTTAAAAATCGTGCTTACCG
Organism: Mesonia sp.; assembly: GCA_012964435.1. Lineage (GTDB taxonomy): Bacteria > Bacteroidota > Bacteroidia > Flavobacteriales > Flavobacteriaceae > Mesonia. The sequence continues at coordinate 48,590 of DTTX01000006.1, read as the reverse complement.
GTAGCGGAAAAGTAGCTAATGGCGCACGAGAAATTTTAGAAGAACTCAATTTAAAAGAAGTGAACGTTCAAGATTATTTAGTGAACGATTTTGATGACGCGGTGTTTTGCCAAATCGACGTGTTAGATTATAACAAACGTAAAGATGGAAAAAATCTAGATCGCTACGATTTTTATAACAACCCCGATGAATACGAATCAGATTTTATGCGCTTTGCAAAAGTGAGTGATCTATTTATTGCCGGGCATTTTTATGGCGATGGCGCTCCATTTTTATTTACTCGAAAAGACGCCAAACATCCGGATTTCAAGATTAATTTAGTTGCCGATATAAGTTGCGATATCGACGGTCCGGTAGCAAGCACGCTAAGGCCTTCTACCATTGCCGATCCTTTTTATGGCTACGATCCAACCACCGAAAAAGAAGTTGCTTTTGATGCTCCAGAAGCGATTACCGTAATGGCAGTTGATAATCTACCTTGCGAACTGCCAAAAGACGCTAGTGAAGGTTTCGGAGAAATGTTTTTAGAGCATGTGATCCCTTCATTTTATAACGATGATGCTAACGGAATTTTAGAACGCGCCCGAATGACTTTTCAAGGGAAACTTACACCACGTTTCGCTTATTTACAAGATTTTGTTGACGTTAAAGAATAAACAATGAAGAAATTAATTGTAGCTTTAATTTTTATGGTTTCGAGTTTTGGTTTATTGGCTCAAGAATTTACAGCGATGACCTATAATATTAAATACGCCAATGAAAATGATGGCGAGAATAGTTGGTCGAAGCGTAAAGATTTTTTAGCGAATCAGCTTAAATTTTATCATCCACAAATTTTTGGTGTTCAAGAAGCTGTGAAGTCGCAAATCGATTTTATAACTGCAGAATTACCTACCTATAAATCTTTAGGATTTGGGCGAGAAGGTGGTGATCAAGGCGAGTTTAGCGCAATATTTTACGATACTACAAAATTTGAAGTTTTAAAGAGTGATACCTTTTGGCTTTCAGAAACACCCAATCAAATTTCTAAAGGCTGGGATGCCGATTACCATCGTATTTGTACTTACGCTTTGTTGAAAGACAATGAAAGCGGTAAGAAATTCTATTTTTTCAATACGCATTTTGATCATCGTGGTAACGAAGCCAGAACAAATAGCTCTCGATTAATCATTCAGCAGATAAAGAAGATTAACGTAGAAAAATATCCGGTGTTGTTAACCGGAGACTTTAATCTAGAACCAGAAACTGAGCAAATTCAGTATATAAAATCTTATTTGAAAGATGCTAAAGATGCTTCCGCAGCAATAAAATTAGGTCCGTCGGGTACATTTAATGGTTATGATTTTAAAACTCCGGTAACTAGAAGGATTGATTATATTTTTCATTCCGAAGAAATAAACATTGAAACCTACGCCGTTTTAAGTGATAATGAAGATGGAAAATATGCTTCAGATCATTTACCGGTTTTTGTTAAAATCATATTAAATTAATATTATAAAATTAGTACTTAAAGTGTTAAGTTTGTTTCAATAAAAACGACTTAACACATTTTTAATGCGTATAATTTATATTTTTTTTATTTTTTATGTTCTTTTAATGGTTTCTTGTAGTAGTGATGACTCGTATTCTAGAGTTGAAGAAGAAGAACCTATTGAAGAAAATCCGGAAGAGGATGTTGTGAATTTTGATGTATCATCGGTTCCTTACCAGACTTTATCAGAATATAATTTTTATGAGGGAAGTTTAAAAAATCTTGAACCGGTTAATAGCGTTTTACTTTACGACTTAATAACCCCATTGTTTACCGATTACGCAAAAAAGAAAAGGTTTGTTTGGATGCCTAATCAAGTGGAAGCTACTTATGCAACCGACGATGAGGTGCTTAACTTTCCGAATAAAACAGTGCTAATTAAAAATTTTTATTATGAAAATGTTCTGCCAGAACTCGAGCAAAAAATAATAGAAACTCGTTTATTATTTAAAAGAAATGGAAATTGGGAATTTGCTAATTATGTTTGGAATGAAGAGCAAACCGAAGCTTATCTTGATTTAGATGGTAGTTATGTACCGCTTAAGTGGGAAGAGAACGGTATAGTTAAAAGTACTAATTATAGAATTCCTTCAGGTAATGAATGTGTTACTTGTCATAAAACAAATGAGGTTGCTATACCTATTGGGCCAAAACCCCAAAACTTAAATAGGTTAATTAATTATACAGATGGGCAGCAGCAACAACTTCAAAAGTGGGTAGATAAAGGTTTTTTAGAAAATTTCCCATCAGACATAGTATCAGTTAAAGATTGGACAGACGAATCTGAGTCTTTACAAGAAAGAGTTAGGTCTTATTTAGATATAAATTGCGCTCATTGCCATTCAGAAAATGCACATTGTTCTTATAGAGCGTTACGATTAGCATATTCAGAAACTAATGTGTTAGAGCATCTCGGAGTTTGCTTAGAACCAGAAGAATATGTAGCGCCGGGTTTACCTTATATTGTAATGGGCGGCAATAAGCAGCGATCTAATATGTACTATCGATTAAATACTGAAGATGAAGCTTCGAGAATGCCTTTATTAGGCCGAACTTTAGTTCACGAAGAAGGCGTACAATTAGTTGAACAATGGATTAACTCAATAGATGATAACTGCCAATAATTTTAATAAAATGCTTATGAAAAAAATTACCTTTTTAATTTTATGTTTTTTGACAATAAATTTTTGTTTAGCTCAAAATACCTGTGAAGAAGCAATTGAAGTAGATCTAGGTATGTACTCATACGATACAATCGATGGAGATCCTGCTCCTATAAATTGTGCAGGAGTTTTTACTAATGGAGACCACGGAGAATGGTATAAATTTATACCAGAGAATGACTCCAGTATACGAGTAACTACAGATTTAGCAAGTAATGCCGGTGGTGATTCTAGATTTCACGTATATGAAGGATCTTGTGATAATTTAATTTGTATAGGAGGAGACGATGACTCTGCTACTGGTCCGAGTCTTTTATCTGTGTTTGATTTTAATGCTGTGCAAGGGGTAACTTATTACATCGTATTTGATGATTATTGGTCTAGTGATGGCTTTGATTTTGAAATTTCAGAATATGTAACACCAGGAACAGTTATAGACTTTAATACGGTAGTCATCAATCCTGTCACTTCCGGTAATACATTAGGAGTTGTCGATATGAATGGAGATTATTTAGATGATATTATTTCAATCTCGTCAGATAATGTAAATATCTTAGAACAAACAGAAACGAATGTTTTTAATGAAAGAAATATCACTACTTCAAATGCTCAATATTTAGCCTCGTGGAGTTTTGCAATAGCAGATTTTGATGCTAATGGTTATAATGATCTTTTATATGGAGCTAGTAATGGAGTAACGTTTATGAAATCTTCAGACGACGGTAACTCTTTTACCCAAATTAGCGGAAATGAATATGTATTTTCTCAACGTTCAAATTTTGTCGATATTAATAAAGATGGCCATTTAGATGCATTTGTTTGTCATGATATTGCTCCAAATGTATATTATATGAATGATGGTAGCGGAAATTTAACTTATAACCAAGGTGGTTTGGGCGATTCTGCAACTGGAGGTAATTATGGTTCTATTTGGATCGATTACGATAACGACGGAGATTCAGATTTATTTATTGCTAAATGCAGAGGTGGTAATAATGATATAAAGATCAATCAATTACATCGTAACAATGGTGACGGTACTTTTACTGAAGTAGGAGAAGAAAGTGGTCTTGCAGATCCTGTACAAACTTGGTCTTCTGCTTGGGCAGATTACGATAACGATGGATTTATGGATGTCTTTGTGGGTGCAAGTGCTTTTGCAGATGGCAGTCATAAATTAATGCATAACAACGGCGACGGCACATTTACAGATATAACCTTAGGCTCGGGGATCGATAATATTAATTCAACAGGAATTGAAAACGTTGCTTACGATTTTAATAACGATGGCTATGTAGATATTTTTGGTATTGGTGGAAAAATCTTACTAAATAATGGTGACTTAACTTTTACAGATGCAGAGGTTAACATTGTTAATAATCCTGTTGGAGATCTTAATAATGACGGTTTTTTAGATATCGTTTCAAGTAATAATATTTATTATAACCAACCCAATGGCAACAATTGGTTAAAAGTTGCACTCTTAGGTACAGAAAGTAATCGTAATGGGATTGGCGCCAGAATTGAAGTAACTAGTAGTTTAGGTACTCAAATTAGAGATGTAAAAGCAGGAGTAGGTTTTAGATATATGAATAGTCTAAACACTCATTTTGGAATAGGAGAAGATACAGAAATTACTAAAATAACTGTAAATTGGCCTTCCGGGATAATTGATGAAATTGATTATCCAACCCTAAATTCAACTTTAGTTATAGAAGAAGGAAGTTTCTTATCAGTCAATAAAACCGAATATAAAAATCTAAGTTTATATCCTAATCCTGCAAAAAATCAAATAGCGATTAATGCTGCTTTTGGGATAGACGGTGAATCATTTGAAATTTATTCTATAACCGGGCAAAAGCAAATTACAGGAACATTATACCAAGATCAGCCTATCTCTATAGAGCAATTAAGTACAGGTATATATTTTCTGAGGATTACCGTAAACGGCAAATCTTTTCAAAGAAAATTTATAAAAGAATAGAGTTTTTAATTAATAATTTTAATTTATAACATGAAAGCCAAATTCTTAGTTTTTCTACTTTTTATAGGGCAAGTTTTAGTTGCTCAAGAGAGCTTTTCAGAAAAATTATCGGCGGCGGCAATTTCATTAACAAATCAAGAAGTTACTTACGATCCTACTTATTTTTCTATAGATTACCCAAACGGAGATATTCCTAAAGATAAAGGAGTTTGTACCGATGTTATTATTAGAGCTTATCGAAAATTAGGAATCGACCTTCAAAAAGAAGTTCACGAAGATATGAAAGCTCATTTTTCAGCCTATCCAAATTTATGGGGACTTTCTTCCACAGATAAAAACATAGATCATCGTCGGGTGCCTAATCTTATGAAATTTTTCTCTAGAAATGGTCAAGAGTTAACTATAACTCTAAAAGCAAATGATTATCAACCGGGCGATATTGTTTCATGGAATTTAAATAGTGGTTTAATGCATATTGGTATTGTAGTGAATAAAAAGTCTTCAGATGAAGGGCGTTATTTAATTGTTCATAATATTGGCACCGGTCAAGTGATGGAAGATGTTTTGTTTTCCTATAAAGTAATTGGTCATTACCGCTATCAACCAAATTTAAATTAAATATGTTAATATGATAATTTAAACTGTCTAGATAATTTCTACCTAGACAGTTTTTTTATTTAAGAAGCCGAGCTCCAATCTATTTTTCGGGAAGCGAACATAATGATCGCAAGAATAATAAACAGGCCAATACTTCCTATTAATAAAGCATAATTTTCAAGTTGAATGATCACGTAAATAAAACTATAAACCGCGGAGAGTGAACAACTAATGAGCAACGGAAATTTAATATTTTTGAAAATAAAGCGAGAATAAATACCGATTAGAACTAAAACAGAACTTCCGGCAATGAGGTAAGCTTTAAAATAGGTGGCGTGTTCAGAAATCGAAATTAATAAACTGTAAAACATCACGAGTGCTAAACCGATCATTAAATATTGAAACGGATGAATATAAATTTTACTCACTAATTGAATTAAAAAGAATACAATAAGTGTAAGACTAATCACCATAAAGCCATATTTGGCGGTGCGATCTGTTTTTTGATAATCGTCTACCGGAATAATCAAATTCGTACCAAAAGCAAATTGAGTAAGATCGGGTAAATTGCCTTTAAAAGATTGTTCAAATTGTCGATTAATCTGTAAGATCTTCCAGTCGGCTTTAAATCCGTTTTCGGTGATTTCTCGCGAGCCGTCTTCGGGTAAAAAGTTACCGTCAAAACTTGGTGAAGGCCAATTTGATGTCATTGTAGCTTCGGTGGTTTTTCCGATCGGGATAAACTTTAAACTCTTGCTTCCGTTCATATCTAAATGAAGCTGAAACGGGATTTTCTCACCTTTTACTTCAGCAAATTTCGAAATAGCTTCCGACTGTAAAGTCTTTAAATTTTCTTGATTGTAAATAGGCATCAATTGCGTAGAAAGTGAACCAAGCTGAATTTCAAGCTGACTTTTAATTCCCTTTAAGTTCGAGGTTTTTACGAGAATGCTCGCTTTTTCCCAAAGCACATCTTCCGTTGGAATTTCAAATTCTTCCGAAGAAATTTTAGGGAAATAACCTTCTAATTTCAATTGTGAATGATAAACGACAGATTTGTAAATACTTCGTTCTAAAGGTTTGGTTTCAACTTTAGCATCAATATCTAATTGATCTGGAAAGTAGTGTAAATAGGAGAGATGTTCTTCACGTTTCGTGATCATTTCTTCCTGTTGTTTGTCGAATTCTTTAACTTCTGTGTAATAATGATAAGGGATTTTTAAAATAGGTCCGGAGAGTAAAATCTCGTTTCCCCACTTTTGATTAATTTCTGTGATCACCTGCGATTGCCTGAGTGATCGTTCGTAAATGATGTCTTTTACAAAGCTTAACGGGATAAGTAAAACCAAGGCTAAAATGCCAATAACGAGTAGTTTGGCGGTGATCGAATTTCTTAACCAATTGCCGAATTTTCCTTTTTGTTGTTCCATAATGATTGATTTATATTGAATGAATTTGTAAATGAGTTTTAATTGTTTTTTCGCTGAAAATCATCGATTTAAATTCAGAATAATTGAGGTGTAAAACCTGTTCGAAATCAAAATGATGAAATGGGTTAGCTTCTTTCCCCACGAGAAACGACTTCACGTAAAACCCAAAATATTCCGGTAGAATAAGCGTACCCAAAAGAATGGCACCATACATATATGGGCTTTTTTTGCCATTGCCCATGCATAAATATTGTAAGCCAATTTCTTCTTCAACCCGAGTGCCGTAATTGGTGAGCGTGTGGTAAGCATCGTGGCGTTCAACTTTAGGGATAAGCTGAAAATTATTTTGTTGTAAAAATTCACCTAAATGGAAGCCAAAAGTTTCTGTTGGGAATTGCAGTAAATCTTCCGTAGAAACTTGCCAAGCGATATGATCTTTTTTAAAGAATTTGGTATAAATGTTTTTTGAAATTTCAAATAAAAAGATGACCAATAGTTTTCTCATAATTAAAGTTTTAAAGTACTTTGAAATTCAAAGTTTATAGATAAAAAAATAGTGTTAGTTAGTGATGCGATCGAGCGCTTTAATTTCTGATTTGTAGGTTTTAGGTAAAATAAGTTCTTTAAAAAAGCTGTCTAATTTTAGCTTTCGGCTTAATTGATAGATCGGGATAATGATTGTTAATATGGAGAAATTTCTAAAATCGAGAAGTTTCTTAATGGGTTGAGGTACCAGCAAAATTTGAGCTTCTAAAACTAACCGGTAACGAAAAAAGCCTAAATGTTTTTTATACTGAAGAAAAAGATCTTTAGTGAAGTCACTATACGCGAAATTTTCTTGAAGTTGTTGTTTCCGCTGAATTTCCCAAGCTTCAAAACTTTGTGGTAAACCGGGAACTTGCATTAATTTACCCACACGATTAAACACGGAAAAAGCTTCTTCTTTTTCTACGGAAGTTAATTTTCGTTCTAAATTTTCGTAAGCTCTAATAGAATAATCAATGAGCATAAACAGCACATCGCGATAAGCCCAATCTGGAATATTATAGCCGCGTTTTTCTTCCACTTTTTGGTGAATATGATTCATTTGTTCAATGGCCTGGATGGCTAATTTCTCTTCAGCAAACACAATAACTTTTGCATAGTTTACCGTGGTAAATAACCTTCCTAGCGGATCTTTTGGCAATTTACCGGTAAAGTATAACCAGTCTACCGCTTTATTCAGCGCAAACTCTGCTGCGGCGCCGGCAAAAATAAACATCACGGTATCGGCGTTTCCCCAGATTTTACGAACAATAGAATCTTGTTGAACAAAGTAAGTTTTCATAGTTTTTGTATTTAATCCCAAAGTCCTACTTGTGCTAAACCAAAGACTAAACTCAGCCAAAACCCTACTAAAAATACAAGTGCACAAGCTGCATTTATCAAAAATTTATAGTTAGATTTTGCAAACCAATTTTCACTTATTAGATGAAAGAAAGTTCCGCCACATGCGCCGCCAATACTCGCGGTGAGCATCGGAATGTAAATCCAAGATTCAACTTCACCAATAATTAGTAATAAAATTGAAAAGAGGAGAAGAGCTAAGACAATCCCTTGTAAAGCTCGTTTACTTAGTTGAGTAAAATTGAGATGAAATAGTGAGTTGGAGAGTGTCATACTTTTTTATTTTTACTTTGAAATTCAAAGTAGATTAGTAAAATTTTTTAGTTTATTTCATTTGCTTTTTGATAATGTTCTCTAAAGCTTCAATGTGCTTTTTAAATTCGGCTCTTCCGAGTTTTGTTGCCATATATTGGGTGTTGGGTTTACGATCGATAAACGATTTTTCAACAATAATGTATTCGGCTTTTTCGAGCGCTTTAATATGGCTCGCTAGATTACCGTCGGTCACTTCTAGCAATTCTTTTAAGCGTTTAAAGTTTACCTTTTCATTCACCATCAAAATCGACATAATTCCCAATCGAATTCGGTGATCAAAAAGCTTATTAATGTTATCTATAATACTCAATCTATTGTCTTTTTTCTGCTCTATACATTAAGGTTCCATAAACGATATGAAGCACGCCAAAACCTAAAGCCCAAAAATATAAACCATAACCGGGAAATGCAGCACAAATTAAACCTAAAATAATTTCAGCATAACCTAAAAATTGAACATTACCTATAGTGAATTTTGAAGCGTTCACTAAAGCGAGTCCGTAGAAAATAAGCATCAACGCGGCACTTAGCCCAAAATGATTTTGATAGGCTTGGATAAGAATATAAGTACCGCCTGCTGCCAACGGAACCATAAAATTAAGTAATAGTCGCTGGGTGGTTGCATCCCAAATTTTTTCTTGGTTGCTTTTTGCTTTCTTCATCGTTAAGATAATTGCGGTAACAATGCTAAAAGTGGCGACAAGTATAAGATCTAGAATGATATAATTTACCTTAATTTCTTTGGTTGAAGAATAATCTATATTAATGGCTGGCGGAAGAAAGTAGAGGTAAGCTACCGCAGCGCCGATTAATGCATAACAACCGGCTAAAATACCAGACAAACCACTTAACGAAATAAATCTTGACGATCTATTCATCAAATCTTTAATTTCTGAAATGTCTTTAAAATAATCTTTTTGCATACTTAAAGTACTTTGAAAAACAAAGTAAATTTAAAAATATGAGATTTGCAAGTGGGCGAATAAAAAAAAGCCTCACAAATTTTGTGAGGCCTTTTTTTATGATATAATATTAAGATTTATTCTCTACTCAATTCTAGCATAATCTCTATTTCTTGTAACATTTTTTCATTGTTCCCGCTATAGCCAACCTTTTTAAAGTTGATATTACCATCCGGACCAATGATCACTTTAGTAGGAATGCCACTTATTCCATAGTTTTCTGCAGTTGTAAACTCTCTTGAGTTTTCTTTCTTTTGATCGAAAAATACTTTGAAAGGGTAATTATTCTTCTCCATAAATTCTTTTGATGAGGCAACTCTGTCTGTTATTTCTCCATTTTCGAAAGTGTTTATAAATAAAAATACAATATCCTTATTGTCCTTATATTTTTCTACAGCCTTTTTCATTCCAGGGAAAGAAGCTTTACAAGGTCCACACCAAGTCGCCCAAAAATCTAGAACTATTGTTTTACCAGCAAAATCTTCAACTTGAACAGGTTTACCGTTAGCATTTTGTAATACAAAACTTGGAGCTTTTTCATTCAACTTTTCACCTTTTATTTCTTCAAGTAGTTTAAAACGCGCCTTATTTTCTAATTCATTAAGTTTACTTCTGTATAGAGATTCAGAAACGTTAGTATTATTTTTCATAAACATTTCTTTGTAAGAATCTTTAATGTTTTGTGTTGCTTGGTTTTGAGCAATAAATTTAGCAGAAGCATCTTCAGCAGCTTTATACATTTCAGCATCAATTAATAACTTTATATATCGTTCATTAATATCTGCTTGTTCACCTTTACCAACAGCAGTTTTTTGATAACGTACAGCTTCTTTGATCTTACCTTGTTTAGATAGTATGAAAGCATAAGTATCTGCATACATTTGATAATCGTAGTCTAATCTTTCTCTATATTTTGAAGCACTTAAATACGTTGGTTTTTTACTAAGCGTTTCTTTTTCTTTTGAAATTATTTCAAGAGATTTTTCTGAAATTTGAGCGGCTTCTTCTAAATTTTTATTTTCTTCAGCTAGATCCCAAGCAGTACTATTATATAAATTAGCAAGAGCGCTTTTATCGTTAATTTCCATGCTATATTTTAAGAAACTTCTAAAGTCATTTAGCTTTAAATGTTCTTGAGCTATTTTAGATAGCATATAGTCGTTTTCTTTTTTAATCTGCTCTCTTTTAAATTTTTTATTAAAATCTAATAAGACCGTATTTTTTTCTTGAAGTGAAGTGGTGTTTGAAAAAGAATCCAGTACTGCGGTTTTCGCTATTTTACCATTAGGGTAATCTAAAAGTGCCTGTTGCTTTAACCCTTCTGCTTTTTTATCTTCTTTAAGCGCTTTATAAAAATTAACAACTTTTAAACTTTCTTCTTCTGTAGTTTCTTTTTTATTTTGATAGAAATCTATTCTACTTTGAGCATAAGCTTTAGCTTGATTTGGATCTACAGAATTTAATATTTGAAAATATTCTTCATCCCAATTTTCTTCAATTTCAGGATTGGCTGTTATATCTGCTTTCATCCAAGCAAGAAGAGAGTCATTTTTTGGTTGAATATCTAATAGGCTTCCGTATCGATAATACATATAGGCCTTTGAAGCCTTGCTGCCCGGTTTTAAAGAATTGTCGTTTGAGTAGATATTTGCTACATAACCCAAATTATCGTTATTTTCTATTTTGTTTCCTTTCTCGAAGCTTAATGCAAAAACACCCGCAGAATCGGGTACAACAAAATTAGCTTGATAATTATTTTCTTTTCTTAGAAATTCAAGATCCTGAGCATATAAATTTTTGTTGGCTTGATAAAAAATTTCTGCGTGATCGTGAGGTTCTGTATAAGTAAAAGTTAGACTATCTCCAGCTTTTGGTTTTGCTTTAGAAATAGTTAGGTTACCGATATTTTTTGTATTTGGTTCAGAAGTTTTAGTCTCGTTTTCTTTACAAGAAAACAATAGAAAAGTTACGGTTAAACCCAGAATAAGTGAGTTGTATTTCATGAATTTAAAATTAAGTTAGGATGTAAATCTACAAAAAAAGCCTCACAAATTTTGTGAGGCTTTCCATTTAAAAATTGTTGAAATATTATTTCACTATAAGCAGCGGAGCGGTTAAACTTTCATCAAAAAGTTCTTCGGTTAAACTACCAATTAATAAAGATGAAATATTATTACCACCTTTATCTGAAAGTACAACTAAGTTTGGTTTTCGTTTTTTAATTTCAACTAAAAACTTTTCAGAAATACTTTTATCTCGTGCAAATATGAGTTCATTTTTTTCTGGTGGCGTAACTACAAATTTCTTAAAAAATTTAGCTGATTTTTGCTGAAGGTGTTTTTCTATTTTATCTACGGCTACACTGTTTGGAATATAAGGTGAAAACTGAATAGGCACATGATAGAAATGTATAGCATTTAATTGAAAATCTATTTTGCCTCTAAATTGTTCAATAAATAAAAAAGATTTTCTCGAGTGTGCAGAAAAATCTGTGCCTACCCAAATTTGTTCTAAATTTTGAGTTGCTGTTTTTGGTACCGATAAAATGCTACATTTTAGTAAGCGAAGAAGTTTAGCTGAAACTACTCCGGTTCCTTCTTTTGAAGCTTTATTACCAATAATTGTTAAGTGAATTTGGTATTTATTTACGATATAATCGATTAAAGATTCGGTATTAGAATCTTCAGAGATCAATACTTCCCAATTGGTGTTTGCTTTAAATCTGTTTTCGATTTTTTCGTTGAGCTCATCACCAATTAATTCATCTAAATTTACCTCACTCAGTTCTTCTTCAAATAAAGATGAGATCTCATATTTTTTAATATTGTGAACAAAATAAACGTTATCTACTTCGAGCTTTTCAGCTAAATAAGAACTGTATTCAATAAGATGATCGTCTATTGAAGAGAGATCTAAAGCAACTAATATATTTTTTACATTTTCCATGGTTAGTCTTTTTTATTTCTTCTTGCAACAATTTCTTTTACTACTTCTTCGTAGTCATCCATTTGCTTTTCAGATTTTTTCTTTTCAAGTTTGATAAGATCTTCTTTTAAACCTTTATAGAGCGAATAACACATAATAAGCAGAATGATGGCGAATGGGAGACCGGTAACGATCGTTGCGGTTTGTAAAGCTTCTAAGCCACCACCAATTAATAAAACAGCTGCAACCGTACCTTCTGTAACCGCCCAAAAAATACGTTGCCCAACCGGAGCATCAATCTTTCCTCCGGAAGTTAAACTATCTACCACTAAAGATCCAGAATCTGAAGAGGTAATAAAGAATCCCGCAATTAGTATTACTGCAACTATATTTATCACCATCGAAAGTGGATAATCTTCAAAAAATACAAATAGGGCAGTAGCTACATCGTCTTGCACTGCGGTAACAATGTTCGTGTCGCCGCCCAAAGCTTGCTGTATAGAAACGCTTCCGAAGGCAGACATCCAAAAGAAAGTTACTAGAGAAGGCACCAACAATACACCTAAAATAAATTCTCGAATGGTTCTTCCTTTAGAAATACGAGCAATGAACATCCCAACGAATGGAGACCAACCGATCCACCAGCCCCAATAGAAAACTGTCCAATCATTTTGCCAAGAAGTACCGTTAAAAGTTTCACTCCAAGTAGAAATTTTTAAGAAATTGAATAAATAACTACCTGTATTCTCTACAAAAGAACGAAAGATAAAAAGTGTAGGACCCAATATTAAAGCAAGTAAAAGTAGAACAACTGCTACTCTCATATTCCACTCACTTAAAATTTTTACTCCTTTATCAACTCCTAAAACTACCGATGTGGTTGCGATTAAAGTAATCCCCGCAATTAGAAGCACCTGAGTTAATGTACCATCGGGTACGCCAAATACGTGATTTAGACCACTTGCAATTTGTTGTACTCCAAAACCTAATGAAGTTGCCAGACCAAAAAGTGTCGCTAACACAGCAAAAATGTCTATCGCATCACCAATCCAACCATGAATTTTATCTCCTAAAAAAGGATAAAAAATCGATCGAATAGTTAGAGGTAATCCTCTAGAAAAGGTAAAATAGGACAGTGCTAAGCCGACCAAGGCATAAACCGCCCAAGCATGAAAACCCCAATGTAAAAAGGTGAAGTTCATTGCTTCTTGTGCAGCAGCAACGGTGTTAGGTTCTGCAGTGGCAGGATTTACTAAATGTTTTACCGGTTCTGCTACTCCAAAAAAGAGTAGACCAATACCCATACCTGCACTAAAAAGCATTGCAAACCAAGACATGGTTTTAAATTCTGGTTTTGCTTTTTGACCGCCAATTCTAAGTTTTCCGTATTTACCAACAGCGAGGTAAATAAGAAATACTAAAAATAGGTTGATGGTAAGGATAAAAAACCAGTCGGCATTTTCTGCTACCGCATTTTGAATGTTTGCAAAAGCTTTTTCAGCCTTCTTTTCAAAAATGATCGTGAGTGCAATACTTACAATAATGAAAATAGAGGAGATGAAAAATACCGGTCCGTTAACATCTAGTCCAAAAATTGATTTTTTTTCGTCGCTTCGAGTAACTTTCTTAGCCATAAATTATATTTTGATTAAAAGTAGTATCCTACATTAATATTAAATCTTGCTTCCCATTTAGCTCCCGGTGTTCCCGTAGAGAAATCGTCTACAAAGTTTCCGCCTAACCACGAGTGGTTATAACCTGCAGCATAATCAACAAACGTGAGTAAGTTGCCGGCGGTAATTTTAAAACCTGTTACATTCATTAAGGAAGAATCAAATTCATCTTTCTTTTTTCGCATCCATCCAAAATCATTATAGGCTTCAATTTTTTCAAAAGGTCCCCAGTTGATATCAAATTTTTTAGAGGCTGAAAGCGTATAAATGTCAAAATCTGCAGCGATTTCATAAGGAGCTCCGTAAGCACCCATTTGAAGAATATCGTTCGAAGAATCTTCTCCATTTTCAGGATTATGTGCTACGTGATTTAAACTAATTTTGAAATTCCATTCGTGGTAATAAACTTCATAATGAAGCGCAATAGCATAATGATCTCCGTTCTTTTTGGTATCTAAATTATAGAGTTGCCCATATTGTGCAGAGAATCCCATACGATGATTAACGTGCCCGCCAAACTTCCATACAAAATTACCGTTTACCTGATTAGTTTCTTTATTTCTGCCGACTACATCGTAAGCATACCGGCTCGAGCTATGTTCTTCGCCCCCTAAAAATTGCATTTCTTCAGCATTTTTAAAAAAGGCAAAAGCATATTCAAAGTTTTCATCTTCATGAATATACTTAAATCCCATATCGTGGTCATCTTCTAAACCAACGTAATAGGTGATATTAAAAAACCAGTTATTCGAATTATATTGCTGAATCCCAAAAGGAACATACACAAGACCGGCGTGGATCTGATTTTTCTCATTGAATTTATAACCAATCCAACCTTGTTTAAGAAAGCCGCCGCCAAAAGCTTCAGAATAAAAACGATATTCAGCATTAAGTACAACTCCTTTGTAAGAAGCACTGGGTTTCAAGGCGATCATATCGTAACCAAATTCTCCTCCTTTGGTTTTTTGCTCTTCTTTCCAAGAAGAATTGATGTAGTTAAAACGTACTGCGCCGCCCAGATCTAATTTGGGTTTTTCTTTTTCTTCTGAAGTATCCTCTTGGCTATAACTGAAAAAAGGAAAAAATAAAAAACAGCTTATGCACAAGAAAAAAGAAAGTTTTAGAATTTTCAAGATTCTTAATTTTTTGGTTGGATTTGAAAATTAAGATGAAAATTCTAAAACTTTAGAAAAATGCCGAAATATTAATAATATTTTAAAATTTACTAATGGTTTTGCGAATAGCAACAAGATTAGATAGTAATTTCTCTAAATATTGAAGATTAAGCATATTGGCGCCGTCACTTTTTGCGTTTGCAGGGTCAAAATGAGTTTCAATAAAAAGTCCGTCAACATGGTTTACAACTCCCGCACGAGCGATCGTTTCGATCATATCGGGTCTTCCACCTGTTACGCCACTACTTTGGTTAGGCTGTTGTAGCGAATGTGTCACGTCTAATACGGTAGGCGCAAATTTTCTCATCGTTGGGATTCCGCGAAAATCTACGATTAAATCTTGGTAGCCAAACATGGTGCCGCGATCGGTAACCATAACCTGTTCGTTATTACAATCGGTTACTTTGGTTACGGCATGTTGCATACTCTCCGGACTCATAAATTGTCCTTTCTTTAAATTCACAACTTTGCCGGTTTCTGCTGCGGCAACAACCAAATCGGTTTGACGAACTAAAAATGCAGGAATCTGTAAAACATCTACATATTCTGCAGCTTTCTTTGCATCGTCTATTTCGTGAATATCGGTTACTGTAGGAACATTAAAAGTCTCTGAAACTTTGCGTAGAATTTTTAAAGCTTTTTCGTCGCCAATTCCTGTAAAACTATCAATACGGCTTCGGTTAGCTTTTTTAAAACTTCCTTTGAAAACGTAAGGAATGCCGAGTTTATCGGTAATGTTTACTACTTTTTCTGCGATGCGTAAGGCCATTTCTTCACCTTCAATAGCGCAAGGTCCTGCTAGTAAGAAAAAATTGTCTTTATCGGTATGCTTTATATTTGGGATGTTCTCTAATTTCATAAATAGAATTTTATTCAGCAAAGATAATTAATTATTCAGTAGTGAGAATTCTATTATTTTTTGAAGTATAATTCTTTAAAGTGGTTCCAACGCAAAGTATTGAAAGGAATATAAATTTTCCAAATGTCATCTTTTTCGATGAAGCCTTTTTGGTAGAGGCGCATTCCATCTAAAAAAGGTCGATATAGCAAAGCGTAACTCAATATTGAAATTAAAAAAGCATTGCTTTCTATTAATTCAGTATTTTTCAACCAAAAAATTAAAATAGCGGGGCAAAAAATAGCTAAATAATAATAAAATAAATTTCTCATAAAATTCGCGATAGGCTTCAAAGCTAAGTATTTACAAGTAGAATTTCAACATTCTATCAACTTAGCGTTATATTTTTAGGTTAAAGCTTTATTTCCAGAAAATTAAGCTTACATTTGCAGCCTTTTAAAAGAGGCTTTTTTATGACAGCAATTAAAAATATTGCAATTATTGCACACGTAGACCACGGTAAAACTACTTTGGTAGACAAGATCATGTATCATTGTCGTTTATTCCGTGAAAACGAAAACACAGGAGATCTTATTTTAGATAACAACGATTTAGAGCGTGAACGTGGGATCACGATTACTTCTAAAAACGTTTCGGTAACTTATAAAGATACCAAAATTAATATTATCGATACTCCTGGTCACGCCGATTTTGGTGGTGAAGTAGAGCGTGTTTTAAACATGGCCGACGGAGTTTTATTATTAGTAGATGCTTTTGAAGGCCCAATGCCGCAAACTCGTTTTGTACTTCAAAAAGCGATCGATCTTGGGTTGAAGCCTTGTGTGGTTGTTAACAAAGTAGATAAAGAAAACTGTACTCCAGATATAGTACACGAAAAAGTGTTCGATTTAATGTTTGAGTTAGGAGCAGAAGAGTGGCAGTTAGATTTTCCAACGGTTTATGGTTCAGCTAAAAATAACTGGATGAGCGACGATTGGAAAAAAGAAACCGACAGTATCGAGCCTTTATTAGATATGGTTATGGAGCATATTCCTTCACCAAAAGTAGATACAGAAGGTACACCACAAATGTTAATTACCTCGTTAGATTTCTCTTCATTTACAGGAAGAATCGCGATCGGTCGTTTACAACGTGGAATTTTAAAAGAAGGAATGCAAGTTTCGTTAGTAAAACGTGACGGAAGCATCAAGAAAACAAAAATTAAAGAATTACATACTTTCGAAGGTTTAGGCCGTAGAAAAGTAGAAGAAGTTGTTGCCGGAGATATTTGTGCGGTAGTAGGTTTAGATGGTTTTGATATTGGAGATACAATTGCCGATTTCGAAAACCCGGAAGCTTTACAAACCATTGCGATCGATGAGCCAACAATGAGTATGTTATTTACCATTAATGACTCTCCTTTCTTTGGGAAAGACGGTAAGTTTGTAACTTCTAGACATATTAAAGATCGTTTAACAAAAGAGTTAGAGAAAAACTTAGCCTTAAGAGTTCACGAAACAGATAGCGCCGATAAATTTATGGTTTACGGTCGTGGGGTTCTTCACTTATCGGTTTTAATCGAGACCATGCGTCGTGAAGGTTATGAGTTACAGATAGGTCAGCCACAGGTAATCATCAAAGAAATTGATGGTGTAAAATGTGAGCCGGTAGAAGAGTTAACGATCGATTTACCGGAAGACGTTTCTGGTAAAGCTGTAGAATTTGTAACCCTTCGTAAGGGAGAAATGTTAAGTATGGAAGCTAAAGGTGACCGTATGGTTTGTGAGTTTATCATTCCATCGCGAGGCATCATCGGTTTACGTAACCAATTATTAACCGCAACTGCCGGTGAAGCTATTATGGCGCACCGTTTTAAAGAATATCAGCCGTTAAAAGGAGGTATTCCGGAGCGTTTAAATGGTTCGTTAGTTTCTATGGAAAAAGGAACTGCTATCCCATATTCGATTGATAAATTACAAGATCGTGGTAAGTTTTTCGTAGATCCGGGAGAAGATATTTATGAAGGTCAGGTAATTGGTGAAAACTCACGTCAAGATGATATGACGGTGAACATCACCAAAACCAAAAAACTTTCTAACGTACGTTCTTCAGGAGCAGACGATAAAGCGAAAATCGTACCTGCGATTAAGTTTAGTTTAGAAGAAGCTTTAGAATACATTCAGAAAGATGAGTATGTTGAGGTAACACCAAATCACTTAAGATTACGTAAGATTTACCTAACAGAAAACGAGCGTAAAAGAAACAAGATCATCTAATCTTAGAACGTTCTTATAAAACAGAAAACCCTTTGTCTACTTAGATAAAGGGTTTTTTTATGGGTGTGTCCCTGCGGGTCGCGCTATCCGTTATATCTTTTTTGCCATTTACGAAAGCAAAAAAAGGATGCCACTTCTATCGCTCACACAAAAAATATCGATAGAAAATTGTATTTTCGTTACTTATGAAATTGCCTAAACTATATAAAAGTAATTTACTTTTAAAAGCCTCTTCTTTAAACTTTGTTTTGGTAGCAGTTAAAGTAATTGCAGGCTTAGTATCTTCAAAAATTACTGCTTTATTGTTAGGCCCATCAGGTTTAGCATTATTAGGAAATCTTAAGAATTTTCTTCAAACTAGCTCAAGTTTTACGGCTGAAGGTTACCAAAATGGTATCATTAAATATACAGCAGAGTATAATGAAGATAAACAGCAGCTTAACAAATTTGTTGTAAGTATATTTCAGTTGAGTTTGTTTCTTTCAGTAATTATAGGTCTTGTGGTTTTTTTAACTTCAGAATATTGGGCTGTAAGTATACTAAAAGATAAAAACTTCAATTACGTTTTTGAGGTATTTGCCTTTTCACTTCCTTTTTTTTCTTTCAACTTATTATATATCTATGTATTAAATGGCTTACAAAAGTTTAAAAAATTAGTTTTTATAAATTCTTTATTGAGCCTATTAAATATGGCGATTTTAGTATGGTCTGTTTATTATTTCCAACTTTCCGGAGCGTTAATTGCCACGATTGCTAGTGGGGTAATTATATTTTTTATCAATTTATTTTTTCTAAAAGATGATAAATTTATAATTGAACAACTATTTGATTTTAGGCGTTTTTCTTTTTTAGAAATAAAAAAACTGAGCGGATATTTATTAATGAGTTTCTACTCTTACATAATTACAGCAGTAAGCTTATTATTAATTAGAAACTTTATCATAGAAAAATTGGATTTAGAGGCAGCCGGACATTGGGAGGCAATGAATCGTATTTCGTCATTCTATACGATGTTTTTTATAAGCCTTACATCTTTATATTTATTACCAAAGCTTGCTAAGATCAAAGATTATAAAAGTTTTAAAATAGAAATGACATCTTTTTATAAGCACATAATTCCTCTATTAATACTAGTTTTCGTTTCTATATATTTATTGAGAAATGTGTTGTTAACTTTATTACTTAGTAAAGAATTTCTAGCTACAGCGCCTTTGTTTAAATGGCAATTAATTGGAGATTTTATTGCTGTAATTTGTATTGCTTTGGTCAAACAGTTTCATGCAAAACGACTAATTAGATCTTATTTGTTAGCTAATGGGGTATTAAATATTCTATACATCATATTTAGTATTTTATTAATTGATATTTATGGTTTAGTAGGTGTTGTGAAAGCTTATTTCTTTAGCTATCTATTATATTTAATTTTAGTTGTTTATTTGATCTTTCGACACTTTAAAATTCAGAATAATTTTGAAAAAGTTAATTAAAAACAATAATGTGAAATTAGCTTTACTCTTAATTTACCCTTTGATCGTAGCTTTAGGGTTAGAGATGGCTTTTTATGAAACTGGCTTTTCAACAGGAGAAAATTTAAAAGAAAATTTTCTTTCTGCAACAGCACTTTTCTTTCTCATAAAGGTTTTACTTCAATTTAAGCTCAAAAGAATTTCAACTTTTCTGATAGTATTTTTTTATTTGATTATAATTATCGAGACTTGTCTATTTCTATTATTCAAGGCGCGATTTAATTCATCATATCTATATGTAATACTAAATACTAATTTCAATGAAATTAAAGAGTTTAGTTCTGTTTATTCATCTTCTAAGCTTTTAGTTGTTTTTCTTTTTTTTATACCAATTCTCGTAAGATCTTTTAGGAGGATTTTTTATAAAAATAATTTTACTTCGAGACCTATATACCTAAATCTCATTCTGGTACTGATTGTTTTAATCTTCTTAAAGTTTTCAGGATTAATAATTTACAACCTACCTTATATTGTCGTAAAATCATATATTCAATATAGTGAGCAAGTAACAAGTATTGAAGAGTTTAATGAAAACTCAAAAGATATAAATGTTTCTACCTCTACTAATAATGATTTATTAGTAGTTATAATAGGTGAATCTGCCTCAAGACAACATATGAGTGTTTACGGTTATAAAAGAAAAACAACTCAACTATTAGAGAAATTCGATGATTCTCTATTAATTTATAACGATGTTATTTCTTCTCATGTTTATACAACTGGTTCTCTAATCGATGCTTTTACTCTAAAGAATGTTGAAGAACCTAAAAAAAATGAAACACTAATTCCTTTTTTTAAGAGTGCAGGTTATCAAGTAACTTGGTTATCTAATCAGAGGCCTGTTGGTATTCACGATAATATGGTTTCTAGATTAAGTTCTGCCGCAGATGAGAAGATCTATCTTTCTTATAACGATTTTAGAGATCAAACTGCATACGATGAAATATTACTGCCTATATTTCAAAAGAAATTGAAAAATGATTACAAGCAGGTGGTTTTTATTCATTTGAGTGGTAGTCATTACGATTATAAAAAGCGAGTTCCAAAAGACTTTCAAAAATTTATTATAGATTCAGCCTCAGAAAAAGAACAAATAATTAATAGTTATGATAACTCTATTTTTTATACAGATTATATCGTCTCTCAAATTATTAAATATGTAAAGTATACCAATAAAAAAAGTGCTGTAGTTTATTTTTCTGATCATGGAGATGAAGTTTACGATACTCAAGATTTTTTTGGTCATTTTGAGGATAATCCAACCCCAGCGATGTACGAAATTCCTTTTATAGTTTGGAAATCAAATACTTTTGAAACACCTGAAAACTTTGAATTTAATTCTTCTCGAAAATTTATGTTAGACGACTTGCCACATAGTTTAACACACTTATTAGGCATCAAAAATGATAAACTTACCGAAGACAGAAGTTTATTTAGTAAAAACTTTAACGAGAGAAGAAGAAAGGTTATAGAGAACCAAGACTATTCAGAATTCAAACAGAAATTTGTAAATGAGTAATATCTGCATTTTAATTGAGCAATTAAATGGTGGTGGTGCAGAGCGTTCTGCTGCTATACTCTCGAAAATGCTTACTAAGTTAAGTTACAAAGTAAGTATTATTGTTCTTTTTGATGATGTAGGTTACGAATATGATGGAGAACTTATTAACTTGGGTAAGCATCATAATGGAGCGAGAAATTTTAAAGCTAAGTTTTCTAGATATATCGTATTAAAAAGAATTTTTGAAAAACGTAAATTTGATCTGGTATTAGATTACCGGATGAAAAATTTTACTCTACGTGAAGTATTGTTAAATAAGTTTGTTCTTAAGGCATCAATGATCAACATGGTAAGAAGTTACCAATTAGATTGGTACTTTCCTAAACCCTTTGCCTTATCAAAACATTTATATAAAAGTTACAGGGGTATTAATTGTGTAGCTTTTAAAATTGAAAGTCTTATTAAGAAAAAAATAGGTCTTAAAAATGTAATGACTATACCTAACCCAATTGATCTTGAATTTGTTGAAAATCAATTATCTAATAAAGAGAATCCCCTTAATTTTGAATATATTCTAGCTGTAGGAAGACATCATCCTGTAAAGCAGTTTAAAGAATTAATCTTAGCTTACTTAAAAACTACGCTACCAAAAAATGAAATAAAATTAGTAATCTTAGGTAACGCTCTGGAAGATCAAGAATTAGAACAGTTAGTCGATAAGCTTAATGCTAAAGAGCATATTGTATTGCAAAAGTTTAATGCAAATCCATATATTTTCTATAAATACGCTCAGTTTTTGGTATTATCGAGTAAGAGCGAAGGGTTTCCGAGGGTGATTTTAGAAAGTTTAGCTTGTAAAACTCCGGTAGTAAGTTTCGATTGTAATTCGGGGCCTTCAGAAATGATTAAGCATGAAGAAAACGGCTTATTAGTAGAAGATCAAAATTTCTCTGCACTAGCACAAGCTATTGAAAAAATGCATTTCAATGAAGATTTAAGAAATTACTGTCGAGATAATGCTAAGGCGAGTATTCAGAAATTTTCCATGGAAAATATTCAACAAAAGTGGAAAGATTATTTAGATGAAATTCTTAATAAGGCGTAACCTTGATACCTTTTTTTAATAGAAAGGCTTTAGTTTGTTTTAAAAATTTATAAAACCAATAAGGACTTTTTAGCAGTAAGATCTGTTTTTTAGAAAGCTGACTAAAATTTAGAGCTTTCATATATTTTTTTAACATTTCGTGATCTTTTGCTTTTTTAAACTGTGAAGCATAATAGTAATACTTCATATTTATATAAAGATCTAAGTTTTTATTAGTTTTTATATTTCTATACGAGCTTAAATTTGGGAGACTTTTACCAACAATTCCACTCGCTGTCATTTGCTTATCGACTCCTAAACGATAGACCGCACAAGGTTTACAAGAATAAGCCAAGTTAAATTTTGTATTCATTCGAATATTATAATCTATATCTTCTCCGTAACTTATATTTTCATCAAAAAGGCCAACTTCATCAATTGCTTTTTTAGAGAAAGCTACAGAACTAAAACAGTAAATCGGGTTAAAAAGACTTGCATTAAAAAAATCTTCTATTTGAATGTATTGCTCAGCTTTGTAAATATGTTTTAGATTTTTTTTAGTTGAATGCATTTGGTGTTTATAACTCTCCCAATAATCTGTTGCAAAAATGTCACAATTTGTAAATTTCTTTGAAAGCTGATCGATGTGAAATAAAAAATCTTCTTTCCATAGGTCGTCTGCGTCTAAAAAAGTAATAATTTTTCCTCGAGCTGCTTTAATTCCGGTATTCCTAGAAGCTGAAAGTCCACTGTTTTTTCGATGTTGAATAACTTTTACACGATCATCATTTATTTGTTGAATAACTTTTAAACTTTGGTCGGTAGAGCAATCGTTTATAACTAATACTTCAAATTCTTGAAAGCTTTGATGTAATACAGATTCAATGGTAGCTGAAATGTATTTCTCTTTATTATATAATGGTATGATTACAGAAAATTTAGGCATTTCTCTCAAATCTCATTAAATAATGTAAACGATAAAAATCAAATAGTTTTAGTGAGGGTTGCTCGCTAAGTAAGTTTTTTTCAATTTGATATAATATTCCTTTTGGTAAAAGCATTAGAGCCTTATTTATTTTTAATTTTTTCAATCGCTCGTAGAATGAAAGAATTTTTATATAATCAGTTTCAATTAATTGATTATTTCTTAAATACAAAGCTCCTTCGACAGATTCTAAAGATTTTTTTAGAAATTCTTGACTGCTTTCAATCCCTAGATGATAAACAGCATTGTCGATATGTAAAATAGAAACTTCTGCCTTTTTTAATTCAAATGAAAATAAAGTATCCTCGTGTCTTAGATTGGGAATACTTTCATTAAACTTCACTTTATCAAAAACAGATTTTTTAATTAGAAAGTTTAAAGTTAAGAAAGATAAATAGGGTTTTTTTAATCTTTCATCAACTGGGAGAGCCTCTCGAATATTTCCATAATGCCAGCGTAATAACTGAGATTTATGTGGTCGATGAGGTAAATATTGAATACCTCCATAAACAATTTCGTAGTTTTTGGATATGACTTTAAGGTAATTTAAAATAAAATTATTGTTAATAGGCATCGTATCTGCATCTAAAAACAAAAGCCAATTAAAATTGGCCTTCTCTGCTAAAAGATTTCTAATACTACTTCGACCGATATTCTTTTTTAAAATTTGATAAGTAGAATTTTCAAGTGTATTGATCTGTTCATTTTTTTTAATGAACTCTAAATTAGAAGAACAATCATCTATACAAATTATTTCAAAATCTATTTTTTGTGATGAAACTAAATCATGAACTTTTTTCGCTAATGGAAAAATATCATAATTATAAGTAGGTATTAATATAGAAATCATTCAATTAAAATTGAATTTTAAGCACTCTTTTGTACCACTTCAAACACTTTTTGTCCGTCACATTTTAGGGTTTTAGAAGGGTATTTTAATAAAAGCGCATAATCGTGAGTTGCCATTAAAATAGTACGACCGTTTTTATTGATCTCTTTAAGAACTTCCATTACTTCAACCGAAGTTTGCGGGTCTAAGTTCCCTGTCGGTTCATCGGCTAAAATAAGCTCAGGATCGTTAAGCAGAGCTCTGGCAATGGCAACACGTTGCTGCTCACCACCCGAAAGTTGATAAGGGTATTTAAAGTTTTTGGTTTTCATCCCAACCTTTTCCAGCACTTCATCAATTTTGCTTTCCATCGCGCGTTTCTCTTTCCAGCCGGTTGCTTTAAGTACAAATAATAAATTATCTTTTACCGTACGATCATTCAGCAATTTAAAATCCTGAAAAACCACGCCCAGTTTTCTACGCAGGTGTGGGATTTGCTTTTGTTTCAACTTACGTAAATCAAAACCTACAATACTGCCTTCACCTTCGCTAAGTGGTAGATCACCGTAAAGTGTTTTCATAAAACTACTTTTACCGGTACCGGTTTTACCAATTAGGTAAACAAAATCACCTTTGTTAATTTCGACATCAACATTCGATAAAATTAAATTTTCACGTTGGTAAATCGCTGCGTTGCGAAGTTCTAGAATTGCGTTAGACATAAATTGTACTTTAGGCTTTAAAGGTAAATTTTTCTATAAAATAAAACTCAAAATTCTGTAAAAAAGTATAGAGGCTTATTTCACTGATAAATTTTGTTTTAACATTAACATAATTAAAGCATTTTTTATACGTTTTAACAATAGAGTTTCATTTATATTTGACTTTGTAGTTAACAAAAAACTTCATCTGAATGCATTACAAATCATTTCTTAGTATTTTAATGATTATAGCCGCAAGTTTTATCGGTTTTTCACAGCAATCTGCCGTGTATACTAACGATTTTGCCGACTATAATAAAGCCTTAGATCTTTACAATAACCATCAATATAAAGCAGCGCAAACCTTGTTTAAAGAGGTGAAGTCGAATGCGAAAACGACTTCTTTAGAATCAGATTGTGCTTATTATGTAGCCAATTGTGCCGTGCGATTAAATCAATCGAATGCGGATGAATTGATGGAAGATTTTGTTCAAAATTATCCGTCGAGTACCAAAAGAAATTCAGCCTACATCAACGTGGCGAATTATTATTTTGAAAACGGCCAATACAACTACGCAAGAAAGTGGTTCGATGAGGTTGATGAAAGCAGCCTTTCTAAAAGTGAATTGCAAGAATTTTACTTCAACAATGGTTACGCGTATTTTAAAGCGGGAAGAAAAGGCGAAGCTAAAAAATACTTAAATCGTGTTCGCGATTCTAAAGAATATGGTTCGCAAGCCAAATATTATTTAGGGTTTATGGCTTATGAAGGTGATGATTACGAAGAAGCTAACGAGATGTTCGATCAGGTAAAAGGTGAAAATCGTTACAACCGTAACCTTTCTTATTTTCAGGCCGATATGAATTTTAAATTAGGAAAATTTCAAGAAGCCATCAACTTAGGGAAGGAGCAGTTAGAAAATTCTAATGCCTTAGAACGTTCAGAATTAAACAAGATCATCGGTGAGAGTTATTTCAACTTAGAGCAATACGATCAAGCCATTCCGTATTTACAAGAATACCGTGGTAAACGTGGTAAGTGGAACAACACCGATTATTACCAATTAGGTTACGCTTATTATAAGCAAGGCGATTACCAAAAAGCTGTTTCAGAATTCAACAAAATCATCGACGGTCAAAATCACGTCGCGCAAAATGCGTATTATCATTTAGCTGAATCTTATATTGAATTAGGCAAAAAACAGGAAGCTTTAAACGCGTTTAAAAATGCTTCGGAAATGGATTTTGATAAAAAAATTCAAGAAGATGCGGCTTTAAATTATGCGAAGTTGAGTTACGAGATCGGGAATAACTACAAAAGTATTCCGGAAGTGTTAACTGAATTTATCGAAAAGTATCCGGAATCGCGAGAGCGTGAAGAAATTGAAGAGCTATTGGTCGATTCTTACGTGACTTCAAAAAACTACGAAAAAGCCTTAAATCTTTTAGAAAGCAGTAACGACTACGACGATAAAGTAGTTTACCAAAAAGTAGCTTATTACCGCGGAACCGAATTATACATCGATGGCAATTATAGCGGAGCTTTAGTGTTATTCAACAAATCTTTAGCCGAGCGTAACAATCAAACGTTTACTGCAAAAGCAACGTATTGGAAGGCAGAATGTGATTATAACTTAGAAAACTTCAGTGAAGCGTTAATCGGTTATAAAGAATTTAAAGGAATGGCAGCCGCTAAAAATACTGCCGAATACGAAAATATCGACTATAATATTGCGTACACCTATTTCAAAAGAAAAGAATACGCTACCTCAATTAATGCGTTTAAAAATTATGCTGAAAAGTCGAACATCCCAAAAACACAGAAAAACGATGCTTATTTAAGATTAGGCGATAGTTATTTTGTAACCAGCGATTACTGGTCAGCGATGGAAGCTTACAATAAAGCTATTGCGATGAAGGGTATCGATAGCGATTATGCGTATTTTCAAAAAGCGATCAGCTATGGTTTTGTAGATAAAAACGATCGTAAGATTGAAGATCTGGAAGCCTTTTTAAGCAAATATAACAAGTCAATTTACCGTGACGATGCTTATTACGAATTAGGGAACACTTATGTAGCAACCGGCAATACGCAAAAAGCAATTCAGTCGTATAATAAATTGATCAACGAGCAATCATCCAGTTCTTTTGTATCGAAAGCTTTATTAAAGCAAGGACTTATTTATTACAACAACGATCAGGGAGCGGAAGCTTTACAGAAATTTAAAAAAGTAGTACAAGATTATCCGGGCACCGAAGAAGCCAATCAAGCAGTAAAAACCGCACGTGTGGTTTATGTAGATCTAGGCAGAACCGATGAATATGCTTCTTGGGTAAGTACCTTAGATTTTGTTGAAGTTTCAGACTCAGATATCGATAATGCTACTTACGAAGCGGCAGAAAATCAATTCATCGAAAATAACACGACGGCTGCCAAAAAAGGATTCAAAAAATACCTAAACGATTTCCCTAACGGTTTACACGCACTTTCGGCGCATTTCTATTTAGGTCAGTTACAGTTTAGAGATGAAGAAAAAGATCAAGCCATTCCGCATTATAAATATGTGGTTGAGCAATCGAGAAGTGAATTTACCGAGCAGGCATTAGCACGTTTATCACAATTATACTTAGAAAATAAAAACTATCAAGCGGCGATCCCGGTTTTAAAGCGTTTAGAGCAAGAAGCAGACTTTCCGCAGAATATCACTTTTGCACAATCTAATTTGATGAAAGCTTATTATCAATTAGAAAATTATGAAAACACTGTTAAGTATGCTGAAAAAGTACTGCAAGACACTAAGATCGAAAATAACGTGAAGAGTGATGCGCAGGTATTTATTGCACGTTCTGCTATAAAAACAGGAGATGAAGCAAGAGCAAAAACCGCTTATCAAGAAGTGAAGAAAATCGCCACCGGAAGTTTAGCAGCAGAAGCTCAATATTATGATGCATATTTCAAAAGAAAAGAAGGCAACTTTGAAGCTTCAAATGAAGCAGCACAAATTTTAGCTCGTGATTATTCTGGTTATAAAAAATGGGGAGCAAAAGGCTTATTGCTAATGGGGCAAAACTTCTACGATTTAGATGATGCTTACCAAGCCACTTACATTTTAGATGCATTAATTGAAAATTTTCAAAATTATCCTGATGTAATTGAAGAAGCCAAAGCCGAATTAGCTAGAATTAAAAGTGAACAGGCAGAAACTAATTCTTCCGTAGAAGCAGAGCAAAACTAATTTCAACAACAAACAAACTAATCTTTCTTATATGCAACGCATTTCATTAAGTAAAGGACTTTTATATATTTCAGCATTATTTATTTCGACCATCGCTTTTAGTCAGGAAGATGAAGAAGAAGGCGATATCGATACCGAACGTTTAATTATCGTAAAACCATATTCACCAACAGTTAGTGATGCGTTTAAGGTAAAACAATTGCCGAAAATTAACGATTCTACCGAGCAGAAGAAAAAACAGGTGAATTACGATATTTTCTCATTTCCGGTAGCGTCAACATTTACACCGGCAAAAGGTAGAGCAGCAGGAGTAGTTACCAAAGGTAGACCGAGTTTATACAATAATTACGCGGCTTTAGGTTTCGGAAATTATGCGAATGTAATGGCCGAATTTTATGGCGGTTTACAAGTGAACAGAAATCAAGAATTAGGGATCGCTTTAACGCATAATTCTTCACAAGGCGGAATCGAAAATGCTACGTTAGACAATAAATATTACGATACGGCTTTAAATTTAGATTATAGCGGTGAAGCGCGTACTTTTACTTGGGGAGCCGAAGCAGAATTTCAACACCAGGTTTTTAATTGGTATGGAGCGCCGGACTTTTTACTGATTACCGATGAAGAATACAATGGTATCGATCCGCAGCATAGTTATTACGCCGTAGCTTTAGGTGGAAATATCGATGTGGAAAGAAGTGTTTTCGATAAAGCTGAAATCAACTACAGAAGATTTGGAGATAATTTTAGCAGCGGTGAAAACCACGTGGTCATCAACCCCGAATTTGAGTTTGCAGTGCGTGATCAATTGATCAATTTAGATTTTTCAGCAGATTACGTAAATGGAAGCTTTGATCAAATGTTTGGTAATCCCGATGCAGAAATCAAGTATAGTTATTTCAACTTAGGTGCGCATCCTAGTTTAAACTATTCGCAAGGCGATCTTTCGTTAGAAGCCGGAGCGCAAGTGGTATATTCGATGGATGGTGAAAATGATAATAATGACTTTTTTGTTTATCCTAAAATTCACGCCAACTATCAGGTCGCGGGAGAATATTTTTCGGTGTATGCGGGAGCCGATGGTGGTTTACAGCTAAATACCTATTATAGTTTTGCGCAAGAGAATCCGTTTTTATCGCCAACATTGTTCATAGCTCCAACCGATAAACAATACGATATTTACATCGGTGGAAAAGGAAAATTCACTGAGAATATTAGCTACGACATTAAAGGAAGCTATATTTCAGAACAGAGCAAAGCTTTATATACGCATAATCCTTATTTGCCATTTTCTCCAAAAGAAGGTTATGAGTATTTTAATTCATTCGGGCTTACATATGACAATGTAAACACGGTAAGGTTATTTGGTGAGTTGCGGTTTGCCGTGAATGAAGATTTCAATTTACGTGTCAACGCCAGTTTCTCGACTTACGATAACGAATTTGAAGAAGAAGCGTGGAATTTACCACAATTACAAGGAGCTTTAATGGCCGATTATCAAATTTCTGAAAAGTGGTTTGCAGGAGCGAGTTTCTATTTTATAGGTGAACGTAAAGATTATTATAATTACGACTTAACTTCGGTAGATGGTGGCGCAACGCAACGTGTAGAAGAATTAGGTGCTTTTTTAGATGCTAATTTAAGAGTAGGCTATAAGCTTAACGATCAGCTTTCATTTTTTTTAAGAGGAAACAATTTAGCTGAAGGCAACTACCAACGTTGGATGGGTTATTCTGTACAAAGTGTACAAGTAATGGGCGGCGCTAGTTACCAGTTTGATTGGTAGTAGTTTAATTAAAAAATAGTTAAATAGAATTTATAGATACCTAAAAGCGTTTATGATGTATAAACGCTTTTTATTTTTGTGATAAATTAAAGATGAAAATGAAAAAAATCCTATTCATATTAGCCTGTATAATTTTATGTGCTTGTGAAGAAAAGCAAGAAGTAGATCTATTGGTAATGAATGCGAAGATTTATACGGTCAATAAAAATTTTGATATTGCTAAAAGCTTCATTGTAGATGACGGTAAAATCTTAGCGGTCGGGCAAGGAGAACAATTGGTACTAAAATACAAGCCTAAAGAAACTTTAGATGCTGAAGGAAAAACCATAATTCCCGGATTGATCGATGCACACGCTCATTTTTATAATTTAGGTTTACAATTGCAATCGGCAGATTTAACAGGCACTAAAAGCTTTGATGAGGTTGTTGAAAGAATTGTCGCTTATCAAAAAGAAAATCAAACAGATTTTATTTTAGGTCGCGGTTGGGATCAAAACGATTGGGAAGTTAAAGAATTCCCAAGAAAAGACACGTTAGATCAACTTTTTCCTGATACGCCGGTTGCGATAACAAGAATCGACGGTCACGCAATGTTAGCCAATCAAAAAGCATTAGATCTTGCTAAAATCAAAAAGAATACAAAAGTAAGCGGAGGCGAAATTGAAAAGATTAACGATACACTTACCGGGATATTAATCGATAACCCGATGACGAAAATCTGGCAAGTGATTCCGCAACCAACCAAAAAGCAAGAAGTAGAAGGATTATTAGCTGCAGAAAAAGCGACTTTGAAATATGGTTTAACCACGATCGACGATGCCGGGTTAAGCAAATCTTCAATTATGCTTATCGATAGTTTGCAACAAGTAGGAAAATTAAAAACCAAGCTTTACGCAATGGTGAGAAACGATGAAGCCGATGTCGATTACTTTTTAAATGAAGGAATTCTAAAAACCGATCGTTTGCACGTTCGTTCTGTAAAAGCTTACGCCGATGGAGCTTTAGGTTCACGCGGTGCAGCTTTAAAAGAAGAATATTCAGATAAAGAAAATCATTTCGGAGCTATGGTTGTTGGGATCGATGAGTTTAAAGAATTAGCTAGGAAAATTAGCAATTCAGAATTTCAATTAAATACCCATGCGATCGGCGATTCAGCAAATTATGTGGTTTTAAAAATTTACGATTCGATCTTAAAAAATGATACCGATAAACGTTGGCGAGTAGAACACGCACAAATTTTAGAAGAACAAGATTTTAGCTATTTTAAAGGAAATAAAAATATTATTCCGTCAATTCAACCAACACACGCAACGAGCGATATGTATTGGGCAGAAGATCGAATAGGAGATCGAATTCATAATGCTTACGCTTACAAAAAACTCTTAAATCGTGCCGGTTTAGTTGCTTTAGGTACCGATTTTCCGGTAGAGAAGGTGAGTCCGTTTTTGACTTTTTACGCCGCTGTAGTTCGAAAAGATGCTTCAGGTTATCCTAAAACCGGTTTTCAAATTGAAAATGCGATGAGTAGAGAAAATACTTTACGCGGAATGACAATTTGGGCAGCCTATTCAAACTTTGAAGAACAGGAAAAAGGAAGTATCGAAGCCGGTAAAGCGGCCGATTTTGTAATTCTCGATCGAGATATTATGTTTATTCCCGATAAAGAAATCTTAAAAACCAAAGTTGAAGCCACTTACATTAATGGTGAAAAAGTTTACGGCACCGATAAGAAACTTCAACCTCAAAAAGAGTTGAAACATTAGAGATTACCTTCCGCCATTGGCTTGAAGGTCGGCAATACATTCTGGTCCTAGATCTGGAATACCATTACCAAGCATTCCCATTACGCCACCGGCAAATTCAGCCTGAGCGCGCATCAAGCAGTTTTCAATATCGCAATGCGCTTGAGAATCTTGATCTTCGTGGTTGGTTTGCATTGGTGATCCCACATCTACCAAACCAAATAAATGTCCAAATTCGTGCGTAAGTGTGGTAACTTCTACGCTGGAAGTACTTGGAGCACCAAGGTTTTGAGTAAGATCTTGAATTGTTTTTTCAAAAATAACTATAGAAGTATTCTGGTAAGCCGTACCTAAGGTAATTTGATTCTCTTGGTTGCCTTCTCGATCTCCGTTTGCAAAAAACACAAAAACGCTAATCGTATTTTCAGTATTAAAAGAAGTACGGTGTTGTTCTTCTATGGCTCTAATTTCTTCAATAGAATAGGGAGCGCCGCTCGGACTTGAAATCTGTCTTTCTATATAAGTGATGTTCGTTTTAAAAGTTCGCTGCTCTAAAAAGTTTTTAAGCTGAATTAAACTGTTTTCTTGAGGAGCAAAACCTTCCGCATAAACGATCTCAACTTCTAGTTGCGTAAAAATATCATTGGCTAGGAGATCGTGCGCAGATTGACCAAGACTTAAGTTATTGCCGGGAATTTGATTTTCGTTTGTTCCATTTTCTTGATCATCACTACACGATAACCCGAAAATAAATAGACTCGCTAAACAAAGAAATTTAAATGTTTTCATTACGGGGTATTTTTTATAAACTAACGAAAACAAAAACATTGAGGTTTTACGTTTAAGAAACTTTTAGCATCGCTAAATAATCAAAATGTTCACCTTCGGCAATCAATTCGCAAGTAAAACCATTGCTTTGCGCAGCGAGTTGTAACGAATTAAAATCGATATACAACCAATCAAATGGAGTAGAAGTTTCGCCTTTATAACTTATGGAATAACTTAACTCACCGTAATATTGATTCGGGTTTACCCAAATGCCACCATCTTCATCTTCTTCAAAAAGATAACGAAGATCTGATGAGTCGATTAAAATTTTTCCGTCAGGTTTTAATAGTGTTTTGGCGTGCTTAAAAAAATGAGTGAGGTTTTTTAGTTTACCTACAATTCCGCTACCATTCATCAGCATTAAGATGGTATCGAATTTTTCATCTTTTAAATTGAAAAAATCTTGAACTTCCGCAGCTTTTACTCCGCGTAATCGGCAAACCTCGATCGTTCCTTCAGAAACATCAATAGCTTTTACTTCTTTATTTTTCTGCTGAAGATATAACGAATGACTTCCGGCGCAAGAACCTACATCTAAAATTTTTCCGTTAGCGAGCTGAAGAGCCTTTTGCTCTAATGACGGCATTTTTTCATAACTGCGGAAGAGATAATCGGTAGGGATTTCATCATCATCAAAATCATCAGAATGAACAATAATGTTTTCGGGTTGGTTTTGATGGTAGAAATCTAAAACGGCTTGGCCAAAAATATCGGGATTTTTCAAAATATAAATTGCTTATAGTTACCTTTGCACGATGGAAGAAATTTTAAAAAATCTACCAAAGCAGGCCAAAGATAAGCATAACGAAAACAAAAAGTTTTTTGCAAAGCTTAAAAAAAAGCCGCCGAAGCATTTAGATCTTTTAATGCAAGAATTGCACGACGATGAGTTTGAACAAACCGATTGTTTAGATTGTGCCAATTGCTGCAAAACCACCGGACCGTTATTTACCAATAAAGATATTGAACGAATCGCTAAATTTCTAAAGCTGAAACCACAGCAATTTATCGATCAATATTTACGCGTTGATGAAGAGAACGATTATGTACTACAGCAAGTGCCGTGTACGTTTTTGGGTTACGATAATAAATGTATGATCTACGAGGTTCGGCCAAAGGCTTGTGCAGAATTTCCGCATACCGATCGCAGAAAATTTCAGCAAATTTCTAATCTAACGTTGAAAAATGTTGCTATTTGCCCTGCAGCCTTTAATATTGTTGAGGAAATGAAAAAGCGAATTAAGTAAGTTTTTACAGCACAAATTTTACACCTAAACCAAATCTTACAAAATGCCCGGATTTGAAATAACTTTCTAACTCTGCAGGGACGTCCATCTTTAAGTAATCATTCTGTAAGGTGAGATTTCCATATAGGGCAAACCATTTAGCGAAATTGTAACTTATTTCTCCATTTACCCAGAAAGTGGTGCCAGAATCTCTAAAGGAGTTCGAATTGATCGATTGTTTATAAGCAACGTGACCAACACCAATGCTTGGTGTGAGTCTTAATTTTTGTCGACTAAAAAATTGGTATCCTGCAAAACCTCCAATAAAACTATTAAAAGTTCTATCATAATTGCCAACTAAAGATTGATCGATTACATCATGAGAAGAACTAGAAAAACGCGCTCCAAGCACTACCGGAGTTTCAAAAAGGTTAAAAGAAACTTCTAAATTAAACCCACTGGAACTTTCTAGGTTATCGCCGGTAAATGTGTTTCCTATTGGTTGAACATAATCTCCTCCAATCTTAATGAGTAAGTAATGATCGTCTTGAGCAAAATCATATTTGTTTTCTGAAGATTCGTCTCCTTTTTGTGCTGAAGCTAAATTCACGTTAATTAAAATGAAGGCTAAAAACAATTGTTTAGTAAAAAATTTCATACATAAAATTTTGTTGGTTAGGAGTTACTTCGATCGTCGTTGCCGGCTCTTCATCTATTTGATAAGTAATTTGTAAAGGAATATCTCTTATTACTTCCAATTGAAGATCTAAGTTTGAATTGATTTCATTGGTAGTTTCTGATATATAATTTTCTTCATAACATTGAGAAGGATCTTCCTGTAAACCATTATTAAAATCGTAAACGCAAGAAGTCGCTAAATAATTAATTTGAACATTAATGTGATCGCTCGTCGTTGAGTTTCTTGTAGTGGTAAGGGTAAAGTTAGAAGTTGGTCGTAAAGTAACTACTCCTAGATCATAGATCTTTGGTCTGCCAATTTCATCTTCATCTCTATAAATTTTTGCTGAAGTATAATTATTTTCAGCGTCTACATTAATAGCGATTAAAAAACTTTGGTCGTAAGATTCTGGAGCCACCATTTCGAAACTTCCATCGGCATTGCTCATTGTTTTTCCGAGTACATATTCTTCTACACTACTTGTAACTTCAATAGCTTGAATAGGATTAGCTTGCGAATCAACAATTTCCCCTTTAATAATGACTCGTTTATCATTTTCTATATTAGGCTCGCAATCGGCCATTAAAAGTGAAATGAAACTGGCAACTAAAAATAATTTCCCCATAAAGTGATTGGTTTACTTTATAGATGAACCAAATGGGAAATAGTTGCGTTAAGAAAAGGTTACCTATATAAAAGGTATTTTTTTCTAGTGTTTTGAAAATTTGCTAAACCGGCTTGCCAAGTAGCTTTAATTGCTTGCTCGCTCATACCACTTTCAATTTGTTGCTGAAGTTTTTGCGTTCCTGCCAACTTCGGAAAGAAATTATTGAAAAATTCATCTTTGTTTTTTGTGTTCTGGTAAGCTTTGATCAACCAACCTAAATTGATTTCTGAAAGTTTTTCTTCGGAAGTCAAATTCATTCCAAAACAAAGTTTGCCTTCATTTTTTGGGTGTTTCGCTCCGTCATTCGGTATTGGCGTGTAGCTGTAGTTAAATACTTCAGCATCTAAGTCTGGCGAACCAAAAACCTGAAATTGATGAGCAGTTCCTCTTCCGGCATTTACATTGGTTCCTTCAAAAAAGCATAAGCTTGGGTATAAATTTATCGCTTGATCGTTGGGTAAATTGGGTGAAGGTTTTATAGGTAGCGAATAGTTTTTTTCGTGATCGTAGTTTTTCATCTTGATCACCATTAATTCACATTTCACTTCATTGGCTAACCAATTTTCACCATTAATCATTTGTGCATATTCGCTGATGGTCATTCCGTGAACAATGGGTACAGGATGCATCCCTACAAAACTTTGTTGGGAAAGTTCTAATACTGGTCCGTCAACATAACTCCCGTTTGGGTTTGGTCGATCTAAAATTAATAGCGGAATATTATTTTCAGCACAAGCTTCCATCACGTAATGCAAGGTTGAAATATAGGTATAAAACCGAACGCCCACATCTTGAATATCGAAAATCATCATTTCGATACCTTTTAATTGTTCATCGGTTGGTTTTTTATTGCTTCCGTAGAGCGAAACTAAAGCTAAACCCGTTTTGGTGTCGATACCGTCTTTCACTTTTTCACCGGCATCGGCTTTACCTCGAAAACCATGTTCCGGAGAAAAAACTTTTTCAATCTTTATATTTCTGGTAAGTAACGAATCTACTAAATGCGTATATCCACCATTTTCTTTGAATATTACTGAAGTTTGATTGCCAACAATTCCTATTTTTTTATCGGCGAGCAGCGTCAGATATTTTTCGGTTTGATTAGCGCCAATGACTATTGAATTTTCTGAAGAAGCCTTAACGCCGGCAGTGTTTTGTTTTTTTGTTTGAGCTTCACAAGAAATCAATCCTAAAGCTAGAATAAAAAATGTATTTTTGAGCAATCGGTTAAAAAGCATCTCTTTTGAATTTTGAATATTTTATTTCTAAACGCTTAATAAGCGCAAAAGATTATAAAAGTAGTATTTCGGCACCAATAATTAAAATTGCAGTGACGGCAATTGCTGTGGGCGTAATTATGATGTTGATCGCCGTGGCTACCGGAGTTGGTTTAGAACAGAAGATTAGAGATAAAATTGCGGCGTTTAATGGGCATATTATTATTAATAATTTAAATAATAATAACTCTCAAGAAACGCAAAAACCCATTTCGACCGATCAAGATTTTTATCCTGAATTTACGACTGTTGAAGGGATCGATCATATTCAAGGTGTTGCTACAAAATACGGAATTATACGCACCGAAACCGATTTTGAAGGAATTATCGTAAAGGGCGTAAGTACCGATTACCGTTGGGATTATTTGCAAGAGTATTTAATTGAAGGAAAACTACCTACTTACGAAAAGCAAGGTTATAGCACGCAAATTTTAATTTCAGAATATTTATCGAAGCGATTACAATTTACAATTGGCGATAAAGTGATTGTCTATTTTATGAATGAAGAAAATAGAGACCGCCCGCGTTTAGTAGCTTTTGAGGTAAGCGGAATTTTTAATTCAGGTTTTCAGGAGTTTGACGAAACCTTTTTGATCGCTGATCTTAACCAGTTACGCCGACTCAATAAATGGGATGATAATGAAGTAGGGAATTTTGAAGTTTTTGTAGATGATTTTAGACAGATCGATCAAAAAGGCGGAGAAGTTTATGCGAACATCGACTCGTTTCTAGACGCAAAAACCATTCGGCAAGCCTTTCCTTCAATTTTTGAATGGGTTTCGTTATTCGATTTTAATATTGCGCTCATCATCGGGATAATGATTATTGTTTCGGGTATTAATATGATCACCGCATTATTGGTTTTAATTCTAGAACGCACGCAAATGATCGGGATGTTAAAAGCCGTCGGAAGCACCGATTGGAGCATCCGAAAAATCTTCCTTTACAACGCAGCTTATTTAATTATCAAAGGTTTGATCTACGGCAACATTATTGGGCTCGGTATTTTAATGCTTCAGAAGTATTTCAAGATCATTCCGCTAAATCCGGAAACTTACTATGTCACCGAAGCTCCGGTGTATTTAAGTTGGGATTATATTTTACTTATTAATTTGGGTACGTTGGCACTTTGTATGGCAATGCTTTTAATACCATCTTATATTATCACCAAAATTACTCCGGCCAAGTCGATTAGGTTTGAATAATTGCCGAAGAAATTTCTACTAAATAGAAAATAAAGTAGTATTTTAATTAACTGTATTTAATTATGTTAATATGAAATTTTACACTTCGATCCCGAAAAAACTTCAAGGCTTTTATGAAGATGAATTAATTAGTTACCAAACAGAATATACTCGTGGTAATTTAAACAAGGCTTGGCATCATTTAGAGCGCGCACATATTATAGGGCAAAAATATCCGTATGCACATAGTTACGTACATTGGAAAATGCTTCAATTTGGTTTTAAAATTAAAAGTACAAAAGAGATCTTAGGACAAATTCCCAGACTTGTTTTTGGTGGCGTAAAATCTTTTGTTGGTAAAATACCTGTAGGTAATCCCGGTGGAGCAAATGTACCTCCGCTAAAGCCATTTCCTATAGCAGAAGATCTGCAACAGATATTTATAAAAGCAGGTGTAAGTTAATTTTATATCTTCTCATATACTTTTTAGGTTCAACTTCTATTTCAGCTTTGATTTTCTATATTTGCAGTTCGAAAAAATTGCAAGAGAATGGATTATAAAAACAATATATTAGAAACTATTGGGAACACGCCTTTAGTCAAGATCAATAAACTTGTGGAAGATATTCCGGCATTGGTTTTGGCAAAATACGAAACCTTTAATCCGGGCAATTCGGTAAAAGATCGTATGGCGGTAAAAATGCTAGAAGCTGCTGAAGAGAAAGGTTTAATAAAACCCGGCGGAACCATTGTTGAAGGAACTTCAGGAAACACAGGAATGGGCTTAGCTTTAGCGGCAATCGTTAAAGGTTACAAAATGGTTTGTACCTTAGCCGATAAGCAAAGTAAAGAGAAGGTCGATATTTTAAGAGCTGTAGGTTGTGAGGTAATTGTTTGCCCAACAAACGTTTCTCCGGAGCATCCAGATTCTTATTATTCAACAGCTAAAAGAATTGCAGAAGAACGTCCTAATTCTTGGTACGTAAATCAATATGATAATTTAGCGAATTCACAAGCACACTACGAAAGTACAGGTCCTGAAATTTGGGAACAAACTGAAGGGAAAGTAACTCATT
Source organism: Mesonia sp. (assembly GCA_012964435.1). Taxonomy (GTDB): domain Bacteria; phylum Bacteroidota; class Bacteroidia; order Flavobacteriales; family Flavobacteriaceae; genus Mesonia. Next base: position 10,008 of record DTTX01000006.1, on the reverse strand, counting down.
TTGTAGTTGGTGTGGGAACCGGCGGTACTATTTCTGGCGTTGGTAAATACTTAAAAGAACAAAACCCGAACGTGAAAATTTGGGGAGTAGATACGTACGGTTCAGTTTTCAAAAAATACCATGAAACCGGTGAGTTTGATGAAAATGAAATCTATCCTTATGTAACCGAAGGAATTGGGGAAGATATTTTACCAAAAAATGTCAACTTCGATATTATCGATGGCTTTACCAAAGTAACCGATAAAGATGCAGCAGTTTATACCAGAAGACTTGCAGAAGAAGAAGGTATGTTTTTGGGTAATTCTGCCGGAGCGGCGATCAAAGGACTTATTCAATTAAAAGATGAGTTTAAAGAAGATGATGTCGTGGTAGTACTTTTTCACGATCACGGAAGCCGTTACATTGGTAAGATCTATAACGATGAATGGATGAAAGCCAATGGTTTTATCGATTAAAACATCATTTATAAAATTTAGGAAAAGCTCATCAATCACGATGAGCTTTTTTTATGCTGAATTTATTTTAATTCTCATTCTGAATTCATAATTAGATAAGTTGAATTAGATTGAAATAAATAAAATATGGTTCTTAGAGTATTTTATTAAATTCTTATAAAGCTCGAGAGATGAATTGATAGCAGTCAACTAAAAAATTCTTACCTTAGAAAATATAATTCATATTTATGCGATCAATCTTAGTTCTATTTTCAATTTTATTGGTGTTAAGTTCTTGCGGCTCAAGTTCAGAAATGCCTACTACAAGTGAATCTACAAAGAATTTCACCTATTTAGCTTTAGGAGATTCTTACACCATAGGAGAGAGTGTGTCAGAAAGTGAACGTTGGCCGGTGCAACTCACACAAAAATTTCGAGATAGCGGTTACCTAATGCAGTCCCCAAAAATTATTGCCAGAACCGGTTGGCGAACCGATGAATTATTAGCTGCGATGGACGAACAATTAGGCGAAGAGAAATATGATCTAGTTTCTATACTTATTGGCGTAAATAATCAGTATCAAGGTCGAGATTTAGAACAATTTCAAGAAGAGTTAGAATTGATCATTCAACAAGCGATTCAAAGATCCAAAAACGGTGCAGATGGTGTTTTTTTAGTGAGTATTCCAGATTATAGCGTTACTCCGTTTGCACAAGGAGGCAATGTAGATGAAATTGCTCATGAAATTATGGTTTACAACGAGCGTTGTATGGTAACAAGTAGCGATTACGGAGTCGACTATATTTATATTACCGATATTTCTGAAGAAGCAGCAACCAATCCAGAGCTGATAGCCGGTGATGGCTTGCACCCAAGCGGGGAGATGTATCGTCGCTGGGTCGAGCGAATTTTTCCTCAAGTAAAAGGATACTTAAATGAATGAAAGAAGATTTTCTACATTATCTATGGAAATTTAAAAAATTTCAATTCTTAAAAGCTACTACTACAGCAGATGAGGATTTAGAAATTTTAAATTCGGGTTGGCATAATACTGAAAAATCAGGTCCAGATTTTTTCAATTCAAAAGTTAAGATTGGCGATCAACTTTGGGCGGGTAATATAGAAATTCATTTAAAGTCAAGCGATTGGTATGCGCATCATCACGAAAAAGATCCTGCATACGATAATGTAATTCTGCACGTGGTTTGGGAACACGATGTAGCGGTTTTTAGAAAAGATAATTCTGAAATGGCTACACTTCAGCTAAAAGATCTTGTAGCAGCACAAACACTAAGTAATTATAGGGAATTATTGAACTCTTCACAGAAGTGGATCAATTGTGAAGCAGATTTTGCAAACATTGATGATTTTCTTTTGAAAAGCTGGATGGAGCGTTTGTATATCGAACGTTTAGAAGAAAAATCGAGATTAATTTATACATTACTTGAAGCTTCTGAAAACGATTGGGAAGCTGTGTTGTTTCAGCTTTTGGCTAAAAACTTTGGTTTAAATAGAAATGGCGAAGCTTTTTTAGCGATGGCAAGAACAACTCCTTTTTCCGTGATCAGAAAAATTAATGATGTTGAGGTGTTGGAAGCTTTATTTTTTGGGCAGGTTAATTTGCTGAAGAATGAAATCGACGATACGTATTTTTTTCAGCTTCTAAAAGAATATAATTATTTGCAGCATAAATTTCAGCTTCAACCAAGTTTAGAAGAAGTACAGTTTTTTAGGCTGCGACCTCCAAACTTTCCGACCATTCGGTTATCGCAATTGGCTCAGCTTTTTATTCAGCAGAAAAACTTATTCAGTAAAATAAAGTCAATAGAACGTTTAGAAGATTTCTATGAATTATTTAGGGTAGAAACTTCAGCCTATTGGAAAACTCATTATTCTTTCGGGAAAGAAAGTAAAGCAAAAAGTAAAAAACTGAGTGAAAAATTTATCGATCTATTGATTGTAAATACCATCGTTCCTTTAAAATTTGCGTATCAAAAATCATTAGGCAAACTAGAAGTAGAATCGATTTTTAACTTGTTAAGTTCAATTGCTGCAGAAGATAATTCAACTATAAAAAAGTTTAATCAGTTAAGAAAAAACGCGGTAGTAAATGCTTTAGAATCTCAGGCATTATTGCAGTTAAAACCAAACTACTGTGATAAAAATAAATGTTTGCATTGCGAAATTGGTGCAAGTTTATTGCAAAGAAAGCCAGCTTAAATTAACTTTGTAGAGATGAAAACACTTGTTTCTAATATAAGATACTATTTTGAACGTAATGGTTTTTATGTAAGCTCTAGAATGGCAGACCGTTTGGGAATGCGGGTTAAGAGTGTACGATTATTTTTTATCTATGTTTCGTTTGCCACATTTGGCGTTGGTTTTGCAATTTACCTTACTTTAGCTTTTTGGTTAAAACTTAAAGATTTAATTTACACTAAACGAACTTCAGTTTTTGATCTATAAAAATCCCTTAAGCTCTGTTTCTCTTAGAAAATATGTAGGTTCTCGACTTACAGTCGCTTTAGTTATGTTAGCAACTGTATTTTTGGTTGGGATTTTAGGTTATAAGATATTTTCGGAATATACTTGGATAGATGCCATTTACATGACGGTGATCACTATTACCACGATTGGTTTTGGTGAAGTACAGCAGCTTAGTCCGCAAGAGAAATTACTCACTTCCATTTATATAATTTGTAGTATCTTTTTTGTGGGTTATGCAATTTCTGTAATCACAGAATATATTTTAAGTAAAAACAATATTGGAAATTTAAGAGCAAAAAAAGTGAAATCTAAAATAGATGCATTAAAAGATCACGTGATCGTTTGTGGTTACGGAAGAAATGGTGCGCAAGCCGTTAGTAAGTTACAAGCCTATCGTCAAAACTTTGTGATCATCGATAAAGACGAAAAAGTTTTAGAAGAATTGTACGATACCGACTATCTTTATATAAAAGGAAATGCCACAGAAGATGAAATTTTAAAAGAAGCAGGGATCGAGCGTGCATCGACCTTAATGTGTACGTTGCCCGGTGATGCAGATAATGTATTTATTGTTCTTTCTGCAAAGCAATTAAACGATCGTCTTAAAATTATTAGCAGAGCTACTAAAGAAAGCACCTTGTATAAGCTGAAACTTGCCGGAGCCGATAATGTAATTATGCCCGATAAAATAGGTGGTGATCATATGGCAAGTTTAGTGGTGACTCCAGATTTGGTTGAATTCTTAGGTCATCTTTCAGTATCTCGACAAGAAGGGAGTATTAATATTGAAGAAATCGATTTTGCAAATATTTGCAGAGACGGAGAAGAGCACGCCATAAAAGAATTAGACCTAAGAAAAAAAACCGGTTGTACGGTAATTGGTTACCGCGCCCCAGATGGAAATTATACAGTGAATCCAGATGCAGATATGGTGATTAGAAAAGATTCAAAATTAATTTTTATTGGTAAACCGGAGCAAATTACCAAGCTTAAGGAGACCTATAAAGTGTAAACATTTTAACGTTTACTTTACATTTTAACTTGCATACTTTTGAAATAGAGTTTTTTTTTAGGATATTGGGCCTTTAATATTTTTTAACATTTCATTTCTATTAACAAAATTACAATATTTTATGAGGAAGTATTTGCTTTCAGCATTATTCTTATGTCTATCAATCAGCGTGATGAATGCACAATCTGCACAGTCAGATAGCAATCAAGATTTTGAAGTAGAGGCTGATATTATTAACCCATCGAGTTTAATTAACGATGGTACAATAGAAATAAACGTTAAAGGAGGAACCCCACCATACACTTATAAATGGACAGATCAAGGTACTTCTTTAAAATCTAATAAAGCTACCGGTTTAGTTGAAGGAGTTCCTTACGAAGTCGTTGTTACCGACTCTAAAGGTAGTTCTGTATCTAAATCTTACCGTATCGAAGCAGAATCGATCACCGAACATTTTAATGGATTTTTTCAGCCGGTCGTAGATAATATGTCGGCTGTTTTATTTTGGGATCCTTTTGCAGCGATTGGTATTTACGATCCAATTATTTATGCAGATGTAAAATTAATCGCAACTCCAAGTTGGACTGCACAAACAGATGACGTTTATACTTTACAAAAATGGTTAAAGCCGGAAGGAGCTAAAGTAAAAAAAGGTGATAAAATAGCAATTGTTCAACACGGTACAGAAGAAGAAACTGTAACTGCTTTAGCTAATGGTGAATTAAAATATTTAGTAAAAGAAGGAAATCAAATTTTTGATCCTAACAGTACCGAAGATTTAATCGAGCAAGGAGCGCATTATTTAGCTGAAATTAAATATGACGAGCCTGTACCATTAAAACACCCGAACGGAGATCTTCAAAAAAATAGCATTCCATTTATTGTGATCTGGTTAGTATTAGGGGCAACTTTCTTTACTGTAAGAATGAAGTTTATCAACATTCGTGGATTTAAACACTCACTTGCTTTAGCAAAAGGAAAGTACGACGATCCTAACGCACCGGGTAACATTACACACTTCCAAGCTTTAGCGACAGCAGTTTCTGCGACCGTTGGTTTAGGTAATATTGCCGGTGTAGCGGTAGCCGTTTCACTTGGTGGAGCAGGAGCTACGTTCTGGATGATCATTGCCGGTTTATTAGGAATGTCTTCTAAGTTTGTTGAATGTACACTTGGTGTAAAATATAGAAATATCACTGAAGATGGACGTATTTTTGGTGGACCAATGAACTATTTACGTTACGGTTTAGAAAAACGTAATCTTAAAGGTTTAGGTAAATTTTTAGCAGGATTCTTTGCGATCTTAGGTGTTGGTGCTTCTTTTGGAGGTGGTAACATGTTTCAGGCCAATCAGTCTTTCGAGATTCTATCAGGGCAATTTCCAATGTTAGAAGGTAATGGAGCTATTTTTGGACTTATTGTGGCTGTTCTTGTTGGAGTGGTAATTATTGGTGGTATTAACAGTATTGCGAAAGTAACCGGTAAAATTGTTCCGGTAATGGCAGCAGTTTACGTAGTTGGAGCTTTAATTGTAATAGGAGTAAATATAGAAAATATTGGTCCGGCTTTTAATGCGATTATTGAAGGAGCATTTTCTCCTAGCGCTTTAAAAGGTGGAGTTTTAGGAGTGTTAGTGGTAGGTTTTCAAAGAGCAGCTTTCTCTAACGAAGCTGGTGTAGGTTCTGCCGCGATCGCGCATAGTGCCGCAAAAACTAATCATCCGCCATCAGAAGGTTTTGTAGCTTTATTAGAGCCATTTATCGATACAGTTGTGGTTTGTACTTTAACAGCATTGGTATTAGTATTTACAGGAATGCACGAAGTGCAAGGTATTGGTGGAGCGCAATTAACCTCAGATGCATTTGCAAGTGTTATTTCTTGGTTCCCATACGTATTATCTGCAGCAGTATTCTTATTTGCTTTTTCAACGATGATCTCTTGGTCTTACTACGGAATGAGAGCTTGGACTTATTTATTCGGAAGAAGTAAAAAATCTGAAATGATCTATAAGATCTTATTCTTATTGTTTGTTATTGTAGGATCATCTATTAGTTTAGGAGCCGTGTTGGTATTCTCAGATATGATGATTCTTGCGATGTCTTTCCCTAACATTATCGGACTTTACATTATGTCTGGTGAAGTTAGAGAAGATCTTAGAGAATACTTTAAGAAAGTGAAATCTGGTGATTTATTTGTAAAAGGTAAAACCGCGTAAATCTTCAGAAATATGAAATTTAGAAAATCCCATTTTGTGTTTACACCCAAGCAACAAAATGGGATTTTTCTATTAGTATTACTTATCATTATCGCTGGCGGAGGAATGTATTATGTGCATCAGCTTTCTTCAGATAAAAAAATTTCAGCAGCAAAACAACAAGAATTACTTCAGGTAGAACATTTTCTAGATTCAATTAAAAAAGAAAAGCAAATGCCGAAGAAAGACACCATTTTTCCATTCAATCCTAATTACATCAACGATTTTAAAGGTTATCGATTAGGAATGAGTTTAGCTGAAATTAAACGCTTAAAAGATTTTCGAGAACAAGGGAAGTGGATCAATTCTGTGGAAGATTTTCAAAATGTCACCAAAGTTTCCGATGCATTGCTGAAGAAAATCTCTCCTTCATTTAAATTTCCGGATTGGGTTTTAAAGCGAAATGCTTCCGCAGAAAAATCAACTCAAACCCGATCTACTTCAACTAAAAAGAAAGATCTAAACACTGCTACTCAAGAAGAATTGATGGAGGTTTATGGAGTAGGAGAGACAATGAGTCAGCGTATTTTGAATTATAAACTAAAGATCGGTGGTTTTGTAGATAACATTCAGCTCAAAGATATTTATGGATTGCCTTATGAAACCGAACAGAATATTTTAAAAGAATTTTCTGTGCTGAATGCAAAACCAATTGAAAAACTTTCTATTAATAAAGCCTCTGTGATCGAGCTTTCAGAAATTATCTATTTCGACTACGAATTAGCGCGAGAGATTGTAAACTATAGAAAACTACACGAAGGAATTAAAACTTTTGAAGAATTAGCAAAAATAGAATCTTTTCCTGCATACAAAATAGATAGAATTAAATTATATGTTGAAATAAATTAGAAATTCGTAAAATATAGGTTGCTTTTTACATAATTTTACTTTTAATTTGAAGAGATTTTATCAAATTTCAATTTAAACGAAGCAATGAGCACAACATATTTTACAGAAGAACATAATTTATTCAGAAAAAGTTTGAGCGACTTTTTACAAAAAGAAGTGGTTCCGCATATCGATAAATGGGAAAAAACCGGAACGATCGAGCGTTTTATTTGGGAGAAGTTTGGTGAAATGGGCTTCTTCGGTATTAACTATCCGGAGAAATATGGCGGCTTAGATCTTGATATTTTTTACACGGTGATCTTTTTGGAAGAACTTCAGAAAATAAATTCCGGAGGTTTTGCTGCGGCAATGTGGGCACACGCTTACTTAGCGATGACGCACTTAAATAAAGAAGCGAATCACGAACAAAAAGAAAAGTATTTAGCGCCAAGTATTACCGGAGAGAAAATAGGTTGTCTTTGTATTACCGAACCTTTTGGAGGTTCAGATGTGGCAGGAATGCGTTCTACAGCGGTAAAAAACGGAGATCATTATATTTTAAACGGTTCAAAAACATTTATTACCAACGGTATTTATTCAGATTATTTGATCGTTGCGGCAAAAACAAGTCCAGAAGATGGAAATAAAGGAATGAGTATGTTTGTGGTAGATCGTGATACGCCGGGAATCGCTTCAACTAAACTAGATAAATTAGGGTGGCGCGCTTCAGACACGGGAGAAATATCATTCACCGATGTAAAAATACCTGCAGAAAATTTGATGGGAGAAGAAGGAAAAGGTTTTCCTTACATTATGCAACATTTTGCCTTAGAACGTTTAGTGATGGGGATCAACGCACACGCAAGAGCAGAACACGCGATACAATACACTTTACAATATATGAGCGATCGTACGGCTTTTGGAAAATCGATCGATAAATTTCAGGCGCTACGTCATCGTATTGCAGATATTGCTAGTGAAGCAGAAATGTGTAAGCAATTTAATTACTTAACTGCGCAACGTTTGGGTAATGGAGAATATGTGGTGAAGGAAGCAACGATGTCTAAACTATTATCGACTAAAATGGCCGATAAAGCTATCGACGAATGTTTACAGTTTTTAGGCGGTTATGGTTATATGGAAGAATATCCGTTGGCGAGAATGTTACGTGATAGTCGTTTAGGACCAATTGGTGGTGGTACAAGCGAGATCTTAAGAGAGATTTTGGCAAAGATGATCATCGATAAAAAAGAGTACAAACCGGCCACATAAATCTTTGATTAAAAATACTTTGAAAATTTAAAATAAGTATTAATTTTGCCGCTCAAAATTCTCAAATGGAAGGAGGTGAATAAACTATGTTAATCATACCGGTTAAAGACGGAGAAAATATCGAAAGAGCGTTAAAGCGTTTCAAAAGAAAATTCGACAGAACTAAAACAATGCGTCAGCTACGTAGTCGTCAAAATTTTTCAAAGCCTTCTGTACTCAACAGAGATAAGATCCAGAAAGCAAGATATATTCAAAGTTTAAGAGATCAAGAAAATATCTAATCATTTTCAGATCAAATAAATTCAAACTGTTGGTAAGTAAAGTTTCTTAACTTTGTTTATCAACAGTTTTTTTATGCACTTACCTCAGTTTATAGATTACCTGCAATACGAGAAAAAATATTCTTTGCATACCATTAATGCGTATCAAAAAGATATTTCAGATTTTGCTGTTTTTGCTAAAGAAAATTTTGAAGAAACTAATTTAGCTGAAATTTCTTACAGTATTATTAGGTCTTGGATCGTGAAACTAGTTGATGAAGAAGTAAGCAACAGAAGCATTAATCGAAAGATATCTTCACTAAAAACATTCTATAAGTTTCTCTTAAAGACGAAGCAAGTAGAAGTTTCTCCGTTAGCCAAACATAAATCCTTGAAGGTTTCAAAAAAAGTACAAGTACCTTTTTCAGCAAAAGAAGTAGAAACGGTTATTACTAATTTTTCTGCGGAAGGTTTTTCAGATTTACGAGATCAATTAATTATCGAGCTATTGTATTCTACAGGAATGCGTCGTGCAGAGCTTATTAATTTGAAATTAGAAAGTATACAAATAGAATCTTCGCAGATAAAGGTCTTAGGAAAGAGAAATAAAGAGCGGATGATCCCATTACTTCCTTCGGTTAAACAAACATTCATCGCTTATTTAAAAGAAAGGGAGCAATTAGAAATAAATTCAGAATCAGATTATTTACTATTAACCAACAAAGGCAAAAAACTCTACGATACACTTGTCTATAGAATTGTAAATGGTTATTTTAGTAGGGTATCGACAAAAACAAAAAACAGTCCGCACATTATTCGGCATTCATTTGCAACTCATTTATTAAATGAAGGAGCAGATTTAAATTCGGTAAAAGAATTGCTTGGGCATTCAAGTTTAGCTTCAACACAAGTATACACGCATAATAGTATAAAAGAGTTGAGTAAAGTGTATTTGAAGTCGCACCCAAGAAATAAAAAATAAATTATTGTCTAACTAACCAAAACTTTAGGATATGAAAATAAATGTTCAGTCAGTAAATTTTAACGCCGATCAAAAATTAATCACTTTTATAGAAGGTAGATTAAATAAGTTAGAAAAACATTTTGGGAAGATCATTAATGCGAATGTTTACCTAAAAGTTCAAAAAACAAGTGAGCCTGAAAATAAAATCACAGAAATTTTATTGAGTGTTCCTGGTGATGAGATTATCGTTAAAAAGATCACTAGGAAATTTGAAGAAGTTGTAGATGAGGGAGTTAACGCTGTAAGGCGATGTTTAAAAAGGAAGAAGGAAAAGATGAAAGCTTACGCTTAGAAAAAAAATATAAAAAAAAGTGCAAAAAAATTTTGCAGGAAAGATAAACACCTCTATATTTGCAGTCCGTTAGAAATAGCGGGCTTTTTTTAGGTAAAAAGTTGAACATAATGCCGATGTAGCTCAGCTGGCTAGAGCAGCTGA
>DTTX01000005.1 GCA_012964435.1 Mesonia sp. | reverse complement strand
GCTGTAGGCGACGTCAATGAAATTAATGAGATTTTAAAAACCGATTTCGATTTTTCTAAAGAAGGCTTTGTGGCAGCGAGTAAAGCCTTGATCGAAGAATGTCCTTCTATCGAAAAGGTTTTTGATAAAGTTAGAGACGGTGTGAGTGCTTCTTGGCAGAAAATTTATGGTCGTGCGTGGACAGGTTCTAAATATATAGAAACCGATCAGTTAGAAATCACGAATGTAGTCGATCGGATTGGTACCGGAGATGCTTACGCTGCCGGACTTATTTACGGCTTAATTCATTTCGACGATCAAAAAGCTTTGGAATTTGCCAACGCAGCTTGCGCATTAAAACATACGATTTTAGGTGATGCTAATCTGGTAAGTCCGGAGGAAGTTTTAGAAGTGATCGAAGGTAGCACCGGAGGAAGAATTAAGAGATAAGATCTTAGAATATAGATACTAGATTTTAGACTTTAGAATCAAAATATATTTGTCACTTCGAGTGATTTCAAAGTCGCGGTAGCGAAGTTGAAATAGTATCGAGAAGCAGTTAAAAGTGAGTACTATAAAATATAGCCCGAACTTATCACACTGAGCGGAGTCGAAGTGGTTTCGGGATCTCATTCCGCAGATAAAACATTTTGAATTTGCTTCAGCTTTAAAAGGCAAATTCAAAAAAACATAGAAAAATTAATTTATAACCATTATTAAATGGCACAATATTCAAGAATAGCAGTAGCACAACAGATGAAAGAAACGGGTATCGTTCCTGTTTTTTATCACGCAGATGTGCAAACTTGTAAAAATATTTTAAAAGCTTGCTACGATGGTGGCGCTCGTGTATTTGAGTTTACCAATCGTGGTGATTTTGCACACGAAGTTTTTGCTGAATTAGTAAAATATGCGAGCAAAGAATTGCCGGGAATGATGCTTGGCGTAGGTTCGGTGATCGATGCAGGAACTACTTCAATTTACCTCCAATTGGGTGCAAATTTTATTGTTTCTCCGTTAATTAATGCTGAAATGGCGAAAACCTGTAACCGCAGAAAAGTAGCTTGGATGCCGGGTTGTGGTTCGGTAACAGAAATTAATTATGCAGAAGAACTTGGCGCAGAAGTCGTGAAGATTTTCCCTGGCTCTCAAGTCGGCGGACCTTCATTTGTAAAAGCTGTAAAAGGACCTTTACCTTGGTCGAGCATTATGCCAACCGGCGGAGTTTCTCCAACCGAAGAAAACTTAAAAGAATGGTTTGAAGCCGGCGTACATTGTGTTGGGATTGGCTCTAAATTGTTCCTGAAAAATGCAGACGGTAGCTTCGGTTTAGAAAAAGTTGAAGCAAAAGTGAGCGAGGCTATTCAAATTGTAGAAAGCTTAAAGAAATGAGTTTATTCAGAAGTAAAATAACTTTAGGAGTGCTTTTGGCGTTTACCTTAATTTTTTCAGCTTGCAAAAAAGAAGAGAAAACTAAAGTAATTCGGTTAGGGCACGCGTTAGATGTTTCGCATCCGGTACATAAAGCGATGAAATTTATGGCGAATCGTATTGAAGAGAAATCTAACGGCCAATTAAAAGTAGATATTTACCCGAGTCAGCAACTAGGTTCAGAACGTGAGTTAATCGAACTGTTACAAATAGGAAGTTTGGGAATGACCAAAGTTTCTACCGGGACTTTAGAGAATTTTGCTCCGGAGTTAAAAGTATTTGGTTTACCATTTTTATTTAAAGATCGTCAACATCGTTTCGATGTTTTAGAGAGTGAAATAGGAGAAAAACTTTTGGAGGCTAGTGTACGAAATCGATTGAAGGGATTAACTTTTTACGATGCCGGAAGTAGAAGTTTTTACAGCACACAACCGCTAAATTCTCCTTCAGATTTAAAAGGTCAAAAAATTCGAGTGATGGAAAGTCAAACCGCTATTAATATGGTGAAATATTTAGGAGGTTCTCCAACTCCAGTAAGTTGGGGAGAATTATACACTGCTCTTCAACAAGGAATTGTAGATGGAGCTGAAAATAACTTGCCAAGTTTCTATTTATCTTATCATTATGAGGTTTGTAAATATTATATGGTCGATGAGCACACGGCACTTCCAGATGAACTTTTAATTAGCACAGTAGTTTGGGATAAACTTTCTAAAGAAGAACAAAAATGGGTGAAAGACGCTGCTATGGAATCTTCAGAATATGAAAAAGGTATTTGGAGAGAAGCAGAACTTCACGCCTTAGAAGAAATTAAAAAAGCAGGAGTAAAAGTTACTTACCCTGAAAAAGAACAATTTAGAGAAATGGTGCAACCGATGTATGACGAGTTTAAGAAAGATAAAGAGATGAAAAAAACGATTGAAGCCATTCAGGCCGTAAAATAATCGAGATTCATGAAAAAAAGTTTAGATAAAGTTTTGGGAACAATTTTGGTCTTTTTGATGGCTTTAATTGTGATCGCCGTTTTATGGCAGGTCTTTTCTCGTTACGTTATGCAAAATCCAAGTTCGGTAACAGAAGAGATCGCACGTTACTTAATGATCTGGATCGGTATTTTAGGAGCAGCTTATGCTTCCGGACAGCAAGAACATTTAGCAATTAATATACTTCCGCCTAAGTTAAATGAACGAAATCGTATTCGTTTGCGTATTGGGATTAATATTTTAATTATTCTATTCTCTTTATGTGCATTAATTATTGGTGGTGGTAATTTGGTTTACATTAGTTATTTGTTGGGGCAAACTTCAGCAGCTTTGCATTTACCATTATCTGTGGTTTATGCGGTACTGCCCATAAGTGGTTTGCTCATCATTATTTATAAATTAAATGAAGTGTTTAACAGTAAAAAGTATTTGGTATGATTGCAGAAATATTATTGTTAGTCATTTCGTTTTTAATTTTATTAAGCCTTGGGGTTCCTGTGGCTTGGTCTATTGGTATTTCTTGCTTACTAACTTTAGCAGTTTCTATCGATTCGATTGCAGCTTTCACTACGATGGCACAACGAATGGCCACCGGTTTAGATAGTTTCTCCTTACTGGCAATTCCGTTTTTTATTCTCGCCGGGCAAATTATGAATCAGGGTGGGATTGCGCATCGACTCATTAATTTTGCGAAAGCCCTCATTGGCTCCTTACCGGGAGGTTTAATTTATGTGAATGTAATTGCCGCGATGTTATTCGGAGCTATTTCTGGTTCTGCAGTAGCAGCAGCTTCAGCAATTGGTGGTATTTTAGGTCCGCCGATGGAAAAGGAAAATTACTCGAAAGAATTTGGAGCGGCGATCAATGTAACTGCTTCCACAACCGGATTAATTATTCCGCCTTCGAATGTATTAATCGTTTATTCATTGGCGAGTGGCGGAGTTTCAATCGCTAGTTTATTCTTAGCAGGTTACATTCCGGGGATCTTAATGGGCTTGGCGTTAATGTTAGTAGCTGCAGTGTGGATCAAGAAGAAAAAATATCCGCCGGGAGAAAAAACCAATGTAAAACGTATCGCTACTTCATTTTTAGATGCTTTACCAAGTTTATTATTATTAGTTGTAGTGATTGGCGGAATTGTTTCCGGGATTTTTACAGCGACAGAAGCTTCAGGAATAGCAGTTCTTTACACCTTAGTTTTAGCAGCGATCTATAGAGAGATCAATCTGAAAAAATTACACAAGATATTTTTAAATTCAGTAGTCACTACTTCCATCGTATTATTGCTTATTGCAACATCTATGGGAATGTCTTGGGTAATGTCTTTTGAAAATATTCCGCAGACTGTAAGTGACGCTTTATTAGGATTAAGCGACAATAAATATGTAATTCTAATCATCATTAACTTACTGTTACTTTTTGTGGGGACCTTTATGGATATGACTCCTGCAATCTTAATTTTCACACCTATTTTCTTACCAATTATGCAAAGTTTAGGTGTAGATCCGGTTCATTTCGGGATGATCATGGTGATGAATTTATGTGTTGGTTTATGTACACCGCCGGTAGGTTCGGTATTATTTATTGGAGTAGGAGTAGCTAAAACCACGATACAAAAAGTGATAAAACCTTTATTGCCGCTTTACGTGGTAATGGCAATTATTTTATTATTAGTAACCTATGTGCCACAAATTAGCCTTTGGTTGCCAAGTTTATTTGAATAAAAATTTTAAGCATTCATACGATGGAAAGATTAACTAGAAAAAATGCAAAGCTCACAGAAACTTTACCCATTAAAGTGGTTCAGTTTGGCGAAGGAAATTTTTTAAGAGCCTTTGTCGATTTTGTGATCGATAAATTAAATAAAGAAGCTAATTTTAATGCCGGTGTAGCAGTTATTCAACCGTTAGCCGGTGGTTTAGTCGATATGCTGAATGAACAAGATGGTTTATACAACTTGTTTATGAAAGGTGTAAAGCAGGGAAAAGAAATACAGGAACAACACACGATTTCTTGCATTCAGAAAGGGATAAATCCGTATAATAATTATGATGAATATTTAAAGTTAGCGGAAGAAGAAAGCTTAGAATTTATTATTTCTAACACCACAGAAGCAGGAATCGCTTATGATGAAACCGATACGTTAGAAGGAATGCCGCATAAGAGTTTTCCGGCAAAATTAACGGCTTTATTGTATAGAAGATTCAAGCATTTTAACGGAGATTCAGCAAAAGGTTTAACCGTTATTCCTTGTGAATTAATTAATTATAATGCCGATACGTTGAAGAAAATCATTCTTCAGTATGCCGAATTATGGGAGCTGGAAGCAGATTTTGTAACTTGGGTCAACAACAGCAATAGTTTTTACAATACTTTAGTCGATCGTATCGTACCGGGTTACCCGAAAGACGATATTGATGCTTACCAAAGCAAATTAGATTTTGAAGATAAGCTAATTGTTTCTGCTGAAGTTTTCTTACTTTGGGTAATCGAAGGTGGCGACAAACTAAAATCTAAAATCCCTTTTGATCAAATCGATGAAAATATTTTAGTGGTAGAAGATATGCAACCTTACCGAACACGTAAAGTTCGAATCTTAAATGGTGCGCATACCACGATGGTTCCTTTTTCTATTCTCTTCGGAAATGAAACCGTAAAAGAAACCGTTGATCACGAATTTACTGGAGCTTTTGTTAAGGATGCTATTTTTAAAGAAATTATCCCAACACTTTCGTTACCAGAAGAAGAATTAAAAACCTTTGCCGAAGAAGTCTTAGATCGATTTAGAAATCCGTTTATCAAGCACCAATTAGCAAGTATAGCTTTAAATTCAATCTCAAAATTTAAAGTGAGAGTTTTACCAAGTTTATTAGCTTTTCAAAAAGATTGCAATCGATTACCTTTGCATTTAACCTTTGCTTTTGCGTGTTTAATTCGTTTTTACAGAGGAGAATGGAATAATCACACACTTCCAATTAACGATAACGATGCGGTAGTAGCAGAGTTAAAAAGAGTTTGGGAGTCGCATAGCTACCAAGAAATTAGTGCGCAAGCTTTGAAAAATAAAAAATTCTGGGATCAAGATTTAACACAAATTCCAGAGTTAAAAGAACAAGTAGCGGTTGCTTTAGAACTCATTGAAACTAAAGGAATAGAAGAAGGTTACAAGCAATTTGCTTCAAAAGTAGCTGTAGAATAATTGCTGAATTCATTTCAGTATAAAATTGAAGAAGATGAAGAATAAACTTATAAAAGTACATTCGGAAGATAATGTAGCGATTGCTTTGGTCGATTTATGGCAAGGTGATAAGTTAGATTTTGAAGGAGAAGAAGTCATTATTTTGTCTGATGTAAAAGCCAAGCATAAAATCACGATGGTCGATTTACAACCGGAAGATAAAATATTTATGTACGGTGTTTTGGTAGGTAAAGCTACCGAAAACATTAAGCGTGGCGATGTACTTACTGTAGATAATGTAAAACATCAAGCGAGTACCACTTCAACTAAAACCGAGACTACCAGCTGGCAAGCGCCAGATATTTCGAAATGGAAAGATAGAACCTTTATGGGCTATCACCGCAACGACGGTCAGGTAGGAACGCAAAATGTGTGGTTGTTTTTTCCGTTGGTTTTTTGTGAAAACAGAAATGTTGAATTATTAAAAGATGTGTTTGAAAAAGAACTTTCTTTTCATAAATCGAGCAAGCAAAGAAAATTACTCCGTAACCTAATTAGTGGAGAAAATATAGAATTAACAGAAGATAAAACACCCGAAGAAGATCCTATTTTCGATAATGTAGACGTGCGTTTTATTACGCATCAAGGAGGTTGCGGCGGTATTCGTCAAGATTCTGTTGCTTTATCGAAATTACTGGCAGGTTATGTAAATAACCCGAATGTGGCAGGAGCGACAGTATTGAGTTTAGGTTGCCAAAATTTACAGATCGATATTTTTCAGAATGCGTTAGATGCCATTAATCCAGATTTAGATAAACCTGTTTTAATTTACGAACAGCAACAAGAAGGAACGATCGATGATATGTTGAATAAAATCATCAGGGATTCTTTCGACGGTATTAAAAAAGCAAATGAAATTCAGCGAAAGCCGGCACCATTATCAAAACTGAAATTAGGTTTAGAATGTGGAGGTTCAGATGGTTTTTCAGGAATTTCAGCAAATCCATCATTAGGTTATGCTTCAGATTTACTTTCAGCTTTAGGAGGTTCACCAATTTTATCTGAATTTCCGGAGTTATGTGGAGTAGAGCAGGAGTTAGTGAATCGTTGTGTAGATGAAGAAAAAGCGAAACGTTTTCTCTCTTTAATGCGTGCTTATGAAGATTCAGCAGAAGCAGCAGGATCCGGTTTCGATATGAATCCGTCGCCCGGTAACATCAAAGATGGTTTAATTACCGATGCGATGAAATCTGCCGGAGCCGCTAAAAAAGGAGGAACTTCACCTATTCAAGATATTTTAGATTATGGTGAATATGTTACCAAACCTGGATTAAATTTATTATGTACGCCAGGGAATGATGTAGAAAGTACCACCGCAATGGTTGGTTCTGGAGCTAATGTTGTGGTATTTACAACCGGTTTAGGAACACCAACAGGAAACCCGATTGCACCGGTAATTAAAGTTGCGTCCAATTCAATTTTAGCAGGAAGAATGCCCGATATTATTGATATTGATAGCGGAGCTGTAATTAAAGGTGAAAAAACCATTGAAGAAATGGGTGAAGAAATTCTAGAATATATCGTTGCTGTAGCTAGTGGAGAAACCATTGCTAAAGCCGATGAGAATAATCAAAACGATTTTATTCCTTGGAAAAGAGGAGTTTCTCTATAATTTTCGATTAGAAGAATCTCTAATATAAAGCTCGGGAGCAAGTACTACTTTCTTTTCAATAGTAAGTGTTTTGCTCCCTTCTATTTGTTCTAAAAATACTTTAGCGGCGTTTCGACCCATTTCTACCGGAGTTTGATCAACAGATGTGATCGGTAATTCCATATATTTTGTAAAAGGCTCGTTACTAAAACCAACTACACAAACTTCTGAAGGAATTTTAACCTTCATTTTTCTCAACTCTTGAATAGCGCCTAAAGCGGCATAATCACTAGCAGAAAAAATGGCATCTGGTTTTTCGTCATAACTCCATAGATTTTTTACCGCAGATGCTCCAGATTCTAATTTACTATTCACCTGAATGCTAAATTTTTCAATAGCTTTTACTTTGTAATCTTTCATTGCTGCTAAATAACCTGCGTGTCTGTTTTTATAGATTTCAACATCTAAATCACCAGAAAAATGAGCAATACGTTTACAGCCTTGTTTAATAAGATGTTCTGTTGCTAGATAGCCACCACGATAATCGTCGATAGTAACCGAGCTTAATCCCGGTACGTTTTTTTTACGGTCAAAAAATACAAGTGGAGTGTTTTCTGCAACTGCTTTTTGAATGTGCGCTGTATCTTGCGTGGTTTTTGCGACCGACATAAAAATACCATCAACCTGAGTATTCAATAAAGTATTTACTTGTTTTATCTCGTTTTGAACATCTTCGTGGCTTTGGCAAATGATTACGTGGTAACCGTGAGGAGAAAGTTCTTCTTCGATCCCGCGAATAACAGAAGAGAAGAAATTACGGTTAATATAAGGGACGATTACGCCTACATTATTCGTCTTTCCACTTTTTAAAGCCTGTGCAAGACGATTTTGCTTGTAATTCATCTCAGCAGCCGTTTTTAAAACCAACTCACGAGTTTTTAAACTGATCTTAGAATTGTTGTTTAATGCTCTAGAAACTGTAGCGGCGCTTATGCCAAGTTTTTCTGAAATATCGTAGATAGTAACCTTTTCTTTCTCTGCCATTTTAAATATAAGGTAAATTGTAATCGATTGAAATTGTAATATTTCATAATCAATATCAGGGTCAATATAGTATAAAAATTTATTTTTTGACTAAGAAATTAATAAAATCAAGCATTTAATAGTGCATTATTAGTATTAAGACAATCTCTAATTAACTTTTTATTAATTTTTATAACATTTTTTTTGCATATTATTAATAAATATTTACTTTAGTGCAATCGATTACAAAATATAATTATTGTTAGATTCTTATTTATGATTAATAAACACCGATATACTCTATATTTTTCATTGCTTATTATTAGTAATTTGATATTTGTAGCTTGTAGAAATAATTCTTCGACTAGTGACAATTCAAAAACAAACGAAAACGTTTCCGTAGAAGATTCTATTTGGAATAGAGCTGATGAGATAGTAGATAATATTACAATTCCGGAATTTAAAGATCAATCTTTTAATATTTTAGATTACGGAGCGGTTGCAGATGGAACAACATTAAATACCCAAGCATTTAAAGATGCTATTGCGGCTTCTGTTAAAGCCAGAGGAGGTAAAGTGATTGTACCAGAAGGTAGATTTTTAACAGGACCAATTCATTTAAAGAGTAATGTGAATCTTCATCTTCAGAAAAATTCAGAGGTTTTATTCAGTAAAAATACGAGTGACTATTTACCTGTTGTTCATACTTCTTATGAAGGTGTAGAGCTAATGAATTACTCCCCTTTAATTTATGCAAAAGGTCAAAAAAATATTGCAGTCACCGGCGAAGGAGTTTTAAACGGTCAAGCTGGTAAAGATAATTGGTGGCCGTGGTGTGGCGCAGAGCGTTATGGGCATATAGTAGGAGAGCCTCATCAAAAAGATTCTATTAATTTGCCTAGACTTCGTAAAATGAATGAGAACGAAACTGCAATAGAAGATCGAATTTTTGGAGAAGGTCATCATCTTAGACCATTATTCTTTGAGACTTTAGAGTGTGAAAATGTTCTTGTTTCTGGAGTAACTTTTGTAAATGCACCATTTTGGGTTATACATCCTTTAAAGTCTAATAATGTGACTGTAGATGGAGTTACGGTAAATAGTCACGGACCAAATAATGATGGTTGCGATCCTGAATATTCGAAAAATGTGCACATCACAAATTGTCTTTTTAATACCGGTGATGATTGTATTGCGATTAAATCAGGGAGAAACGAAGACGGTCGTCGAGTAAATATCCCAAGTGAAAATATTGTTGTTGAAAACTGTGAAATGAAAGATGGTCACGGTGGAGTAGTAATGGGAAGTGAGATATCTGCAGGAGTTAGAAATGTATATGTGAGAAACTGCAAAATGGATAGTCCTAATCTTGAACGTGTTATTCGTATAAAAACTAATACTTTACGAGGTGGTTTTGTAGATGGGGTTTTCGTGAAAGATGTTGAAGTAGGAGCGGTTAAAGAAGCTGTATTGAAAGTAAATACACATTACGGTATTTACGCAAATCAAGAAGGTGAATTTATGCCCTCGATAAAGAATATATATCTGAAAAATATAACTGTTGAAAATGGAGGCGAATACGGGATTCTTATTAAAGGTAGAGAGCAATCATTAGTTAAAAATGTAAATATCGAAGATGTATCTATAAAAGGAGTAGAACAAGAAGAGAGTATAGAATTTTCAGAACCTATAAATTATACAAACACAAAAATAAATAATCGAGAAATGTAAACCCAATTAAATTAATTAACACGAACACAAAACACTAATTCACAAATTATTTAAAAATGAATATGAAAACTACATTATCGCCATTTAAGTTACTGGTTGTATTCTCAGTAATTTTTATATGACTTCCGGTTTTTTTAATCAAGCTTTAGCACAAAGCTTGAAAACAATTTCTGGTACAGTCATAGGTCAGGAAGACGGTATGCCTTTACCTGGAGTAAATATTCTTGTTGAAGGAACTAATTATGCAACAGTGACAGATTTTGATGGTAACTTTTCCTTAGAAGTTCCGGAGAATTCATCTATAACCGTTAGCTACGTTGGATTTCTTACGAAAACGATTGAAGTTTCAGGAGAAACAGAATTTAATATTCAATTAGAAACAGATGTTCAATCACTTAATGAAATTGTAGTCGTAGGTTATGGATCTGTAAAGAAAACAGATTTAACAGGATCTGTAGGGACTGTTGGTTCAGACGATCTTACTGAAAGAAATTTAACCAATCCTGTAGAAGCATTACAAGGTAATGTTCCCGGGGTACAAATTAGTAATTCTACCGGTAGAGTTGGTGATGGTTTCGATATCGTGGTAAGAGGTAAAAACTCTTTTGGTGATAATCAACCTTTATATGTTGTAGATGGGGTGCCAACAGACAATATCGATTTCTTAAACCCGCAGGATATTGAACGTATGGATATTTTGAAGGATGCTTCTTCAACAGCTATTTATGGTTCAAGAGGTACTAACGGTGTTGTGATTGTAACTACTAAAAATGGAGCAGGAGCAAAAGCTGGTTTCAATGTATCTTTAGAAAGCTTTTTTGGCGTAAAAGAAGTTGCAAGACTACCGGAGATGATGTCGCCTAGTACTTGGTGGAGATATCACCAATCTGCTTACCTGGCTACCGCGGCAAATGATCCTAATACTGGTGAAGTTTCTGCAGCAACACTTGCCGATGCAGTTGGAGGTGGAGGTACAAATACCGAGCTTTTAAGAAGAGTTGCAAATGATGAATCTTTCGATTGGTACGATGCAGTTTTAAAAAGCGGTTACCAACAAAATACGTATTTAAATGCTTCAGGTCGCTCAGAAAGCGGAATGGGATATAATATCGGTTTAGGTTATCAAACAGAAACCGGTAATATAGAAAATGAAGAATTAAAGAAATATACCTTAAAATTAGGTTTAGATCATACTCTTAATGATAAAATCTCTTTCGGAACAAACTTAACTATCGCTCGTACCGATCAAAATTTAGGAAGTGATGTAGCGATGAGAGATGCATTTCGATTAAACCCATATTTAAATCCTTACGGTTTAGACGGTGGTCTTTTTCCACAACCGGGAAAACTTACCAATGAGAATGGAGACTTTATTATTAATAAAACAAGTACTTATAATCCCTTATTAGAAATTGCTAATACAGATAATGATATTAGACGTTGGAATTTAATAGGAAGTACTTACCTTCAGTATAATGTGAATGACTGGCTGTCGCTTAAATCTACTTTTTCTTCTGGTTTAACACAATTTAGAAGAGGGCAATCTTGGGGAGCATTAACCAACACAGGATTAAATAACGGTGGGTTACCATCTGCTGAAATTGAACAATATCAATCTTTTAATTATACTTGGGATAATCAAGTTAATATTAATAAAACCATTGCAGAAGATCATAGTTTTAATTTTCTTGGTTTAATAAGTAACTTTTCAGATACATATGAAAGTTCTTATCAGCGTTCTAGATATATGCCATTTGAAACCGGTTTCTATAATACCGGTAGTGGCCAGCAAAGTACTTACGATATAGCTTCTTCTTTCGTGAATCAAACCTTATCTTCTTATGCATTACGTTTAAATTACTCTTTTAAAGAAAGGTATTTACTTACCTTAACAAATCGTTGGGATGGTTCTTCAATTCTTTCTGAAGAAAAGCGTTGGGATACATTCCCTTCTGCTGCTGTCGCGTGGAGAATTTCAGAAGAAGACTTTCTGCAAAGTCAAAACACTTTATCTAATTTAAAATTACGTTTAAGTTACGGTTTTACGGGTAACAATAGTATTGATCCATATTCGACTAAGAATATTTTGAATTCTCAACAATTTTATGATTTTGATGGTAGTACGGCAAATGGTTGGTTAGCAGCACGTTTAGCAAATCCTAATCTAGGATGGGAAAGAACACGTGAATTTAATGCTGGGGTAGATTTTGGCTTTTTTAATAGTAGAATCGTAGGTAGTATAGATATTTATGATCGTTTGTCTGAAGATATTCTATTTCAACAAGATTTACCATTAGAAACCGGATGGGATTTTACGAATGCAAACGTAGGTTCTGTAAGTAATAAAGGGGTTGAGTTAAGTTTAACCACAAGAAATATTCAAACACCGGATGTAACTTGGTCAACGACATTTACATTTACTAAAAATACAAACGCAGTAGAGTCTATTTATGGTCAGAGTATAAATGATGATATTGGTAATGGTCTATTTATAGGTGAATCTTTAGACGCACATTACAATTATGATTTTGTGGGTATTTGGCAAGCCAATGAAGCGGATGAAGCTGCAGGTTACGGAATGGAAGAAGGTCAAGAAAAGCTTCGTGATGTAAATAATGATGGTCGTTATACAGGTGATGATCGAGTAATTTTAGGATCCTCAAATCCAGATTGGTCAGGAAGTTTATTTACCACATTAAAAGTGAAAAATTTCGATTTATCTGCATCAGTAATCACCAATCAAGGAGTTTTGGTGTATAGTAATTTTCATTCAAACTTTGCAAACACTAGAGATAGAGGTCGTCAAAAATTAAATATTAACTGGTATATTCCAGAAAATGATGCAGGTTTAGCAGCTCAGGCTTCAAATCGTTATCCACAACCAAGAAATGAAGGTAGCTTCTGGAGACAAGATGGCGTAGGATATTTTCACGATGCTTCTTTCGTAAAAGTGAAAAACATAGCTCTAGGTTATACTTTTTCAGATAATATCTTAGATAAGCTTAATTTGAAAAACCTTAGAGTTTATGCTAATGTTCTAAACCCATTTGTATTTACAGACTACGAAGGTTACGATCCAGAATGGGCAGGTGCTTCATTAAATACAGGACGTCCAAGTTCAATTACTTATCAATTTGGTTTCAACCTTAAATTTTAAAAAAGATGAAAAGAATAAAATATATAGTAGGAGCCTTATTCTTAGGGCTAACATTAAACTCTTGTCAAGATTATCTTGAAGAAGATATTAGATCAAATGTCATTGGTGATGAATATTATACAACAGTAGAGGGTTATGAGTCTTTAGTAAATGCTAATTATGCAAAACTGAAAGATATATATGGTGATGAGCCTTGGTTGTTTGTTGCTGGTACAGATATGTACGCCGAAGGAAGAGATGCCGAGCCGCCGGGATTGAGTCAGTATTCTCAATTAGCACCTAACTCTACCGGTGTTGGTCAATTGTATACTACTTGCTATTCTGCTATACAGACAGCAAATACAGCATTATATTATGCAGACCTAACCGAAAATTTTACAAATTTAAATAAAAGAGTAGGTGAGGTAAAATATTTACGTGCAAATGCTTATTTTCTTTTAGTGCAAACTTATGGGGGAGTTAGCATTGTAACTGATTATATCAATGAAGTTCAGTTAACCTTTGATAGAAATTCTGCAGAAGAAGTTTATAGTTTTATAATTTCAGAATTAGAAGAATCTTTAGACCTTGTTGATGATGGTACATATAATGGTAGAGTTAACAGAAAAGCCGTGAACCATTTATTGGCAAAAGTTTACTTAACAAGAGCTTATGAAGATTTTGGTTCAGCTTCAGATTATCAAACTGCAGCAAATTATGCCGATGCAGCGATAGGAGGTCAAGGTTTAAATTTAACTTTTGCAGAATTGTGGATGCCGGATTATGAAATAAAAGAAGAAACAATTTTCTCGGTTCAATATAGTAATGGTGCAGTAGCTACCGACCCATTTGAATTAGGTCATATGCAAACTGCTTACTTTGGTCCTTATCAAGGAGGTGCAGAATTTGCAGGAGATGCTCCTTATAGAACTTATACTTTATGCCCAACCCAATACGCTATAGATTTATTTACAGAAGAAGACGAACGTTGGTATGTGACTTTTATGCAGGAAGTATATACAAGATATTTTGATTTTTATGATGAAGAAGACACTTCAGGATTAGAAGTAAATCATTTCTATGCTGCCGCTTGGCAAGATTTTGAAGCTTTTGAGGATGCTTATCTTGCGACACATCCTGAGGCAACATTTCATCCTTATGGGTCTTATGTTCCTTCTATAAATCCTAATAACGATTATCAAACCATTCCAGTTAAGAAGTTTGACGATCCGGAGGCTCCATTTGGTCAGAGTACAAGTAGAAGAGACATCATTTTAGCTCGTTTAGCAGAAACTTATTTAATTGCTGCTGAAGCTTATTTACAAGCTGGTGATGCTTCTACAGGTTTACAACGCTTAAATGTAGTAAGAGACAGAGCAGGAGTAGATGATGCTACATTAGCAGATTTCGATATCGATTATATTTTAGATGAAAGAGGTCGTGAACTATTAGGTGAATACCACAGATGGTTTGACCTTAAGCGTACAGGTACTTTAGTAGAAAGAGCCTCTATGTATCACTATCTTGTAGAACCTGGTAATTTTAATGGTGCTAACGGAGAATTAAAGATCTTAAGACCAATACCTCAAGAGGCATTAGACTTAAATCAGAATAACGATTTTCCACAAAATCCTGCTTATCAATAATAAAAGTTGTGTTTGATTTGGTTTTAAGTTAGGTAATTAGCTAACGAAAAGAAGCTTGTAATTTTTACAGGCTTCTTTTTAAATTTTTATAGTTACAAAATATCAATAATGATGAAAAAAATAATACTTCCTCTCTTTTTAGCTTCGACATTTATACTTACTAGTTGTAAAGAAGAAAAAAAAGAATCTCAAGAAATAGAAACTGAAGTTGAAACTGTAAAAAACGCAGCAGAAAATTCTTGGCAAAAACCAGATAAAAATGCAAAAACCTATGCAGAACTTTCGATAAGAAAAGGTGACGATTGGGAACCTAAAAAGTTTGGTGGTGGTGAGTTTGAAAATGTAAATTCACTTCAATTGCCCGAAGGTCACTCCGATCACGCTTACTATATTCGATACGAAGGTCCGGGTTGGGAAAACAGCCAAGTAGGTTTTAGAATGTACCTCGATTGGAGAAATGCTATCGATATTTGGGGCAAAAAAACAGACACTATTGTTTTGCCTTACGTAGGGCAAAATAATTATGAAGATTATCATCACGAATCTCCTTGGGGGCAAGATATTCTTAAAGCCGGGAAATCTTTAGGTTTAGGTGGCTACGGAAGATTTATGAACGACTCTGTCGCACATTTTAGACAAGTTGAAAAAACAATTGCTTCCGTAGAAAATAATGCAGAAAGTTCTTCAGTAAATATCGATTATGATGGTTGGAAAACTGGAGAAGCAAGCATCGATTTAGATGCAATTTATACTATTTATCCATCAGATCGTTTTTCAAAAATTACTTTAAGTCCTTCTGAAGAAATTTCAGGTTTAACTACCGGTATCGTAAAGTTTGAAGACATTCCGCTTATAGAAAACAAAAGTGAAAACCAAAAATGGGGTTATATCGCCACTTATGGAACGCAAACTTTGGTTAGTGAAGAAGATCAATTAGGGATGGCTATTTTCTATAAAACTTCAGAAGTAGAGAAAGTTCAAGAAGGTCCGCACGACCATTTAGTAATCTTTAAACCGACCAAAAATCGTGTTGCTTATTACATATTAGCGGCTTGGGAGCAAGAGAAAAACGGCATTAAAACCCAAGAAGAATTTGTAAAAGATTTAGACGAAAAATTAAGTACACTTCAACAAAATGAAAAATTACAATAAAATGAAAAAAAGAGAATTTAGTTTAATCACCAGTTCAATTATTGTTCTACTTGCAGTTTTTGTAATTTTTGCCTGCAAAGACAAAAAAGAGAATGAAGAAAAAACTTCAGAAGAAGTAGTAGAAAATTCAGCTGAAGAATTAGCTATTTCTAAAGACCTAAAATGGTCGGAGCGTATGCTTCTTTCAGAAATAAAACGATTTCCAGAGGCTTCAAAATTAGACTTTAGAGACAAACCACAGTGGAGTTACACTAACGGACTTGTACTAACTGCCGCCAAAAGAGTTTACGAGCAAACTCAAAAAGAAAAATATTACGATTATATCTATGCCTATGCAGATACGATGATCACCGATCAAGGTGAGATCAGAACTTACGAGATCGAAAAGCAAAACTTAGATATGCTAAAATCTGGTGATGTTTTATTATACCTTTATCCAAAAACTAAAGAAGAATGTTTTTTAACTGCCTTAAAAACGCTAAGAAGTCAGATTGACACACAACCAAGAACTTCAGATGGTGGTTTTTGGCATAAAAAACGCTATACACATCAAATGTGGTTAGATGGTTTATATATGGCAGAACCATTTTACGCACACTACACACAAATGTTTAGCGAAGGTGAAGAGGCTAAAAAAGCCTTTGATGATGTGGTGCATCAATTCAATCTAATTCAAGAGCATACATTAGATCAAGAAACCGGACTTTTATACCACGGTTGGGATGAGAGTAAAGAACAAAAATGGGCTAATAATGAAACAGGAACGTCACCTAATTTTTGGTCTAGAGCAATGGGTTGGTACGGTATGGCAATGGTCGATGTGTTAGATTACCTACCGGAAGATCATCCTGGAAGAGAAAAATTAGTAAACTACCTAAACCAATATGCAGAAGCATTAATGAAGGTTCAAGACAAAGAAACCGGACTTTGGTATCAGGTTTTAGATAAAGCCGGTAAAGAAGGGAATTACCTAGAAGCTACAGGTTCTTCTATGTTCGCTTATACATTCGCAAAAGGTGCTAAAAAAGGTTATTTACCAGAGAATTATTTAGCTGAAGCAGAAAAAACTTACGAAGGAATCTTAGAAAATTTAATCACAGTGGAAGAAGATGGGACGGTAAACTTAAACCAGTGTTGTGCCGTTGCTGGTCTTGGTGGCAATCCTTACCGCGATGCTTCTTTTGAATATTATGTAAATGAAGAGATTAGATCTAACGACCCTAAAGGAACTGGGCCTTTTATTTTAGCAAGTTTAGAATTGAATAAATAAGAAATAACGCATTGAAATTAGCCAATTACATAATCATTTTAGCCTTAGGAGTAGCAAGTTTTTCTTCTGCACAAACTAAAGAAAATTATGTATCTGAAGTTTGGGTAGCAGATCAAGGCGATGGTTCTTATAAAAATCCTATTCTGCATTCAGATTATTCAGATCCGGATGTAACTAGGGCAGGTGATGATTATTATATGACGGCTTCAAGCTTCAACGCAGCACCGGGTTTACCTATTTTACATTCAAAAGATATGGTGAATTGGGAGCTGATCAATTATGCGCTTCCGAAGCAAGTTCCG
The DNA here is from genome assembly GCA_012964435.1 of Mesonia sp. Classification (GTDB taxonomy): domain Bacteria; phylum Bacteroidota; class Bacteroidia; order Flavobacteriales; family Flavobacteriaceae; genus Mesonia. The sequence goes on along the minus strand of DTTX01000005.1, from coordinate 4,146 downwards.
GTAGAACATTTTAATACGCCGCAACACGGTAACGGAGTTTGGGCTCCTTCAATTCGTTATCATAATAATGAATTTTATATTTATTGGGGCGATCCAGATTTCGGGATTTATATGGTGAAAACCGATGATCCCGCAGGTGAATGGGAACAACCGGTTTTAGTGATGAAAGCTAAAGGAGCAATCGATCCTTGTCCGCTTTGGGATGAAGATGGCAAAGCTTATTTAGTTCACGCCTGGGCAGGAAGTCGTGCCGGTGTAAAAAGTTTATTAACGGTACACAAAATGTCTCCCGATGGAACCAAAGTTCTCGACGAAGGTCGTCACGTTTTCGATGGTCACGAAGCGCATGAAACAGTAGAAGGTTCTAAATTTTATAAGCGAAATGCTTACTATTATATTTTTGCTCCCGCTGGTGGAGTTTCAACAGGATGGCAATTAATTCTTCGTTCTAAAAATGTTTACGGTCCTTATGAAGAAAAAGTTGTTCTCGAGCAGGGAAGCACTAAAATTAACGGTCCGCATCAAGGCGCTTGGGTAGAAACACCGAAAGGAGAAGATTGGTTCTATCATTTTCAAGATAAAGATGCTTACGGGAGAATCGTTCATTTACAACCAATGAACTGGAAAAAAGATTGGCCGGTAATGGGTAAAGATCACGATAATAATGGTGTTGGAGAACCGGTGCTTCAACATAAAAAGCCAAATGTTGGCAAATCATATTCGATAGTAACTCCAAAAGAAACTGATGAATTTACCAGCGATAGTTTAGGTATTCAATGGCAATGGAATGCAAATCCCAACGTATTATGGCACGCTAAATTACCGGGTAACGATTACTTAAGATTGTTCAGTATTGCGCAACCAAAAGAAGCTAAAAATTTATGGGAAGTTCCTAATTTACTATTGCAAAAGTTTCCCGCACCGGAGTTTACAGCAAGTTCAAAAATCACATTAATTCCTGAAGATGCTGAAATGCAACGTAATGCAGGATTTATCGTGATGGGAAGAGATTATTTTACGCTGACAATTACAGAAAAAGATGGTGAATTTTACATTCAACAAACCGAGGCGAAAAGCGCCGATAAAGGAGCTGAAGAAAAAGTTTTAAATGAAGAAAAGTTAAAATCAAATACCGCTTACGTAAAGGTTGAAGTTTCTTCTCCAGCGGCAACGTGCCAGTTTATGTATAGTGATAACGGTAAACGTTATAAAAAAATAGGAAAACCATTTAATGCTCGTGTCGGTAAATGGATTGGTGCAAAAGTCGGGTTATTTAGTACAAGTCCGGCAGGCGCCAAAAGAGGTGGTTATGCCAATGTTGAATATTTTAGAATAACTAAATAGATGATTAAAAATTTCATTGTTGTGTTTGTAACTTTGGTACTGGGGTTGAGTACTTTTGCTCAAAAGGCAGAAGTACGCCCCTATACCATTACCACAACTTTTGAAAAATATAAAAGAAAGTATCCCTTTATAGAACAGATTCAGCCGTTCGCGTCTGAAAATGTTATTGCTGAAGAAGATATCATTTATAAAAAAACAGCAAATTCAAATCTCAAATTAGATATTTATCGACCTAAAATTTCTTCGGAAGAAAAATGTCCTGCGGTATTATTAATTCATGGTGGTGGTTGGATTTCTGGAAGTAAAGAAAATCTACGTATCCTGGCGCAACATCTCGCTGAAAGTGGATTTGTAGCTATAACCGCAGCTTATCGACTAAGTCATGAAGCTATGTATCCTGCGGGAGTGATCGATCTTAAAGATGCCATACGCTGGATAAGATCAAACGCAAAAACCTACGATGTCGATTCAGATAGAATAGCAGTTTTGGGAACTTCTGCCGGGGCACAACTGGCGACATTGGTTGGCGTAACTCCAAATTCTGAAATCTATAATGAGCAGGATGAAGAAATTTCTTCAAAAATTCAAGCGATCGTAAATGTAGACGGTATTGTTTCTTTTATTCATCCTGAAGCTAGTGCAGAAGGTAAAGCGGCGGGATTATGGTTAGATGGATCAAGAGATGAAAATCCTAAAAATTGGAAAGAAGCGTCTCCGCTGGAATACGTCGATAAAAATACGCCACCTATTTTATTTATAAATAGCTCTCGACCTAGATTTCACGCCGGCCGTGATGATATGATAAAAATTTTAAATAAAAATAATATCTATTCAGAAGTACATACACTAAAAGACTCTCCGCATTCTTTTTGGTTGTTGCAGCCTTGGTTTCAGCCTACATTAGCATATACCGTTTCATTTCTTAATAAAGTTTTTAAAGAATAACAATGAAGAATTTACTTAATATACTATTTCTTTTTTTTGCCGTTCAGTATGTTTCTGCTCAAGAACCTTATTTAAAAATAACAGTTGCTCAAGACGCTTCGGGTGACTTTAATACAATTCAGGAAGCGGTGAATTCAACACGGGATTTAGGTCCAGGAGAAGTGGAAATTTTTATAAAAAATGGAGTTTACAACGAGAAACTCGTAATTCCTACTTGGAAACATCAACTTAACTTAATTGGTGAAAGTAAAGATCAAACCATTATAAAAGGCAATGATTATTCAGGGAAAATTGACTCAGTTACGGGAGAGAAGCTAAACACATTTACTTCGTACACGGTTTTAGTACAGGGAGACAATATTCATTTTAAAAATTTAACGATTCAAAATACCTGGTGTGAAAGCGGTCAGGCGGTTGCGCTTCACGTAGAAGGAGATCGATTTATGGCTGAGAACTGTAACCTGTTAGGTTGCCAGGACACCTTGTACACAGCAACAGCAGGCAGCCGACAATATTATAAAAACTGCTATATCGAAGGAACAACCGATTTTATTTTTGGGCAGGCTACTTGTATTTTTGAAGAGTGTACGATTAAAAGTCTGGCGAATTCTTATGTCACCGCAGCTGCAACTCCAGCCAATCAGGAATTTGGATATGTATTTTTTGATTGTGAGTTGATAGCGAAAGATGGTGTAGATAAAGTTTATTTAGGAAGACCCTGGCGTTCTTATGCCAAAACGGTATTTATCAATTCTACTTTAGGGGAGCATATTGTTGAAAAGGGCTGGGATCCGTGGACGGGCGATAAAATGTTTCCGCAGAAAGAAAAAACAACTTATTACGGAGAATATCAAAGCAAAGGCACAGGAGCTTCTCCTAAAACCCGTATAGCCTGGTCGCATCAACTCACTAAAGCTGAAGTAAAAAAATATACCGTTAAAAATATATTCTCGGGAAACCAAAACAACTGGAATCCTAATAAGTGAATTTAACCGCATTAAGGATCGAGCGGCGTGTTTAAGCTCTTTTGCTTAGCCTTTTTCGGGCTAAGTAAAAAGCGAGTAGCGAGAGCCTGACCCTTAGCCCAATAGGGATAAGGGGAATGCCCAAAATTATACAATTATGAGATCAAAATTAATTAGTTTTTTAGCCATTTTTTTGATGGTGATTTCGGTAAAGGCGCAAACATTATTTCTTATCGGCGATTCTACAATGGCCAATAAAAAGAACCCGGAAGAAAACCCTGAACACGGCTGGGGACAAATGTTACCCGAGTTAATGAACGATGAGATTACGATTGAAAATCACGCAGTGAATGGACGTAGTTCTAAAAGTTTTATCGGTCAAGGAAGATGGCAAACGGTTTATGAAAAACTAAAACCAGGCGATTTTGTGATCATTCAGTTTGGGCATAATGACCAGAAAATTAAGTCACCAGATCGATTTACCAATCCGTTTACCGAATATCGTTATAACTTAGAGAAATATGTAAAGGAAACTCGGGAAAAAGGAGCAACGCCAATTTTAATGAGTTCGATCGTGCGCAGAAATTTTAATGAAGAGGGAACTTTGGTCGATACGCACGGCGAATATCCTTTGGTGGTTAGAATGGTCGCTAAAGATCTTGATGTTCCGTTTATCGATATGCAGTGGTTAACCGAGCAGTTAGAAGTGAAATTTGGAGCGGAAGAATCGGCCGATCTGCATTTGCATTTCGAACCGGGAGAAGTGGCTTATTATCCCGACGGTAAAAGCGATAACACGCATTTATCTGAGCAAGGCGCTACTTTGGTCGCAAGTTTGGCGCTGCAGGAAATCGCTAAAAAAGATTTACCTTTAAAGAAATACATCACTTTC
>DTTX01000004.1 GCA_012964435.1 Mesonia sp. | reverse complement strand
CATATAAGCGCGAAACCCACCACAAGATGAGATTTCTTTAAAGGGTCGTGGGAGATGACCACGTTGATAGGCTATAGGTGTAAAGGCAGTAATGTCATAGCCGAGTAGTACTAATAACCCGTATAGCTTATGCAAGTGCCCTGATTAAGTTCAGGGCACGGAAAATACCTCAATTGATATTTATTCTAGCTCTTTTGTAAACTTTATTTTTGTTTTAATATGTTAACTTATTAGTGTTTGATTTAGATCAAACCGACGATTTAAGGTGGTTATAGCAACGAGGCTCACCTCTTCCCATTCCGAACAGAGAAGTTAAGCTCGTTAGCGCAGATGGTACTGCTAACTGTGGGAGAGTATGTCGCCGCCTTCTTTATAAAAGCCCTTTATCTTATGATAAAGGGCTTTTTTTATGACCAAAAATAATCAGACTACCCCCGCGTTAGGGATAGCGCTTTTCGACTAGGCTCAAAACAAGCTAATTGTTTAAGCTCCTTTATTTTTAATCAAAAAAATAAAAAGAGATTAGCAATAGCCCGACCCATAGGAAACGCCATAGAGATAACAAGAAGTATTTCAATTTTAAAATAAAAAAACTCGACCAAATTTGATCGAGTTTTCTTTTTTAAATAGGTTTTAAATTAGATTTTTGGTCTTCGGTATATAATTTGGATTTTATAATAAACCGGATTCCTAAAGGAATTTCTAATGAAAAGCTTGAACCTCTACCTTGCGTGATATCTACATTAAGTTGTGTATGTTTCCAATATTCAAACTGATCTTTTGATATGTAAAATTCACAGTTGGCGATTTCTCCTAATAAAATGTCTGAATTATCTAACATTAATTCTCCTTTAGGAAAACACATAGGAGAAGAGCCATCGCAACATCCTCCGCTTTGGTGAAACATAAGTTCTCCATGTTTTTGCTGAAGTTGTTCAATGACTTCTCTTGCTTTTTCTGTTACTTTAACTCGAGGAGTTTCCATTAAAAGAATCCTAGTTTTTTCTTATCGTAAGAAATAAGCATATTCTTAGTCTGTCTGTAATGATCCAACATCATTTTGTGATTTTCACGACCAATACCAGATTTCTTATAACCTCCGAACGGTGCGTGTGCAGGATAATTATGGTAGCAATTTACCCAAACACGACCAGCTTTAATTGCTCTGGAAATTTGATAAGCCTGATGTGTATCTCTTGTCCAAACACCGGCGCCTAGACCATATAAGGTATCGTTAGCGATTTCGATGGCTTCTTTTTCATCTTTAAAAGTGGTAACACAAACTACCGGTCCAAATATTTCTTCTTGGAATACTCTCATTTTATTATTTCCTTTTAAAATGGTTGGTTTAATATAATATCCACCATCTAACCCTTCATTATAGGCAGCTTCACCACCTGCAAGTACTTCACAACCTTCCTCTTTACCAATTTCAATATAATTTAATATTTTTTCATATTGATCGTTAGAAGCTTGAGCTCCCATCATGGTGTTAGGATCTAAAGGATGGCCCAATTTTATAGCCTTAGTTCGTTCAACTACACGTTCCATAAATTTTTCGTAGATGTTTTCTTGAACTAAAATTCGGCTAGGGCAAGTACACACTTCACCTTGATTTAAGGCAAACATCACTGCACCTTCAATACACTTATCAAAATAATCGTCATCGGCATCCATAATACTTTCAAAGAAAACATTTGGAGATTTACCTCCTAATTCTAAAGTTACCGGAATAATATTTTTAGATGCATATTGCATAATTAATTGTCCGGTAGTCGTTTCTCCGGTAAATGCAATTTTATCGATTCTTGGATTAGAAGCTAATGGTTTACCCGCTTCAACACCAAAACCGTTGACGATATTTAAGACTCCATCAGGTAGAATACCTTCGATCATTTCCATAAGTACTAAAATACCAACAGGAGTTTGTTCCGCAGGTTTAAGAACTACACAATTTCCTGCAGCAAGAGCCGGTGCTAACTTCCAAGCTGCCATTAGAATTGGAAAGTTCCAAGGAATAATTTGACCAACAACGCCTAAAGGTTCTGGTACATTTAACGAAACCGTATTCGCATCTAATTCTGCTACAGAACCTTCTTCTGCTCTAATCACTCCGGCAAAATATCTAAAGTGGTCGACCGCTAAAGGCATATCTGCAGCCATTGTTTCTCTTACAGCTTTACCATTATCCCAAGTTTCTGCTCTTGCCAAAGCTTCTAGATTATTCTCCATAACATCGGCAATTTTTAATAGCAAATTACTTCGATGTGCTGCTGCAGAATTATTCCATTCTGGTGCGGCAGCCCAAGCGGCATCTAAGGCTTTTTCTATATCTTCTTCAGTTGAACGAGGTATTTTTGTAAAGCTTTTTCCGTCTACTGGAGAAATGTTTTCAAAATATTCTCCTTTAGTAGGAGCGGTCCATTTTCCGCCAATAAAATTTTCATATTGACTTTTGAACTCAGGTTTTTTAATTTCTGACTGAGTGGTTGTGACTGTATTGCTCATAACTTTAAATTTTAATTAGGTTGTTGATTCTCAAAGTTATATTGAACTTCTCTCTAATTTTTGAACAATTCTACCAATATGATGAACAATTCTATTAATCATTATTAAAGTGATAAAATAAGTATTATATTTATAGGTATTACTTAATATAGTAGTTGTGTAGTTATCATTTTAATAATAATCTTATGTTATCTAAACGTTTTTTTGAAGAAAGATCTTTGCAGGATATGGTAGAAAATCAAACTACTTACACTATGAATAGTGCTGCGATGCATGTCTTTGAAACGCATAAAAGAGCAGAACAGGTATTATTAAAATTCGATCAACCGGTATTGGCAAGTATGTTGGAAGGAAAAAAGATCATGCATTTACGCGATAGCCAATCCTTTGATTTTTTACCGGGTGAATCTTTAGTTTTACCGGCAGAAGAGATCATGCGAATTGATTTTCCTGAAGCAAAAGAAAAAAATCCTACGCGTTGTTTAGCGATGGCTATTTCTGAAGATAAAATTAAACAAACGCTTCATTTAATGAATGAGAAACTCCCGAAGTTTGATGAGCGAGATTGGAGTTTGATGGATTATAATTTTCATTTTAGTAACGACCGAGAGATTTTTCAGATCATACAGCGACTATTGTATTTGTTTACTGAAAATCATCCTTCTAAAGATCTATTTGTAGATAATATGTTGCAAGAGTTGGTAATTCGTGTGTTGCAAACCAATTCTAAGAAAGCTTATTTAGAAAATTCAGCTCAATTTCAGCAGAGTAGTCGTTTGCGTTATGTGATTGAATTTATTCGGAAGAATATTCATCAAAATATTTGTATTGAAGAATTAAGTAAGCAAGCTTATATGAGTGAATCTAATTTTTATCGCGTATTTAAAAATGAAATGGGAATTTCTCCGGTTGAATTTATTAACGAAGAACGCATCAAATTAGCTACAGAACTTTTAAAAGAAAGTGACCGTAAGATTAAAGATGTTTTTATGGAATGTGGTTTTGAGAGTCGATCTTATTTTAATCGCGTATTTAAGAAAATTAAGAAAATGAGTCCGGGTAAATTTCAAGCTCAATATCAATAATTACTTGACCATTTTCACACAATTTATATTTCCGCGTCCGTCATATTCTAGAACAGGATTTTTAGGATCAATCGTCCAATCGCCATCAATAATATATTTGTAATGATGTTTGCCGCCAGCTAAGTATAGCTGAATTTTCCACCCGTTTTCGCTTTTCTGCATTTGGTAAGAATTTTCATTCCAATTATTAAAACTTCCGGTTAAAATTACTTCTTCAGCATTGGGATAACCTTCAAGGTTAAACGTTACCCATTTTTTTACTTCAACTACAGAATTATATCCGCCAAATTCATTAAGCGTTTTCTTTTTATTATCGGGATCTTCCATCCAATTACCATCGACAATAAATTTGTATTGGTAAGCTCCCGGTTGTAAATCTAGACTTATTTCCCAACCATCTTCGGTGGGTTTCATTTGAAGATATTCTTCATCCCAACGTGTGAAACTTCCTGATAAAACAACTTTTTTAGCGTCTTGAAAGTCTTTTAAATGAAATGTTGTATTGCCGTTTTCTTTAGGAACTGCGGTGTAAAATTTTAAGTTGCTCGAATTGTAATAACCACCAAACTCGTTAGTTGCCGGAGTTGTATTGGTAATATTCTCGTTTGGTTCTGCCCAATACGTGTGATTGATCAAAAATTTAAATTCCCACATGAAATCGTCTGTAAAATCTTCAATATTTTTTCGAAGTTCGTAATGACATTCATCAATTTTTTTCATCTTCCAAGATCGGCGAGACCAATTATTGAAATTTCCGGAAACCACCACATTTTCAATATCTAGATCTTCAAAATCTTTAAGAACGCCATACTCATCGTGAGTAGCATTTTTATAATCTTCTTTATCGAAAGTAAAAACAATTTCATCACCATCAATACGATAGCCTTTTACGTCTTTTTTTTGCGCAAAATTTGGGATCGCGAATAGCAAACAGATAATTAAAACGATATGTTGAAAATACCTTTTCAAATTAGTTTTTTAATGGATAATTAATGAAATAAAGTTTCTCTTTTTTATAGTTAATAATGGTTCTTTTTTGCAGAAAGAACTCGTAACCCAAAACGCCATCTATCGAAGTGCCAAAGGCTTCACTAAGTTTGGCTAAATTAGTGATAATCGTGTTCATGGGGCCAAAATAGATGCGATCATTTAATTTTACGCGGTACAATTTTCCTGCCAATACTTCGGCTTTTTCATTTGCAGCACCGGTTAAAACAATTCGTTTGGCAGGTTTAAAATAAGAATGTACTTTTTTACTTTTTCTGGTGTTGAGCTGATTGATTTCTGCTCCGCTATCCAACGCAAAATTCATTTCTTCTTTTCCTACAAATGATTTTAAAACGATGGTGTGCTTTTTTAGCTGAAAAGCGATACTATCTGTGATCTTTTCTAAATAAACTTTTTGGTCAAGTTTGTTTCCGTAGTGATCTGTTTTGGTGAGTGTAATTTGATTTAAATACAAATCGATAAAAATCTCGTAATCTTTTAAAACACTATAGCCAATAATGCCGGTCAAGTTCATATGTTTTTTCTTCTCGATATGAGAAAGATCGATCACGTGCGCATTGGCATTTTTTAAACTTAAATTTTGAAGTTTAAATTCTTCTAGAAATTTTTGATAAGCATTGGTTGTGGTTAAAACTCCCGAAGTTTTTACGTTTGATTGATGCTGAAGATAAAGATTAGGAAAATGAACTTGATTAAGGATTAATTGTTCTGAACCGGTATCGATAATAAAGTTTCCTTTTTTGTTGAATAATTCTGCTTCAACCACCATAAGATGATCGATAAGTTTGAAAGGAATTCTAAAAGTATTTTCATTAACAACTTCAGCATTTGGGAAAACGATAGGATCAAGCTTTACTTCTTCTGCCTGAAGATGGCTGAAGAATAGTAAAAACAAAACCATAAAACTGAATTTCCCCATATCTAATAGACGTAGAAAGCTAGAATTTGTTACAGATTAACCATAGTTGAAGATAATAAAAAACGCCTAGCTTTCACCAGGCGTTTTTTTATTTCCGTCATAAGCTTTTTCAGAATTCTGTGTAAAATTCAGAATGAAGCTCAGCTACTTTTATTGAAGACTTGCTAAACTTTGTTCGATCGCTTCAATTTTTGCTTCGGCATCGGCTTTCTTTTGTTTTTCCATCGCGACAACTTTTTCTGGAGCATTATTTACAAAACGCTCGTTAGAAAGTTTTTTCTCGACAGATTTTAAGAAACCTTGATTGTATTTTAATTCTTCTTTTAGCTTTTCAATTTCAGCTTCAACATCTACTGCGCCTTCCATCGGAATAAAATATTCATTCGATTTTACTCGATAAGAAATTGCATTTTCTTGTTGTTCTGTTACATAATTGATTGCTGAAATATTTCCGAGTTTAGCAATTACAGAATCGTAATCTTCTTTCAGTTTTTCATTATTAATTACGCTAAGTTCTATCGTATCTTTAAATGAAATATTCTTGTCTTTTCTAATCGTTCGAATACCCGAAATAATATCTTTCACCATTTCGAAATCGACGATAAATTCTTGATCGAATTCAGTTTGTGCTGGCCAAGTTGAAATAATTAAGGCATCTTCACTGCTTCTCTCGGTAATATTTTGCCAAATTTCTTCGGTTAAGAATGGCATAAACGGATGCAATATTTTAAGGTTATCCTCTAATAACGAGATCACTTCATCTAAAGTTTCGGCATCGATCGCTTCACCGTAAGGAGGTTTAACCATTTCTAATAACCAAGAACAATAGTCGTCCCAAATTAATTTATAAGTAGCCATTAAAGCATCAGAAATTCTGTATTTAGAAAAGTGATCTTCAATTTCTACCAATGTTTTTTGGAAGGTATTTTTATACCAATCGATCGCGATTTTTGCCGATTGCGGTTGTTCTTTATTTTTATCTACATCCCAACCTTTTACGAGACGAAATGCATTCCAGATTTTGTTACCAAAACCTTTCCCTTGTTGGCAAAGTGCCTCATCGAACATGAGATCGTTACCGGCAGCGTTACTTAATAAAAGCCCAACACGAACTCCGTCTGCGCTAAAATCTTCGATAAGTTTTAAAGCGTCGGGTGAATTTCCTAAAGATTTAGACATCTTACGACGTTGCTTATCACGTACCAATCCTGTTAAATACACATTATTGAATGGTTTTTTTCCGGTATATTCGTAACCTGCAATAATCATTCTAGCAACCCAAAAAAATAAAATATCGGGTCCTGTAACTAAATCGTTTGTCGGGTAGTAGTAATTAAATTCTTCGTTATCAGGATTATTAATTCCGTCGAAAACGCTCATTGGCCATAACCAAGAAGAGAACCACGTATCTAACGCATCATTATCTTGTTTTAAATCTTCAGTAGTAAGATTTTTATTTCCAGATTTTTCGATGGCTAATTGTAAAGCTTCTTCAATAGTTTCTGCTACTACGAAATCTTCTTTACCATTTCCGAAGTAATACGCAGGAATACGATGTCCCCACCAAAGTTGGCGAGAAATATTCCAGTCACGAATGTTGTTCATCCAATGGCTGTACGTATTTTTAAACTTATCGGGGAATAGTTTTACTTCTTCTGTCTCTAAAACCGCTTTGATGGCCGGTTTTGCCAAATCTTCCATCTTTAAGAACCACTGGTCAGACATTTTAGGCTCAATGACTGCTTTTGTTCTTTCTGAAGTTCCTACTTTATTGGTGTGTTGTTCTGTTTTTACTAAAAAGCCTTTTTCTTCCAATTCTTTAGAAAATTCTTTACGCACCTGAAAACGATCTTTCCCTTGGTAATGCAGACCATATTCATTTAAAGAAGCGTCATCGTTAAAAATATCGATCACTTCTAGGTGATGTTTTTCACCTAAATTTTTATCGTTCTCGTCGTGTGCCGGAGTTACTTTTAAACAACCGGTACCAAACTCAAGATCTACATATTCATCTTCAATAATTGGTATCACACGATTTACGATCGGTACAATGGCTTTTTTACCTTTTAAATGCGTAAAACGCTCATCATTTGGGTTTATACAAATAGCGCTATCACCAAAAATAGTTTCTGGTCGAGTAGTAGCGATAGTTAACGTGTCGTCGCTACCTTCAATTTTATAATTGATGTAATATAAATTTCCTTGCTTTTCTTCGTAGATCACTTCTTCATCAGAAAGGGTGGTTTTTGCTTCAGGATCCCAGTTTACCATTCGGTAACCACGGTAAATTAAACCTTTGTTATATAGATCTACGAACGATTTAATTACTGAAGAATATAATTTTTCATCTAAAGTGAATTTGGTTCGTTCCCAATCACAAGAAGCACCAAGTTTCTTTAACTGATTTAAAATTACACCACCGTAATTGTCTGTCCACTCCCAAGCGTGTTTCATAAACTCTTCTCGAGAGATGGTATTTTTATCAATTCCTTCGGCTTTTAATTTTGCCACAACTTTAGCTTCGGTAGCAATAGAAGCGTGATCGGTACCCGGTACCCAACAAGCGTTGTAACCTTGTAAACGAGCTCTTCTAATTAATACATCTTGAATCGTGTTGTTAAGCATATGCCCCATATGTAAAACACCGGTTACGTTTGGTGGTGGGATGACAATGGTATATGGCTCTTTTTCATTAACTTCAGAATGAAAATAATTATTCTTCATCCAGTAGTCGTACCACTTATCTTCGATCTCTTTTGCGTTATATTTTGCAGCAATGGCCATAAATTGGTCTAATTTTTGAAATTGAATGGCAAAAGTAGTTATATAAAGACTATTTTAAAAGATTATAATTTATTAATATGGTATTTGTATAATGATTATTTATCGTTTACATTAGTACCTAAATTTAGAAATGATGAAAAACTTAATCGCATTTGCAGTTTTACTTTTTGTGGGATTTGCATCTCAAGCGCAAGCTAAAATTGAATTTGAAGAAGAAACCATCGATTATGGTGAAATCGAATATAAAAGTGATGGTGTAAGAACATTTGTATTTACTAACACAGGTGACGAACCTTTAGTTATTGAGAATGTGAAATCTACTTGTGGCTGTACCGTACCGGAAAAGCCTAAAGAAGCCATTGCTCCAGGAGAAAAAGGAGAAATTAAGGTGAAATATGCTACCAATAGACCTGGGCCAATTAGAAAGACAATAACAGTTTATTCTAATGCAGAGCAATCACCTTATCCTTTAAAAATTAAAGGTTTCGTAAAAAATCAAGATACAAAAAGTGTTTTAGAGAAATAAAATTCTTTTTGAAATAAAAAAAAGCCGCTACGTAATTTGTAGCGGCTTTTTTATGCAGATATCTTTTATGAAAAAGTATATTATTCTCGAATAATTTTGCAAATTTGCGTCAAAAATTAAATTATGCCTGCAATATCTTCAAAAGGGCTGGCAATGCCCCAATCACCGATTAGAAAATTAGTTCCTTATGCAGAAGCTGCAACCGAGCAAGGAAAAAAAATATACTATTTAAATATTGGTCAACCCGATATTAAAACTCCGGAAGTTGCTTTAGAAGCCGTAAAAAACAATGATCTAGAGATCGTTTCTTATAGCCATTCGGCAGGTTTTGCTTCCTATAGAACTAAATTAGCAGCTTACTACGAAAAGCAAGGGATTCCGGTAAATGCTGAAGATATTATTATCACTACCGGAGGTTCTGAAGCTTTACTTTTCACGATGGGAAGCATTGCAGATATGGGCGACGAAGTAATTATACCAGAGCCTTTTTATGCTAATTATAATGGTTTTGCTACTTCATCTGGAGTTACTGTAGTTCCTGTAACTGCTTCTTTCGATGATGGTTTTGCATTACCACCAGTAAGCGAATTTGAAAAGAGAATTACCGATAAAACCAAAGCGATCATTATTTGTAACCCGGGAAATCCTACCGGATATTTATATACTGAAGAAGAGATGCAGCAATTAGCAGCTCTAGCTAAAAAGCACGATCTGTTTTTGGTAGCAGACGAAGTTTACCGTGAATTTGCTTACGAAGGAAAAAAGCATTATTCCGTATTAAACCAAGAAGGAATTGAGGAAAACGCAATTATGATCGATTCAGTTTCTAAACGTTACAGTATGTGCGGAGCAAGAATTGGATGTGTAGTTTCTAAAAATAAAGAATTTATGGATGCGGCGATGAAGTTTGCACAGGCAAGATTAAGCCCGCCAACATTTGCACAAATTGCCAGTGAAGCTGCTTTAGATACGCCACAATCTTATTTTGATGATGTAATTGAAGAGTATGTAGATCGCAGAAATACGTTGATTGAAGCTTTAGAAGAAATTGAAGGTGTAAAAGTAGCTACTCCTAACGGAGCTTTTTATTGTATTGCAGAATTACCAGTCGATGATGCAGAAGATTTTGCAAAATGGTTATTAGAGAGTTTCGATTATAAAGGAGAAACGGTGATGATCGCTCCGGCTTCAGGATTTTATTCAACACCAAATTCTGGACTTAATCAGGTTAGAATTGCGTATGTATTGAAAAAAGAAAATCTTTTAACCGCTGTTGAAATTTTAAAAGAAGCTTTAAAAGCTTACAAAAATGAAAAATGAGACAAGAAAGAAATTTTTCATTAATAAACTATAATACGTTTGGGATCGACGCAAAAGCAAAAACTTTTGTTGAAGTTTCTAACGAAGAAGAATTACAAGAAGTTCTGAAGCAAGTTTATGCTTCAGAACTTTTTATTTTAGGTGGCGGCAGCAATTGCTTGTTTACCAAAGATTTTGATGCGACCGTTTTGCACGTCAATTTAAAAGGAAAACAGATGGTTAATGAAACCGAAGAAGAAGTTTTCTTAAAAGTGAATGCCGGTGAGAATTGGCACGAGTTTGTTTTGTTTTGTATTGAAAACAATTATGGTGGTGTTGAAAATCTATCGTTAATTCCCGGTAATGTAGGAACTTCACCTATTCAGAATATTGGAGCTTACGGAGTTGAATTAAAAGATGTTTTTGCAGAATGTGAAGCCATTCATGTGCAAACTTTAGAAAAACGCACTTTTACCAAAGAAGATTGCCAATTTGGTTACCGTAATTCTATTTTTAAAAACGAGGTAAAAGGGCAATACATTATTACTTCAGTAACCTTTCAGCTTACTAAGAAAGATCATCAATTAAAAACCGGTTACGGAGCTATTTTAAACGAATTAGAAGCAAAAGGAATTACAAATCCTAAGATTAAAGATATTTCTGATGTGGTGATCGCTATTCGAGAGCAAAAGTTACCTAACCCCAAAGAGATTGGGAATAGCGGAAGTTTCTTCAAAAATCCGATCATTTCTGCTTCAGCATTTTCAGCATTAAAAGAAAAATTTCCGGATGTTCCTTCTTATCAAATTTCTAATGAAGAAGTAAAAGTACCTGCCGGTTGGTTAATAGATCAGGCCGGTTTTAAAGGTTACCGAGACGGTGATGCCGGAGTACATAAAAATCAAGCATTGGTCTTAGTAAATTATGGCGATGCGAGCGGAGAAGAAATTTTAGCTTTAGCAAAACATATTCAGCAAACCATTCAAGAGAAATTCGGTATCGAATTAGAAATGGAAGTAAATATCATTCAATAAAAAAGCAGCCGTTTGGCTGCTTTTTTCCTAACTTAACTTAATCTAACTAAATAACTTTTACTTAAAAAAATTACTTTCTCATTAAAACAGAGTTGATCGAATGTATAACTCCATTTTTACCTTTTTGATCTGCTTTGGTTACCATCGCTTTATTACCTTTACCGTCGGTTAAAACAACTTGATCTTTATCGTTGATCGTTGCAGTAATCGTACCATCATTAGCAGTAGTTAATTCATATTTTTTATTTTCATTACTGTTAATTAGCTCTGTAAGTTTATCGGCATTTACTTCACCGGGAATAATGTGATAACTTAATGCAGCCTCAAGTTTTTCTGCATTTTCAGGCTTCATAAGGTTTTCAACAGTACCTTTTGGTAATTTATTAAATGCTTCATTGGTTGGAGCAAATACAGTAAAAGGACCCTCACCTTTAATCTTAACTACCATTCCTGCTTTTTGTACAGCAGATACGAAAGTAGATAGATCTTCAGAATTCATAGCTACTTGCGCTAAATCCATTTCAGCTTCGTTTTCCATATCAGAAGAAGACATTTCATTTTCTTCTTCCATATCCATTTCGGTTTCATCCACATCAGAAGATTCACTCATCTCTGTAGTAGATTCATCCATAGCATCTGTGTCTTTCTTTTCTTCTTTACAAGCAAAGAAACTCATAGACACTAATCCTAATATTAATAAAGTCTTTTTCATAACAAATTTTTTAGTTTGTGGTACGAAGATAGGCTTAAACAATTCTGTAATAAATACTTGTGGCTTAAAGTTTAGTTAAATAGTGTAAATAGAATATTAAGAGGCTTTAAAATTTTACGGTGTAATAAGAAAGTTTTATTTTTGCAGTATGAAAATAGTTTTTATTACCATAGCATTATTAGCGATCGCATTTGCAGGAATTGCCATTAAGATCTGGGCTAAAAAAGACGGTAAATTTGCAGGGACTTGTGCAAGCCAAAATCCTTACCTTAATAAGGATGGAGAACCTTGTAGCTTCTGCGGAAAGATGCCTGATGAAATTGGTGATTGTGATAGTAAATCTAAAGCTTAAGTAAATTTAAATGTTGTTAATCGTGTTTTACTGCTTTGTTGCGGTTACAGCAATTAATATAATTTACTACTTATCTTTTTTCGGCTTTTTATTCTCTAAACCTAAATCTCATCTCCTTGAGAAAATTGAAGAGCCTGTTTCTGTAATTATTTGTGCTAAGAATGAAGCTGAAAATCTTCAGCATAACCTTCCGAAAATTTTACAGCAAAATTATGCCGATTATGAAGTTATATTAATTAACGATGCTTCTTGGGACAATACTTTAGATGTCATGGAAGATTTTCAGTTGAAAGACTCTAAAGTAGTTCTGGTAAATGTGCAAAGTAATGAGCGTTTCTGGGGAAATAAAAAGTATGCCTTAACTTTAGGGATTAAAAAAGCTAAATATCAAAAACTGCTTTTTACCGATGCAGATTGCTATCCGACTTCTGAAAATTGGTTAGCAGAAATGGCGCAAGGTTTTCAGCCTAAAAAAAGTATCGTTTTAGGTTATGGCGCTTACGAAACCTATAAAAAATCTTTTCTAAATAAAATTGTTAGGTACGAAACGCTATTAACGGCATTACATTATTTTTCTTCAGCAAAAAGAGGAAATGCATATATGGGGGTTGGGCGAAATTTGGCTTATACTTCAGATGAATTTTATGAGAATAAAGGTTTTGTTTCTCATATGAGTATTCCTTCCGGCGATGATGATCTTTTTATAAATCAAGTTGCGACAAAAAATAATACATCAATTGTCTTTACAGAAGATAGTTTTACTTACAGTAAACCAAAAACCACTTGGAAATCTTGGTTTGCACAAAAAAGACGACACGTATCTACGGCAAAATTTTACAAGAAAAAGCATCAACTCAAATTAGGACTCTTTTATTTGAGTCAGTTATCGTTTTGGTGTTTATTCTTCTTATTGATCATTATTTTTGATTGGAAGTATGTGTTAGGTATCTTCTTGTTAAGGACATTATTTTTATACCTCACTTATGCTAAAGCCACTAAAATTTTTAAAGAGAAAAATTTACTTTGGTTATTACCGTTTCAAGATCTAACGCTTGTTCTCTCGCAAATTAGTATCTTTATCTATAATTCAATCTCGAAACCCACACACTGGAAATGATTTCTGAGCAATTAGAAGAACAAATACAAAAAGCAAAAAAAGGAAACCAAATTGCCTACAAGTATTTGTTAGATCATTTTTGGCAACAAGTGTATAGTTTTCAGCTTAAAAGAACTAAAGATGAATATGAAGCTGAAGAAATTACCGTGCAAACATTTTCTAAAGCCTTTGGAAAGCTAGAAACTTTTGATGTAGAATATAATTTTAAGACCTGGTTAATTACCATTTCTAAGAATATTCATATCGATTTAATTAGAAAGAAGAATATTGAAACCACGCAAGTAGATGGTAAAGCAGAGAAAACTTTTGTAGATGAAACCCCTACCGCAGAAGACCGTTTGATCACCGAGCAAAACCTTTCAAGTTTATTAGATCATATAAAAAAATTAAAGCCGCATTATCAAGAAGTTATTCAGTTAAGGTATTTTCAAGAAATGAGCTACAAAGAAATTTCTGAACATATACAAGAGCCTGTAAATAACGTAAAAGTCAAAATTTTAAGAGCTAAAAAACTTCTGGCTGAAATAATTAAGGCTAAAACTTCTTCTTAAGAATATCTATGATGAATAAAAAACTAAGCAAGCAGTTAGAATTTATTAAAGAAATAGATAAGATAAAATACATTCAGCGAAAAACTAAGCTATTTAAAAGTAACCGTAACGAGAATGATGCAGAGCATAGTTGGCATTTGGCGGTAATGGCAATGGTTTTATTAGAATATTCAAATGAAGACATCGATATTCTAAAAGTTCTAAAAATGCTTTTAATTCATGATATTGTTGAAATTGATGCTGGCGATACCTTTATTTACGATACTCAGAAAGATCATACTAATACAAATGAAGAGCTAAAAGCTGCTAAAAGAATTTTCGGGATGTTACCAGATGATCAAGCAAAAGAGTTTATTGATGTTTGGGTTGAATTTGAAGAAGGAAAAACTAACGAAGCAAAATTTGCCAGATCTATGGATAGATTAGAACCACTACTTCAAAATGTTTCTAACAACGGTGGCACTTGGAAAGAATTTAATGTGAAATATGACGCTGTTTATAAAAAGCAGCAAGTCATACAAGAAGGATCAAAAGAATTGTGGCAGTACGCTGAAGAAATTATTGATAAAAGTGTAGAATCCGGAATTTTAAATAAATAATCTCAATCAAAACAAACTAAGTTTATGAAGCTAATTAATTGTCTCTTTATTGTTTGCTTTGCATTCATGTTGAGTTGTAATACAAATTCAGAAAATGCTAAAGGGAAAACTTCAGTTGTAGATGTTAAAGAACCTACAGCAGATACACTTACTAAACATCTAAAACCTTTTGAGGATAATTTACCAACTATCGGACTTTTAATGTATAACGGAGTTTTACAAAGTGAAGTTATTGCTACTTCAGATGTATTTTCTAAACCGAGCGAAGAAGGTGAGCAGCTTTTTAATGTTATCACCATTGCAGAAAATTTTCAACCCATCACTACAGAAGAAGGAATGCATTTTGTGCCGGATTATACTTTTGAAAACTGTCCCAAATTAACTGCTTTGTTCGTGCCTAGTGCTTACGATATGTACGCACAAGTTCATAACAATACGATCGTAGAATTTATTAAGCAGAAAAATAAAGAAACCCAATATACGGTTAGTAATTGTGCGGGAGCGCAATTAATTGGTGAGGCAGGAATTGCTGAAGGACGCAAGATCGTAACTTGGATAGGTGGTGGTGAGCAACTTCAAAAAGATTATCCTCAACTCAACGTACAAAACGATAGTTTAGTAACTTATGTTGAAGATGGAAAATTTCTTTCATCTAACGGTAATTTAGCAAGTTATATTTCTGCTCTCAACTTGCTAGAAAAAATGACCGATAAAAAACATCGAGAATTTGTAGAAAGTTATTTATATCTCGATCGACTACAACAATGGAAGAGATAATTAGAATACTGAATTTTTAGTTGAAATTACTTCAGCAATAATTTAATTTCATTAAAAAATATAAGAATACAAACTAATGGGCTTGTTTTGAGCTCTACATTATTTTGTATCTTTGTCGCACGATAAAATTTATTATGGCAGTAGAAACCCTTACACCAGAAACTACAAAGAAAAAACCTAAATGGTTACGTGTAAAATTACCTACCGGTAAAAAATATACAAATCTTAGAAAGCTGGTAGATAAATATGATTTGCATACCATTTGTACTTCAGGAAGTTGTCCAAATATGGGCGAATGTTGGAGTGAAGGTACAGCAACCTTTATGATTTTAGGTAACGTTTGTACGCGTTCTTGTGGTTTTTGCGGCGTGAAAACCGGAAGACCGGAAACCGTAGATTGGGATGAGCCGGAAAAAGTAGCTCGCTCAATTAAATTGATGGATATAAAGCACGCAGTAGTTACCAGCGTAGATCGTGACGATTTAAAAGATATGGGTTCTATTATTTGGGCAGAAACGGTAAAAGCCATTCGTCGTATGAATCCCAACACAACTTTAGAAACTTTAATTCCCGATTTTCAAGGAGTTGAAAGAAATATAGATCGTATTGTTGAAGTAGCTCCAGAGGTTGTTTCTCATAATATGGAAACCGTGAGACGTCTAACACGTGAAGTTCGTATTCAAGCAAAATACGACAGAAGTTTAGCCGTATTAGAATACCTCAAAAAGCAAGGCATTAATAGAACTAAATCAGGGATTATGCTTGGTTTAGGTGAAAAAGAAGAAGAAGTAATTCAAACTCTACACGATCTAAGAGCTGCCGATGTAGATGTGGTAACCATCGGGCAATATCTACAGCCGAGTAAAAAGCATTTACCGGTACAACAATTTATTACTCCAGATCAATTTAAAAAATACGAAGAGATAGGTTTAGATTTAGGCTTTAGACATGTAGAAAGTAGCGCATTGGTTCGTTCTTCTTATAAAGCTCAAAAACATATCAACTAATTAGATGCCCCAAAAAATTAGAGTAGCCATTAATGGCTTTGGACGTATAGGTCGTAGTTTATTTCGACTTTTATTAAACCATTCAGCAATAGAAGTTGTCGCTATTAATGATTTAGCAGATGAAAAAACTTTAGCTCATCTCTTAAAATATGATAGTATTCACGGGGTTTTGCAGAATACTATTTCTTACGAAGAAGGCTTTATTCTTGTAGATGGAAAAAAATATCCGCTTACACAACAAAATGTAATAGCAAACATTTCTTGGAAAGATTTTGAAGTAGATATTGTAGTTGAATGTACCGGAAAATTTAAAATCAAAAGTGAACTTCAAAATCATATAAATGGAGGCGCTAAAAAAGTCATACTTTCAGTTCCGCCGGTAGATGATGATATTAAAATGGTGGTGCTCGGCGTCAATGAACATATTTTAGACGGAAGCGAAACGATTATTTCTAATGCCTCTTGTACTACAAATAATGCAGCCCCAATGTTGCAAGTGGTTCACGAAGCATTAGATGTGCAACAAGCGTATATTACGACTGTTCATTCTTATACTTCAGATCAAAGTTTGCACGATCAGCCACATCGTGATCTAAGAAGATCGAGAGCGGCAGCACAATCGATAGTGCCCACCACTACAGGAGCAGCAAAAGCCTTAACCAAAATTTTTCCGGATCTATCGAATGTAATTGGTGGTTGTGGTATTCGAGTTCCAGTACCAAACGGTTCGCTTACAGATATGACGCTTAATGTGGCGAAAAAAACAAGTATCGATGAAGTGAATGCTTTATTCAAAAAGGCTTCAGAAAATAGATTTAAGCATATTATAAGTTACAATGAAGATCCAATTGTGTCTGTAGATATTTTAGGTAATCCTTTTTCTTGTATATTTGATAGCGAAATGACATCTGTGATCGACGGCCATTTGGTAAAATTAATTGGTTGGTACGATAACGAAAGAGGCTATAGCAATAGATTAATAGATTTAATACATTTGCTTAGTAATAAGTAATAAAATTAAATGCATATTCTCCATAAGAGACTTTTACTTGTTTTCATAATTTTCTGCAGCTTTCTTACAAGATCGAAAGCTCAAGTAGATATCGATCAAATTTCTGGTGTTGAGGTCGATAAGTATGAGCGTATTATCGATAGTATTCATCATACCTATACTTTTTTTGAATATCCTAGACTTGTAAAACGCTTAGTATTTATTTCTAAGGTCGCCCAAGAAAATAAAAATGAAGAATTATGGCTCATCTCAAAATTCTATACCGCAGATATTTTCTACAAGGCAAATAGAAATAATGAAGCAAGAAAAATTTTACAAGAGATAGAAGACCCTAATATTTCAGAAAAAAATAAACAGACTATTTTTCCCTATAATTATTATTTAGCTGTAAATGTACTTTTAGAGTTGGGTGAATTAGATGAGGCGAAGCAAATTTATGAAACTAAAATAGCTTCTATTAATGACGATAAGGGAATACATTCATTTATAAAAGATCTAACGACTGCCAGAATATTAATTTTAGAAAATAATTTTGAAGAAGCTTTACTTCAACTTGATCAATTAGAACAATTATTAAATAGTTACCCATCAAGTTATCTTCTTTCACAAGTTTACTTTTTAAAAAGTAAAATATACATTACCTTAGAAAATAGTCAGTTAGCTACAAAATATGCAAAACTAGGTCAAGAGTATGCTTCTGTTAACGATTACACATTAGTAGAACTTGAGTTTACAGAATTATTAGTGAAATTAGCTAACGACAGGCAAGATTCGGACTTAGCGATTAATTACCTAAAAGAAGCTAATCGTATTAAAGATGAAATCATTAGGTTTCAAAGTCGAGAATTTACAGAAGAAAGAATTACCGACGCTAATAGCATTCAATCGGCAGTAGATACTATTTCAGAATTATCTTTAGCAAACTCAGAGCAAGAAAAATCACTTAAGTTCAATCAGCTTACAATTATTTTAAGTGCGCTTTTTATAGGTATTTTGTCTTTATTCACAGTTTCTTTATACAAGAATAATAATTTAAGAGCGAGAGCAAACCAACTACTTCAACAAAAAAATACCGATTTAATTGAATCTAGAGAGAAAGCATTGGCTGCTACAAAATATAGAGAACAGTTTCTTTCTACTATTACGCACGAATTAAGAACACCTATTTACGCGGTTACCGGTTTAACTTACTTACTACTAAAAGAAAACCCAACAAAGCAGCAAAAAGAGCATTTAAAGTCTTTAAAGCATTCCGGTGAGCATTTATTGTCATTGATCAATAACATTTTAGACATTAATAAATTAGAATCTAATAAGATCAATAAGGTCAATTTTGACTTTTACATTAAGTCTCAATTAAAAAATACCATTAAAACCTTAGAGAAGACCGCAGCAGAAAATGATGTAGAATTGCATTTAGAAGTAGATCCAGAAATACCAAAATTACTTAATGGCGATATGGTAAAGATCTCCCAAGTTATTATAAACTTGGTAGCAAATGCGATTAAATTTTCTAAGAATGGCGATGTTTGGATAAGAGCTAAATTGGTAAAAGAACAAGAGAAAACTGCTTCTGTTCATTTTGAAGTTGAAGATAACGGTAGAGGGATACCTAAAAATAAACATAAGCAAATATTTGAAAAATTTAATCAAGGCACCGACAATATAAATGCAAATTACGGCGGTACAGGCCTTGGTTTACCGATCGTTAAGAATTTATTGAAGTTTCTTAACAGCGATATCGACTTAGAAAGCGAACCCGGTAAAGGATCTAAGTTCTATTTTACGATCACCTTTAATAAAGTGGTTAAGCATGTAACCGTAGATGCTGTTACAGATTTTGACGATGATGAAGAAGATGTAACAGAAGAAATGCATCAGCGAGTTTTTGATAATAAAAAGGTATTGGTGGTTGAAGATAATAAGCTCAACCAAAAGATAACTTGTAAAATTTTAGAGAAAAAGAATCTGTTTTGTGATATCGCAAATAATGGTAAAGAGGCTGTAGAGCTTGCAACAAAAAATAAATATGATATTATCTTAATGGATATTCATATGCCTATTATGGATGGTATAGAAGCAACAAAAACTATACGCCATAATGAAGACGATACGCCTATTATTGCACTAACAGCAGTAAGTATTTCTGAAGAATTAAAAGACTTTTTAAAGTATGGTTTCAATGATATTATACCGAAACCATACAAAACCGAATTATTTTACGAGAAGATCTATCGTTGCTTAGTTGGGCCTAATCGTTCTTAATCCAAGACTTTATAATTGAATCAAAGTTATCCTTATCATTTAAAATTTTAACTTCAATAGGAAGGTAAAATAGTTTTTCTGCAGGAAGCTGATTTTTCAATCGCATAAAATCTTTTTCTGTGGTTAAGATCAATTCAGCTTTATTAATTTTTTGAAGATCATCATTTTTAAAATTATAATGATCCGGGAAATCTAGATGATTAAATTCTAGCCCACGTTGCTTTAAATGCTCTACAAAAGGTTGAGGTTTAGCAATTCCCGTAACTAAAGTGAAATTTTTAAAATCTTGAAGCGGTTTTGAGTTTTGCTGAAGGTTGTAAGCCACTTCGGAATACTTAATAGCAGAAAAGAATATTTTTTGTGAAGGCAGCGGTTTTAGTTGCTGTTTAATTTTCAGCATTTCTTCCGCAGAAATATTGGGCTTGCATTTAGTAACAACGATGAGATCGGCACGTTTTGCTCCGCTTTTAGGTTCGCGTAAATTTCCGGCAGGTAAAATTAAATCCTTAGCGTAAAGATTGTCATACGTAGTTAATAAAATGCTATGACTAGGTTTTACTTTTCGATGCTGATAGGCATCATCGAGTAACACCACTTCAGGTTTTTGCTGAAGTTTTAATAAATTTTCTATTCCGCGAACGCGTTGTTCATCGACGGCAACTTGTACTTCTGGAAATTTAGTTTTAAACTGTAAAGGTTCGTCGCCCACATAACTTCCGTTTTCATGGCCATTCAATAGATGAAATCCTTTACTTTCCCGTTTATAACCGCGACTTAGCGTCGCTAATTGTTTTTCATCCTTAAGTAATCGCAACAAATATTCGATCATTGGCGATTTTCCGGTTCCACCAACGCTTAAGTTTCCTACGCAAATCACAGGAATTTGAAAGCTAACCGATTTCTTTAGTTGCCAATCGTATAATTTATTCCGAAGTAAGACAATTAGTCCGTATAAAATAGAAAACGGAAACAGTAATTTTCTAAGGATTTTCATAGAAACGAAGGTATAATTTTTATCTTTAACCTTCCTAATTAATCAAGCATTCCCAACAAGAAATGATTGTAAACGATGTAATTTCAGCTTTAGAAGAATATGCGCCAACTGCGTACGCCGAAGATTTTGACAATGTAGGTTTATTAGTAGGCGATAAAATGGCAGAAGTTAGTGGTATTTTAATTACACTAGATACGTTAGAAGAAACCTTAGATGAGGCTATTGAGCAAAATTGTAATCTTATTGTTAGTTTTCACCCCATTATTTTTAAAGGATTAAAGAAAATCACCGGAAAATCTTACGTAGAAAGAGTAGTGCTAAAAGCAATTAAAAATGACATTGCGATCTATGCCATTCATACCGCTTTAGATAATTCTTTTGAAGGCATTAATCATCAAATTTGTGAAGAAATTGGTCTGGTAAATCGGCAAATTTTAGTGCCACAACCGCATACAATTAAAAAGTTGGTTGCTCACGTGCCGCAAACACATATCGATCAAGTAAGAGCTGCTTTATTTGAAGCAGGAGCAGGAAGCATAGGTAATTACGACGATTGTAGTTTTAATATTGAAGGTGAAGGAACCTTTAAAGCAAACGATAACGCCAACCCAACCTTAGGTGAAATAGGTAAATTACATACCGAAAAAGAAATTCAGCTTCATCTTACGTATGCAAAACATACAGAATCAAAAGTTTTAAAAGCACTTTTTGAAGCGCATCCTTATGAAGAAGTTGCTTATGAACTTACGACATTAGAGAACAAAAACCAGCAAATTGGTATTGGGATGGTAGGAGAATTACCTGAAGCTCAATCGGCTGAAGTTTTTTTATCACAGCTGAAAGAGATCTTTCAATTGAAAATTATTCGACATTCAAAATTAATCGATAAAAACATCAAGAAAGTTGCAGTTTTAGGCGGTAGCGGAGCTTTTGCAATTGGCAATGCCAAAGCGATGAATGCTGACATTTATATTACTGCAGATTTGAAGTATCACGATTTTTATCAAGCTGAAAATCAAATCATTTTGGCAGATATTGGTCATTATGAAAGTGAACAGTACACAAAAAATCTTTTACATTCTTATCTTACAAAAAAATTCCGTAATTTTGCGGTCGTTTTATCACAAAAAAGTACCAATCCAATTCAATATAGTTGATTATGGCAAAGAAAAAAGAGGTTACCGTTGAAGAAAAGCTAAGAGCATTGTTCGATTTACAATTAATCGACTCTCGTATCGACGAGATTAGAAATGTACGAGGTGAATTACCTTTAGAAGTAGAAGACTTAGAAGATGAGGTAGCCGGTCTTAATAAGCGTTTAGAAAAATTAAATGCAGATCTAGAAAAATTAGATCATAATATTAA
>DTTX01000003.1 GCA_012964435.1 Mesonia sp. | reverse complement strand
GCGGGTTTAATCAAAGAAATAACGATACCGAATTAGAAGTAAACAAAATTGTTGATCTAATATGGGAAGATTGGTTACATAGTGTTGGAATCGAATTTTAAGAATAGGCAGTATGTAAATTTTTAATGCATTTGTTTATGAGTTAAAGTAGAGCTATATTCTAAAGCTATTTCCTGTTGGACTGTATCCCTCAAGGCTCTGGCTTTAGTTTGTAGAAAAATTAAAAACTGCTATTTAGTTTCTTAATTATTATAGTTATTGATGTTTTTTTCAAAAATTAATTATTTTACAAATACTTTTATACTTTAAAACTGAAGAACACATTTATGACTTTCTACGCGGATAAAAGCCTTCATTTTTCATCCAGCTAATGGTAAATAAAATTTCTTCTCTAGTGAATTTTGCTTTATAAGGATGCCAATCATAAAATTTTCTGATTAAAACCTCATTATTTAGAAGTTCTTTTTCTTCAAG
This sequence comes from Mesonia sp., assembly GCA_012964435.1. Lineage (GTDB taxonomy): Bacteria > Bacteroidota > Bacteroidia > Flavobacteriales > Flavobacteriaceae > Mesonia. Next base: position 67,884 of record DTTX01000003.1, on the reverse strand, counting down.
TGTTTCTTTCCAACAAGCAAAGATTGTAGCAACTAATTCAACTGTTTTAGTTTTAGTTTTTCTAAACTTTTCTATAATTAAATTAATTTCAGACAGTTGATCCGAAAAATAGCGTTCGTACCATTCTCTATGACCTCCCATTTTTTGGAGAGGCTTATACTTAAGATAATCAACTCTTGAAAATTGAAACCATTCATTAGTTTTAAATTGTTTGTCGAGTGACCTCATTAATCTATTATCATAGGGTCCCATAGCCTGCTTTAGAAAATTAGTATATAAATCCATTTCCGCAGAGTTTTGACAGAGATATATCAATTTTTGCAACTTCAAATGACCTAAAGTATTTTCGCGGTGTAATTGATATACAATTTCAGCGGCTAGCACTGTTCTACGATGATAATCGATATTAGAAGCTTTTTTTTTTAGGCTTTAGGCTTCTTAATATTTTCTCTGAATCTATTTTATTGGTATTTGCTTCGAATTTATAGTCTTCGAAACTCTTTTCGAATGCAATATTTTCCTTCTCGCTTTCAGGAAAACCAAAACCTAAAGAACCTAATATCTCATCAATTTTAGACTTATTCATTTGATAATTCCTTAGTTAATTCCATAATTTCAGTGTATCTTTTAACCTTATCAAAAGCTTCTTTTTTATATGTACGAATAGTAGTTTGAGATATTCCTCCCAAGTGATTTCGAAGCTCTTCTAAAAGTTTTTTAGGTAAATTAAAACCCAGCTTTTCGTATTGTTTGTAAGTTAAGAAAACCGTTCTTTGTGAAGGAGTAAGTGACTCTATAGCTTTTATAACAATAGATTGCTCTAAACTTAGTTTTACCCCTTCTAAATCTGGTAAGTCTGTAATAATTCTTTCGGTTCCATCATATGGGTAGTTTTTTTTTCTTTGCTCTGATCGGTAATAATTAGTGAGTTCATTTTTGGCTATTTTAAATAAATAGCGTTCAAAAGCCTCGTCTATATTCTTTACGGAAGCCCTATCAATCTGAAAACCACCTTTTTTTGCGTATGCGGTGAATGTCGCATTGGTAACTTGTTCTGCAACAGTTATGTCATGACCAAACCTTTTACATACGATTTCGCTTCTCTTTAAGACCGCCCCCTTAAACCTATGGCATATAGCGTGAAAAGCATTGTTTTTTTGAGCTTCGGTACTATCCTTCTCCTGAAATAATTCAGTCAGTCTTAATGTAGCCTCATCTTTAAGTTTTTTCCAATCGGACATTTATGGTTTCATTTCTAGTACGCAAAAGCGTTGGGAACGGTTTTGAGTACTTTAGGTGATAGCAACACGCAAAAGCTAAATTAACAAATTTTATAACAAATACTAAAATGGCAAAAAATAAACCTATAGGGGATAATGCTCGAAAAGGAGCTGTAAAACAAAGATCGCAAGTACTTAACCCAAAGACGAATTTATATATTAAGCGGAATACTAAAAATGGTCAGTTTATGGACATTAAGGTCTCTGGCGGAAAATTTAAAGGAATTAGAAAAGAAAAATAGGACTATGATAAATACATTACCAAACATATCAACACTTTATCCAGGAGATGTAATATTAGCAAAAAAGCGTAGAGGTCTCGGACGAATCCTTAACCATTATATAGTCTATGCAGGAAATAATATTTTTATAGGAAATATATCTGATGGTGTTAAGGAATTATCCTATCCTGAGTTAATTATGTTGTTACAAGATTATGAGCCTATTAAAGTAAGAAGATTTAATGGTTCATATTTTCAACGTAATGAAGCTGTTAATCGAGCTTATTCAAAATTAGGACAACGGTACAGTCTGCTAAATTTCAACTGCGAACATTTTGCGAATTGGGTACAATTTGGAAAAGTCGAAAGTAGTCAGGTAACCACTGGGCTTATCATTTTGACGAGTGCTATTTTCTTAAAATTGATTTCCACTGATGAATAATAATTTAAGAAGATTTTTCGGATATATTTTAGTCTTTTTCTGTGCTGTAGGCTACTTGATTTATAGATATGTTTATCTAGATCCAGTAACAGATTTCCATAAAGAAATTCTGGTTACTGTTGCATTTGCAGTTTTGTCAACTTGTGTTTTGGGTATCTACGAAACCATCAAATGTCAAGGTAAATATTTTTGGACTTCTGTAAGGTGCTCAATAATTATACCCAACCAGATTACTTATGTATCACTAAGCTATTTGATGAGAATAAAGCTTTCGGGAACAGAACGATATCTACTCGTAAAAGGTTCAAAGGTTGATCAATATCAGCCAGTAGGTGGAGTTTATAAAATTGTTGGAAATAAGGATATTTATAAGGATTGGGAAGCGCACCCTAAATCCGATGAAAAAAACCCTGATGATTTGCGTTTTTTTGTCAAGACAAAATACATTCCAGAAATAATTCGTTGGTTCAAATCTCGAAAAGATAGGGAGAATGGCGTATGGCGAGAATTTCAAGAAGAACTATTAGAAACCAAAATTTTAAGACGCGAAAATTTTAAGACGATACGTGCTGAGTATTTATGCTCGCACGAGAATATTCTTAGCAAGCAAAATAGGTTCAAAAACGAAAAGTATCACACTCTTATTTACGACATATTTCAGATTGAGCTCGATCAAAATCAATTCCAAGAAATGAAAAGACTATTGGCACGAGATACTTTCACAAGTCAGTACGCATTTGTCACAAAGGACGAAATTGAAAAAGAATGTTTTAATGACCACAAATTAAGAATAGGACAACACACTAAATTTACAATATAGATGAACTTTCAAGAATACTTATATAATCACGGTTTTCAGAGAGAAGACCTACTCGCAAGAATGGCAGAGTCACTTGAGTTGGACGATTCACGTTCCAATAGAATGGAATCTGCCTACAATGCCATTTACGATGTTTTAAAAGCTGACCCTGTATTTTTCTCACAGGTTGATTTTGTGGTATACCCACAGGGGTCAAAGGCTATTGGGACTACGACCAAACCTTTTGGTAAAGATGAATTTGATTTGGATATAGTAGTCCATATTAGAGATTTGTACTATAATTATACTTCGTCAGAAATTTATGAGCATTTAATACAAGTACTGAAAGGTAATGATCTTTATCGTCCTAAATTAATATCTAAAAATAGATGTGCTAGAATAAATTATTCTGGTGACTTCCATTTAGACATTCTCCCAGGTTGCATTGTTGTTGTAAATGAGAACAAATTAATGGTGCCAGACCGTGAACTAGCATCTTGGACATCTACATCTCCAAAAGGTTACATAAGTTGGTTCTTAGATATAGCAAAAGATGTTCGTCAGCCTATTTTACTGAGAAAGGCACTTGAAAATTTCACCACCTTAGCTGAAGCAAAAGCTGAACAGGAGGATTTGCCAGAAGAAAATTTTTATTCAAAAGAGCCTTTGAAAAGAGCTGTCCAGCTTACCAAGCGTTATAGGGATATATTTTTCAGCAAAAATCCTAAACATAGGACTTCAAGTATTATATTGACTACAATTTTCGGACAGTTCTATCAAGGTGAGGCATCAATTTATGAAACGATTGATAACGTTCTAGATCGTATCATAAGTAATTATTCCGATTATCAAAATCTTTTTGAAAATCGTGGTATATATAAAAGTACTAAACCCTGTAAACCCTGAAGAAGATTTTACAGATAAGTGGGACAAGGATAAAGAGTTTTATATTCAATTCATTGCTTTTGCTAAAAGTTACAAAGAAAAGTGGGAACGACTAAAAAAAGGAGATTTTGGAGTAGCTGAAGAACTTTTTGGTAGCACCAGAACTAAAACAATTTTGAAAACACAATTGGAAAAATTATCTAAGGGGCAGAGCGGCACAATCGAAAATGCAGGTCTAATGATTTTGGGAGGTAAAAATCACGTAGATCAAAAAGGTAATATTACCTACAATAATGGGTATAAAAGCAAGCCTAATCGAAATTACGGAGGTATTGAATTGACTTTCAATATTAGACCTATTCAAGATTCAAAAAATTATTTAGCTGCTTACATTCAACAGAAATTAGTAGAGAGTAATTTTCCTTGGTTACAAACTGTTGTAAAAGATGGGAAACTATTAGGTAAGGGAAAAATTAAACCAAAGGGGTGCAAAAAAAAATATGAAATCCTAATGGTATATAATATTAATGAGACCTATAGAAAGGAAAGGGTTTTTATTCTTAATGATAACCAAATACAGTTTGGAAAAGTCCCACATTTATATCCAGGTAATAGTTTGTGCTTATATTATCCGAAAGATCTTCCATTACATTCAGATTTAAATTTTGTAGATGTAATTCCTTGGATATCTGAATGGTTAGTAATATATGAACTTTGGAGAAAGTATGGTGTATGGTTAGCAGATGAGGTAAAACATTAAAATCAATTACATTATTTATAGCTCCTCTTTATATATAAAATTAGCCTGATAGTTTAAAGTCTTCTTTAGATCACTGTATGGATACAGTTTTTGAAACATTAAATGATGAATTCTATTTCGGGCATTATGACTGGATAGGTTTTTATCAACTCCCCACTGGATAGCAATACGTTTTAAATACTTCTTGAACAGTTTTTTCGCATTTCTTGTTTTTCTGAAGATTTCCTCATCGCTATTAGCAGTTATATCATTGAGAAAAGCAAAAACTAAACCCTCATAAATGTTAAAGTTTCTAATTCGGGCGCACTCCAAAACCACCCCTTATGAGGCCTTTAAAAACCATAGATTCGACAAATAAAAACACTCCCACCTTGAGTACTTAACCAGAAACCTCCTGCTGAAAAATCAACAGGAGGTTTTTTTATTGAGATTAAAATCTACTTACGAACAAAATTTTGCTAATGCAGTTTCAATAGTATCATCACCAGAACTCATTTCAATCACTTTTCCATAGGTCTTTTTATCTGCTAAAACAGACAATACCGTTTCGGCAACTGCTTGTCTTGGAATTTTAGAATTGACCTCTTCTGGATTATTAGTCATTAATACCTTTCCGGCCTCATCATCATCTGTAAGTGTAACAGGGCGTAAAATAGTGAAGTCGAGATCGCTTCTTTGCAATTCTTTGTCGGCATAATGCTTTGCAATGTAATACGGTTTCATCCCTTCAACTTTACCCCAGTATGAGCGATCGTCAGAGTGAGAAGCACTTACCATTACATAACGTTTTACTCCAACCTGAGACGCAGCCTGCATCGTTTTAATAGCTCCATCGAGATCAATCTCCATAGTTTTATCGGCTCCCGTGCTTCCGCCAGAACCCGCTGTAAAAACAACAGCATCATAATTCTTAATCACATCAGCTAAAGCATCTGGAGAACTCTCTAAACTTTCTACTACAGCATTAGCCCCCATAGCTTCAAATAGCTTGCGTTGCTCTTCTTTTCTTATAAACGCGGTTGGATTGTATTCTTTAGAAGCACTCATAAGTTTGGTAATTCGTTGTCCAACTTTACCGTGTGCTCCAATAATTAAAACATTCATATCAAATTCTTTTTTTGGGTTTTTGATAATATAAACTTTATAAGTCTAACCCTAACTTAAAGTTCTATTAAATTATATCCTGGCCGCCTGTTCTATATATCTTTAATCTTCTTTGCAGGCACACCTGCAACTACCGTATTGGCTTCAACATCTTTTGTTACCACTGCTCCAGCGGCTATAACCGCATTTTCTCCTATAATCACACCGGGTAAAACGGTAACGTTAGCTCCTAGCCAAGCTCCTTTTTTAATAATTACTTTTTGAGGAATCAAAGTATTTCTTTCTTCAGCAGTGATGGGATGGTTTTCTGAAGTAATATTAACCCGGGGGCCGATCATCACATCATCTTGAATCTCTATGCCGCCTAGATCTAAAAAGCTACACGCGTGATTGATAAACACATTGCGACCTAAACGAATGTGCTTACCCATATTTGTGTAAAACGGAGTGAAAATCGTAGTACTTTCAGCTAGCGAGCCACCAATAATTTTACCCAAATAATACCTCACATCATCTAAAGTTTCAGCGTTATTCAGTTTTACACTTAACTTCATCGTTTCTTCTACCGCACTCCTGATAGCCCCATATTCAGGATCATTCATTGGGATAGGCTCATTATTTTTCAAGCGTTCAAAAATGGTTGATTTATAAGTATTCATAAAGTATCATTCTTTATTAGGTTAATTGTTTTAAACAAAAATGCCGAAACATCACTAGTGTCCCGGCATTGCTACAAAAAACAAATGTTTATTTTTGATATTGCGCGTCTGAGACTTTTTCCATCCAGTCTACTACTTTTCCATTTATCTCTTCTTGAATTGCTAAATGACTCATCGCTTTATTAGGAGAAGCTCCGTGCCAGTGCTTTTCATCAGGTTCAAAATAGATAACATCGCCAGGTGCGATTTCTATTATTTGTTCACCTTCTTTTTGCAACCAGCCTAATCCAGAAGTTATGATCAAGGTCTGTCCTGCAGGGTGTGTATGCCAAGCGGTGCGTGCTCCCGCTTCAAAAGTTACCAGTGCACCGGCAGCTTTAGTGGCTGCTTCTTGACCAAACTGCATTTCCACACGTACCTTACCCGTAAAATATTCTTCAGGACCTTGAACCGATTCTATTTCTTTATTTCTCGTGATTTTCATAATTCATTTTTTTAAGTTTTTAAAATGTTGCTGCGTCAATCACATAACGATAACGCGCCTGTTTATTTTCAACCTTTTCCCAAGCTTCATTAATTTCTTCTGCATTGATAATTTCGATTGAAGGTCTGATTCCATTATTTGCACAATAGTTCACTACTTCTTGAGTTTCGGGAATTCCTCCAATTAGAGAAGAATTAAAATTCACTCTTGCAAAAGCGAGCATAAGATTGTTTACTGTGATCTCAGACTTCTCGGGCATACCCACAAAAGTGAATGTCCCGCCTGGTTTTAAACACATCACATAAGGAGTTACATTAAATTGATATGGGATTGTTGAAATCATATAATCAAGCGTCTTAGCATATTTCTGCATACTCTGGAATGACTCATCAACAACTACCACCTCTTCTACTCCCCAGCTCTTAATATCTTCAATTTTATCTTCTGAAGTAGTAAAAGCATACACCTTAGCTCCTTTTGAGACGGCGATCTTTACAGCCAGATGTCCTAATCCGCCTATTCCTGCAACACCAACTTTATCACCTACTTTAAATTGCGCTCTCATCAATGGCGAATAAGTAGTGATCCCCGCACATAAAAGCGGCGCAGCTTCTTCAAAAGTTATATTCTCGGGAATGTGCACTGCAAAATGATCACGCACAACGATCTTATCTGAATAACCTCCTTGAGTGATTCCTGTGGGCTCAGCCTCGCTTGGATAGCCATAGGTAAATTTTGTAGCGCCATTATCACAGAAGTGCTCTTCGCCGGCTTTACAGCTATCGCAGGTCATACAACTGTCAACCATACAGCCTACTCCGGCCCGGTCTCCTACTTTAAACTTCGTCACATTTTGACCCACCGCGGCTACGACTCCTACGATCTCGTGACCAGGCACTTGTGGATATTGCTGTTCTCCCCAGTGCCCTTTTTCTTGATGAATGTCTGAATGGCAAATGCTGGCATATTTTATATCAATTAAAATATCGTCATCGCCTACCGGCCTTCTTTCAAATTCCCAGGCACTTAGTTTTCCTGATTCGTCTTTTGCAGCATAGCCTTTAGTTTTTATAGTTCCTTTAGGGGTTTTCATAGTATTATTTTGAGTGATTAAGTTATTATTTGAGAGGGTTTTCCAGCTACCAGATATTAAAGCAGCGCCGGCTATTGCTGAATTTTGAAGAAAGTTTCTTCTAGAATTGGTGTTTGTTTTATCTGACATTTAAATAAGCTTTTATTGAGCGTTATATTGAGCATCAGTCACCGGTTCCATCCAGTTTACTATTCCTTTTTCGGTATTGGGAACGATATACATTTGCTGAAGTTCGCTATCTGCAGTTGCTCCGTGCCAATGTCTTGTATTAGGCGGACACTTGATCACATCGCCTTTCTGAATAAATTGTTTGGCTTCACCTTCAATTTGATGAAATCCTGCACCATCTGTAATGATCAATATTTGGCCGCTTGGGTGCGTATGCCAATTACTTCGTGCACCGGGCTCAAAAAACACGTTACCTACAATGGTAGTATAGGTTGAGTCTGGCGCTAACAACCCGGTGTTATAAGCATTACCGGTAAAATTTTTATCGGGTCCTTTTTGTCCTTTCGGAAATAGGAAATCCGTTTGTCCTGTTGATTTGGTTTCAGCTTCTTCCTGCTGAGGTGTTCGGTCTTTGCAACCGATAACTAAAATAATGCTTAAGAAAATGGGAAATACTAATCTGAATATTGCTCTTGTGCTCATGAGTTTTGCGGTTTAAATTCAGATACAAAACTACGGAGTCAATCAGCCGGCTGGCTAATGATATTCAAATGAAAGATTAAGAAATTCAATACAAGTTTTTAAAATTGTGTTAAGAAAGATTTTGGCAGGTTAAGATTTAAGATTCTACCGTTCTATACGAACTTGGATTGGTATCAGTAGCCTTTTTAAAAAAGTTATTGAAGTACGTGGGATAATCAAAGCCTAAAGCATAAGCGATGTCACTCACATTCCAATCCGTGTGTAGAAGCAATGCCTTAGCTTCATTTACAATACGGTTATTGATGTGTGTAGTTGTTGAGTGCCCGGTTACATCCCGCACGGCTTTGTTTAAATAATTAACGTGCACAGATAAAGCTTCTGCATAATCTTTTGCAGTGCGCAAGCGTAAGGGTTGGGCAACACCTTCAATTGGAAATTGCCGTTCTAACAGCTCCATAAAAACATTGGCAAGACGTGTTAATGCATTAGAAGGCTGATGTAAATTTTGAGAAGGTTCTAGTTTTAAAGCCTCGTGAATCAAAAGGTTGATGTAGTTTCTGATCAAATCGTCTTTGTGAATATAATCAGTTTGCTGCTCCTCAATCATCTTCTTAAAGATGGTGTTGAGAAATAGACGTTGTGATTCTGAAATTTTCAAAACAGGCGTTCCATCCAATTTAAAAAGTGGCGACTGCTGTAAATTCTCAGCACGGTTGGAAGTAGCCAAAAATTCTTCTGAAAACAAACAAGTATAACCGGTATAGGTAGTTGAGACTGTCTCCCAAGAATATGGAATATGTGGATTACCAAAGAATAAAACCGTCCCATTATGATTAAAACTTCGGTCTGCATAATGAATTTTGCTCTCCCCTGTGGTCAAGCAAATTTTATAAAAATCTTTTCTAGAGTAAATTTTCGTGGCGTTACTGTCTGATTCTATCTGAAAAACATTAAAGCCTTTTAACTTAAGTTCATTATTAAAATCTGAAATTGATCTTGTAGTCTTCATACAACAAAATTAAGATTTTCAAACCAATCACCTAATGTTTTTCAGAAAAAATCAATTTCCTGACCATTATCATATTTTAAGAAGTTTAATCGTGTAAGCTTTGCAACTAGAGTCACATAACTTCCTAAAAAACAGAATTATTTTTACTTCAGAATTTAAAATTTAGTATTATGAAAGTAGAACAAATATATACCGGATGTTTAGCACATGCTGCTTATTATATTGAAAGTAAAGGAGAAGCTGCAATTTTTGATCCGTTACGAGAAGTACAACCTTACCTTAACCGAGCTCAAAAAGATGAAGCTCAAATAAAGTATGTTTTTGAAACCCATTTTCATGCCGATTTTGTGAGCGGTCATCTCGATTTACAGAAAAAAACCGGTGCAAAAATTGTTTTTGGTCCGGGAGCAAAACCAAATTACGATGCCATTACTGCCGAAGACGGACAAATTTTTAAGCTTGGCGAGTACCAAATAAAAGTAATTCACACTCCCGGTCACACGATGGAGAGCACCACGTATTTACTTATCGACCAAACCGGAAAAGAACACGGTCTTATTACCGGAGACACTCTATTTATTGGCGATGTAGGAAGACCCGATCTGGCGCAACACGTAGTTTCAGATTTAACTGAAGAAAAACTTGCCGGACATCTTTACGATTCTTTACGTCATAAAATTATGCCGCTAAACGACAACCTTATCGTTTATCCTAATCACGGAGCGGGTTCTGCCTGCGGAAAAAAGATGAGCAAAGAAACCACCGATACGCTTGGCAACCAAAAAAAGACCAATTATGCCTTACGTGCCGATATGTCGAAAGAAGAATTTATTAAAGAACTACTCGACGGTTTAACCACACCTCCCGGCTATTTTCCTAAAAATGTGTTGATGAATATTCAGGGTTACGAAAGTTTTGATAAGGTGAAACATAATGCCGAAAACCCATTAACCCCAGACGAATTTGAAGCAGTTGCCAACGCCTCGCAAGCGCTTATTTTAGACACTAGAAATGCAAACGATTTTGCAAAAGCCTTTATCCCGAACAGCATTAATATTGGTCTCGACGGAAATTATGCGCCTTGGGTAGGAGAATTAATTAAAGAGATCGATCAAGAAATTTTATTAGTGACCGATGAAGGCAAACACGAAGAAGCCATTACTCGTCTAGCTCGTGTAGGTTACGATCACGCGATTGGTTATTTAAAAGGCGGGATACAAAGTTGGATCTATGCTGAAAAAGAAGTGGATACCGCTACTCGTATTTCTGCGGAAGAATTAGAAACTATCTTTAAAGAAAAATCTGCCGTTTTAATCGATGTTCGTAAGAAAAGTGAATATGACGCTGAACATGTCGAAGGCAGTTTAAATATCCCATTAAACACGCTGAATGAACATTTAGCTGAAATCCCTAAAGAAAAACCTTTCGTTGTTTTTTGTGCCGGTGGCTACAGAAGTATGATCGCCAGTTCAATTTTAAAACAACGCGGTTACGATAACTTTAAAGATGTTGTGGGTGGTTTTAACGCTATTAAACAAACCAATATAAAAACTACCGATTACGTTTGCCCAAGTACGTTGTTATAATTTTCAAGCAGGAAAAGTGATGGGTATTAGACCATCACTTTTCTTGATTTTTTCTTTTTAGATTTTTTCTTCAGCTTATTTATCCAAATAATTGTTCCCGTAATCGGTAAACTTGTTGCAATTAGACATGCTAAAAAATAGATGATCTTCGAGAAGTTACCGAAAATTTGACCGGTATGAATAGGCTTTATTAACGATGCTATTTGAACATTAGCTGCTTTTTCTGAAAATATCTCTTTATGTAAAATTTCTCCATTTTGCCCAATAACCAATTCATCTGAAGTGACCGGCGAAAAATTACTACTATCGTAAAAATTTAATGAGTAAACATCTTTTTCGTCTTTAGGAAAGTTTAATCTTATATCTCCTTGATAGTTAAATTCATTTTTACCTATTGTAATAATATCATTTAAACTTTTAGAGCCTACATCAGGATCACTTGTAAAAGATGGCCCACCACCTCGGTTAAAAACTTTTGTACCAATTACGGCACTACTGGCTTCTCGGTACCATTCAAAAGACCAACAAAGTCCTGTTAAGCACATAATAATTAAGAATACACAGGCATAAAACCCCAAAGTGTTGTGTAGATCATGATTAATTCTTTTCCAGTTTGCTGAAAACTTAATTTTAAAACCCGGTTTAAAATTTTTCCATTTCATTTTTTTCGGGAACCAAAGTACAATTCCGCTAATTGAAATAAAGAAAAAGATAATGGTTGCAACACCAACGATCGGGCGACCCACAGGAACTTCTAATAATAACCAACGATGTAATTTAAACATCGTCATCATAAATTCGTGAGCAGAAGACTCGGGTTCTTTTTGATATTCACCGGTATATTGATCTACAAAAAAAGTGCTTCCGTGGCGCTCTTTAGGAGAAGTCTTTACCGTAAACTCATAAGGCAAAGTTGCATCCTCTTTTAATGTTACGCGAGTTACCAATCCTTCTTCACTTAACTTCTCTTTTAAATTTTCAATAGAGATAAGCTTTTCTCCTTCCGGGTGAATGGAAATTTCTTCTGTAAATATCGCTTCAATTTCTTCTTGAAAAACTAAAAGTGTTCCGCTTAAACAAACCAAGAACAAAATGATTCCGCTAGCAATACCGAGCCACAAGTGAATGTCGTTTATAAACTTTCTTAGGGTATATTTCTTTTTCTTTTTCATCGTGAAATATTTAAACAGCAAAAGGCACAACTATATTGTACCTTATTGCCAGACTAATTCAATATCTTCTATTAGAAGGAATAACTAAGTACTCCTGCATAACTTCTAGGATCTGTTTGGTTAATAAATCTTGTTCTGTAAGCATTATAACCAATTTCATCGAACACATTATTTACTAAAAATCTAACTGACCAATGTTCATCGAACTTATAACCTGCTTGAAAGTTGACTAACGTGTAAGCTTCTACATCGAAAGGTTTTTGGTTAGGTACGATCCCTTCGTGAGTTACCGGACCTTTAGACCAGTCGTTGATTGGTCGTTCTCCTGTATAATAAGCTCCCGCACCAACAGACAAACCATCTAAATCGCCTCTAAACATATAATTTGCATAGAAATTAAATGTATGTTCTGGTGTATTTAGCGGTGCTGAATTATAAACAAACGAAGTGTGATCTTTATAATCTGCATCGATATATGCATAACCGGCAATAAGTTCTAGGTTTTCTAAAGGTCTTCCGGTTAGCTCAACCTCAACACCTTGACGTTGGTCGTTACCTCCTTGTTGGTAATAAATAATATTTGTCCATGTTTCATCGTAAACCGGTAGGTTAATATTTCTGTTATTGATCTTATATAAAGTTAGGTTGAAACGTAAACGGTTATCTAACCAGTTGGTTTTAATACCAGCTTCTAATTGGTCGTAACGCTCATTTCCTAATTCCTCTCCATTTTCTCCTAAACGAGCAGCAGTTCTTGGGTAAGCACTATTAGTGTATGAAGCAAATACATTAATGTTTTTTGTTGGCGAAACGATGATCCCTCCTAACGGATTAAAAGCGTCACTTCTGTTATTTTCTTCCCCTGAAATAGTTTCGGTGGTACTGTAACGAACACCTAAAAAGGTTTTAAACCAATCGGTAAACGAGATCACATCTTGCGCAACAAAACCAATCGATTTAGATTTACCAGAACTTACTCTCGCATTCCCGAAAGAAATAGAAGGTAAATTATGACTGTTTGCTGAAAACACATCGATGGTATCGACGACACTCATCGATTCACTTCGGGTAGAAAAATCTGTAGTTCTATAATCAAAACCTACTTGAAAAGTGTGTTTGATGCTTCCGGTAGCCACTTCATCTCCAATTAAATCAAATTGCACAACACTATTATTGTCGCTTCTTGTAGAGTTTGAATAACCTCTTTGTCTTAAGTTATACATGGTTTCTCCTTCAACATCTATTGCGCCTCCTAAGCTCGAACCTTTATCGTTTAGGTCTAATTCAGATTTATAAAAAGCTCCCTTCAACGTAAGTTTATCGCTTAAAGCACGATCAAAACGGAGAGAATATGTAGTGTTTTCGGTGATCGAGCGATCATTCTCAAATCCTAAATATTGGTTATAAGGTAAATCGTAAATAGCGTTTACATTATTTTCAGCTAAATTAACTGTACCAACATCTGGAGTCCTGGCATCGTTAAAATGATCCATCTCTAAGGTAACTTTCGTTTTATCGTCGATACGCCATTGCAATGATGGATTGATGTAAAATCTTTCTGAAGAGATCATCGATCTATAACTATCGGCTCTTTCTAAAGCTCCGTTTAATCTGAAAGCAACATTTTTCTTTTTATCTAACGGACCGTAAACATCGAATGTAGGTCTTACTTGACCAAAACTACCTACACGCAAAGAAGCATTTCCTCCAAATTGATATTTCGGCGTTTTAGTCACAATATTTACCACACCACCGGGACTTCCTAAATCGGTTGCCACTCCTTGGGTGATCGATGCAGAACCTTTTAATACCTGAATATTATCGACTCCTTGCATATCTGTTAAAATACCTACTCCTCTAAAATCTGAATGCACACGCACTCCGTTTTTTAAGATAGGAATACCTCTAAAACCTCTAGAAGACATACTTTCTCGTTTATTACCATAAGTGGCAAAAGTATAAACACCCGGTACGTTTTTCGTCGCTTGAGAAATTGTCAACGCGCCCTGATCTTCAATTACTTTTTCACCAATAATAGAGATACTTTGTATTTGCTCGTAAGGTTCTAATGGTAATCTGGTTAAGGCTTCAATTTTATCGGGATGGCTGTAGCGGTTTCCAAAAACTTCAACAGCATCTAATTCGCTATCTACTTCTAATTGAAAGGTAACTCCGTTAATTTGGGTTGAGTTAATATTTACTTCAACAGAGAGCGTTTTAAAGCCTACTGCACTTGCCAGTAAATTCCAGTTACCATAAGGTACATTTGCAATGGTAAATTCTCCATTTTCATTAGCCGCATTTCCTTTTTGCAAATCACCTACATAAACGCTTGCAAACGGGATGGGGTTATTTTGACTATCGACCACCTTTCCTTTAATAGTCGCCAATTCTTGTGCAATAATTAGATTTGAAAACAATAGAAAACAAATCCACAAAGCCTTTTTCATCTTAATTGTAATTTAGACTGATTTAAAATTGATTGCAAAAGTATAATGTAAGAACTGATATTTAAAATTAATTTAGATTTAATTTAAATAAATTTTATATGAATCTGAATTTGAAGATCATAGAATACAACTTGGCTTCCTTAAATTTCTATTTTTCTTTTTAACAGTTTTTTAGGCTTTTCAACAGGAAAAATGTAGATTTGAATATCCCAATAAATTACTTACCTCAACTATGAACGAATTTTGGATTTACTTTAAGCTTGGTCTTACCCACGTTTTAGATTGGAATGCTTACGATCACGTGCTCTTTTTAATTGTATTGGTAGCTTCATATACTTTTTTAGAATGGAAACGCGTGTTTTGGCTAGTCACTACCTTTACTTTAGGTCACACATTAGCCTTAATTTTAGCGACTTTTAATATTGTAAAAGTAAATTCTGCTTATGTTGAATTTTTAATACCAGTAACAATTTTTATTACTGCGCTTTATAATTTAATTCGCGCCGGTAAAACGCCAAAAGATGGCGGGATGGGTGTTCTCTTTGCCACAACACTTTTCTTTGGCGTAATTCATGGCTTAGGTTTTTCTTCCTTTTTTATGGGTTCTGTAGGTTCCGGTACCGATAAATTTGTTTGGCTTTTAGAATTTGCCTTGGGTATTGAAGCCGCACAAGCCATTGTAGTTATTGTGGTATTAATTCTTGCTTTGATCTTTCAGTCAATTTTCAACTATTCAAAAAGAGACTGGGTTTTGGTCGTTTCTTCTATCGTGATCGGACTGATAATCCCTATGTTATTAGAAAGTAATATTTGGTAAAATCTTGTTTATTGTTTTTTAAAGGCTGAAAAAGAAAAATTATTCTTTTAAATTTACAGTTCTAAATGCTGAAAAATGTCTGCAGAAAAACAGCTAAAGTTTGATAAAGCTTATTTAAGAATGGCCGTAGAATGGGGTAAATTATCTCATTGTAAGCGGAAGCAAGTAGGCGCCATTATCGTAAAAGACCGCATGATCATTTCAGACGGGTATAACGGTACGCCCAGCGGTTTCGAGAATTGCTGTGAAGATCAAGAAGGTTTAACTAAGTGGTATGTTTTACATGCGGAAGCTAACGCGATATTAAAAGTTGCCGGTTCTACACAATCTTGTAAAAATGCGACGTTATACATTACGATGTCGCCTTGTAAAGAATGTAGCAAGCTTATTCATCAAGCTGGCATAAAACGTGTAGTTTATCAAAACGGATATAAAGATAATTCCGGCTTAGGCTTTTTAGAAAAAGCCGGCGTTACCATCGAACAAATTACAGACTTAAACGACTAAAAATACTTGAGCGGTTACTCTAAAAAATATCTTCCTTTAATTATTGGCGCAGCTTGCGCTTTTGGTGTTTTTATTGGCGCCAGTTTAGATTTTTCAGATTCTTCTGAAGGTCTTTTTACCGCTAATGCTAAAAAAGAAAAGCTCAACCGACTTATCGACTACATCGACTACGAATATGTAGACAATGTAAATACCGATAGTATTGTTGATGTGACGGTGAATAGCATTTTAGAAGATCTAGATCCGCATTCAACTTATATTCCGAAGCAAAAATACGATGCGCTTGCCGAAAATATGAAAGGAGATTTTGTAGGCATTGGTATTAGTTTTTATACGCTGAATGACACTATCGCTGTGATCAAGCCTTTAGCAAACGGCCCAAGTGAAAAAGCAGGTATTAAAGCCGGAGACCGCATTCTTTATGCAGACGGAATAGAGTTAGCACAAAAAACGATCAACACAGATTCTCTTTCATCGTTATTAAAAGGAAAAATAAACACCTCCGTTAACTTAAAGATTAAACGTAACGGAAGCGAAAAACTGCTAGATTTTAAAGTGAAACGAGGCACGATTCCTATTAAAAGTGTCGATGCCGCTTATATGCTGAATAAAAAGTTAGGCTACATTAAAGTGAACCGATTTGCAGAAAGCACTTATAAAGAGTTTGAAACCGCGATCGAAAATTTAATCGCTCAAGGAGCAAAAGAATTAGCTTTAGATCTAAGAGATAATGGCGGCGGATATTTAGACCAAGCCGTAAAAATTGCCGATGAATTTTTAAGCGATAAAAAACTAATTGTTTTCACAAAAAATAAATCAGGCGAGATCAAAAAGACTTTTGCCACCAAAAAAGGGCGATTCGAAAATTCAAAAGTTTTTGTGTTGATCAATGAAAACTCAGCTTCCGCTAGTGAAATTGTTGCCGGAGCGCTACAAGATAACGACGTAGGCACGATCGTAGGAAGAAGATCTTATGGTAAAGGATTGGTACAACGCGAGATGAATTTAGGCGATGGTAGTGCCGTTAGACTAACTGTTGCTCGTTACTACACGCCAACCGGTCGCTCTATCCAAAAACCTTACGATCACGGAAACAACAAAGAATATTTTGAAGAATATTTAAGCCGCTATAGTAATGGCGAACTTCAAAGCAGAGATAGCATAAGTGTTAACGATTCACTTCGTTATGAAACTCCCGGAGGAAAGGTAGTCTATGGTGGCGGCGGAATTATTCCTGACGTTTTTGTAGCAAAAGATACCGATTACGAAAAAGAAAGCCTCAATTATATGCTGAAAGGCGGCGTGATGGATCGCTTTATCTTCAATATTCTTGAAAAAGACAGAAATTACTTCAACAATATAACTCAAGAAGAATTTAACGAAAGGGAATTGGTTACCGACGAAACACTTCAGAATTATATTGACTACTTAAAAGAATTCAATTTCGATTTTAGAACCAAGAATTACCGTTATTTACTCAAAAAGTATTTGAGAGCCACAATGGCAGAACAACTTTTTGGCACTAATGCCGCTCAAAAAATTATCGGTGAAGACGATAAAATGATTCAGAAATTACTTGCGCTCGATTAAGCCTCAGCCTTTTTCTTAATTTCTCTGGAAATTAGTAAGATAAGCATTAACACAATTACACATAAAGAAGAAAGAACGCAAGCAACAGCTACTTTACTATCTTTTGCCATCAGGTCGTTAAAATCGATAATCGTGACGTTGTAAATTAATAATCCTAATGCGCAAAGCATTAAAAAGTAAATAAAATACTTCATTTTAATTGAATAAATTTTGAATGTTGGCCGCAAATAATTTTACCGCTATGGCTAACAAAACTACACCAAAAATTTTACGTATCACATTAATTCCCTGTTTTCCTAACACGCGTTCAATTTTTCCGGAAGATTTCAATACTAAATAAACGATGATGATATTTATTAAAATCGCAATTATAATGTTGATCGTATGGTATTCTGCGCGAAGCGAAAGTATAGAAGTCATCGTTCCCGCTCCTGCAATTAATGGGAATGCCAAAGGTACGATCGCCGCAGTTTCTGGCGCATCATCTTTATAAAGCTGAACACCTAAAATCATTTCGATCGCTAAAAAGAACAGAATAAAAGAACCTGCTACGGCAAACGAGTTAACATCGATCCCGATAAGATTAAGAATTTCTTCCCCCACAAAAAGAAAAACGATCATTAAAATAGCAGCCACTACAGAAGCTTTTTCACTCTGTATATGTCCTACTTTTTTACGTAGATCTACAATAATTGGGATGCTACCGATAATATCGATCACCGCAAATAGAATCATTCCGGCAGTAAAAATTTCTTTAAAGTCAAAACCCATAACTAATGTTTTTCAAAATGCGCGCAAAAGTATTTTATTTTCAAACACTTGCCAGCAATAATTTGTAAAATATTTTATAAAATTTTCAGCTAAGATTGTCGTCTAAAATTTTATTGCTTACAAAAAAATCATATTACCTTTGCCAAATGTTTCAGATAGGAAAAACCATAGTTTCAGAAGATATTATAGAGAAAGATTTTGTGTGTAATCTTTCTGCTTGTAAAGGCGCGTGTTGTGTAGAAGGTGAAGCCGGCGCTCCCGTAGAAGAAGATGAAATTGAAAAGCTAAAAGAAGTATATGCTGAAGTGAAACCTTTTTTAAGAAAAGAGGGCATTGAAGCGATTGAAGCACAAGGCACACATATTAAAAATGATTTTGGCGAATATGAAACTCCGCTCGTAAATGGCGCCGAATGTGCTTATGTTACTTTTGATGATAAGGGCACTGCACTTTGCGGAATTGAAGGTGCTTACCGCGCCGGCAAAATAGATTGGAAAAAACCTATTTCTTGCGAGCTTTACCCGGTTCGCGTACAATCGTATTCTCAATTTGCAGCTGTAAATTATCATCGTTGGCCAATTTGTGATGATGCCTGCTCTTTAGGAAAAGAACTGCAAATCCCTATTTACAAATTTGTAAAAGAAGCGCTCATTAAAAAATTTGGCGAAGATTGGTATTTAGAAGTCGAAAAAGTTGCCGAAAATTATAAGAAGTAAGCTTATCGTTTTAAAGTAAAGTGAGAGACAAATTCTTTTTGTTTTCCGTCACGAGTATAGATCACTTTAAACCAATAATCATTGCTCGGCATATTTGCTCCGTTATAAACACCGTCCCATTCTCCTCGAGATGGAGGAAAACTGACTAAAAGTTTACCAAATCTATCGTGAATGTAAATCATCGCATCTCGATTATTCGACAAATCTGTAATATTCCAAGTGTCATTTACACCATCGTTATTTGGCGTAAAGAATTTCGGATAGTTTAAAACATCGACTATTAATTCTACTTCACCACAATTACCCCCAACATCGGTTACTGTAATTAAGTGCTCACCTGAAGAGACATTATTAAACACATTATCCCATTGAAAAGGAGCATTATCTAATTGAAACATATATTCTCCATAACCTTCAATAACAATAACAGTTATAGAAGCAATATCTGAAAAGTCTTCACTCACATTTGCCTCAACAATTGGTACACTTGAGGCATTTACTTCAACACTAGTTGGATTGTAGTTGCAATTTGCTCCATTTTCAGGAGTTAATTTTGTAGTTTCTATCGTGTACTCTCCGGGAGTATCTACAAGAAAGTTTTCTCCGGTATATACCAAGTTTCCATTTAAAAACCAATCAATTTGAAATTCTGAAGGATCTATGCCCGACTCTAACAACAAAGGTTCTTGAACTTCACCTGTTTCAGGATCTAGACATAAAGTACCGCCTTCAACTTCAAAATCTAATAAAGGATAAATGGTTATTTGAAATTGCTCTTGATCATCACAACTTTGATTCTCTTCTGAAGCCGCATATACATAAATTGTATAATTACCCGGTTCAGAAAATAAATAATCATCGGAAGAAATTTCATCTTGACCATAAGGACTCCAATAATATCCCAAACTTGCATCTAAACTAGGTAAATCTGGTAATGAATAACTTCCACACGCTTCGATATCTTGATAATTTGGAAGCTCTGGTGTTGAAGAAACAGTAACTGTAAAAACATCTTCACCAATACAAAAAACGCGCACTCCTTTTTCTAAATACACATAAATATCTTGAGTTTCTGTAATACTGGTACCTGCCGGTAACATAGTTCCTTCTCCTCCACTTTCTGTAAAATAGTTTCCCTCTTCTAGCTCCGGTAAAATATATTCATCGCAAACAGAAACATCTTCAAAATCTCCATCAATATCTGCGTCTACAATATTAACCGTAAAAGCTTTTTCTTGAAAACATGGAGAATTAGGACCGCCATCTATATAAATATAAATGAGTTGGGTTTCTGTAATAATATCACCACTATTTAACATTTGCCCACCACCAAGTGTTTCTGTATAAAAATTACCTTGAGCTGGTGATTCTAATTCATAATAATCACATTCATAAAGATCCGTAAAATTCTCTAATTGAGGCAAGTAATCGTTTTCAATTTCAAAAGAAATTTCACTATAACAATCTAAATCTTCACCATTATAAATGTATACTGTTTGTGGCTCTGTTATTACATCGCCGGCAAATAATTGATCTCCACCTCCCAAAGGCTCAGTAAAATAATTTCCGTTGTTCAATTCTGGTAGAATAAAAGAATCTGAGTCACACAAAAGCGATACATTAGCCAAAGAATCTACCGGTGGAGCATCGAATATATTTAAATCAAAAGAAAGATAATCTGTACAGTTAGGTAAGTTAGTAGCTGCATATACATAAATAGTTTGAGATTCTGTTAACAAACTATCGGTTTCAATCTCTACTCCTTCGCCAAGTGGTTCTGTGTAATATTTTACCATTTCTGGGTAACCTTCGAGCATAAACTCCTTGCATTGTTCAACATCATCAAACTCCGGGATCACTTTTATATTAAATGTATCTTGGTCATAACACGTGCCATTATCTGAGCTTAATACTGCGTATGCATAAATTTGCTGAAAACTATCTATCTGCGTACCTGCAGGCAATTCTTCTCCTTCACCGTTCGGTGCTGTAAAATAGCCTGCATAATCATACGGAGTGTCTATTACTATTTCCGGTAGGGTATAATAATCTTCACAAGTGACGATATTTGTAAATTCCGGTAGCTGAGGTCTTGGGATAACAGTTTTTTCGATTGGCTCATTTACACAGATCACTCCGTCAATTTCGGCATAAGCATAAATAATTACATCTTCTGTAAAACTTGTACCGGGTTCAATGATCTCACCATTGCCGTTAGGACCATCGATCTCGGTATAATAGGTAACATAATCTGATAATATTGCAGGTACTATAAAAGCATCACAAGCTGTTTGAGAAGCCTGCAATTCTTCTATATATTGCTGAATAAATTTTACAGAATATGCTGTATAATTACCACAACCAAATTCGTTTAATGGAGAATTAATTTGTACGGTAATGTCTTCTGTTAGTACCATCCCCGGTTGTAAATCTACATCTGGATTAGAATAAGTATAACCCTCTTCTAAATCTGGAAGAACATACGTATCACAAACCACTAAATTTTCTATTCCCTCGTGTGGGTCGGGTAGTGGGTTCTCAATAATATCAAAACTTACCATTACATAACATTCTGAACCATCATTACTTTGCGCAACAGCCCAAATAGTTTGTATACTGTTCTCATTTGGTGGTAAGACTATAATCCCATCATTGTCTTCGAGAAATTCAACAGTAATAGGATTTTCATAATTCTGAGCTTCTTCTTCACTGTAAAAAAAGGCTACATCATATATTGAAACAGGTCCTCCTATAATAATCTCATTATACATAATTTGAAGCAATGGTATTTCATACCCTCCAGAACTGTAACATAACTCTAAATTTTCGGGTTCCCCTACTTCAAATTGATTTAAGACTATTTGATCACTTACACTACAATCTCCATCGTTATTTGTGACTACTACATCATAAAATCCTCCAGTAGTAACTGTATACGTAGTACCTGTCTCTCCAACAATTAATTCACCATCCTTATACCAAGCGTGCTGATAAACATTGGCATCTACCTGGGTATTAAGCGTCAATGTTTCGTTACCACAAAGTGTTTCATCTTCGCCAAGATCTAACTTTGTTTCAAAACTTCCTGCCGCTAAGAAAACTGAGGTATCAAATTGCGCATCGTTAGAATCTCCAACTAAAAATCGAATTTGGTAAGTATCTCCCGGCTGTAAATCTGCCTGAGCAGTCATTATTTGCGTAAACCCTCTCATATTTACAGAAGAATTCTCTGGATTACTTACGTTATAGGTATCGAAATATTCTTCATTATCTGCTACGCAAGAAGCGTTATAAATATTATCACGAATATTTTTAACAGATACAGGAACAACAGTTTGCGGTATAACCCCGATGTTAGTGCTTTCACCAGTATCTAAATTTTTTAGCACAAAACCAATAGCGTCATTAGATATGCATTGATATTCACCATACTCATTTGATGCCATTAAAAAATCGAAACTAACTTTATTAGATATAGGCACAAAATCGAATTGTAAAAATGCAACATCGGTAACCGGTATAGATTGCCCAGAACTATTTGCTATATTCTGCAGATCTTGATCGGTATTATTATTGGCTTGCGTGGTTAGGTTTTGACCCGTATAAACTCCAGCAGATTCTACCACCTCTCCACTTCGAAGTATTACTCCGCCGTCAATCGGAAAATCACTATTATTACTATCAAAATTTCCCACAGAGATGTTAGAAGACATCGAAATATTCGAAACTTCTACGCAGGCATCATTCAAAAGCATATCTACAAGTTGATTTGCCGTATATGAATTATCGACGCTTATACCTTGAGAAAATGCAGAAACAAATGAAAAAAAGACAATAATTTGAATTAATTTCAAAAGAGGTATTTTAAAAATTTATTAGAGTTCTTAATGGTTAATCATAAATATATAAATAATATTCAATTAATTAACAAACTGTTAAGTTTAATCCCCCTAAATAAATTGAAATCATTTTTTAGCAATTCTTACAAAACAAAGTTCCATTTAAACTTCAGCAAATTAAGCTATGTTTATTATTTTTAGCCTTCTAAAAAAACCATGTAGATGAACTGGGAACAATTACTTTCTTTAAAACGTTATGGCGACACCACCAAACGATTACGCACAGCTCAAGATGATACTCGACTAGGCTTTGAGGTAGATTATGATCGTGTGATTTTCTCTTCAGCTTTTAGAAGTTTACAAGACAAAACGCAGGTAATCCCACTTTCAAAGACAGATTTTGTTCACACCAGGCTCACGCATAGTTTAGAGGTTTCTGTTGTTGGAAGATCTTTAGGAAGAATTGTTGGTAAAAAAGTAATTGAAAAACATCCTCACCTATCGGCCACACATGGTTATCATTTTAACGATTTTGGAGCTATCGTTGCAGCAGCAGCATTGGCACACGATATTGGTAATCCGCCTTTTGGTCACTCCGGTGAAAAAGCTATTGGCGAATATTTTAAAAACGGAAATGGCAAGCGTTTTAAATCACAATTAAGTGAAAAAGAGTATCACGATCTTACCCATTTTGAAGGTAACGCTAACGGATTTAAATTATTAACTGAAACAAAAAACGGAAATCAAGACGGGCTCCGATTATCTTACGCCACCTTAGGTGCTTTTACCAAATATCCAAAAGAATCTTTACCACACAAACCCACCTCAGAAATTGCCGATAAGAAATTCGGCTACTTTCAAAGCGAAAAGACCATTTTTAAAGACGTTGCTGAAGAATTAGGTTTAATTGAATCTGGTAAAAGTAGCGACATTCACTTTAAACGTCATCCGCTCACTTTTTTAGTTGAAGCTGCCGATGATATCTGTTACACGATTATCGATTTTGAAGATGGTATTAATCTTGGCCTTATCGACGAAAGTTTTGCACTAGAATATCTTATCAAACTCGTTAAAAATAACATTAATACCGAAAAATTCCACGCATTAACCAATACTCAAAGTAGGTTAAGCTACTTACGTTCTCTTGCTATCAACACGCTTATACAAGATGCTGCCCGCGTTTTTATTGAAAATGAAGAAGCCATTCTTGAAGGGAGTTTTCACGAATCTTTATTAGATCGATCGAATTATACTGCTCAAATAAAAGATATTATTAGCTTAAGTGTTGAAAAAATTTATCAAAGCCAAGAAGTGATCGAAAAAGAAATTGCCGGTTATAAAATTATCGCTACGCTTCTAGACACTTATACCAGAGCCATTGAAAATAGTGTGAAGCATGATGACACGAATTATGATCAACTTATTTTAAACAGCTTTCTCAAAGATTTTGAAGTAGAAGAAAAATCGACTTACCAATGGCTTATTCAGTTAAGCTCTGAAGTAGCCTCACTCACAGACGGGAACGCGCTAAGAACTTTTCAGAAGTTATCGGGAAGTAAGCTTGGTTAAAACTTGTTCAATTTTCTCTAAAATCTTCTCTGCAGAAATTCCTACTAGATCTCGCAATTCTGCTGTGGTTCCTTGTTCTATAAATTCATCAAGAATTCCTAGGTTAATGATTTTTGAATTGAATTGATATTGATGCGCGAATGCTAAAATCGCTTCTCCTGCTCCGCCGGAAATCACAGCATCTTCGACCGTGATAACTGTTTTGTATTGCTGAAAAATTTCAACGAGCATTTCTTCATCTAAAGGTTTTACAAATCCTAGGTCATAATGCGCTACTTTTTCCGGTTCCTGAAGCTGCTCAAGCGCTTTTTCAACTTCTGTTCTAATCGTTCCGACAGAAATGATCGCAAGTTCACTTCCGCTTCGAAGTTTTTTTCCTTTACCGATTTCAACTTTCTGAAAATCTTTTTGCCAATCAATTATTGATCCTCGACCTCTTGGGTAACGAATTGCGATCGGATTTTCTAAACCTAAAGATGCGGTGTAAAGAATATTTCTAAGTTCAATTTCATTTGAAGGTGTTGCAATAATTAAATTGGGAATGCAACGTAAATAAGCAATATCAAAAACCCCGTGATGAGTAGCGCCATCTTCCCCAACTAAACCGGCTCGGTCTATACAAAATATTACCGGTAAATTTTGCAAAGCCACATCGTGAATTAATTGATCGTAAGCGCGTTGTAAAAATGTTGAATAAATCGTACAAAAAACAATTTTTCCTTGCGTGGCCATTCCTGCAGCAAGCGTTACCGCGTGTTGCTCTGCAATCCCAACATCAAAAGCACGATCAGGAAACTCATTCATCATATATTTTAAAGAACTTCCCGTAGGCATTGCCGGAGTAATCCCGATAATTTGCTCATTGGTTTTTGCTAATTCAACGAGCGTGAGCCCGAAAACATCTTGAAATTTAGGGGGTAAATTTTCATTACTCTTCGGTAGTAATTCTCCTGTGGTTTTATCGAATTTCCCCGGAGCGTGATACGTCACTTGGTTTTCTTCCGCTTGCTGTAAACCCTTTCCTTTTTTAGTAATAAGATGAAGAAATTTAGGTCCTTTCACCTTTTCTAACTTTTCAAAAGCTTTAAAAATAGCATCAAAATCGTGCCCGTCTATAGGTCCTGAATAATGAAAATTTAAAGCTTCGATCATATTATCTTGTTTGGGTTTTACGCCAATCCTCGATTTCGATAAATATTCTTTTAAAGCGCCCACACTTGGGTCGATACCAATCGCATTATCATTTAAAATCACCCATAAATTAGCTTTGGTAACCCCGGCGTGATTAAGACCTTCAAAAGCCATTCCGCTAGCGATCGAAGCATCACCGATCACTGCAATATGATTTTTTTCTGAATTTCCATTTAACTTCGAGGCAATTGCCATCCCTAATGCCGCAGATATTGAGGTTGAACTATGGCCAACTCCAAACGTATCAAAAATACTTTCACTACGTTTAGGGAAACCGCTTAAACCATTCAGTTTTCTGTTGGTTTCAAAAATATTTCGGCGACCGGTTAAAATTTTATGTCCGTAAGCTTGATGACCAACATCCCAAACTAACAGATCTTTCGGGGTTTTAAAATAATAGTGCAAAGCAATGGTTAATTCAACCACGCCCAAACTCGCTCCCAAATGTCCTTCTTTGGTAGCCACAATATCGATAATAAATCCCCGTAATTCTTTAGCCACTTGCAACAAGTCTTGTTTGTCGAGCTTTCTTAAATCTTCGGGAGAATTGATGTTTTGCAATAATCTTGATACCATACGACAAAGGTAAAGTTTGAAATTGTATTTTTGGCTTATGTTAACTCCTTTTGACGATACTTATTTTATGAAAAAAGCGCTTATCGAAGCGCAAGAGGCTTACGAGCGTAATGAAATTCCCGTAGGAGCCATTATTGTGAGTAACAATACGGTGATCGCTCGTGGGCATAATCTTACAGAAATGCTTAACGACGTGACTGCTCACGCAGAAATGCAAGCCATCACTGCTGCTGCTAATTTTTTAGGCGGAAAGTATTTAACCAATTGTACCCTTTACGTGACTTTAGAACCTTGCCAAATGTGTGCCGGTGCTTTGTATTGGAGCCAGATCTCTCGCGTAGTTTTTGCGGCAAAAGATGAACATCGTGGCTATCGCATAATGGGTGGAAAATTACACCCAAAAACAAAAATCACCGAAGGTTTACTAGAAGAAGAAGCTTCAACATTGCTGAAAAAGTTTTTTATTAAAAAACGAAATTTGAATTAAACACGTAATGGGAAATTCAATTTATAAAAAGATAGGATTGGTTGCCGGTCCGTTATTATTTTTACTTACCCAATTATTTTTTCAACCGGAAGGACTTTCAGATAAAGCAATTTCTGTATTAGCGATCACACTTTGGGTTGCCGTTTGGTGGACGCTAGAAGTGGCGCCGATCGCAGTTACATCCTTACTGCCCATTATACTTTTTCCGTTAACCGGTGCGATCGATATTAGCACGACCACACAAGCTTATGGTCATAAATATGTGTTTTTGTATTTAGGTGGATTTATTCTTGCGATCTCTATAGAACGATGGAATTTACACAAACGCATCGCACTTTATATTATAAGTGTGATCGGTACGGGAATGAAAAAAATTATTCTCGGTTTTATGGTTGCTACAGGTTTTCTCTCGATGTGGATCTCGAATACTGCAACTGCTGTAATGATGTTACCGATCGGTATGGCAATTATTTCTCAGCTTAAAGAAACAAAAACCGATGAAAAAGAAAGTGAGAGTTTTGCCAAAGCTTTGATGTTAGGTATTGGCTATTCGGCATCGATCGGCGGAATGGCAACCCTCATCGGAACGCCGCCAAATATTGTTTTGGCGAGTATTTTAGAAAAAACTTATCAAGTTGAAATTTCATTTTTTCAATGGATGTTGTTAGGAGTTCCGTTAGCGGTTTTATTAATGTTTATCGCCTGGAAGTATTTAACCTCGTTTGCGTTTAGCTTTCAGCAGAATCAATTCCCCGGAGGGAAAGAAGAAATTAAACGCTTGCAGAAAGAATTAGGTCCGCTAGGTTTTGAAGAAAAAACTGTTTTGGTGGTATTTTGTTTGACCGCAATTTGTTGGATGACGAGAAGCTACTTATTAGCACCTATTTTACCGGGAATCGATGATACTATTATTGCTATTGCCGCCGCATTACTTATTTTCTTATTACCTACAAAAAATAAAGCGCAGAAAAGCTTATTAACTTGGGAACAAGCGGTAAAATTACCGTGGGGAGTTTTGCTGTTATTTGGTGGTGGTTTGGCTTTAGCAGAAGGTTTTGCAACTACCGGTTTAGCAGAATGGATCGGTCAAAAAATGACGTCTTTCGAACAGATTTCGTTATTCTTGATGTTGATTCTAATTGTAGCATCCGTAAACTTTTTAACCGAAATCACTTCAAACACTGCTACAACTTCGATGTTGTTACCAGTTATTGTACCAACCGCATTGGTTTTAAACGTGCATCCTTATCCGTTAATGATCGGCGTTGCATTGGCCGCTTCTTGTGCGTTTATGCTTCCGGTGGCGACACCGCCGAATGCGATAGTTTTCGGTTCGGGGTATTTAACGATACCCAATATGCTGAAAACCGGTGTTTGGATGAATATCCTTTCAATTATTCTAATTGTGTTATTGATCTATTTTGGATTGCCTATTATTTGGGATTTAGAGCTGAATGAATTTCCGAAGTATTTAAAGTAAATCGGCTAATTCTTCGATAGTTTTAATGTTGTAAGTTGGTTTTTCTGCTAACGGAAACCAGCTTTTACCTTCTCGTTTTACAAATGCAGTTTGCCAACCACAAGAATTTGCCCCCATAAGATCCCAAGCGTGAGCAGCTACCAGCAAACATTCTTCAGCTTCAATAGATTTTGGTTGAATTTGCCGATATACTTTTTGATTTGGTTTGTAGGTCTGAAATTTTTCAACGCTAATAATTTCATCGAAAAGAGAAGTTAACTCAGCATAGGCTAATTGAGTTTCTAAAACTTCTTGCGAGCCGTTGCTTATGGCTTTTAATTGAAAACCATTTTCCTTCAGCTTTAATAATCCCGGTTTTACGTTTTGATGCGCCGGAAGTTTTTTGATCGTTGATAAAGTTTCTTTTGCTTCAGCTTTAGAAAATGAGATTTTATGAGCGTCACAGATCATTTTTAATACTGCCAAACCAATTTTATCGAAGGTTTGAAATTGTTGCGTTTCATTCAGCACCAACGAATAGTGGAGCATTTTAGAAAACCATAATTCAGCTAAATTGGATTCATTATTCAAATAATTTTCCACAGAAATTTTTAGTGGGTTTAGGTCTAGCAAGGTTTCATTTACATCAAAGAAAATATGTTTAGGTTTCACAGCGTTTAGTTTTAATCCCTAAATTACCGAGATAAGAAGGACTTTTGATT
This sequence comes from Mesonia sp., assembly GCA_012964435.1. Taxonomy (GTDB): domain Bacteria; phylum Bacteroidota; class Bacteroidia; order Flavobacteriales; family Flavobacteriaceae; genus Mesonia. The sequence continues at coordinate 39,045 of DTTX01000003.1, read as the reverse complement.
AATAAGCTCGTTATTTAAGTTTATTTTATATTTGAAACGTATTATCTACCCCAAAAGCAATGAGGTTATTTTTTTATTTTTTAATAGGATTTTGTTTTGCAGCTCAAGCTCAGCAAACAACTCCTTTTTTTAAAAATTACTCTAAGAAAGACTATTTAGGTGAAAATGCTAATTGGGATATTACTCAAAATGAACAAGGAATACTTTTCGCTGCTAATAATTATAAGTTATTAGAATTTAATGGTAATGATTGGAGAAAGTATTCCTTACCTAAAAATTTGGTAATTAGATCTTCTGAAGTAATTAACGATACGCTTTTTACCGGTGCTTATCAAGAATTTGGATATTGGATCTATAACAACAAGAATGAACTTGAATATACGAGTTTGAGTGAAAAACTAGACGTTGAATTTTTCAAAAATGATGCGATCTGGAAAATTTACAGCTTCGATAATCAAATTGTTTTTCAATCTTTTAAAGGAATATATTTATTCGATTTAAAAACCAAAGATATCTCTAAAATCGCTTTTCCGGAGGTCTCAGCTATTTTTACTTATAATTTTAACGAGACCATTTATTTGACGAGTAAAAACGGAGGCATCTTTAAATTAGTTGAAGATAAATTTGTTTTTGAAACTTGGAGTGAACCGCTAAAAGCTTTCACAATACAATCGATGGCGCCTTTTGGTGATGGTTTTCTTTTAGGCACGCAACTAAATGGGATTTTCTTATATAAAAATAATAGGCTTAGCCCTTGGCTCTCAAAAGATGCAGCTACTATTAACGGAATAGAAATTAACAACCTGAGTGTTATAGATCAAAAACTTTGTATAGGTACGATCAATAATGGTTTACTCATTTTAGATCAACAAAAAGAGTTATTATATACCATTAACACGAATAATGGCTTGTTAAACAATACTGTTTTAAGTCAATATGAAGATACATCGGGTAATTTGTGGTTAGGTTTAGATAATGGTATTGCTTGTATTTATTTGAGCTCTCCACTCTATTCATTTAACGATAAAAGCGGAAAATTAGGAACTTTATATGCTGTTGAAAAAGACAAAAACGATCCGGAGATTGAATACTTAGGTAGTAATCACGGTGTTTTTAAGAAAGAAAATGGAACACTAAGTTTTATTGAAGACTCAAACGGACAAGTATGGAATTTAACTCAAATAGGAAATGAAATTATTTGCGGGCATAATAATGAAACCTTTAGTATTAAAAACAGTCGTCTTGAGCAATTAACAAGTATTAGCGGTGGGACTAGAATGGTAAAAACTAATAACCCTAATGAATTTATACAGGGTAACTATTCCGGTTTAACCAAGTTTATAAGAAATAAGGATGGCTGGCAAACACAACATTTAGAAAATATCTACCATCGCGTGAATGAATTAGCTATCGATAAGAAAGAGAATTTCTGGATCGTCTCTCCGCATAATGGTGTTTATCAACTTCAACAGGAAAAAAACAACACTTTAAAGCAACTTAAATTTTATCCTGAAGAACAGTTTAAACATATTTTTGAAGTAAATGATGAAATTTTCTTAGCCGGAAATGATGAGATATTCAAATACGATATCATTAACGATACCATTCTTGAAGACAAAATTCTTACTGAAAAATTAATGCCTTTAGATCACGTAATGGCTTTTCAGGATAAATATATTGTCACAAAAAATGCAGGAAATGTAAATATTCTAAACCTATCGACTAATGAAGTTTTAAAGCTTTCTTCAGCAACGACCGAGAATAAGTTAGTTCAAGATTTTGATTTTGCGAAAGCTATCAACGATGCTATTTATTTATTCTTAGACGATGGTTATTTGGTGGTCGATATGAATTCTGAAATTGAAGTTCAAGAAAATAAAGCACCGATCATTGCGAGTTTAATGATTAACGGAGAAACCAAAAAAATAGATTCTTTATATGAAATTCCGTATAAGAAAAATTCGATTGAAATTAATCTTACCAACTTAAAACCCGCTAATTACTTACAACATCAATTTCAATATAAACTCAAAGGTTACGATAACAATTGGTATTTTACAAACGAGAACACCATATCTTTTGAAAATTTACCCAGAGGTAATTATCGCCTGCTTGTAAAAAATGTTTCGGGTAATCAAGAAAGTAAAACATTGGTGTACGATTTTATTGTTTTGGCGCCTTGGTACTTTAGCAATGAAGCGATCTTAGGTTATGTACTATTCGTTTTGCTGGTATTTTACCTCATTCACTTTTTCAATAAAAGGCGTTATAAAATTAAGCAACGTCGATTTGAAAAAGAGATCGCTTATCAAAACAGACTGCAACTACAGCAAGAAAAAATTGAAAATAATAAACGCTTGGCAGATCTAGAGAAAAAACAACTTAAAGACCAATTAGATTCCAAGCGACGAGAATTAGCAACTTATGCGGCGAGTATGGCAAAAAAAGAAGAGATCTTAAGCCAGCTTGAAAAAGAAATCAATAAAGAAGAAATCAAAAAAGAACATAGCAAGCTTTACGATCGATTAAATAAATTCAAAGAAAAACAATCGCATTCTGAAGATGACTGGAAACTATTCGAAAGAAATTTTAATGAAGTACACGACGACTTTTTTAAGAATCTTCAACAAGAATATCCAGAGCTTACTCCAAAAGATCTTAAACTCTGCGCTTATCTAAAAATGAATTTAAGTTCTAAAGAAATTGCACCCTTAATTGGCATCACTTATCGAAGTGTAGAATTACATCGTTATCGATTACGAAAAAAATTAGATCTTGACAAAAAGGAAAACTTAGTTAAGTTTTTGTTATCGTTTGATTAAAAATCAAGCTACGAAAACGTTGTATTTAACTATTTTAATACTCATCATTTCCACATCACTTTATATTTTATCAAGTTAAAAAACACAACAATATTAAATTTATAGTATTGTTTTTCAATGATTTATAAATTTTTAACTTTTTGATGTGGTTAGTTATATCCTAAATTTTCAAACGAAAGCTTGTTAGTTATAAATTTGACAAATAATCAGTGGTTTTGTTAACACATTACTAATCTAATCGCTGAAAATTGAGAGATATTAAATCTTAATTCATTTAAAGCTATTTACACAACATGAAAACAAATTTACTCGCACTGCTGTTTCTTTTTACGGGATTTCAGCTATTTGCTCAAGAAAAAACAATTACCGGAACGGTAACCTCTGCAGACGATGGTTTACCTTTACCGGGAGCAAACGTGGTTATTAAAGGAGAATCTATTGGTACCACAACAGATTTTGACGGAAACTTTCAACTAGAAGCAAGTCCAGAAGACATTCTTACCATTAGTTATGTTGGTTTTCAAACACAAGAAGTGACAGTTGGTGATCAAGAAACTATCACGGTTACACTAACTGCAGATGCCGAATCTTTAAACGAAATCGTTTTAATTGGTTATGGAGAACAGAACAGAGACGATTTAACGGGCTCTATTGCGACAATCGATTCAGAAGAAATTCAAAAAACCCCTAACTCTAACGTAATGCAATCGGTACAAGGTAAAGTGCCTGGTGTCCAAATTGTTTCAAGTGGTGCTCCGGGGGCTTCTCCAAACGTAAGAATTCGTGGTTTAGGATCTTTTAACTCAAGTGCTTCTAATGTATTGTATGTGGTCGATGGTGCCTTTTATAACAATATCGACTTTTTAGACTCTAAAGACATTATGTCGATCAACGTTTTAAAAGATGCTTCTTCTGCTGCTATTTATGGTGTTCGTGCTGCGAACGGTGTGGTTATTATAGAAACCAAATCGGGTACAAAAAACAAAAAACCGGTAATTGAGTACGATACATATACTGGTATTCAAGTAGCACAAAACGTTTTAAAAATGGCCAATTCTGAGCAATTTGCTACAATGGCTTACGAGTCTGGTTCTGAAGCAGATGTTCAATTCATTTTAAATGCAATGCAACGTTATGGTCGTAGTGATTTAAACCCAAATGTGCCGGCAGTAAATACCGATTGGTATAACGAAATTTTAAGAGAAGGGATCATCACAAGTCACGGATTAAGTGTAACCGGTGGTGGTGAAAAATCTACTTATTCGGTTGGTGTTAATTATTTTGACCAAGAAGGTATTTTAGATATGAAGAATGAGTATGAACGTTTAAATTTACGTTCTAAGTTAGATCTTGATGTTACCGATCGTGTAAAAGTTGGTAGTAGTTTTATTTTTAGTAATGCTACACAATATGCTCCGGAAAACTCTGCTTGGTTTAAAGCTTATTTTGCAGTACCGGTTATGCCTGTTTATGATGATCTAAATACGGAGGCAACACCCTATAATTTTTCTAATGCACAAAATTTAGGATACAGAGGCACACAAAACCCTTTCCCAGATATGGTTTACAATAAAAATCATCTTAAAATCAGAAAAATATTAGCGAATATCTATGCTGAAACTGAGTTGATTAAAGATAAATTGACTTTTAAAACTTCATATAGTCACGATTATTCAACTATTGAAGGTCATTATATTAACTTACCTTTTAACTTAGGGAATAATGCTGAAGGTTTCTCAAGTATTAGAAGAGAACAAAATAATTATTCTAACCAATACTGGGATAATACATTAACTTATGAAGATTCTTTTGGAGATCATAACTTAACATTGTTAGCGGGTCACTCATTTAGAGATGAAGCTGCAAATACTTTTAATGCAACCGGTAGAGATATTAAAGGAATTAGTTTAGAAACGAGCCAATATTTAGATTTTGCTGACCCGACTTCATTTAGTGGAAACGTTGGTGAAAATGCTGCAAGAATTTATGGACTATCTTTCTTTGGAAGAGCACAATATAATTATGCAAGTAAATATTTATTGTATGGAACGCTAAGATATGACGGGTCTTCTAAATTTACTAAGGATCCTTGGGGGCTATTCCCTTCAGTAGGTACAGGTTGGGTAATTTCTAAAGAAGATTTCTTAAACGATAGTAACGCCATCAATTTCCTTAAATTGAGAGCAAGCTGGGGCCAATTAGGTAATGATAATGTAGCATCAAGTTCAGGTTCAAATACAATTAATAATGTATATGCAATATTTGGTCAAAATCCATTTGTGGGTTATACTTCATCTAGTGTATTTACAGATAACGAATGGGAATTAGTAGAAGAATTTAACTTCGGTTTAGATTCAGAATTTTTGAATAACAAATTATCTGTAAATGCAGATTATTTTATTAGAGATACAGAAAATGCAATCCTACCAATTACTATCCCTGTTATTAATAGAGTTCTTGAGCAAAACGCGGGTACTATTCGTAACCAAGGTTTAGAATTATCTGCAAATTGGACTGATAATATTAACGAAGATTTTAGCTACTCAATTGGAGGGAATTTCACAACCATTAAAAACGAAGTGACTTACATAGACAACGAACAAGGATACATTAATAGTGGTTCAGCAGAATTTAGACAAAGAACTGTAGTTGGCGAAGCTTTACAATCATTTTATGGTTTAGAAGTAGTTGGAGTTTTTCAAAACGACGCTCAAGTAGGTGCTAGTCCATTTTTAGAAAATAATCCGGAAGCTCAATTACAACCGGGAGATCTAATCTTTAAAGATCAAAATAATGATGGTGTGATTAATGATGAAGATAGAGTGTTCTTAGGTTCTTTCTTACCAAAATTCACTTACGGTGGTAATTTAAATGTAAATTATAAGAATTGGGATCTATCTTTAAGTATCTACGGTCAAGGAGGTAACAAGATCTTAAACAGAAAAAGAGGTGAAATCATTTTTACCAACGACACCAATATGGATGCAGACTTAGCAATTAACAGATGGCATGGTGAAGGTACCAGTAACAGTTACCCATCATCTGCAGGTTTAAGAAAGTCTTGGAACCAACAATTAAGTGATTTTTGGATCGAAGACGGAGACTTCTTTAGAATTCAGAATTTTCAAGTAGGTTATACAATTAATTCAACTAAACTACCAGAAATTAGATTGAACTTTACTGCAGAAAGACCATTAACTTTCTTCAAGTACAATGGTTTTACTCCAGAAATTACCGATGGGGTAGATCGTCAAACCTATCCGATTCCGGCAGTTTATACTGTAGGATTAAATGTTAAAATATAATAAAACGCGTTATGAAAAAAACATACAAACTACTAGTTTTACTTGGACTGTCTATTAGTATTTTTTCTTGTAGTGATGAATTTGATACAAGAACAGGACAGTTAAACACAGGAGACTTAGATTATACAGATGCTTCTGAAATGAGCCAAGCTTTGGTGGGAGCATACAATGCATTCTCTACAAGAGGATGGGAAGAACCAATACTTTTAAGTGTAAGAGGTGATGATGTGAATTCTGGAGGTTTGGGAGACCAACAGCCTTATGCAGATACCGATAATTACATCTATAATAACAGCTATTGGATGTATAATTCTCTTTGGAATTTACATTACTCAGACATTATTACTTTAAATACGGCAATTTTACAATTAGAGCGTTATAGAGAATTTACTGAAGGTGATGATGATGTTCGCGCACAACAATACATTGCTGAAGTTAAAGTATTAAGAGCTTGGTTACACTTAAACCTAGCAAGAACTTGGGAAGATGTTTTTATCTATCAAACCAACAACCCGTTTGAAGAGATTGAAGCAAATGGAGTTTCATCTAAAGAAGAAGTAATGCAATTTATTTCTAACCAAATGGATGAAGCAATACCTCACCTTCCTAATCTAAGACCAAACGAACGCACAGATTTTCCTGGTGGTGTAACTAGCTATACTGCTTATGCGCTTAAAGCCCTGGCAAATTTAGAATTAGAGAATTATCAGGAAGTTGCAAATGCTACCGGCGAGATTATTAACAGTGGTAAATTTTCACTATATCAAGATTTCTATCAGTTATTCAAAACTCCGGGAGAGCTTAGTGATGAATCTTTATTAGAAATTCAGTTTGACGAATTAGGTTCTGAAGTTGGTGGTACATTCTATCATTTATATGCTCCATTTGGTCCTGTTAACTGGTCTCCGGCAAGAATAAATGCATCATCTGGATGGGGATTCTTTGAGCCAAGTATGAAGTACATCAAGTTTATGTTAGATCGTGATGAAACGACAAGATTAGAAACTTCTGTATTATTTACCGATAGAGGTATTACAGAATTAAATAATGATGGTTATACAGATCTTCCAGATTTTGTGAACAATACAACACAAAGCGGTGACGTAATTAACGATTTCGAAAGAGCCTTATTCTCAAGTGGTAAGCATTACCTTCCTTCTGTACAAGTACCGGAAGAGCAAAATAACTACGGAGCAGGTAAAAACTATATTGTTATTAGATATGCAGAAGTATTATTAATGTATGCAGAATCTTTAACTAGAGGAGCCTCAGGAAGTGCAGGAAGTGCTTTAGAAGCGGTGAACGAAGTACGTTCTAGAGCTAATATGCCAAGTCTTAGCGGTGTAACTGCAGAAGATGTAATGGATGAAAAATATGCCGAATTCGCTATGGAATGGGGTATTCGTTATTACGATATGATTCGTTTAGATAATTATAGCGAATTAAGTTATGACGGAAGAACCTTTAGCCAAGACTTAGAATATTTACCTTATCCTCAAGAGCAGGTTGATGCTTTACCAATTTCTAACGATTAATAAAACAAATTATGTTCAATAAAAATATAGCAAGAAAAATTAGTTGGTTAGCAGTAGTTGCGATATTCGCAACTGCTTGCCAACAAGAAGAGATCGATGATATTTCTAGAGTAGATCCGGGAGAAGACCAATCTGCACCAGAATTACAAATTACTTCTCCAAGTAATGGCATGGATTTTCAAACAACTACAGAAACTTTAATGATTGATTTAGCTTTTGAAGCTGTCGATGATATCAGAATTACTAATGCTGTTGTAGAATTAAATGGTCAAGAAATCGAGAATTATAGTGATTTTACAGACTATAGAATTGTTATTAAAGAAATTCCTTTTGAACTTACCGATGGTGATTATACCTTCACAGTAACTGTAACAGATGTTGTAGGAAATGTCACAACAGAAACTATTAATTTTAGCAAGGCTACTGTAGATTATCTTCCGCAATTCGACGGAGAAGCATTCTATATGAATTTTAACGGTAATTATACTGAATTTATAAATAACGCAGAAATAGCTGTAGTTGGGCAACCGGGGTATGCAGGAGAAGCACAAATTGGCTCAAATTCTTATGCAGGGAATACAAATTCTTACCTTACTACTCCTATAGATCAATTAGCGTCACAAACTTTTAGTGCATCTTTTTGGTACAAAATAGACGCTAATCAAGAACGTGCTGGAGTTTTAACTGCTAGTCCGTTACAAAACCCAGAAACTCCTGATGGACCTCAAAACTTACGAACAAGTGGTTTTAGATTATTTAGAGAAGGTACAGGCACATTCAAGCTCAATGTAGGTAACGGTTCGGGTGAGAGTTGGAACGATGGAGGTTCAATAGATACCTCTTTGAATGAATGGGTTCATATCGCCTTTACAATATCAGAAACAGAAACCGTTATTTATTTTAATGGATCTCCTGTAAACACAGGAACATTATCTGCTCCAATTAGCTGGGAAGGTGTAGACTTTATCTCTATTATGTCTGGTGAACCAAGGTTTACTGAATGGGGGCACCTCTCAGATATTAGCTTTATCGATGATTTGAGATTTTTCAATAAAGCGCTTACTGAAGAGGAGGTAAATGAAGTAATGCAATATACCGAAGAGTAAAATTAAACCCTATTATTTGAATTAGCTATAGATCCCGAAACTTATTACTAATATTTATATGTTTCGGGATCTCATTTAACCTTCATCGTATCATCAATTTTTCACAAATCTTCTATTAGCCATATTTATGTATAGATCGTCTTTCATCATATTTTTTGTTTCACTTTTATTTCTTACATCTTGTTCAAAAGATGATGGGTATTCTTATGAAGATCCTTATACAGGTGAAGAAGAACCGGTAATCGACCCTGTTAGTGATGAAGAATTATTAGATTTAGTACAAGAACAAACCCTAAAGTATTTTACAGATTTTGCAGAGCCTAATTCTCAAATGGCTAGAGAAAGATATCATCCTAACGAGAGTAACTCATCTACGGTTACTACAGGAGGTACCGGCTTTGGTTTAATGGCATTGATTGTAGGTGTAGAACGAGGTTATATTTCAAGAAGTGAAGCGGTACAGCAATTTAGTACGATTGCAAACTTTCTCGAAAACTCTAACCGTTTTAAAGGTGCTTGGTCTCACTGGATAGATGGTAACACCGGGCAAGTACAACCCTTTAGCCAAATGGATGATGGTGGCGATCTAGTAGAAACTTCATTTTTAGTTCAAGGGATGATCGTTGTTAGAGAATATCTAAAAAATGGTAGTGAAGAAGAACAAGCTATTGCTCAAAAATTCGACACACTTTGGAGAGACGTTCAATGGGATTGGTATACTAATAACCAAAATGTATTGTATTGGCATTGGTCACCAAATTACAATTTTCAGATCAACTTAGCTCTTGAAGGTTATAATGAATGTTTGATCACCTATATTTTAGCAGCTTCTTCTCCAGATCACGCAATCGACCCACAAATCTATCATGATGGTTGGGCACGTAGTGGTAATATTACGGCGAGCAATTCAACTTATGGTTTACCGCTTATATTAAGCCATAATAGTCATCAACAATATGGCGGACCATTATTTTGGGCGCACTATTCATATCTAGGTTTAGATCCTAGAAACCTATCAGATCAATATGCTAACTATTGGCAACTCAACCAAAATCATTCACTAATCAACTATAATTATTGTGTAGATAATCCTTCAAATTTTGCAGGTTACGGCGAAGATTTTTGGGGCTTAACCGCAAGTTATACAAGAAATGAAGACGGTACTATTGGTTACACCGCACATTCGCCAACCAACGATCGCGGTATCATTTCTCCAACCGCAGCAGTGAGTTCCATCCCATATACTCCAAACGAATCTTTTGCATTTATGCATAATTTATATGAAAACCATAATAGCCTTAGTTGGGGTCCGGCTGGTTTTTATGATGCGGTAAGTTTAATCGGAAACGATTGGGCGGCAAAACGCTATTTAGCGATCGATCAAGGACCAATGATCGTGATGATCGAAAATTATAGAACCGGATTCATCTGGGATCTATTTATGCAAGCTCCCGAAATACAAAACGGACTTGACAGTCTAGGTTTCAACTATTAAAACTTTAAAATGAAAAAAATAACCCTTTTACTATTTCTTTTTTCTTTCTATTCTAATGCTTCATTTTCACAAATTGAAAAAAAACAATTTAAGGAGAAGGTAGAGATTGAAACCGAATTAGATTATCTGCTTTACACTCCGGAAGATTATAAGACTTCAAAAAAAGACTATCCGTTAATAGTTTTTCTGCACGGAGCCGGTGAAAGAGGTACAGATCTAGATAAAGTAAAAGTTCACGGCCCTTTTGATTATATGCAAAAAGGGAATGAGATCGATGCGCTTATTCTTGCTCCGCAATGTCCAGCAGAAACTTATTGGCAGCCTCATCAAGTAGCAGGATTAATTAAATCGATCATCAAAAAATATAATATCGATGCGTCTAGAGTTTACCTTACCGGTTTAAGTATGGGTGGTTATGGTACTTGGGCTGTTGGCGGTGAATATCCAGAACTTTTTGCGGCGATGGCACCGGTTTGCGGAGCTATTTACAGACCTATTTATAGAAATGCGCAACACCTAAAAAACATGCCGATCTGGATTTTCCACGGAGCTTTAGACGATGTTGTTTTGCCAGAAAACAGCAATAAAATGGTGATGGCCTTACACAAAGCCGGAAATCAACATGTAAAATACACTGTTTATCCTTTTGCCAATCATAACAGTTGGACAGAGACCTACAACAATCCCAAATTTTACGAGTGGTTACTCAGCCAAAAACAATAAACTTAAAATGAAAAAATTTACTTTAAATATAATCGCTGTTTTTACTTTAATGTTCTTTTTCGCTTGTAAAGAGCATACAAAAACTAACGAACAGAATTCAGAAGAGATTAATAAAACAGAGAAAGATTCTACGCAATTAAGCGATGACCAACTTTTAGATCTAGTCCAGCAGCAAACCTTAAAATATTTTTGGGATTATGCTGAGCCTAATTCAGGTTTAGGTAGAGAGCGTTTTCACCCTGACGGAAATTACCCAAGAAACGATGCAAGTATCGTTACCACAGGAGGTTCTGGTTTCGGATTAATGGGAATCGTTGTTGGGATGGAGAGAAATTTTATCGATCGTGAAGAAGCTGTAAATCGTTTAGATAAAATTGCCAATTTCTTAGAGAACACACCTCGTTATCATGGAGCTTGGCCGCATTGGATCAACGGAGAAACTGCTAACACGCAAAACTTTGGTTCAGATAATAAAGATAATGGTGGTGATATTGTTGAAACATCTTTTTTAGCACAAGGTTTTATCGTGGTGAGAGAATACCTTAAAAACGGAAATGAAAAAGAAAAAGCCGTAGCTGAAAAATTTAATAAACTTTGGAACGATATCGAATGGAATTGGTACACCAATAACAAAAACGGGATCTTTTGGCATTGGTCACCAGATTATGAGTTCGAAAAGAATTTTAAAATTGAAGGTTACAACGAGTGCTTAATTACTTACGTTATGGCAGCTTCATCGCCAAATCACAGCATCAAACCAGAAGTTTACCACGAAGGTTGGGCACGTGGCGGAAACATCGCTACAGAGAAAGAAGCCTATGGAATTCCTTTAATTCTGAAACATAATACCGTTGGCGATAAAGGCGGACCTTTATTCTGGGCACATTATTCGTATTTAGGCTTAAATCCAAAAGGTTTAGAAGACAAATACGCCAATTATTGGGATTTAAATGTAAATCACTCAAAGATTAATTACGAATACTGCCAAGAAAACCCGAAAAACTCAAAAACTTATGGTAAAGATTCTTGGGGATTAACCGCTAGTTATACTAAAAATGAAGATGGTAGTATTGGTTATGCAGCACATTGCCCGGACGATGATCGCGGGGTAGTCTCTCCAACCGCAGCTGTGAGTTCATTACCATATACGCCGGAAGAGTCGATGCGCGCTATTCGTCATTTTTATACCGATTTAAATGAACTTACTTGGGGTCCGGCTGGTTTTTATGATGCTTTTAGCTTAGATAATGGTGAATGGGCAGCCAAAAGATATTTAGCGATCGATCAAGGTCCGATGATCGTGATGATCGAGAATTATAGAACCGGATTAATTTGGGACTTGTTTATGCAAGCTCCGGAAGTTCAGCAAGGTTTAAATAAACTTGGTTTTACCTATTCAAAATAATAAGAAATGAAATTTAGCTTCAACATATTCGCATTTCTTTGTTTAACAGTTTTAATCGGTTGTAAAGACAATGCTTCCGAAGAAAAAAAAGCTGAAAAGGCTGAAGCAAATCAAAAGCCGAACATTGTGTTTATTATGGCCGATGATCATGCGGTAAAAGCGATTAGTGCTTACGGAAGCGAAATAGGTAAACTTGCTCCTACTCCCAATATCGATCGTTTGGCTAAAAACGGAGCTATTTTCAACCAAAATTACAATACCAATTCACTTTGTGGGCCAAGTCGAGCGGTAATTCTTACCGGGAAACACAGTCACCAAAACGGTTTTAGAATGAATGGTGAACGCTTCGATAACACGCAGCAAACTTTGCCGAAAATTCTTCAGCAAAATGGTTATCAAACCGCGGTTATTGGTAAATGGCATTTGTCTGACGAGCCTACAGGATTCGATTATTGGAAAATTTTAGACGATCAGGGAAAATACTATAATCCAGATTTTATTACTGCAGAAGATACTACACGAGTTACCGGTTATGCGCAAGATCTAATCACCAATTATTCTATCGATTGGATGAAGCAACGAAATAAAGAACAACCTTTTTTTTTAATGGTTCATCACAAAGCGCCACACCGTAACTGGATGCCCGCTTTACGTCATACAACTTTGTACGATTCAGTTGAATTTCCTTTGCCGGATACGTATTTCCCAGATTTTGAAAATCAGCAAGCGGCAGAAGAGCAATTGCAAACCATTTATGAAGATATGTATGAAGGTCACGACCTAAAACTAAGCAAACATAAAGGTACCGACTCATTAGCAGCCAATCCTTGGAAAGATGATTTTGAGCGAATGACCGCCGAGCAAAAAGAACAATGGAATGCAGCGTACCGACCTAAAAACGATGCTTTTTGGGAAAAAGACTTACACGGTAAAGATTTAGCTAAATGGAAAGGTCAACGCTACTTAAGAGAATATATGGCAACAATTGCTTCAGTAGATGAAAGCGTTGGGCGCATTTTAGACTACTTAGAAGTGCAAGGTTTAGATGAAAATACCTTAGTGGTTTATACTTCCGATCAAGGATTCTATTTAGGCGAAAACGGTTGGTTCGACAAACGCTATATGTACGAAACTTCGTTTAGAATGCCACTGTTAATGCAATACCCTAAAGAGATTGAAGCCGGTTCAGTGATTTCTGAAATGACACAAAATTTAGATTTCGCTCCTACTTTCTTAGATATGGCAGGAATAGAAATTCCGAAAGATATGCAAGGAATTTCATTTAAAAAAGTGCTTTACGGTGAAGAAGCGGAAATTGGTAGAGATGCTATTTATTATCATTACTACGATTTCCCGGCATTTCATATGGTAAAACGCCAATACGGAATTAAAACCGATCGCTATAAGCTTATTCATTTTTACGATGATATCGATACTTGGGAATTTTACGATTTAGAAAAAGACCCGAAAGAACAAAACAACTTGATTGATGCTGAAGAATATCAAGCTGAAGTTGAAATGATGCATCAAAAATTAGATTCAGTTCAGCAACATTATCAAGTTACCGAAAAAGAGTTTGAAACTACCCCAAAAGAAAAAGTAGATCAAGCCTATAAAAATTTTGAAAGATTAAGAGGAACCCCTATAAAATAAACCTACAGTTATGATCAAGAAAACAATCGCAGCGGTTTCGTTAAGTTTCCTAAGTTTTACACTTAGCGCGCAGCAAAAAGAAAATACCTATACCGGTCCAAAAATCAATAAAACCGAGATGGATCAAAAAGTCAATTCGTTATTAGAAAAAATGACGATTGATGAAAAAATAGGTCAGTTAAACTTATTAACTCCCGGTGGCGGCGTTGCTACAGGAGCGGTAGTAAGTGATAACGTTCAACAAAAAATTAAAGACGGAAAAGTAGGCGGTTTATTTGGAGTTTCCGGACCAGAGAAAATTAAGATCGCTCAAGAATATGCGGTAAACGATACCCGTTTAGGGATTCCGTTATTGATCGGTTCCGATGTAATTCACGGGTATAAAACCACGTTCCCAATTCCATTAGGTTCAGCCTCAAGTTGGGATATGGAATTGTTAAAGCAAACTGCGAATGTGGCTGCGAAAGAAGCAACTGCCGATGGTATTAACTGGAACTTTTCTCCAATGGTCGATGTTTCTCGCGATCCACGTTGGGGTCGTGTAGCTGAAGGCGCCGGAGAAGATGCGTTTTTAGGTTCACAGATCGCTCGTGCGATGGTAGAAGGTTACCAAGGTATAGACCTTACCGAAACCAATACGATGCTGGCAACCGTAAAACACTTCGCTTTATACGGAGCTCCGGAAGCAGGAAGAGATTACAACACGGTAGATATGAGCCGCGTGAAAATGTTCAACCAATATTTACCACCTTACAAAGCAGCAGTCGATGCCGGTGTGGCAAGTGTGATGAGCTCATTTAACGATGTAGATGGCGTTCCTGCCACCGGAAACAGATGGTTGTTAACTGAATTATTACGTGAGCAATGGGGTTTTGATGGTTTTGTAGTTTCAGATTATACTTCTGTAAATGAAATGATCGCTCACGGAATGGGAGATTTACAAGACGTTTCTGCTTTAGCTTTAAAAGCAGGTTTAGATATGGATATGGTTGGTGAAGGTTTTGTAACCACCTTGAAAAAATCTTTAGAAGAAGGAAGAGTAACCGAAGAAGAAATTACCACTGCAGCCAGAAGAATTTTAGAAGCAAAATACAAGCTAGGTTTATTTGAAGATCCTTACAAATACTTAGATAAAAAGCGTGTAAAAAAAGACATTCTAACTAAAGAACACAGGGCTTTAGCAAGAAAAGCAGCAACGCGTTCTTTTGTGTTGTTGAAGAAAGATCAAAACGTACTTCCGATCGATAAGAAAGCTAAAATTGCCTTAATCGGTCCGTTAGGAAATAACCAATCTAATATGCCGGGAACTTGGTCTCCAACAGGTGACTTTAAAAATGCCATTCCGGTGTTAGAAGGTTTAAAAAATGTAGCCCCAAAAGCAAAAATCACTTACGCAAAAGGAGCAAATATTACGAATGATAAGCAAATGGCAAAAAACGTAAATGTTTTTGGACCTAAAGTTGAAATTAGTGAAGAGTCACCAGAAGAACTTTTAGAAGAAGCTTTAAAAGTAGCTAAAGATTCCGATGTAATTGTAGCGGCGATTGGCGAAGCTTCAGAAATGAGTGGTGAAGCTTCTAGTAAAACCGATCTGTTAATCCCGGAAAGTCAAAAAGTACTGATTCGTGAATTGGCTAAAACAGGTAAACCAATGGTATTGGTGTTAATGAGTGGTCGTCCTTTAAATATTTCAGAAGAAGCACAACTTCCGGTAGATATTCTTCAGGTTTGGCATTCGGGTGTTGAAGCCGGGAATGCAATTGGAGATGTGATTTTTGGAGATTACAATCCTTCAGGAAAATTAACGGCTTCTTGGCCAAGAAACGTAGGGCAAGTACCGGTATATTATTCAATGAAAATCACCGGAAGACCTGGGACTCAGGAAGGTTTCGAAAAATTCAAATCAAAATATTTAGATGTTGATAACTCTCCGCTTTACCCATTTGGTTACGGATTAAGTTATACTGAATTTGAATATGGAGCAACAAAACTTTCTTCTGAAGAAATGAATATGAGCAGTAACATCACCGTAAGTACTACGGTTACTAATACTGGAGAATATGATGGTGAAGAAGTAGTTCAGCTTTACATTCACGATAAAGTGAGAAGTATTACGCCACCACAAAAACAACTTATCGGTTTCCAAAAGATCAGTTTAAAGAAAGGAGAATCGAAAACGGTAGAATTTACCATTTCAGCAGAAGATTTAAAATTCTACAACAGCAGCTTAGAATATGTAGCAGAACCAGGTGAATTTGAAGTAGGAATAGCGCCAAGTTCAGATTTTAAGTTTTCTACAATATTCAACTTGAAATAATTTTATTCGTTGTGAAGCAATAAGAGCATATTAACCCCTATATTTACGGGTTAAAATCCTTATTACACAAACACAATTTTATTATGAGCAGAAAATTAATTTTACCCATTATCATATCAACTTTAGGAGGTTTTCTCTTTGGTTATGATACGGGGGTAATTAACGGAGCACAGCTTTACTTTAAAGATTATTTCGATTTTTCAACTGCAGAGCAAGGTTGGGCAGTAGGTTCAGCATTGATCGGTTGTATATTCGGTGGTTTAGGAGCGGGCGTTCTTGCAGAAGCTATCGGTAGAAAAAAATCGTTGTTATTAGCAGCATTTTTATTTTCAATTTCAGCTATCGGAAGTGCCTTTGCAGACTCGTTATTCAACCTTTCAATTTATAGAATTTTAGGCGGTATTGGTATTGGTTTGGCTTCACTCCTCTCGCCAATGTATATTTCTGAAGTTTCTCCAAAAGAAAAACGTGGCGCAATGGTTTCACTCAACCAAATGGCGATTGTTACCGGTTTCTTAGTGGTTTTCTTTGCCAATTATTGGGTAGGTAATCACCTTTCTGAATCGATGATAACCGGAGATATCACAACAGAAACTTTAAGCCAATGGAACATTGATGAAGGTTGGCGCTATATGTTTGGACTAGAAATTATCCCGGCAGTTTTATTTTTTGTGTTACTCTTTTTTGTACCGGGTTCTCCCCGTTGGTACGTGATTAAAGGTAAACACAATCACGCTATTGTGGCTTTAGAAAAACTGGGTTATAGTAATCAAGTAGCACAAGAGAAAGTAAAAGAAATTGAAGATTCTTTAGAAGAAAAACAAAGCAGCAACTGGGCAGCATTTAAAGGCTTGGGCTTTGCTGTTTTTGTAGGGGTTATGCTGTCTATCTTTCAGCAATTAACAGGGATTAATGCTATCTTATATTATGGTTCTTCAATTTTTGAAGCTTTAGGTAATACTGCAGAAAGTGCTATTTTTCAAAATATTCTTATTGCGGTAGTAAATTTTGCCTTTACGATAATCGCCATATTTACCGTAGATAAATGGGGGAGAAAACCATTATTGATCTTAGGTGGTTTTATTATGGCAATCGCTTTAGCTTTACTAACCTACGATATCTATACACAACAATTTAGCTTAATTGCCGTAGTAGGTATTTTACTATTTATTGCGGGCTTTGCGATGACTTGGGGTCCGGTAACTTGGGTGTTACTATCAGAAATTTTCCCAGATCGTATAAGGGGTCTCGCTATGGGAATCGCGGTAGCTTCACAATGGTTATTTAACTATTTAGTATCTCAGACTTTCCCGATGATGATGGATAAAGAAAGTGCAGTATTCGAAATGAGTAATGGTACTTTCCCTTATTGGATTTACGGCGTGAGCTGTATTGCTATGTCATTATTCGTTTGGAAATTTGTACCGGAAACTAAGGGCCGTGACTTAAAAGACGTACGTCAACTTTGGATTAAAAAACATAAATCGTGAGAAAATTATTAAGTTTCTTCAGCATAATTCTGCTTTTATCAGGTTGTGCTGAAGAATCTAAAAAACAAGAAAAAACCAGCGCTTCTATCACTTCTCCTAACGGAAATCTAGAAGTCCATTTTCAATTAGATAACAACGGGAAGCCATTCTATCTAGTAAAGAAGAATAACACCACCGTTATCGATACTTCTTATTTAGGGTTGAAGTTTAAAAACCAATCAGATCTTACTCAAAATTTTAAAATGGCTGAAGTAACTACTACTGAAGCAGACGAAACTTGGGAACAACCTTGGGGCGAGCAACGAGTTATTCGAGATCATCACAAGCAACTTCAGCTTCACCTAGAAGAAACCACTGAAAAGCCAAGAAAGTTGAATATCATTTTTAAGGTTTTTGACGACGGAGTAGGTTTTCGATACGATATTCCGCAGCAAGAAAATTTAAAAGGAGATTTGGTGATTTCAGATGAAATTACACAGTTTAAACTCACTAACGATCACAAATCCTGGTGGATTCCTGCCGATTACGATAGTTACGAATATACTTATTCTGAAACTAAACTTTCTGAGATCGATGCGCAAAAAGCAGGTTATGCTCAACGTCACGATAGAAATATTACTAATTTTCATGCGGTAAATACGCCAATCACCATGGAAACCGAAGAGGGTTATTACGTAAGTATTCACGAAGCTAACCTTACCGATTATGCCGGGATGACGCTTGGTATAACAGAAAACAATACGTTGAGTACAGAATTGGTTCCGTGGGAAAATGGCGATAAAGTAAGAACGCAAGCACCATTTGTTTCGCCCTGGAGAAGCATTATGATTAACGATGAGGCTAAAGATTTGGTGACCAATTACCTTATTCTAAACCTTAATGAACCTAATAAGCTAGAAAACACAGCTTATGCAAAGCCGATGAAATATACCGGTATTTGGTGGGAAATGCATTTAGGTAAAAGTACTTGGGGCAGAAAAGATGCCGAAGGAAATTACACGACTCACGGCGCAACTACAGAAAATGCTTTATCATATATCGATTTCAATAAAAAACACGATATCGAAGGTTTGTTGATCGAAGGTTGGAATACCGGTTGGGAATATTGGGGAGCGCAAGACACCATCGGGTTTTTCGATTTTATTACTCCGTATGACGATTTTGATATTAAGAAAGTTGTCGAAACCGCTAAAGAAAATGGTATTGAAATTATTGGTCATCACGAAACTTCCGGTGATGCAAACAATTATGAAAACCGATTAGAAAAAGCTTATCAATATTACGAGGATTTAGGAATTCACGCTATTAAAACCGGTTATGCGGGAGGTTTAGTACCCAAAGGAGAATTTCATCACGGTCAATATATGGTTCGTCATCACCAAATGGTTATAGAAACGGCTGCAAAGCATCAGCTGGCTATCGATGCGCACGAACCCATTAAAGCAACAGGATTACGCAGGACATACCCTAATTTTATGACGCGTGAAGGTGTTCGTGGGATGGAATTTAACGGATGGGCAGAAGAAAATCCGCCTTCCCACACCACCATTTTACCATTTACAAGAGTTCTTGGCGGCCCAATAGATTACACGCCGGGGATATTTCAGATTGATCTAGCTGAATATCGTGATGGGCAAGCTATTCAATCTACATTGGCTAACCAATTAGCATTGTATGTGATTTTATACAGCCCAATGCAAATGGCGGCAGATCTACCTGAAAACTATAATAAGTATGAAGATGCATTTCAATTTATTAAAGAAGTTGCGGTCGATTGGGAAACCACAAAAGTGATCGATGCTAAAATTGGCGACCATATTACCATTGCCAGAAAACAACGAGATAGTGATAATTGGTTTGTAGGAAGTGTTACCGATGAAGAAGCTAGAAATATTGAAATTTCTTTTGACTTTTTAGATAAAAATACAACGTATAAAGCCAGAATTTATAAAGATGCAGCAGATGCCGATTTTGAAAAAAATCCTTCTGCTTATGCTATTGAAGAGATGGAAGTAAATTCAACAACAGTCTATAAAGCCAACTTAGCTAGAGGTGGCGGCGTTGCCATTTCAATATTAAAGCAATAAATAATCAAACCCTGAGTCGTTAAGCTCAGGGTTTTCTTTTTATATATAATTCAAGAAGTCAATCAACTTTAATTACTTTTTAAAAAGTTAATTTCATTAGAACATATTTCTATGACTTCTTATAAACATACGCTGAAATTTTCGAAATATTCTCATAATTAAATTTTAATAATTATCTCTAGTTTATATTTAAATCTGATCATATTGTTTTAATACTCAATATTTTATTAATTAATTTCATTTTCAACTTTATAAAATAAACTATCATAATTTTAAGTTATTAAAATAAAAAGCAAGCATATTTTCCTAGATTAATAAAAGTTTAAGTATAGTCGTTAAAACTTTTCGAAAACGTTTTCGAAAAGTTTATTTATTTATAATTTTAGCTGAACAAATTTAAAACACAACAGCAATGACGGCGTATTTAACTGAGTATGAAATTAGAACAAGTTTAAAAACCTTAGTAAAACAGTATTTAGAAAACTGTAAAGATTGTGATCAATTATCAGAAGAGTTTGTAGAGTTAATTAGACACACTTTAAAAGCTAAATATGCAAATTACAATAAAGAAACTCGTACGATAGAAATTGGCGTTAAGGAAGAGAATAATAACTCTTTTTACAATGATATTAAGTCGTACAGCTATTCTTTAGAAGATGCAGAAAAAGAACTTGGAAAATCATTTGATTCTTCAGCAGGTAAAGATTTACATTTCTACGGAAAATTTATTAATGGCACAACTCAAGACCCTGCAAGTGAAGTTGTTATTATAAAATAATTCGATTTTATTAATCTATATAAACATACTTTTCATATCTTTATATAGATTAATATATTTCATAGCGTATTAATTTTGAGTTACTTAAACTCAACAACTAACGAAAAACCGCTTGGGGTAGCGGTTTTTCTATTTTATAGAAGTATCAATTCGTAAAAATAAAACATAAAAAAAGCCTTACATTTCTGTAAGGCTTCACTTTTTGCTCCTCTTCTTGGGCTCGAACCAAGGACCCTCTGATTAACAGTCAGATGCTCTAACCAACTGAGCTAAAGAGGAGTTTATGTTTTGCTTTGCGTTTAATTGCTTAGCGGATGCAAATATAAATACTTTTTACAATTCGCAAAACATTTTTTTCATTTTTTTTAATCAAATAACCAACGATAAACGTCATTTCCGTTTGCGAATAATACTAACCCTATGAGAATGAAGAATCCAACCATTTGGGCGTACTCCATAAATTTATCGTTCGGTTTTCTTCCGGTAATAATTTCATAAAGTAAAAATATTACATGACCTCCATCTAAGGCCGGTATCGGCAGAATATTCATAAAGGCTAAAATAATCGATAACAATGCGGTTTGCATCCAGAAGCTATGCCAATCCCAAATTGGCGCGAACATATTACCAATCGCTCCAAAACCACCTACTTGTGTTGCTCCTTCTTTGGTAAACACAAATTTAAATTGCGCTACATAATCGTGCAGCGTCCAATACGCATAATCAAACCCTTTAGTTAAACTTTCACCTAAAGAATATTCTCGTTCTCGTGGACTAATTCTATTATAAGGATTTACACTCATTCCAACAATTCCTGTTGAATCGGCTGTAACTACCACTTCTTTACGCTCTTTATTTTCTGTTTCTACCGTTAAAATAAGTTCCTTATCTAGATTTTCTTTTTTATAAGTATCAAAATCCTGCCAAGATCCTAACGCATCTCCATTCACAGCTAAAATACGGTCTCCTACTTTCAGACCTGCTTTTTCAGCATTACTTCCTTCAGCAATAACACTCAAAAGCGGATCGGCTTCAAAAGCAAACGGATTCATATCACCGGCTTTAAATAATTTAGTGTCGATATCTTCAGGAATTTCGATAGTTTCTTTGCTTCCGTCGCTATGTAAAACTTCAACCGTTTTAATATCACGCATCATTAAATAACGGTTGATCTTTAAACCACCATTCATCGAAAGAATATTATCTAATTCTTCATCATCAATTTTGGTAATTAGATCGCCGTCTCTAAAACCGTATTCTTTTACATTTTCAGAAACTGAAAGTCCGCCCTGTACATCATCGTTACTCAATTCTTGACTTCCCCAAACGAATAGCACCATCATATATATTAGGAAACCTAAAATAATATTTACGGTAACCCCACCGATCATAATGATCAAACGTTGCCAAGCGGGTTTGCTTCTAAATTCCCATTCTTGTGGAGGTTTTGCCATTTGTTCTTTATCCATACTTTCATCGATCATCCCAGAGATTTTCACATAACCTCCTAAGGGTAACCAACCTAAACCATAAACGGTCTCTCCTATTTTCTTTTTGAAAAGCGCAAATTTGACATCAAAGAACAGAAAGAATTTTTCTACACGAGTTTTAAATAATTTGGCAGGGATAAAATGCCCCATTTCGTGTAAAACAATTAAAATAGATAAACTTAATATTAGCTGAAATGCTTTTATAAAAAATGGACTCATAGTCTTAATTTCAATATTCTGGTGTAAAAAATCGCACAAAAGTAACCTTTTAAATCTGCTTAGAAAAAAAATGTGACTTCAATAGTGCTTTGTATAGCAAATAATTGACCAAAATCAATTTTCATCTGCCCAATAGGTTGTAATTTTGTCAAAAAGTTACAGAAGCTATGCTGAAGTTTTTTGCCAAGTATAAATTTTTTGCCATTGTACTCTTCGTACTTTCAGCAATCATCATTACCATTATTTATCAATTACTAAAGCCCGAACCTACGCTGCCTATTTATCAACCCGATATGGTAAATAAAGAATTGGTAGATACTACCGTACAATATGTAAGAAAGTATCACAAAGTGCCCGATTTTAAATTGGTTAACCAAAATGGCGATACGATTACTCAAAAAGATTACGAAGACAAAATTTACATTGCCGATTTCTTTTTTACTACCTGTCAAGGTATTTGCCCGATCATGACCGATCATATGGTGAAAATTCAAAAAGAATTTAAAGACGATCCTGAAGTTCTACTGCTTTCTCATTCAGTTACGCCCGAGATCGACAGCGTTGCGCAATTAAAAAAATATGCTGAAGAAAAAGGGGTTATCGATGAAAAATGGAATTTAGTTACCGGAGATAAAAAACATATCTACGATCTTGCCAGAAAATCATACCTCGTAGCCAAATCTCAAGGAAACGGTGGTAAATATGATATGGTGCATACAGAAAATTTTGCGTTGATCGATAAAAGCAAGCGTGTTCGAGGTTTTTACGATGGCACCAATCCAGAAGCTATTGAGCAACTGGTAGAAGATGTAAAACTTCTGAAAAAATTAGAGAAAGAACACTAATATTCTTCTGTTAGATAAGTTTTTCTAAGAATAATTTTTCTGTTACTTTTGCATAGTTTAAATTCAATCTAAATAAAACTTGAAACTTACCATCGCATCATTAAAAAAGGGGCAAAAAGGGATCATCAAACAATTTTCCCATAACGATATACCTCTTAAGCTGCTAGAAATGGGATGCTTACCTGGTAATGAAGTAGAGTTGGTACAAACCGCTCCGTTTAGAGATCCTATGTATCTAAATATAAACGGAAGCCACTTAGCCATAAGAAAAGAAACGGCACTGTTGATAGAAATTGAAGTTGTAGAGTAATGCCAAAACAAATAAATGTTGCCCTTATCGGAAACCCCAATACCGGAAAAACTTCGGTATTTAATCACCTTACCGGTCTTAACCAACAAGTAGGGAATTATCCCGGGATCACCGTCGAGAAAAAAGAAGGTATTTGTAAACTCCCACGCGGCCTTAAAGCACATATTTTAGACTTACCGGGAACTTATAGCCTTAACGCATCTTCGCTAGATGAAAATATCGTGATTGAGTTATTGCTCAATAAAAACGATAAAGATTATCCCGATGTTGCTGTTGTAGTAAGCGATGTTGAAAATCTAAAGCGAAATTTACTGCTTTTCACCCAAATTAAAGATCTAGGCATTCCTACGATTTTGGTGATCAATATGGCAGATCGAATGGAGCGTAAAGGGATTTCTCTAGATGTAGAGTTAATGGAAAAGCGATTACAAACGAAAATCGCTTTGGTTAGTGCTCGTAAAAAAACAGGGATCGAAGAGTTAAAAGAACTCATCATTAATCACCGACAAATTTCAACAGAACCTTGCGTAAATGCTTCTTCGATCGCACCCGATTATTTCGATAGACTGCGCAAAGCTTTCCCTAACCAATCGCTTTACAAACTTTGGTTAGTGATCACACAAGATGTAAATTTTGGAAATTTAAATAGAAACAGTTTAGAGAACACTCCAGATTTTCAAACTAAAAAGAAAAGCGACCTTAAACGGCTTCAGCAAAAAGAAACTATTGTTCGATATCAATTTATCAATGGCGTTTTAAAAGAAACTTTTAAAAAAGATGTTGCCGCCGCCAAAGATTTACGTTCACGTTTAGACCGTATTCTTACGCACCAAGTTTGGGGTTATGTTATTTTCTTCGGAATTTTATTACTCATCTTTCAAGCCATTTACGACTGGTCGAGTTACCCGATGGATTTAATTGACTCTACCTTTGCCTTTTTAGGTGAATGGACAAAAGATGTATTACCTTCCGGTGTTTTTACCAATCTCATTTCTGAAGGAATTATTCCCGGTTTAGGTGGTATCGTGATTTTTATTCCGCAGATCGCATTTTTATTTCTGTTTATATCTTTATTGGAAGAAAGTGGTTATATGAGCCGCGTTGTTTTCTTAATGGATCGTGTGATGCGACGTTTCGGCTTAAGTGGTAAAAGTGTCGTTCCATTAGTTTCAGGAACTGCGTGTGCGATTCCTGCTGTAATGGCCACCCGAAATATAGAAGATTGGAAAGAGCGTTTAATTACCATTCTCGTGGTACCGTTTACCACTTGTTCGGCACGACTTCCGGTTTACTTAATTATTATTGCGCTCGTCATCCCCAATGAACGTGTTTTAGGTATTTTCAATTTACAAGGACTTACGCTAATGTTGCTGTATTTACTCGGTTTTGGGATGTCGGTATTTTCAGCTTGGGTACTCAACAAAATTTTAAAAATAAAAAGTAAGACGTATTTCGTGATCGAAATGCCCGATTATAAACTTCCTCTATTCAAAAACGTAGGAATTAATGTGGTTGAAAAAACCAAATCGTTCGTTTTTGGTGCCGGTAAAATAATTTTAGCCATTTCTATCATCCTTTGGGTGTTAGCTAGCTACGGTCCTACCGACGAATTTGATAGAGCTGAAGAAATTGTAAGCGAACAATATGGCGAAACTTTAACTGCGGAAGAATTTGAAAATCATGTCGCGTCCGTAAAGCTGGAAAACAGTTATATCGGGATGATGGGGAAAGGTATCGAGCCTATCGTTCGACCTTTAGGTTACGATTGGAAAATCGGGATCGCCATTGTGAGTTCTTTTGCGGCGAGAGAGGTTTTTGTAGGCACGTTAGCCACAATTTATAGCGTGGGCAGCGACGAAGAAAAAACGATTAAAGATCGAATGGCAGCAGAAACCAATCCAATTTTGGGCGGACCTTTATTCAACTTTGCTAGCGGAATTAGTTTATTGCTCTTTTACGCCTTTGCGATGCAATGTATGAGTACGCTTGCCATTGTTAAACGAGAAACTAACTCTTGGAAATGGCCGGCTTTACAATTGGTTGCGATGTCTGGCATAGCTTATGTAGCAGCATTAGCAGCTTTTCAACTTTTAAAATAGAGAGATGATGATACAGGAAATTTTAGTTTTAGTAACGTTTTTAATCGCTGTAGGATTTCTATTGAAAAAATTCTTTTGGAAATCTCCACAAAAAGCAACCGATACCGGAAGCGCCTGCGGAAAATCTGATTGTGGTTGCCATTAATCATTTATCTGAAGCTGTAGAAGTTTTCGAAGGAATTTCAACGCGAAGGTAATACTCCATATTCCCTTCTTCTTTCATTTTTGCGGTCGGGTAAGGCATTAAACCATATACCCGAAAAGATTTTTCAGCTAAGTTAAATGAAGTTCCGTTTTGCTCGGGATTAGTAAGTACAATTTCTTTTGAATCGATCAAACTTCCATCCTTTTCTAAGCTCATTTTTACTTTTGCTTCTCCCTGCCAAATGCAAGTAGCATCTTTTGGGCAACGAGAATCTGCTAACATTTTAGTGAACGTCAAGCAATAGTTTTTCCATTTGTACGATTCACCTTCCGGCAATTTTACTACGATTATAGGAGATTCAACTTTTTGAATAGCTGTTGAATCGTTTTGCTGTTGCGCATTCATCAAATTTCCGAAAGCCACTAGCACTATTATAAATATTAGAATCTTTTTCATCTTTTAAAGATAGAAATTTTAACCTAAGCCAACATCTAAAATCATCATTACCATAAAGCCACCAATAAAGCCTAGTGTAGAAATATCGGTGTATTTATCTTGTTGCGACTCCGGCACTACTTCTTCGACCACCACAAAAATCATTGCACCTGCTGCAAAACATAAAGCATACGGCAAAATTGGTTCAAATGTCATTACCGCATAAGCTCCAATTACCGCAGCAACCGGTTCTACAATAGCAGAAAGTTGACCAAAATTAAAGCTTTTCCAACGGCTTAAACCTTGTCCGCGTAAAGGCATCGCCACCGCAAAACCTTCCGGAAAATTCTGAATCCCGATCCCGATCGCTAAAGCTACAGCTCCGCCTATACTTGCGCCTTCAAATCCGGCAGCAACACCGCCAAACAAAACACCGATCGCCAAACCTTCAGGAATATTATGCATGGTGATCGCTAGCGTTAACAAAATCGATTTATGCCAAGGAGTTTTTACGCCTTCTTTTTCACTCATCTTAAAATTCACGTGTAAATGCGGCAAAACTTTATCTAATGCATAGATGAATAATGCTCCTAAACCAAAACCAACTACCGCCGGAATGGTTTTCTCGAAACCTTCTCCAGGACTCATTTCGATACCCGGCGCAAGCAGACTCCAAAAGCTCGCAGCAACCATCACACCACCGGTAAAACCGAGCATCCCATCAAATAATTTTCGATTCATTTGCTTAAAAAAGAATACCAAAGAAGCACCTAAAGCAGTCAATCCCCAGGTAAACAATGTAGCATAAAGCGCGGCCAAAACCGGATCTATACTTTCAAAATAATTTACAATACTTTCCATATCAAGAAGTCTTTCTAACGTATATATTTTTTGAAGCTAAACTTGAAATGCTTATGGTATTTTCTTCTACTTGGATCACCATCGAATTATCAAAAGCTTCTTTTTCGATCACTTTTATTTTATTACCTAAGGAAATATCGAGCTTATCTAAATATTTCAAAAAGGCTGAAGAAGAATCGTCTACCCCAACACAAATGCCTTCATCTTCTTGCTGAAGCTCTGCCAATACTTTCTTTTTAATTTTTGCTATATTTCCTTCTTCATCGGGTATCGGGTCGCCGTGCGGATCTGTTTTAGGGTAGCCTAAAAATTTATCAAGTTGATGAATTAGTTTATCTGATTGAATATGTTCTAGTTGCTCTGCCACTTCGTGCACCTCATCCCAAGAAAAGTCTAAATTTTCAACTAAAAAAGTTTCCCAAAGTCGGTGTTTGCGAATTACTTTAACCGCATGACTTTTTCCTTTTGGAGTAAGTCGTGTTCCTTGATAGGGCTTATACTTTAACAGTTCTTTTTCAGAAAGACGTTTTACCATATCTGTAGCCGAAGAGGCTTTGGTTTCCATCATTTCTGCTATCGCATTCGTTGGCACGCTTTTATGCGTTTGCTCTTCTAAATTGAAGATCGCTTTTAAATAATTTTCTTCAGAAAGTGTCATTCTAAATTTTTGCTTACACAAAAATACATTTTTTTATATAAAAACAAATTTTTAGATTTGTCTAAAAATTAAGTTTTACAAAACTAATTAATATGAAAATTATTCATATTCTCCTATTTACAATTTCAATGCTGAGTTATTCGCAGCAAAAAACTACAATCAAAGGAAATATAAATTCCGAAGGAAAACCTATTCCGTTTGCGAATATTAGTATTGAAAATAGTACGCTAGGAACTTCAGCAGATTTAGAGGGCAATTTTGTTTTAGAAATAGAAACGGGAACTTATACTTTAAAAATACAAGCGGTTGGTTTTAAGACAGAGCTACAAACGATTTCAACAGAAAACTATAAAGATCAATACCTGAATATCGAATTACAAGAAGATATGCTTGGCCTCGACGATGTAGTGATCAGCGCAACTCGAAACCGAGTGAATGTAAAGAAAACACCGGTTGTGGTGAATGTTTTAAGCCCCAAACTTTTTAACGCCACACAATCTATTGCCGTGGCAGAAAGTTTAAATTACCAACCCGGAGTTCGTGTTGAAACCAATTGCCAAAATTGTGGTTTTACGCAAGTTCGCCTAAATGGTTTAGACGGAAGTTACACGCAAGTTCTCATTAACAGTCGAGCGGTTTTTAGCGCTTTAAATAGTGTGTATGGCTTAGAGCAAATTCCGACTTCAATTTTAGATCGAATTGAAGTTGTTCGTAGTGGCGGTTCTGCTCTTTACGGTTCTAACGCCATTGCAGGAACGGTCAACATAATTACCAAAGATCCTATTCTAAATTCTTGGGAAGTTTCTTCAAATTTCGGAATTATCGATGGCCAATCGACAGATCGTGTATTTAATGCTAATGCTACAGTGGTGAGTGAAGATTTAAATTCGGGCATTACCGTTTATGGGATGAAACGCGATCGAGACAGCTACAATGCCAATAACGATGGTTTTTCTGAACTTACTGAACTTACCAATACCAGCCTGGGCACCAAATCATTTTTTAAACCCAATGAAAACAGTAAAATCACCTTAGATCTTACTGCAATTGAAGAATATCGACGTGGCGGCGACCGATTAGATCTTGCTCCACATTTAACCGATATTACCGAAGAATTAGACCACAATACATTGATGGGCGGACTTACCTACGAATTTTCTAATGCTGAAAAAACCAATAATTATTCTGTTTACACCTCTGGGCAACAAACCGATCGAAAAAGTTTTTACGGCGGTTTAGGTGGCGGAAGAACTGCACAAGACTCCATCACCGCTGCTAACGCATACGGAAACACCGAGGATCTTTCGGTTTTAGTTGGAGGTCAGTTTACCCGATATTTCAACAATAGTGACGTTCTTACGGTCGGCGCCGAATATAATATGAATCGCACTGAAGATAATATCGCCAGCTATAATCGATTTATCAATCAAGAAGTGAACTCGATCGGGACTTTTGCCCAATATGAATGGAAACCATCTGAAGTTTTTTCTGCATTAGTTGGTACAAGATTAGATCACGTAAATGTCGAAGGAAATTACAATATTCAACAAATAAACAGAACTTCAAATATCGATCAGACCGTGTTGAGTCCTCGGCTTACCTTACTTTATAATTTTGCTGAAAATTGGCGATTGCGCGGTGGTTATGCTAGAGGATTTCGAGCACCGCAAGCCTTTAATGAAGATTTACATATTTCATCGGTTGGTGGCGAACCGCAATTCGTGATTCTTTCTGAAGATCTAGAAACTGAATATTCCAATGCATTTACCTTTTCTTTAAACTACTCGAAAAACTTCAAAAAACTACAAACCAATTTTTTGCTGGAAGGGTTTTACACCGATCTTGAAAATCCGTTTACCACCGTAAGCACAGGAGCAACTCTACCCAATGGCTCTATTTTAGAAGAAGTAAGAAACGGTAGCGGCGCTTATGTTGCCGGAGTTAATTTTGAAATGGGTATTTCTCCATCTTCTAAATATACTTTTCAGTTAGGAGGTACAATTCAGCAATCAAAACACCGAGAAGATCAGGTGCTTTTTGAAGCCGATGGCACCAATCCCGCTGAAACCGATATTGTGATCGAAGACTTTGTTCGAAACCCAACTGTTTATGGTTATTTGAATACGAATATTAAAGTTTTAAAAGAATCGAGCATCGATATTACCGGAACGTACACAGGCAAAATGACCGTGCCTTTAGTGGTGAGCGACAGTGGGTTTTTGCAATTAAATGAAAGTGATCAGTTTTACGATATTAACTTAAAATTAAATCATCATCTCGATTTGAGTGATAACCTACAATTAAATATTTTTGCAGGTATAAAAAATATTTTTAACAGTTACCAAGATGATTTTGATATCGGCGCGACCCGTGATTCTGATTATATCTATGGACCATCGTTACCGAGAACGATTTTCTTCGGAGTAAAATTTGGAAACTTACATAACCTATAAATGGCCAAATAAGTTTTGTTGATCTAGAACTATTGGTTGTTTTCAAAGACACCTTCATCGCGAAGGTGTCGGCTTTTAAAATATTAATCATGAAATATCTTTTTCTTTTACCGCTCTTATTTTTCTGCGGAAGTAATTTTGCGCAGCAACAAATAGATTGGCTCAGTTTTGAACAACTAGAAAAGAAATTAAAAGAAGAACCCAAACCGGTTTTTATTTATTTCTATGCAGATTGGTGCGCGTATTGTAAAAAAATGGATCGTCACGCGTTTAAAGATCACGAAGTTATTCAATTACTAACCAAAGATTTTTATGCGGTTAAAATGAATGCTGAAAAAAAAGACACCATTGTTTTTGACGGATCAACATTTATTAACGATGAAATTGAAACGCATCGCAACCCAACGCATCAGCTCGCTAAATTATTAGCAAGCAGAAAAAGTGAAGCTTTTAGTTTGCCGGCACTAATTTTATTCAATAAAGATTTTAAAGTGATCGACAAGAAATTTAGCTACCTTACTTCAAATAAAATGTTAGAATTACTAAAATATTCGCGTTA
Organism: Mesonia sp.; assembly: GCA_012964435.1. Classification (GTDB taxonomy): domain Bacteria; phylum Bacteroidota; class Bacteroidia; order Flavobacteriales; family Flavobacteriaceae; genus Mesonia. The sequence continues at coordinate 8,255 of DTTX01000003.1, read as the reverse complement.
GGGATTGCAGTGAAAATCCTTTAGCGACGCTAGGAGCTAAAGATTGCAACAGAAAGCCCGCCCGAAGGGAACGCCCAAAAATTTACTTCGGCAATAAATAACTTAATCCGGCAGCAACTTGATAATTTTGTGTAGTGTTAAAACCTGTACCTACTAAAAGATCTACTTGTAAATTATTTTTAATAAGATAAGTTAAACCGGCATCCCAAGAATGATTTGCTCGGCTGTCTTCCGGCAAACTTCCGTAAACTTCTGCAAAACCTCCAAAACGTTCTGTAAATGAATAACTATAGGCAAATGTATAAACGTAAGAGGCTTCACCGCTATCGGTTAACCAATTAATAACACCCAAATTGTAAGAAAGGCTAGAATTTGAGCTTAGTGTAGAACTCATAAGCATTCTTACATCTACACCGGTGGTTTCATTTTTAAAATCACTTGATGCACCAAAGGGAAATGTTAGCTGACTAAATAGCGTCATTTTTGGAACCCAACCCATTTGCTCGGTAACGCCTACTTTTGCTCCTAAAGTTATCGGAGAAAAACCGCTTAGCTGTGGTTGATCTCTCTCTTGTGGTTCAATTTGTCGAAAACCCCAACCGGCATTAATTTCTAAATTTTCTAATAGACCATAGCGTAGGAGAGTTGTATTATAGGTATAAGCATTTTGCTTAAATTGGTTATCTTCTAACTCTTCATAGATCCCTCCGGTTTCTATTTGTAAATATTTGTAAGCCACTCTAGACGAAGAGTAACCTGCGCTCGGGCGATCTGTACTAATTGTTGGGATGGAGTCTTGGGCGTTGGAAAACTGAAATGCGACGATAAGAAAAATAAGGGTAAAATATTCTTTCATACTTAGTTTTTAGAATAAGATAGAAATTTTAAACCTTCTGCTTTCTCTTATTAGAAAATTTTATGATTTAAAAACCTCGTTCTTTTTGGATCTGCTCGTAGGCCTCTTGTACTTTATTAAATTTTTCTTGAGCTCCTTGTTGGTGTACTTTATCCATATGTTGCAACTTATCGGGATGGTATTTTTTTACCATTGTTCGGTAAGCTTTTTTTACTTCAGCATTTGATACGTTTTTATCGATCTCTAAAATCGTATAGGCGTAAGAAGTATCGCCCGATGGTCGTCCTGCCATTGTGAACATGGCTTTTATACTTTCAAAGTCACGCTGACTTAAGCGTAAATGTCCGGCAATTTTAGCAAGTTGTTGCAACTCTCCGCTAGAAACATTTCCGTCTGCTTGCGCAATACCGAATAGAAAGTGTAAAATTTGAAGGCGAACTTCGTAAGTGGTTCGCATATGTAGGTAAGCACATATTCTGCCGGCGTCGATCTGCCTTTTCTTTACCACATCGTTATAGGTTCTAAACGTGGCATTAGCACGATCTTTACCGTAAGCTTTTACAAAATAACTACGCACATAATCTAACTCTGTCTGGCTTACTTTACCGTCGGCTTTTACGACAATAGTGGAAAGTGAAAGCAAATTGAGCTCAAAATCTCCCATTGTGACTTCTTGCTCTTGCCCAAACATTTTAGAAACATTTCGGTGTGCGCTACCGCCTTTTTTAATAAACAATTCTAACAATGTCCCTAGCAAAAAACCAAAAATAGCACCGGGAAAACGCATATAAACTAACCCCAATACCGCTAGTACCCATTTAATCATAAACTTAAATTGAACTACAAATATAAAAAGCTTAACCTAGCTAAGTAAACTTTCGGGAGATTTATGATTTAATTGTAATGCTGAAGTGAATTTTTCGACTTTATAAAGGGTATTTATAAGCTTATAGCTAAACTTACTGATGCTGAGTTCTTAAAGCCATAACTTATTTAATATCTTTGTTCACTTAAAATTAATACAGAAAAAATTTAAAAATATGTATCCAGCAGATTTAGTAAAACCAATGCGTGAAGAATTGACGGCAGTAGGTTTTGAAGAATTACAAAATGTTGAAGCCGTAGATCAAGCGATCGCAAAAGAAGGTACAACCTTAGTGGTTGTTAATTCTGTTTGTGGTTGTGCTGCAGCAAACGCTCGCCCGGGAGCTAGAATGTCTTTAGACAACGCTAAAAAACCAGATCATTTAGTAACTGTTTTTGCAGGTGTAGATAAAGAAGCTACCGATAAAGCGAGAGCGCATATGGTACCATTCCCTCCAAGTTCTCCATCGATGGCATTATTTAAAGATGGTGAATTAGTACATATGTTAGAGCGTCATCACATTGAAGGTAGACCGGCTGATATGATTGCTGAAAATCTTCGTGATGCTTATAACGAATTCTGCTAAAATTTAGCTGAAAAGTATTTCTTAAAGCCGCTTTCTTAATGAAGCGGCTTTTTTTATAATTCAGTTTTTCAACTAAGTAATGCTTTCGTTCTAGTTGAATTTATTATGCGCGCATATTTGTTTTGAAGCAAATATTAAGAATAGTGCCATTTATAAGCTACTTTTGTCGTCTCAATTGGTTTTGAATGAAGAAGATTATTTCGTACCCCATTTCTGTAATTTATTACTTTTTCTTCGGATTAACGCTTGTTGTATTTCATCCTATTCAATGGATTTGTTACAATGTATTCGGTTATCAAGCACATAAAAAAAGTGTTGATTTCCTTAACTTTAGCTTACTGCGTTGTTTAAATATTTTAGGCACCAGAATTACGTTTGAAAATAAGCACGATTTACCGGAAGGTGTTCCGCATATTATTGTAGCCAATCACCAAAGTCCGTACGATATCCCGCCAATAATTTGGTTTTTAAGAAAGTTACATCCTAAATTTATAAGTAAACAAGAATTAGGAAGGGGCATCCCGAGTATTTCATACAATTTAAGAAAAGGAGGATCCATTTTAATCGACCGTAAAAACCCGCGACAATCTTTACCGGCGATTAAAAATTTTGCGGAGTACTTAAATGAAACTAATCGATCGGCGGTGATCTTTCCGGAAGGCACACGAAGTAAAACAGGAATGCCGAGAAAATTTTCACCTAACGGATTAAAAATGTTATTCCGTTATTGCCCAAAAGCAGTAATTGTACCGATTACCATAAATAACTCTTGGAAAATCGTTAAGTTTGGCTCTTTTCCTTTAAATTTAGGAGTACACGTAAAACTAACCGTACAAGACCCTATTTTGGTACATCAATTTGATACCGATACTTTAATAGATAAAGTAGAACAAGAAATTATAAAAGATATTATCAATCAATAAACTATAAATTATGCCTGAAAAAAATGTGAGATTGGAAGTAATGCAGCAACTAGAACCAAAGGTTGATGGCTTTATTGATGAATTTTTAATTCCTGTTGAAAAAATTTGGCAACCAACCGACTTTTTGCCAAACTCTCAACAAGAAACTTTTTACGACGAAGTCACCGAAATTAGAGAATTAGCCAAAGAATTACCTTATGATTTTTGGGTAGTTTTAGTAGGAGATACCATTACCGAAGAAGCATTACCAACCTATGAATCTTGGTTGATGGATGTAGAAGGTATTAACCAACACGATGGCGGAACGGCCTGGTCACGTTGGGTACGTTATTGGACTGGTGAAGAAAACCGCCACGGTGATGTGCTTAACAAATATCTTTACCTTTCTGGTCGTGTAAATATGATCGAGGTAGAACGTACGACTCAACATTTAATAAACGATGGTTTTGATATTGGTACCGATCGCGATCCTTATAAAAACTTTGTATATACCAGTTTTCAAGAACTAGCGACTTACATTTCTCATAACCGCGTGGCTAAATTGGCAAGACAACACGGTAACAAATCTTTAGCGAAAATGTGTAAGATCATTTCTGGTGATGAGATGAGACATTATAACGCTTACAGCACTTTCGTAAAAGAAATTTTTACAATAGACCCAAGCCAAATGATGATCGCTTTTAAAGATATGATGAAGCATAAAATCGTGATGCCGGCAATGTTCTTAAGAGAATCTGGTGATAGTATTGGCGATGCTTTTGATGAGTTTTCGAATGCTGCACAACGTATTGGCGTTTACACCGGTCAAGATTACATCGATATTATGAAAAAACTTATCGTTCGTTGGGATATTGAAAAAATTACCGGACTTACCGATGAAGCTGAAAAAGCTCGTGATTTTGTAATGAGCTTACCGGCAAGAATGGAACGCATTAACCAGCGAATTAAAATTTCTGAAAAAATCACGCATTTTAAATGGGTAAACCCGGCTATGGTAAAGTAATGCTAAAAGAAAGTAAAATCGTTCTCGCAACAAAAGCATTTGTTCAACAAGAATTAGCAAATGCTGAAGGCGGGCACGATTGGTTTCATATTGAGCGAGTTTATAAAAACGCTTTACTTATTGCTGAAGGTGAAGAAGTAAATCTCGAAATTGTAGCTATTGGAGCACTTCTTCACGATATTGCCGATGCTAAATTTCATCAAGGAGACGAAACTGTTGGACCGCAAAAAGCTCAGCGATTTCTTCAACAGCAAAGTGTTGAACAAGCAACTATCGAACACGTGATCAAGATCATTGAAAATATCTCTTTTAAAGGTGGTAATTTTCAACAACAATTTCATTCAGAAGAATTAGCGATCGTGCAAGACGCCGACCGTTTAGATGCTTTAGGTGCCATTGGTATTGCCAGGACTTTTAATTATGGTGGTTTTAAAAATCGTAAACTTTACGATCCTTCTATTTCTCCAAAATTAAATATGACCAAAGAAGAGTATAAAAAAGGTGAGAACCCAACGATTAATCATTTTTACGAAAAGCTTCTTCTTCTTAAAGATCGTATGAATACCAAAAAAGGTAAAAAAATAGCGGAGCAACGTCATCTATTTATGGAAGAGTTTTTAAAACAATTTTATAATGAATGGGAGGGTTTAATTTAAAATTGTTACTATAAAAAATTTAACTTTATTATTAGTGTTTAGCTGCTTTTTGGCCTGTAAAAATGAGTCTGAAAAGCAACCCGACATATAGCAAAAAAACGATCAACAAACTGCAGTCACTAAAAATTTTATAGCTGAAGGAGAGACCTGTTATTTAAATGTGATCGGAAAATCTTCACATTTAAAAGATTCTATTCAACTTCACCTAAATATAAAAGGCAAAAATGTTAGCGGGACTTACCATTGGATCTTTGCTGAAAAAGACCAACGTAAAGGTAGCATTAAGGCTGAAATTACCTCAACAAATACAATCCAAGGAATTTATCTATTTCAACAGGAAGGAAAATTTGAGAGCGAACCGATTCAAATTTCGGTTAAAGAAAACAGTGCTAAGGTTAGCTCGGGTAAAGACAAAACTACTCAGGTTAATTTTAAACTTAAAAAATGGGATTGCAACTAAAATAACTTATACTGCGGATTTTTAAGCTGCAAATAATGAGAAGTATCCATTTCGGGTACTTTTTTGTTTTTTAGATATTTTGCTTTCGCGATTTTAAATTGTTGCGCAATTTGTTTAGAAAATTCGCCTTCGCCTCTCATTCGCGTTCCAAAGCGGCTGTCGTTTAAATTTCCGCCGTGGCAAGCTTCAATTTGATGCAAAACTCTTTCAGCCTTATCGGGTAGGGTTTTTTCAATCCAATCGGTAAAAATTTCAGCAATAGCACCATTTAAACGAACCACTGTATAACCAACAGAAGACGCTCCTGCTTCACTTACCGCTTTTACGGTCGGTAAAATTTCGTGACTATTAATAAACGGAATAATTGGCGCAACCATCACATTGACGGGAATATCGTTTTCTGCTAGTGTTTCTACTGTTTTTAAACGTTGCTTTATACTTGCTGTTCGTGGTTCTAAAATGCGTCGAGTTTCTTCAACTAAAGAAGTAATCGAAATATTTACTCGAATACAATTGAGTCTTGCTAATTCTTTTAATAAATCTAAATCTCGAAGGATTAAACTGTTTTTGGTAATAATTCCGGTAGGATGTTTATACTTCAGCATCACTTCCAAACACTCCCTAGTAATTTGAAGTTTCTTTTCAATAGGTTGATAGCAATCTGTATTTCCTGAAAAAACGATTGGATGCGGCTCCCAGTTTTTCTGTTGAAGTTTTTTCGCAAGTAATTGTGGAGCGTTTTTCTTTACTAAAATCTGTTTTTCAAAATCTAGACCGGCGCTGTAACCCCAATATTCGTGTGAATTTCTAGCATAGCAATAAATACAACCATGTTCGCAACCTTGATAAGGGTTAACAGAATACTCCATCCCAACATCGGGACTATTGATTTTATTCACGATCGTTTTAGGGAAAACTTCTTGAAAACGCGTTTTTAAATCGCTAGCTTCTTCACCCTCTTTAGAGCAATATTCTAAAAATTCAGCATCGGTTGTGTGCTTTAAGGATTCAAACTTGTTATGAACATTTTGCTGTGCCCCACGACCTTTAATGTAATCTTTTAACGACATAAAAAACTTTGGCTTTTTATAGAACCAAAGTTAGGTTAATTATTTGGATTTTTTCCTTAAAAAAGGATTTATTCCTACTGATTAATTTTTATGAATTGCATATACTTAGCTTTATTTCCAGAAACTATAATAGAATTATTCGCCAACAAAATCGCTTCTACAACTTTATAGCTCACCTTAGTTTCATCACTATTAATAAGTTTTTTGTAACTAAATTCTCCGTTTGGCAAAACTTGAACAGCATATAAGCTTAAATTTTTTACAGAGTCGTCGTAAAACTGAATACGATCATCTACAAGTTCTTTGACTTTATCTGAACCATTTAGTAGAATAATAAGGTTATCGTTGAGCATTGCAGAAAAATAAGATAGAAATTCTAATGATCTGCCTGCGGCACTTTGCTCTTTACATACATTTCTAGACCAATCTATTTTTCCTTCAGCATTAATTTTACAAATAATAACGTCATTAAAATAATAATTTTCTCTTGTGCTCGCAGCGCCAATAGGTCCAGAAAAAGTATTAAACCTTTCTTCAGCGGTAATGATTGCATTTCCATTTTTGTCTAAGAAAACCTTACTATCATTAACTTGCATTATTTCTTTATCCTTATTTAATTTTTGACGCCCTCTAACATTACCGAACTTATCAGTCATTAATTGTTCTGTAAACGGATTAAATGTGGATGCTTGTAATTGAAATGATTGCTTATCAATTTTATAATATGCTACACCTTTAACAGTATTATATCCTTCTTCAGAATAAAAACCAGCACATATAACTTTATCATTGTTTGCAACTAATTTGAGAGAACTAACATATAGATTATCATTATTAAGAGTTAGCTCCTGCTCTACATTAGCATTAAATTTATACAGTTTTGTAAAAACATCTTTATTCTTTTTTTCACTAATTGAGCCTTGCTCTATAAATTTACCTAATAAATATACAGTCCCATCTTCAGGATCTGTAACGATTGAACTTTTATAAGCTAGATTTCTTTTATTACTATTTAAGCGAAAAGTTTTATCGAAAAGTAAAGTTAGACTACTATCATAGACTTTAATTTTGTGAACTTTATCATTACCTTCTCTTGTTTCATAATTAAAAGTGATAAATTTATTATTATCAGTTAACTCTACAGTCCCAGAAGGATCATAATTATTTTCTCCGTAGTTATTATTTGTATAGGTATACTGCTCGTAAGGAAGAGTAAAAATTACTTTGCTTTTAAAATTAAATTTATCGAGCTGCGAACTTAATAGATTATATTCTATTGTTCTCGAACTTCCATCATACATCATTTTTATCTCGATCAAATGAAGCTGATTATCTTTAATAAAAAGAGATTTAATTAAGCCGTTTTTCAATTCTAAGTCATAACTTTCTATCAACTCTAAGTCTTTGTTAAAATGCTCTATATAATAGCCACTTGGCATTGGGATTATCCCTTTATAATACATTGTAGCGCTAAAAAAACCATCATTACCGTCATTTGCTGCATATGATAAATAGTTATTTTTACTTTTATATTTTTTCACTTCACTCTTAACTATGCTTATATTTTCTATTTGAGCAATAAGATCATGAGATATAAGGCTTAGGATTATCGTACTAATTATTAAAGTAAGATTTTTCATTATTTTTAACACTAGAATAAATTTTATTTAAGTTTTAAAATTTCCAATTCACTTTTTATTAATAAGAATTTGACAATCAGCTACTTTATCCATATCGAAAGCAGAAAAATCAAAGCTTGATTAAAAAGAAAATTTTACTATTTACCAATATACATTCTTTAGTAATAAGTATTAACGTTTTTCAATAAAAAAAGCC
>DTTX01000002.1 GCA_012964435.1 Mesonia sp. | reverse complement strand
TAAATTATATCTATTAAAATTAGATTTTGAATTGGCTATAAAGAGACAAGCAACTTCACAAGTTATACTCTCTTTGCTCAATCTTTCTAAAAGAACTTGATTATAAGGTTGGGTTATATTTGGATATGTAGCAAAAAAGTGAATTATCTTCATTTCATACTTTTATTATAAACTTTATAGAAGCGATTATTAATTTTTAAACTATAGATAATATCTTCTAAAGTAAAACCTAATCTTTCTAAGCCTTTTCTATTAGGTATATTATTTTTATTGGTATAAATTAAAGCTCTTTTAAAGTTATTAGCTTTAGCATCTTTCATCAATTCACTTTTAATTTTACTATTAATTCCGTTGCTCCTATAACTCTCTAATACCCTTGCATGGTAAATCCAAAAGTCTCCTTCTTTCACCTTTACTTTTTTACCTGCTTGTTGAATAAAGTGTATCCCTGAATATTGTACCCATTGATACCCAGCTATTTTACCATCTACAACTGTTGCGTAGCACTTATCGCCTCTTTCTAAGCGTTCAGTAAGTTTGTGTAAATTTATTTTCTTTACTTCGTGAATTCGATGAATATTATCTTTGGTAAGAAAAATAATCTCAGCGTCTATTCTAAATTTCTTTTCTGGTATAATCTCTAAATTATGACTATACACGTATTCTATATTTAGTTTTGGCCATAGATGCCATAAACTTCTCCTAAGCCTATAGAGCATAATTTATATGTTTTTTTAATATGATTAAATAATTGATCTAGTGAACCAATAAACTCATTTACTTCTTCTTCGTTTTTACAATAAGGACTCCCATTCACTAAAATTTCGTTACTATGAAACATTATATTGAGAATACTAAATTTATCATCTTTAAAATGTTTATTTATTACGTGATCTGCAATAACAATCATTCCTTCGGCATTCTCTCGATAAGGTCTTAACCACCTTGTTTTTGGTTTATAATTGAGCTTATTTAGTACTTTCTTTACTTTACTTTTAGGTTTTAAATATTCTTTCTGAAGTAAGTTTGGTAATTTTTCGAACTTAGGATTTATTAAGGTTAGCGGTACTTGTAAAATATCTGAATTACCAAACTTCTCAAAATAAGGCTTAGTTGTTTTACCCCAAAAATTTAGAGTAAACCCTTCTTGATAAAATTTTTGGGTGTATGGCACCACACTAGAATCTACCAAATACCCTAAATCTGCTAAAAATTTTGTGGTATAAGGGCTGCTACCAAACCTCCCCGACCTAAAGCTTTTAGGTGTGTATTCGAAATTTTTAATAAAGAGTTCGGTTAGGTTTTTAAGTTTTTCTTTCTCAAGATCAGGTTCTAAAAGAGCCTGAATGCCCTTTGTCCTATTAGTTTTTTCATTCGAATTTGGAGCTATGAACTCTTCGTGCAAATGAGTTCCTAATTCTACATTTTTCAAAGATTTAAAAAGTAATACAGAACCTTCATCTTTTATAACTTCAGGACTTAATAAAAAAGTTGGCTTTATACCGTATTTGTTAAATAATGGCATTAGTAGCTCTTTCTGTAAAGGAATATTTCTAAATGCTAAAGGTCTTGCAATATCCCAACCGGGATTTCCTTTATCACATTCTGTATCTATAGTAACTAAAACGTAAACCTTTTTCTTCATTTTTTTCCTACTAATCTAAGTGTTGAAGAAATAAATCTTGTGAATTTAATTTTATACGATCTTGGGTTTTCAAAATCAATAGTATATAAATTAACCTGTTGATCGGTAAACTTTTCTTTGTAACGAGATAAACCTCGCATATGATTACAGGTTTTTATATCTTGATCGTTAATACCTTGTATTAACAAGTGCTTTAAAATAACCTTACCAGGTGAATATCTTTTATAGTCCTCATTGTAAGCGTGATTCCAATGATAACGATTATTATTATCTATCCAATCCAATTGAAATGCCCAAACCTCTTCGTTAGCCAAAAGTAGCGTTAATTCAACCTTATTTAAAGCTTCGTACTTTTCTATGATATTTTTTAAAAAAGCCTTTCTCTTACTTGTTTCGTATTTATTAAGCTGGCCTAAACTTTCTCTTCTTTGTGCATAAAGTTCAATATTTTTAAGTAACTCTTGATAAACATTTTTTTTATAATGCTTATAACTTAATTTAAAGCCTTTTCTATCTATTCTACGTTCAGATTTTGCCAGATCTTTATTATGAGGATAAAAATCTTTTTCTAAAAAATCTTCAGCATTTTTATTAATGGTTTTTATAAATCTAAAACCATTTTCAGATTTTTTTTGAAATTTTATATTTTTTGAGCTTAAAACCTTTAATAGTGTGTTGAAACCAATTGAATTTTCTGGTAATTCACTAAGTCTTATCTTATCCCACTTTACTTCAGAAATTAGATAATCTACAATTTTTTCAAGAATTTTAAAATTATCATCTTTTATTAATGGAATGTAATAAAAGTCTGTAGGACCAAAACCTAAAGGTATTAACTCTATATAATTATAAAACCTTGTACCTCTTCTTATAACTGTTTGAACTGGCAAACAACCTACTAATTTTTCTTCTTGATAAGCTGCAAGAATAAGTACATTTTGTTTTTCGTCTAAGTAATTTTCGATATAATTAGATAACCAAACTGAGTTAAATTGTACGGTGTGCTCGCAATTTTTTATAATTTCATCAAATTGATGCCAAAATTCATCTTCAGGATTATTTATTAATTTGATTTTATAGCTCATTAATTCGTTATAAAAAGTTTATTTTTTAGGGTTTTATATCCTCTCAATCTAGTTATTTGTAATAATCTAATTATTAAAATAGCTTTTAGAAAATGTATTTTGTATTTAGATCTATGCTGAAAAGTATTTTTCTTTAAAAATTTTAAAGTTAAGATAACTGTTTCAAAATCTTTAATACTTAAAAATTTAAGGAGTTTTTTTATAATCAAATTCGTCATCTTCACATAGTATTTTTCATTTTCTCTAGATGAAAAAATTTGATAAGCTCTTCGATAGCCAGTAAGGTAACTTTGTGCAAATTTTGAGTCGATTTTACTTTTATAAACTTTCGTAATTCTATCATTACCTGCAGATCTTACTAATACTAAATTTTCATTTACATTTTTATAATTAATATTAGCTTCACTAAACATTCTCACAAAAAAATCATAATCTTGACCTCTTACAACTTTTTCGTCATATAGTTTTTTACTCTCAAGAAATTCTTTTTTCCATAAGGGTTGATTTGTACCGATGCTAGTTTCTTTTGTAGCATAACTTTCAAATAAATGACTTTCGGGAATAGTAGAATTTGGTTTACTATATTTTTCTGTATTGTTAAATACTAGAACACCACATAAACATAAATTTATTTCAGGATGGTATTGAAATTGTTTTACTTGCTTACTTATTTTAGAAGGCTCTAGTAGATCATCACTATCTAACCACTGTAAGTAAACCCCATTAGTTTGAGAAAACCCATAATTTCTTGCCCCATTACCGCCGGAAGCATAATTATCGGGACGCCGAAATAATTTAAAACGACTATCTTTAGCTATATATTGTTTAACTACAGCTACTGTATTATCTGTAGAACCATCGTCTACTATTATACATTCTAAATTAAAATAATCTTGATTTTTTACGGAGCCTAAGGTTTCTTTAACGATAGATTCTCGATTAAAAACAGGTATGATTATCGAAACAAGAGGTTGGTTAGTTTGCATTTCTATCATTTTGTAAAGATAGTTTTATGCATTTGCAATCTTTTTTAAATTTTCCCTAAAATTATAGCCTTTATTAAAATTTTTTCTCAAGAATACCATTAACAGTAGCTTATAGGTATGCATCCCAAATACCTTATAAAATTCTTTTAAAAATTTAATCTTATGATCTGTAATAAAATCTTTTTGCCTGTATATTGTACGAACACACTTATATAAAAGTATTTTTTTTGTTCTTAGCTCAAGATCATTGTTAATTTCTAAGTAGGTAGTCCACATCGCTATGAATGAACGCTTCCATTTTATATTTTCTTTGTGAAGGTTAAATTGCTTAGAATTAGCATGTTTTCTTCGTAAAGTTACATAGTGATCAATAAATTTAGCATTCGTTGATTTAATTACCAACTTACTAAAATAGTTGTACTCTTGCCCAGACTTTAAATCCTCATTAAATCTAATTGTTTTGGCTAAATGTGCTTTTATTAGAACATCATAAGTAAGCCAATTTACTTTTTGAACAATAAAATTATGAGTAGAGATTTTAAATTTATTAAATGTATAATATCTATCTAAAAAATCATCATCATCATTTAGATATTTAGTTTTGGTAATTACATAATCAACATCATATTTAATCAAATTATCAACTTTTACCTTGATATGGTCGGGCGTCATTAAATCGTCACTATCAAAAAAGATGACATATTTTCCCGAAGCGTTTATTAGACCATAATTACGAGCCCCGTTACCCCCAGATAAGTGCTGCTCTGGTCGAATTAGTATTTTAAATCTATCGTCTCTAATCGAAATTTTTTTTAAAACTTCTATAGAATTATCAGAACTACCATCATCAACCACTATACACTCCCAATTCTTATAAACTTGGTTAGTTATAGATAATAGTGTTTCTTCAATTAAATGAGCCCTATTATATGTTGGTATAATTATAGAAACAAGTGGTTGATTCATAAATTAGAGCGATTTTGTGTAATTAATAAGAATATTCTAGTTGGTTTAAGAAACAGATTTTAAGATCTCTTGGGTTGAGTCGATTTCTGCTTTTAAATCATCTATTTTAACCGATCTATAAATTTCTTTATCGATACCTCTAACAGAATTACTTTTTAAAGGTTGATAGCTAAAATTATCATTAGATATAAAATTAGATAGGTGCTCAAGTTCATCGTTTAATTTTTCTAGCTGCAAGTGATAAACTCTTTCAGGATTTAGTTTTTTCAGCTCTGATTTTATAGTATTATTAATGTAGGTATAATACCAAGTACATCTTTGCAGTGAAGAAAAATCTCTCCATAATTTCTCATTAACTTCTCCAATTCTATCTGCTTGTAATCTATACTTTGCCCAATCGTGCTGAATATAATCGGGGTACTCATTATCTTGATACCATCTACGGGTGTACATCGATTTTATACAACTGTATTTTTCTCTTTCTAAATGAATGAATTTAGAATTTGGAAAATATTCTTTTAAAAAAGGAATCAAATTCCAAAGGCGTTGATCTGAATGAATTAATATTTGATCATCTGAGGCTTGCCAAATTTTAGTTTCAAAAATACTTTTTAGCTCTTGTAAATAAAACTGATGATTGTCTTTATGCTCAGCGATTTTTGTACTTATTCTCGTGAGTTGCAAAATATCTTCATGAAAAGCTTTACAAGCAGGGTTTTGATTTAAAATATTTACAATAGATTTACTGCCGGATCTACCTGTACCCAAAACAAATATCACCGGTTTGTTTCGGCAATCACTATAGCTTTTTTTAAATTTTAATATTTGTTCGTGGTTTAGCGCTACACCACTTTTACTACCGAACATTTTATTTTGATTTAAAATGTTATAGTGATCGTTATTTCTGTATTTTAAATGATTTATCTTAGGAGTTCCTACAATTTCATTAGCTTCTACATTTCTATTAACAATTGTTCCCATACCGATAATTGCGCCATCACCAATCTTTACTCCGGGTACGATAGAAACATTCATCCCGATCCAGACATTTTTACCAATAAATACGGGTTTATATTTTGTACTTAAATCGTAAGGTAAGAGATTACCTTCGTAATTATGATTTACACTGTAAATAGTAACATTTCTTGAGATATGAGCATTATCACCTATGGTAACACCTCCTGCGCCGGCACAATAAAAATTATTACCAATATGCACATTATTACCTAAAATGATTTTACGAGGATCCTTGAATACCCAATTATCACCGTTTAATCTACAATTAAAGCCTACACTTTGTAATTGATTAAAGATCTGTTCTTTAAAAAAATCTATCGACTTTTTTTTCCGATTGGCAAGACTCGATTCTACTTTATTAAGGAAATACTCCCAGCATTTATGTTTAATTCTATAAAACATCTTCAGACCAATTGTAATCTATATAAAATGCTTTCTTTTTACCTGGCAATTTACCGGTTCCATAAAAATCACCTTTTTCTGTTTCAACTGTACCAGCCTCTTTAATATTTTCGACCATAGTACTTTTAAAATGAACTGCAAGATTATAGTGATAAAACCCAGGACTTAATGGCCATTTGTGTATTTCTAAATATGCTTTACCCTTTCTACTATTCATTGTTAAATTAACAATATCACTCCTACAACTAAAAAGAAAATTTGATAAGCCATCAAAAAAACCTATTGATAACGATAAGTCTTTTTGTTCTGGATTGTTATAATCAACCTGAACAATAACTTTTTGACCGGTCAACACCATTCCAATTTCCTGAAAATCACTATTTAAGAATTTAACAGATGAAATTCCTTCGGTTACTGCTGCATTTTTATAATTAAGTTCTTTTGCTTTATTATTTTGAAGATAATATTCAACTCCTTCAGAAACATTTCCTTCAAAACAAACACCACCATTCTCTAATACTAACAGACGTGTACATAAATTTTGAATAGCACCCATATCGTGGCTAACAAACAAAACAGTTCTCCCCTCTCCTTTAGAGATATCTTGCATTTTACCGATCGCTTTCTTCTGAAATTCGGCGTCACCTACTGCTAATACTTCATCGATAACTAAAATTTCTGGCTCTAAATGAGCAGCTACAGCAAAAGCAAGCCGCACTCGCATCCCACTACTATATCTTTTAACAGGTGTGTTTACATACTTCTTACATCCTGAAAAATCTACGATTTCATCGAATTTATCTTCAACCTCTTTTTTAGACATCCCTAATATCGCTCCGTTAAGATAAATATTTTCTTTTCCGGTTAATTCAGGGTGAAAGCCGGTACCTACTTCAAGCAAAGAAGCGATTCTTCCTTTAGTTTTTATACTTCCTGTTGTTGGACCTGTAACTCTAGATAATAATTTTAGCAAGGTAGATTTACCGGCTCCATTTTTACCAATAATACCTAATACCTCTCCTTTTCTAACATTAAAATTAATATCTTTTAGTGCCCAAACGTACTCTTCAGAAGCTTCTGTACTTCTATCATTTACTGAGCCCACTTTAGCGTAAGGATCTCCCTTACCTCTAATCTTATGCCAAAATCTATTAATATCGTGACTTAGAGTACCAGTACCTACTACTCCTAATCGATATTGTTTTGATATATTTTCTGCTTTTAAAATAATATTATCCATAACTGAGCTTAAAATTAGCTACTCTAAAAATTATACCGTGTCTATAAAGTTTTTCTCTGTTCTATTAAACACTATTAATCCTATTAAAAAGATAACAACAGAAAATACTAATGCATATGTAAAGCCACCCCAAGTGAACGTGCCATAATCTATGGTCATGTACCTAAAGCCTTCTATGATCTGAGTAATTGGATTATACTCAAAAACCCATTCTAGTTCCGGTAATTTCTCTTTGGCTTTACTTAAAGGAAATGGCACCGCCGATACATACATAAGTAAAGAAACAGCGAAGGTTACTAATACCGTTAGATCTCTATATTTTGTAGTAAATGCAGAGATCGTCATCCCAAAACCAAGTCCCATTAATGCCATCATTAACACATACACAGGAAACAAAACTAAATTTTGATTGGGCGCTACCTCTTTACCAATAAATAAGTAATAGACATAAAAACCTATAAAAATAATAAGCTGTATTCCAAATTTCATCAAATTTGAAATTGTTATAGATAGCGGCATCACTGCTCTTGGAAAGTAAACTTTACCAAATATAGATGCATTACCTCTAAAAATATTTGATGTTCCCGTAAGACACGATTTAAAATAATTCCAAGCTGTAATACCCGCCAAATTGAATAAAAAATTGGGTACACCACCGGTAGCGATCCCCCCAACATTATTAAAAACCAATGTGAATATTACTGAGGTAAACAAAGGCTGTATAAAAAACCAAAGTGGTCCTAAAATAGTTTGCTTATAAACCGTAACAATATCTCTTTTAACAAATAAGATTAAGAGATCACGATATCGCCAAATTTCTTTTAAATTTAGGTCTATTAATTTTTTATTTGGGGTGATTTCATAAAGCCAATCACTGCTAATCTTGTTATTCATATGAATTAAAAAATTGCCAAGTTACTTTAAGCCCATTTTCTACACTGAACAAGGGCTTATAATTTAACAAACGTTTAGCCTTTTCTATATTTGCTAAAGAATCTCTAACATCACCAACTCTTGGTGGTCCGTAGTTTGCTTGCAATTTCACATTAGAAGTCTTAACTAAAGACTGCCATAACGTATTTAGGCTTATACGCTCACCAAAAGCAACATTAAAAACCTCACCGGAGGCTTTTTCTTCAGCAAAAAAAGATCTAATATTTGCTTGTACAGCATTTTCTACAAATGTAAAGTCTCTAGTCTGTTCTCCATCACCATTTATTGTTGGTGGTTGTAGGTCTTTAATACCTTGCATAAATAAGGGTATAACGGCTGCATAAGCACCATTAGGACTTTGCTTTGGCCCAAATACATTAAAGTATCTTAAGCCTATAGTTTTTACTCCATAGGTTTTACAAAATACATCTGCATAAAGTTCATTCACATATTTTGTTACTGCGTATGGCGATAATGGCTTACCAATTATATCTTCAACCTTAGGTAAATTTTTACTATCACCATAAGTAGAACTGGAAGCAGCATAAACTATTTTCTTTACAGTTTCACTTTCTTTAACTGCAACTAACATATTTAAGAATCCACTCACATTCACTTCATTTGAAGTAACAGGATCATTAATAGATCTAGGCACAGAACCTAATGCTGCTTGATGGGTTACAAAGTCAATATTTTCAACAGCACTTTTACAAGTGTTTAAATCTCTAATGTCTCCCTCTATAAACTCAAAACGGTCGTTATTTTCAAATTCTTTTATATTCGCATAATAACCATTAGAAAGGTTATCTAATACTCTTACGTGCTTAGCTCCGAATTTTAAAAGATATTCTACAATATTAGAGCCGATAAAACCTGCTCCACCGGTTACTAAAAATGAATAATTACTTAAATCTTCTGAATGATAAATATTTTCGTACATCATATTATAATCTTCCGTCTATTAATGATGTTGGTAAAAATGCCTTCACATCAAAAACTACAGAATTTTTATTTTTTAGTTTTTCCATATCTAATTTCAAAAACTTATCATGTGAAACAGCTAATACAATTACATCATATGTAGATTCAATCTTATCTATCGAAGAAATTAGCGGTAAGTTAAACTCTGATTTCACTTCATCTGGATTTGCCCAAGGATCACAAACATCGACTTCTAAATCGTATTCTTTTAAATTTTTGATGACATCTATAGCTTTGGTATTTCTTACATCGGGGCAGTTTTCTTTAAAGGTTATTCCTAAAACCAATGCTTTACCACCTTTAATGGTCGCATCTTTTTTGATCATTAGTTTAATTACCTCTTGTGCTACATATTTGCCCATACCATCATTCATTCTTCTTCCGGCTAAAATAATTTCTGGATTATAGCCTACTTGAAGTGCTTTTTGAGCTAAATAATAAGGATCTACACCAATACAATGCCCGCCTACCAAACCAGGAGTATATTTAATGAAGTTCCACTTGGTTGCGGCGGCTTCTAAGACTGCTTCAGTATCTATTTCTAAAAGGCGAAAGATCTTTGAGAGCTCATTAACGAAAGCAATATTAATATCTCGTTGAGAATTTTCTATAACTTTAGCCGCTTCAGCTACCTTTATGGAAGGTGCCAAATGTGTACCCGCAGTGATCACAGATTTGTACAGGTCATCAATATCTTTAGCGATTTCTGGCGTTGAACCGGAAGTGACTTTTAAAATATTTTTCACCGTATGTTTTTTATCACCGGGATTAATTCGTTCTGGTGAATAACCTGCAAAAAAATCTGAATTAAATTTTAAACCGGAATGTTCTTCTAAAATCGGAATACAAACTTCTTCTGTAACTCCAGGATAAACAGTAGATTCGTAAACCACTACATTATCTTTTTGCAAAACACTACCTACTGTTTCGCTAGCTTTAACGAGTGGAGTTAAAACAGGATTATGATTTTTATCTGTAGGTGTCGGAACAGTTACAATATAATAATCACATTTACCTAAAACTGATGTATCATCTGTAACTTCTAAACCAAAATCGTTATCGGTTTTCAAGACAGATTGTAATAATGGCTCTGAAACTTCTAAAGTAGAATCTGTTCCACTTTTTAATTCATTAATTCTATTTTTATTAATATCGAAACCTACTACTTTATATTTTTCGGCAAAAGCTACCGCTAATGGTAAACCTACATAGCCTAAACCTATCACACCAATTACTTTATTCATTATTGCTTTTTAGAGAATTTTACTTTTTTTAAAATTTTCGATATAAATGAGTGTTCTTTCTCATTTTCTACGTAACTGTTACCATAAGTACCGTAACCATAACCGTAACCATAACCGTAGCCATAACCATAGCCATAGCCATATTTAGCTTTTTGCTGAAAGTAGTTAAGTACAAAACTTATATTTTTTATTTCGCCAGATCTATATTTCTCATTTATAACATTAAGCATACCTTCCTTAGTGTAATTTTGACGCACGACATATAAAGTAGCGTCTGCAAATTTCACTAGGTTTAAAGCATCTGCTACTAATCCAATTGGTGGCGTATCTAATATTATATAATCGTATTCCTGCTTTAATTCTTCAATTAAGCGTTCCATTTGCTCGCCCATCAATAATTCAGATGGGTTTGGCGGTACAGGTCCAGCGGTAATAACATCTAAATTTTTAAATTTTGTTGGTTGTATTAGATCGCGAAGTGCTTTCTGGCCTACTAAATAATTTACAACACCAAAATCGTTAGTAATTTCAAAATCATTAAAGATCTTAGGCTTTCTTAAATCTAACCCTACTAAAATTGTTTTTTTACCTCCAATAGAAAAGACAGAAGCCAAATTCATAGAGCAAAAGGTTTTTCCTTCTCCACTTACAGATGAAGTTAACAATACCGTTTTGCAACCATCAATTTGTTTTTTCTTATAAATAAACTGCAAACTCGTTCTTAGACCTCTAAAACTTTCGGCAATCGACGATTTAGGTTTATTAAAAATCACTAAATTACTTTCTTGTCTACTTTTACCCACCATCCCTAAAATTGGTATAGGAGATAAACGTTCTACATCGATCGTGCTATTAATTTTATTATCAAAAAAGACCAATAAGAACACAAATATCATAGGTATAAAAAAACCAAATATGACTCCCATTACATAATTAAGCTGAGTATTGGGACCTATTTTACCTTCTCCTATATCTTTTGCTTTATCGATCACTTGAACATCACTTACATTTGCTGCTTTAACCAAACCGGCTTCATTGCGTTTTGCAAGAAACATATTGTAAGTTTGCTCACTAATATCGTATCGCCGTTCTATATTAAGCAAATCTTGCTGTTCTGAAGGTAATTTTGAAGCTTCTGCCTCTAATTGATAAATTTCGTTTTTAACCTGATTAAGCTTTTTATTAATTAACTCTTTAGAACTATCTATGTTCTCTAGCAATACCGTTTTTGTAGCATTTATCTGCCGATCGATATTGTCAAACGCAGGGAAATTTTCTTTTGTAGAATATTGATAAGCACTTCTTTGCTCAGATAGTGCTATAATCTTAGCAACACCATTAGCTATACTGGTTTCTTCTATACCAGAAACAGAAGGTGCCGGCACACTTGTATAATCTGATTTTGTTCTTAAATAATCTTCTAAACTTTCATAATAAGACAATTGGCGCTCAATTTCTCGTTCCTCAACATCTAACTCATTTAATTGCGTTTTAAGCGTCTCACTTTCAGAAGTTAAATCAATAATATTGTTTTTATTCATAAATTGGTTCAACTCCTCCTCTACTCCTTCTAATTCTCGTGCTTTAACAGAGAGACTACTATCTATAAATCGAATAGTTTTAGTTGCAAACAAATTTTTGCGATTAAGCATATCTCGACTTAAAACTCTTGTTGTAGCATTTAGATAATCAACAATTTTGTTTTTGTTGTTATCTGTTAGAGATAGACTTATAATCGAAGAACCTTTTTGACTAGTACTAACAGATATATTCTGATATTTTTGAACTACTTTATTAAAATTTAAAAACTTAACATAATAAACATCTCCTTTATTGGCGATCTTATCAGTTAATTTAAAACTGCCATTAAAAATTGGTAGATTAATTTCTTCATCAAAGCTGTAAACACCTTCGTAATTTTTCTTAAGCGCTATTGGATATATTTCTTTATCATCATACACCATAACCCGACCTTTACTGGCAGGCAATTCATTACTCAAAGAAATTTTAAACTTAGAATTACTAAGAAACTTAATTTTAATATCTCTATTTAATAACTGACCTTTAAGAGTATCGATTTCGATCTTGAAAGGAGTTTCACCGTAAACATCTATTTTTTGATATTCAGAATCTTTTAAATACTGGATATAGAACTGAACTTCCTCAACAACCTTCTCATTATGAGATCTTGTTTCTAGGGTGGTTACAACTGTATTTACTTTATCTGAAATACCGCCCCAGTTGAACGTTAAACTCGTATTAGAAGTAAAAAATGGGTTTTGATCATCTTTAACAGTAATTAGAGAACTTAACCGATATACAGGCAATTTTCTTACGTTAATATAATAAGCTATCCCTAACCCAATAATAATTGCAATGACAAAAAGATACCAATAACTTAATATTCTAAATAAAAATCCTTTAAAATCAAAATTCAATGAATTACCCTGATTATCAAACTCCTCCTCCATTCTCTTAATTATTTAATCTTGTTGATAATAAAAGCATCGTAGTTAACAAACTCGCAATCGAAGCAATGGTTGTAAAGGTTTGTAATCCTGTTTCACCCGTCCCGTACGATTTTTGAGGAAGCGGCTTAACTATAATTAAATCATTAGGCTGAATATAATAGTAAGGAGATTTAACGGCATCTATATTAGTTAAATCTATATGATGTACTTTATGCCCACCAGGATACTGTCGCAAGATCAACACATCGGTTCTATCTCCGGTAACTTCGATATCTCCTGCATTTGCGATTGCCTCCATGATCGACACCTCATCTTTATATATAATTTGACTTCCTGCACCAACTTCTCCGATAGTTGTATATCTAATCCCGGCAAGCTTAACTGTAACAAAAATATTTGCTTCAGCTTTAAAATAATCTTCTAATAGTTTTTCTTCTATCTTAACTCGTATTTCTTCAACGGTATAGCCAAGTACATTCATTTCTCCTAGCGTAGGTACTCTAATATTCCCGTGAGGATCTACTCTAAAACCATCATAATATAGTTTTTCTTCTCCTGTCGCATTAGGATTACCTTCATCAATAGGGTTAAACATCCCCACTAATTCTTGGTCTAAAGCTTTTACACGAACACTAAGTAAATCATTAATTTGAACTCTGTAAGGTTTTTGAACACGTTGCACAGCGATCAAACTGTCAATTTCTTGTTCATTCTCTTGTAAATAGGTTAGCTTTTTTGTGCTTATACACGAACCAAAACTAAAGACCAGAAAAATTAATAAGAGTATGCTAATATGTTTCATTCTCGCGATTAGGTATGAATCAATAGCAAATATAGTTTTTCGGTACTAATAAAAAAACTTCGCTATCGATAACTCAATTTTTTACCATTAATTTGTAAAAACTTTAAGAAATTGAATTACGCTTCGATAGAAAACATATCCAAATCATTTGGAGAACGAATAATTTTTAAAGATCTGTCCTTCGGAATTAACGAAGGGCAAAAAATTGGTTTGATCGCAAAAAACGGAACAGGGAAAACTTCCCTCCTAAAAATCCTTTCGGGAGAAGATCAACCCGACCAAGGAGAAGTAAATTATCGCAAATCGATCAAAACTGCCTTTTTACCTCAAGAACCTAATCTTAATCCCAACTTAAGTATTGAAGAAACCATTTTTGCTTCCGATAACGAAGTCTTAAAGATCATTAATCAATACGAGAAAGCACTAAAAAATCCGGAAGACTCCGAAAGCATGCAAAAAGCTTTTGACCTAATGGAAGCAAAACAAGCCTGGGACTTTGAGACCACCTACAAGCAAATTCTTTTTCAACTTAAATTAGACGATCTAGAGAAACAGGTAAAGTATTTATCGGGCGGACAAAAAAAGCGATTAGCATTAGCCACAGTTTTATTAGATAAACCTGATTTACTGATTCTCGACGAACCTACCAACCATCTAGACTTAGAAATGATCGAATGGCTAGAAAGTTTCTTTAAGAAAGAAAATTTCACCTTATTTATGGTCACCCACGATCGTTACTTTTTAGAACGCGTGTGTAATGAAATTATCGAATTAGAAGACGGGCAGCTTTATAATTATAAAGGAAATTACAGTTACTACTTAGACAAGAAAGAAGCGCGGATAGAAGTTGAAAAAACAAATACCGATAAAGCCAAGCAACTTTATAAAAAAGAGCTCGATTGGATGCGCCGCCAACCCAAAGCGCGTACCACCAAATCGAAATCGAGAATCGACGACTTTTCAGAAATTAAAGCCAAGGCCTCTAAACGTCGAAAAGATCACGTTGTCCAGCTCGAGATCAATATGGAGCGAATGGGAAACAAAGTGGTTGAGCTTCACAACATCTCTAAAAGCTATGAAGAAAAAGAACTCTTCAACAAATTCAGTTATAACTTTCAGCCAGGCGAGCGTTTAGGCATCATCGGTAAAAACGGAACAGGTAAATCTACCTTTTTAAATACGCTTACCGGAGCCATCAAACCCGATTCGGGTAAAATTGTGATTGGTGAAACCATCAAGTTTGGTTATTACACGCAAAAAGGGATTCAGGCAAAAGAAAATCAGAAAGTAATTGATGTAATTCGGGAGTTCGGAGATTATATTCCGCTAAAAAAAGGACGTCAAATTTCAGCACAACAATTATTAGAACGCTTTTTATTTGATCGTAAAAAACAATATGATTATGTTGAAAAATTAAGCGGAGGAGAACGTAAACGTTTATATTTATGTACGGTACTCATTCAAAATCCTAATTTTCTAATTTTAGATGAACCGACAAATGATCTTGACATTGTTACCTTAAATGTACTGGAAAATTTTCTTTTAGACTTCCCCGGTTGTTTGATCGTAGTTTCCCACGACCGCTATTTTATGGATAAGATCGTAGACCATCTTTTTGTATTTAGAGGAAAAGGGGTGATTGAAGATTTTCCCGGGAATTACTCAGATTTTAGAGTTTACGAAGAAAGTGCTCCCAAAGAAACTACTTCATCGGAAAAAGAGAGCAAACCTAAAAATGACTGGAAAACTTCAAATGAAGAGAAAAAGCTCACCTATAATGAGCAAAAAGAATACAAGAAACTGGAGCGTGACATTGCTAAACTAGAAAAAGAAAAAGAAAAATTTCAGCAAGAATTTTTAAATGAATTAACCGAAGAAGAAATTAAAGACAAATCGATAGCGCTTCAAAAATTAGAAGATCGTATTGAAGAAAAAACAGAACGTTGGTTTGACCTTTTGGCTAAAATGGAAGAATAAATAAAAAGAAATTAGACAATAGACACTAAGTTTAGACTTTTTTTTCAAGTTTCACCCTGAGCTTACTGAAAGATCAACTCCACCTCGCAATACCGGACTTGATCCGGGATCTCATCATATAGATATTAAAAAGATACTAAAGATTAAAACATGTGGTTTCAGCTTAAATCTTATTTCAAATTTTTATTAAGCTCCAGCGACCAACACGGAGTTCACTCACCATTTGTATATAATTTGGTCACCAAGTGCTTTTACGACACAAAAAACAAAGCAGCATATCAAAAAATCGCGGACTACAGAAAAGCTGTTTTTCAAAACAAAAAACTCATCGAAGTAACCGATTTTGGTGCAGGTTCGAGAGTATTCAAATCGAATAAACGTAAAGTTTCAGCAATTGCTAAAAATGCCGGAATTTCTTGGAAAAGAAGCAAATTGTTATTCCGCATCACTAGCTATTTAAATTATAAAAATGCTTTAGAACTTGGCACCTCAGTTGGTTTAGCATCTTCAAGTTTAGCATCGAATAAAGACTTAGAAGTCTTAACCATTGAAGGCTGCCCGGAAACGGCTCGGATTGCCAGAGAAACTTTTGAAAAATTCAACCTAAATAATATTGAGTTGAAAATTGGAAAGTTTGAAGAGGTTCTGAAAAACTACCACCAAAAAACAGACTTAGCTTACATTGATGGCAATCACTCCAAAGAAGCCACCCTTGAAAACTTTGAATTACTGCTGAAGCTAAAGCACAACGAAAGCTTATTCATTTTTGATGATATTTATTGGTCTAAAGCGATGCAGGAAGCTTGGCAAGAAATAAAAAACCACCCTGAAGTCACGGTAACCATCGACACCTTTCATTGGGGCTTTGTTTTCTTTAGACAAGAACAAGCTAAAGAGCATTTTAAGATTAGGGTCTAGAACTAGATATTTAAATTGGTTATTCGAAATTTCAAAATCGCTCAATTCACAAACTCTTAAGCGCTTAAACTAAAAATGTAACAAACTTCAAAAAAAATCGTCTTACCTGTAGATATAATTAGCAGCTATGAACAACGTCATCGATATTAAAGGAATTACTAGAAATTTTCAACTCGGCCAAGAAACGGTAAAAGTTTTAAAAGGAATCGATTTAATTATTGAAAAAGGAGAATATGTAGCTTTTATGGGTCCTTCGGGTTCTGGTAAATCGACCTTAATGAATTTATTAGGTTGCTTAGATACTCCAACTTCGGGAAGTTATATTTTAAATGGTGCCGATGTTAGCACGATGACAGATGATGAATTAGCTGAAATTAGAAACAAAGAGATCGGCTTTGTATTTCAGACTTTTAATTTACTCCCCAGGACAACGGCTTTAGACAACGTAGCTCTACCTATGATCTATGCCGGAAAAAGTAAGACAGAACGTAACGAACGCGCGGCAGAAGTATTAAAAAATGTAGGATTAGCAGATCGTATGGATCATAAACCTAATCAGCTTTCAGGAGGACAACGCCAACGAGTTGCAGTAGGAAGAGCTTTAGTGAATAAACCTTCTATTATTTTAGCCGATGAACCCACCGGGAATTTAGACTCAAAAACATCGGTAGAGATTATGAATTTGTTTGACGAAATTCACGCAGCCGGTAACACCGTTATTTTAGTAACCCACGAAGAGGATATTGCAGAACACGCACATCGAGTAATTAGATTAAGAGATGGTATAATTGAAAAAGATGAAAGAAAGAGTTTTCAAGAATTATAATAACTTCATTATTAAAAATATTCTTCTATAAAAATTTTTGTAAATTCTTTAGCCCCTTTAGCGTTTAAATGTCCTTGATCATGAAACATTTGTTTTTCGTCAATTACAGTTGAAAAATCTTTATAATTAGGCAAATGTTTTTTAATAACTTCTGTATTTAAATCAAACTCAAAATAGGGTGCGGTAAAAAAATAAAGTTTAATATTTTCTTTTTCGCAGATATCAATTATTTCAGATAAATGTATGTTCTGCCGATCTGGCAATTGTTTAATTTTATGATCAAAACCTTCTAAACTTCCGTTTGTGGGAACAAATCCATTTAAATTTTCAAAACTATTATTTTTAATATAGCTTAATGAAACATCTCGCAGACCTATTTTAGATTCATAAAGTAAATATTTATAAAATGGAATATTACGATAATACCAAGCGAGCGAATCTCTTTTCATAAATTCACTATAAATGTATTCATTATCTATAAATGGGATCCAAAATATAGATGAAGTTGGGTCATTACGCTCACGGTCAAAACGATCGTCGACTTGAACAAAAATTTCTTTCGGCTTAAATTTATCAACAAATTGCTTTACCATTAGTTTAATTTCGAATGAATTAGAACCATTGTAAGCCATATTTATTCCAGATAAACCAGTAGCTTTATCAATTTGTTTTGGGTTTACGGTATTTAAACATCTAGAAGATCCAAATAAAGCATAATCATACTTTTTCTGTTCTAACTTATTTAACCAAGAAACTTTATTTCTAGGATTTACGGGATGTTTATAACTATGAGTATAAAGCCATTCTAAACCGTATGCTAGAATAACTAAACCAAGTAATATGTAGAGCAATAATTTGAAGAATTTCACCATTACCTAAAATTGAAAATATATAAATTCTTGCATTTCAGAAAAACTCCCAAAAATTAAAATCATAGCGATCAAACCCAAAGCTTTAAAGTACAAATAATTTGTTTGCTTTAAAGGATGCTCTTTAGCTCTAGAAAACCATTCCATAAGCAATAAAACAGCTATCAATGGGAGTATCTCAAAAGCAAACCTTTCTATCATTAATTTTTCAATTTTAAATTGAAAACTAAAAATATTCTCTATATAATTAAATGCATGTTCCAAATTATTTGCTCTAAAGAAGATCCACGCAAAAACAGTAAGCATAAATGTGACTAAAACACTAAAAAATTCTTTAGCTGATGCCCATCTAGTATTTTCTGCGATTAAATCGATATGATTTCGATTTTTCCCTCCTAATAGCAAGGGCAAAAAGTAAATCGCATTTAAACCACCCCAAACAATAAAAGTCCAGTTAGCGCCGTGCCAAAAACCACTCACTAAAAAGATAATAAATGTATTGCGAACTTTCATCCACATCCCGCCTCTACTTCCGCCTAAAGGAATATATAAATAGTCCCGAAACCATGTTGAAAGAGAGATATGCCAACGACGCCAAAACTCAGCTATATCTCTAGAGAAATAAGGATAGGCAAAATTTCGCATCAAATCGAAACCGAATAATCTTGAAGTACCAATAGCAATATCGGAATACCCTGAAAAATCTCCATAGATTTGAAATGCAAAATACACTGCTCCCAAAACTAACGTTCCGCTTGAGTAATCTTTATAATTATTAAATATGTCGTTAGCATATTGCGCACAATTATCGGCAATAACTATCTTTTTGAATAAACCCCAAATAATTAAATACAACCCATCTTTTGCTTGGTGTGTATCAAATTTTCTCCTTAGGTAAAATTGTGGCAATAAATGGGTAGCGCGCTCAATAGGACCAGCCACCAACTGCGGAAAGAAACTCACAAAAGCGGTAAAAGCTATAAAATCTTTGGTAGGTTTTAATTTTTCTCGATAAACATCGATCGTATAACTAAGCGTTTGAAACGTATAGAAACTAATCCCGACCGGTAAAACGATATCTAAGCCTCGAAAATCAAGATCTTGTCCAAAGAACTTAAAAGCACCGACAAAGTTTTCTATAAAGAAATTGGAGTACTTAAAGTAACCTAGAAAACCCAAATTCACCAAAATACTTACCCATAAAAAAAGTTTTCGCTTAGCTTGTTGATTTTCTCTTTCGATCAAAATTCCCATCGTGTAGTCAACGATCGTACTGAATAAGATCAAAAATAAAAAACGCCAGTCCCACATTCCATAAAATATGTAACTAGCTATAGCAATAAGTAAATTTTGAAGCTTTAATTGTTTTTGCAATAACCAATACAGCGCAAAAACAATCGGCAAAAAAATCGCAAAATCTAAAGAGTTAAATAGCATCTATAAAAATGGTTAAGATTTAATTTATAATTTGTCCAATTTTATCTGCTAAAGCTTTAGAGTATTTTTTAGCACCTAAGTTGTTTAAATGACCTACATCAAATGAATTTTCTAATGAATACATAAATGAATATTCACTTTCACTTGGATTTGCCATATCTATGAAATTTGGTTCTGGGATAAAATTACTTAATTCTTTAAGCTCATTTGAGCTTGCTCTAGAAGAAATCATGAAAATCAAATGAATCCCTTTTTCCTTAGACAACGTAATTAATTTATTTATCCTATCCAGCACTATTTTATTTGCCTTTTTCTCATCAATCTTTATTTTTTTATAGTCTGAGTACAATTTAAAATTTAAATTTTCTCTTTGTTGTAATTTTTCTAAAGATAGCTTGCGCTTTCTTGTTCTTAAATAATTTTTAAAAACAGAATCTGTTGAGGTTGACAACTCTTCATCTAAAGAAAAATAACCATTTTTATTTTTTCCTAAATAAGATTTTTTGTAAAAATTATCATCTATCCATAAATGTTTGAAATTAGCAGGCAAAACATTCTGTTCTACATAAGAAATTAAATATTTAGAATATATATTAATATTTTTTCTATTGAATAATGTTTCTTGTGCTGAAAGACTTTTACCCACATACACTAAATCTGAAAAATTTTGATAATAATATGTACGTTCTTCGTGAAGTCTTTTAGAACCAATACCGTCAATTGAATTTAACTCAACAACTGCGAATTTGACATTTTTAGATAGATCTGACTCTAAAAATTTCTCGTATAGAAAATAACTTTGAGGACTAAACGTTGCCGGAGATCCTAAATTAAAAGAATTAATATTTTTAAAACCTTTTTTTTTCAATTCTCTATCGATTATAACTGGATCAATTTGTCTATAAACTCTACTTGAACCGAAAAAATATAAGTTATAATCTTTTACTAAGTTTTTACTCTCTAAATATTGAATTTTAGAACTGTACCAAGGATTACCCCAATGATATGGAGCTAAAAAATTTATTATTTGCACTATTAAAAAATAACCAAAAAGAAAATAAACTAAATTTTTAAAAAATTTTTTCATCATCAAAATTGAAAATATATAAATTCTTGTTGATTACCCGAGAACCATAATATTAATATAACCAATGAATAATAAAATGTATACCTAATTGGTGTTAACCATTTTTCTCCTATAACCTCAATTGCAAACTGTTCTCTTCTCCCTACCCATTCTATTACTAAAAATAGTATAATAAGAGCTGACAAATAGCTTGGTCTTTCTGATGGAAACTTTAAAATACTACTCGATAAAATACGACTAATAAACCCAAATGCATGAGTTAAATTTTCAGCCCTAAAAAAGATCCAGGCAAATACGGTTAATGTAAATGTGATTCCGATCTGAAATAGCTCTTTAAAAGAAGGCAACCACCTGTTATAAGCCACGACTTCTAAATGATTTCGATTATTACCTCTTAACAATAAGGGTAAAAAATAAAGTGCATTAAGACCACCCCAAACAATAAAGGTCCAATTAGCACCATGCCAAAAACCACTCACTAAAAAGATGATAAACGTATTTCGAACTTTCATCCACATTCCGCCTCGGCTTCCGCCTAAAGGAATATACAGATAATCCCGAAACCAAGTGGAAAGCGAAATATGCCAGCGACGCCAAAATTCAGCAATATCTCTAGAGAAATAAGGGTATGCAAAATTTCGCATCAAATCGAAACCAAATAATCTCGAAGTCCCGATCGCAATATCAGAATACCCTGAAAAATCACCATAAATCTGAAAGGTAAAAAACACAGCTCCTAAAACTAGCGTACTTCCACTATAATCTTCATAATTGTTAAAGATCTGATTAGCATATCGCGCACAATTATCGGCAATGACTACTTTTTTAAACAAACCCCATAAAATTTGTCGCATGCCGTTAACTGCTAAATCATAATCAAACTTTCGCTTTTTATAGAATTGCGGCAATAAATGGGTAGCACGTTCAATAGGACCAGCCACCAACTGCGGAAAGAAACTAACAAAAGCCGTAAAGGCAATAAAATCTTTGGTAGGCTTTAATTTTTCTCGATAAACATCGATCGTATAACTAAGCGTTTGAAACGTATAGA
>DTTX01000001.1 GCA_012964435.1 Mesonia sp. | reverse complement strand
TTTCGATAGATGAAATTATACAAAAATTAGCCGATTTTCAAGTGGCGATTCCGAGTTGGGCTTTAGGTGCCGGCGGAACGCGATTTGGTCGCTTTTCTTACGGAGGAGAAGCTTCTTCTTTAGAACAAAAGTTAGATGATATTGGCATTTTACACGCGCTCACCAAAACGGCGGGAGCAGTTTCCTTACATATTCCGTGGGACATTCCTGAAGATGTAAACGCGATCAAAGACATTGCTAAAAGTCACGATATCATTTTTGATGCAATGAATTCGAATACGTTTCAGGATCAACCTGATGCGAAAGAGAGTTATAAATTCGGTTCACTGAACAGTATCAATGAAGCTTCTCGTGAATATGCTGTGGAACATAATAAAGAAGTAATTCGTATTGGAGAGCAACTTGGCTCAAAAAGTTTAACCGTTTGGTTAGCAGATGGAGCAAGTTTCCCGGGACAGCTGAATTTTCAAAATGCGTTGCAAAACACCGAAAAAAGCCTGAAAGAAATCTATGCTTCAATGCCAGAAGACTGGAAGCTTTTTATCGAATACAAACCTTACGAACCTAACTTTTATAGCACGACCATTCAAGATTGGGGAACTTCGTTTATGTTAGCTAATGCTTGTGGAGATCGTGCTTTCACTTTGGTCGATTTAGGGCATCATTTACCAAATACAAATATTGAGCAAATCGTGGCTACCTTAATGTATAAAGGCAAGTTAGGCGGATTCCATTTCAATGATAGTAAATACGGTGACGACGATCTAACGGTAGGTTCCATAAAACCTTATGCCCTATTCTTAATTTTTAATGAATTGGTCTACGGAATGGAAAATAATCCGCAAAACCCGTATCCGGCCTGGATGATCGATGCGAGTCATAACATTAAGGATCCTTTAGAAGATTTATTGCAATCGCTGGAAGCTATTTTAATTGCTTATGCTCAGGCACTGCTTGTCGATCAAAAAGCATTAAAAGAAGCGCAACAAAATAATGACGTTACCAAATGTCAGGAAATTTTGCAGGATGCTTATAGAACAGATGTTCGCCCGATCGTAAAAGCAGCAAGAGCTAAAAGTGGCGCAGCTGTAAATCCTATTGAAGCCTATCGCGCGTTCGATGTTCGTAAAACACTTATCGAAGCCCGCGGATTAAAAACGGTTGCAACGGGATTGTAGGAGTTAGTATTGAGTAGTTAGATTTTAGATGTTAATAAATAGAATTTAGAGAATTGACTAGAGAGATTAGATAATTTGAAAATGAAAGCGAATAGTCACTTCGAGTGATTTTATTGAAGCAATTGCGGAAATAAAATTGTATCGAGAAGTAACTAGGAATGAGACTCTAGAAATTAGAATATAAATAATAGACTAAAGAATCAGAAAGCAATATAAGTTCGTCATCCCGGACTTGATCCGGGATCTCATCCTGATTTTAAAAGTTTGATGAAATTCTGAAACAAGTTCAGAATTACGAAAGAAAAGTCTAACATCTAAACTCTAAAAGCGAAGCGATCTAAAATCTAAGAAACTGCGCGAGGGATTGAAGTGGAAATCCCGGATTGCGACCGTAGGAAGCAAACGGAATTGCAGCGTAAAGCCCGACCTGAAAGGTCGCGCCCCAAATAAGATTACAATTAAAATGAATAAAAAGAAAGTTACTGCTGTTTTTGATATTGGGAAAACCAACAAGAAATTTTTCCTGTTTGATAAAAATTATCAGGAGGTTTTTCGGGATTATACGCGTTTGCCGCTAACGGTAGATGAGGATGATTATCCTACCGAAGATATTACGCTTTTACGGCAGTGGATTAAAGATACGTTTCATTCGATTTTAGAAAGTGAAGAATATGAAGTGAAGTCGATCAATTTTTCGACTTACGGAGCGAGTTTGGTGCATTTAGATCATCACGGAAATGTGTTGACGCCTTTATATAACTACACGAAACCGATTGAGAAGGAAAATACCGATGAATTTTATGCGAAATATGGCGGCGAATTAAAGATCGCCAAAGAGACCGCTTCACCACAATCGGGAATGCTAAATTCTGGATTACAGTTATTTTGGCTGAAGAAAAAATATCCCGAAATTTTTAAAAAAATCAAGTATACGCTTCATCTTCCGCAGTATTTATCATTTTTATTTACGGGTATTCCGGTGAGCGAATATACCTCGATCGGTTGCCACACTAATTTGTGGGATTTTGATAAGGAAGATTATCACGAATGGGTTTATTCAGAAGGTTTCGATCAATTATTCGGGCCAATTATTCCGACCGCAAGCAGTATAAATACCTCTTACAAAGGAAAAAAGATAAAAATCGGTGTTGGGATTCACGATAGTTCTTCGGCACTATTGCCGTATATCTTAAGTAAGAAAAAGCCATTTTTATTGCTTTCAACAGGAACCTGGAGCATTTCGCTGAATCCGTTTAACGAAGAAAGTTTAGGAGATGAAGATATTAAAAACAACTGCCTAAATTACCTGCGTGTCGACGGAAAGCGTGTAAAAGCTTCTCGTTTTTTTATGGGGAATGAATACAGAATTCAGGTAGAAAAATTAGGCGAATACTACGGAAAAGAATACGGCTATCACCGCGATGTAAAGTTTGATCAAGATCTCTATTTAAGACTGATTGAAAAACCTTCGATTTACTTCAAATTTGAAGGAATATCCTTGCAACGAAAAGAATTACACCAAACCGATTTAAAGCCTTTTCCAACTTTTGAAGAAGCCTATCATCAACTAATGATTGAGTTGATGGAATTGCAGATTCACACCATTAGAAATGCGATAGGAAATTCACCTATTTATAAAATTTACATCGATGGTGGTTTTACCGATAATGACGTGTTTATGAAATTAATGGCGCATCACTTTAGCGAATTTAAGGTATTATCGACGCATTCACCTTTAGGTTCAGCCTTAGGTGCTGCAATGGTGATATCCAATAAAAATGTAGATTCTAAATTTTTAAAAGAAAACTACCGAATGAAGAAGTTAGTTCCGCTGCTGTTGACGAAGTAGTTTTTATTAGTGAGAAGTTAGTATTGAGAGATTAGATGCTAGAAAATAGAGAATAGACCAGTGATTAAAGAAACAAGAATCAGGAAGAATCTTAAGCTAAAAATAAGCGTCATCCTGGACTTGGTCCGGGATCTCATCAATTAATTACTGAATGCCGAAAATAAAAGAAAACTTAAAGCTGAATACATTCAGTTTTAAGCCAAAAAAATATCAACTGTTAACTAGTAACCGTAAACAGTAAACTAAAATAGACCTATGGCCTTTCCATTTAACACCGAATATCCGTCGATCGAATCGCTTCGTGAGCGTGCGCAAAAACGTATGCCGCGTTTTGCATTCGAATACCTGGACGGAGGCTGTAATGAGAATATTAATATCAAAAGAAATACCGATGAAATTAGGGAAATTCAGCTTAAACCCAGATACCTGAAAAACTACAGCAAATCGAGGTTAGAAACTGAATTGTTCGGTATAAAATACGATGCCCCTTTTGGGATTTCGCCCATTGGTTTACAAGGTTTAATGTGGCCAAATGCGCCCGAAATCTTAGCAAAAGCCTCGTTAAAACATAACATTCCGTTTGTTTTGAGTACGGTAACTTCAACTAGTATCGAACGAGCGAGTGAGTTAACAGAAGGTCGCGCCTGGTTTCAGCTATATCATCCTACCGAAGATTGGTTACGTGATGATATACTGAAACGAGCTGAAGCTGCTGAAGTCCCGGTTTTGGTGATTTTATGTGATGTTCCCACTTTTGGCTATCGTCCAAAAGAGATTAGAAACGGACTAGCAATGCCACCGCAAATGAATTTCAGAAATGTATTGCAGGTAATGGGCAAACCCGCTTGGGCGATGGAAACTCTAAAACACGGTGCGCCAAATTTTGCAACAATGAAAAAATATATGGAAAAAGGGATGAGCATTAAACAGCTTGGCGCCTGGATGAATGCTACTTTTTCCGGAAGACTAAATGAAGAAAAAATTAAACCGCTTCGCGATCTTTGGAAAGGGAAATTAGTACTGAAAGGTGTAGTTTCAGATGAAGATGCTGAAGAGGCCATTCGATTAGGTTTCGACGGAATTATTGTTTCCAATCACGGCGGAAGACAATTAGACGCGGGAGAATCTACCATAAAACCGCTTTCGCATATTGCCGGCAACTATAAAGATCAAATTACGGTAATGATGGATAGCGGAATCCGTTCCGGTCCCGATATTGCTCGTGTAATGAGTAGCGGAGCCGATTTTAGCTTTTTAGGACGATCATTTATGTATGGCGTTGGCGCTTTAGGTGATAAAGGTGGCGATCATACCATCGCAATGCTAAAAATGCAATTACAACAAGTTTTAGAACAGGTTTGCTGCGAAAAAGTCACCGATCTTCCGAAGTACTTGGTGAAGGAGTGATTAGAGTTGAAAAGTGAGATTTTAGATTTTAGAAAAGAAATGCTAGAATATAGAAATTAGACGAGTGATTCTAGATTAGAGATTATTAAAACTGTCATCCCGGACTTGATCCGGGATCTCATCCAATTGAAAGGATTACGAGCTTTCTTATTGAGCAAGAAATTATATTTTAAAAACGTTGAATTGAAAAAGTGCTTCGTGGTCTACTTTTTTTGGCAATAAAAAAAGTAACACTGTCAATATAAAATTAAATAGTTTTAAAAGGTTTTAACTTTTACTAAATCGATTGAAATAAAGTAATAACAAAATAAAAGCTGAAAGCTAATTGCTGATAGCTAACATCTAAAAAAATGAGTCAGGCACAAATAGAACAAGAAGTATTAACCGAAGAAGTTTCGGGAGAATTTGAACGCGAACGTGTTCCTGAATCCAAGCTAAAAAGTTGGAAAAGCTTTTTAGGAATGTACGCCGGGGAGCATGCGGCGGGAACCGAGTTTGTGATCGGTCCACTTTTTTTAACTACCGGAGTTAGTGCTTTCGACTTGATCATCGGATTGCTTTTAGGAAATTTGATGGCGGTTTTAAGCTGGCGTTTTCTTACCGCAGAAATCGGCACCAAATTTAGATACACACTTTACTATCATCTAGAAAAGATGTGCGGAAAACGACTCGTTACAGTTTACAATCTTGCAAACGGAATTTTATTCTGTTTCTTAGCCGGAGCAATGATCACGGTTTCTGCAACCGCGGTGGGCGTTCCATTTGATATGGAAATGCCTAAATTGACCGACACAATGCCTAATAGTGCCACTTGGGTAATTATCGTATTAGCAATTGGGGCGGTAATCTCGGTAATTGCAGCCAAAGGTTACAGTACGGTAGCGAAAGCTGCCAATTGGATGAGTCCGATTATTGTAGCTGCTTTCGTGATCTGCGGAATTGTTTCTCTAGTAAATTTAGACGTACATAGTTTTTCTGATTTTTGGAACATTTGGGGAGAAGGAAGCGAACCTTTTCCCGGGCAAATAAAATATACATTCTGGCACGTATTCTTGTGGTCCTGGTTTGCCAATGCTGCAATGCACATCGGGATGTCAGATCTATCCGTTTTTCGATTTGCCAAAAAACCAAGTTCAGGTTGGACGACGGCTGCCGGAATTTATATCGGTCATTACATCGCCTGGATCGCTGCAGCATTATTGTATGCTGTATATTTAAAATCTCCCGAAGCCCAAGCTATTTTAGCAAGCGGTGAAGCCCCATCTGTTGCGCCCGGACCATTGGCATATAATGCGATTGGTGTTTTCGGAATTATTGCAGTAATTCTCGCGGGATGGACAACGGCAAACCCAACAATTTACCGAGCAGGATTAGCTTTTCAGGCCATTATTCCGAAAGTTTCTACGGCTTGGGTAACAATTATTGCAGGAACAGTAGCAACCATTGCAGGATTATTCCCGGCTTTTGCTATGAAATTATTAGGTTTTGTAGCGCTTTATGGGTTCATTTTAGCACCCATCGGAGCCATTATCGTTTTTGAATATTTTTTCGGAAAGAAATTTGGCATCCAATCTTTCTATGCTGAAAAATCGGGAACTAAATTTAATCAGGCCGTTTTTTGGGCTTGGGTAGTTAGTTTTGGTGTATTCTACTTTATTTCAGTTCAATTTGACGTGTTCTTATCTTTCGTTACATTACCTGCCTGGCTTTGCTGCGGAATTCTATATCTAGTTTTCAGCAAAATGATGCAGAAGAAAAAGCTTATTTAGTTTTTTAGTGCGTTAGGGATAGAACGGCATGTTTGAGCTCTTTTTAGATTACTATATGGGAGTAATCTAAAAAAGCGAGTAATGATAGCCCGACCCTTGACCAAAGGAAAAGGGAAACGCTAAAATAATTATTTGAATTACAGGAACGTACAGGATGGGATAGGTGAGGAGTTGAATTATTTTTGAGAATAGCTTTTAAAATATTATAAGTAAAACTGTCTAGTGAATAACAGTTTTTGTGTTTGTGCAAACCATCATTCTACAGAGTGATGGTTTTTTTATTCAGGTAGGAGCAGGATAGGAGTTTTTGTAAATTAAAAGATATTAGCACAAAACCAATTTACTTCATGAAAACTAAACTTTTAGGGGCTTTTATCCTGACATTATTATTGATTTCTTGTAAAGAAAAAACACAAGAAACTACCTCAAACTCTAATTTATCTACTACAGAAAAATTTCAACCTGATTGGGTTGAAAAAGTGGGCGCTAAAGATTTTCAAGTTAAAGGTAAAACCTATTGGGTAAACGATTATGGTCTTAAAAATGATACCACAGCGTTAAATACAGAGGCTATTCAAAAAGCGATTGACGATTGTGCTAAAAACGGAGGAGGAACGGTTAGTTTTCAGCCGGGAATTTATTTATCAGGATCTATTTTTGTAAAAGAAGGCGTGCATTTAGAAATTCCGAAAGGAGTAGAAATTCGTGGAAGTCAAAACATCGAAGATTATCCAGAGATCGACACGCGTGTGGCGGGAATCGAGATGAAATGGCCGGCAGCTTTAATAAACGTTCGCAATCAGAAAAATGTGAAAATTGATGGTGAAGGTTTAGTGAACGGACAAGGAAAAGTATTTTGGGATTACTATTGGAATTTACGTAAAGAATACGAACCTAAAGGTTTACGATGGATCGTAGATTACGATGCTAAACGTCCGCGAACTTTTTTAATCTCCAATTCCGAAAACGTTTTCTTAAACGATTTAAACATTCAGAAAGCCGGTTTTTGGACTATTCAGGTATTGTATTCGCAATACATTACGGTTGACGGCGTGACGATTAGAAATAATATTGGTGGTCACGGTCCAAGTACTGATGGTATCGATATCGATTCTTCGAAATGGATCTTAGTGCAAAATTGTGATATCGATTGTAACGACGATAATTTTTGTTTAAAAGCTGGTCGCGATTGGGATGGTCAACGAGTAGATAAACCTACAGAATATGTGGTAATTCGAGATTGTATTGCGCGTGCCGGATCTGGACTTTTTACCATTGGTAGTGAAACAGCTGGTGATGTTCGTCACGTCTATGCTTCAAATATCAAAGGTTTAGGGACTAAAAACGGATTTAACGTAAAATCTGCCATCACGCGCGGCGGAACGGTCGAAGATGTATATTTAGAAAATATAGAAATGGATAGCGTTCGTACCTTTATTGAAGTTTCGATGAATTGGAATCCGAGCTACAGTTACTCTAAATTACCGGAAGGTTATGATATCGATTCGGTACCCAAACGCTGGAAAACTCTTTTAAAAGAAGTGAAACCTAAAGAAAAAGGAATCCCAACGTTTAAAGATATTTCATTGTATAATATTGATGTGCGCGGTGCAAAACGTGCGATCAATGTAAACGGATTAGAAAATTCTTACATCACCAATTTCAATTTAAAAGATGTCCACATTCAAGCAGCTACTGCCGGACAAATTAATTACAGTAAAAATTGGACTTTAGAAAATGTAAGTCTAAAAACCGATGATAATTCTAAAGTGAAAATCGAAAATTCTCCGGGAGTACAAATCCCGGATTCGCTTTACATTCAATAACCTCAGATACTTTTTTTATGCGGAATGTTTTTAAAAACATCAGCTTACTTATATTTTTTATTTTTTCAATAGGAGTTGTTGCACAAGAAAATTATTGGCACAACAAACCCAGAAAAATTCACTATCAACCAAACGGAAAGGCATTTGAGTTGGTTAACGGCACTCGAAAATTTAATCGCGCGCTGTACGGAACCAATACAGGCTTTCGTCTAGAAGCCGGTGATTTACCAGAGTTCGCAATGTATATGCCGGGAATGGGCGGTAATTTTCAATTGGGAATAATTGCTGCGGAAAATAGCAAATGGATCACCGAAGCCGATAAGATAAAGACCTCCTATATTCCCGGAAGAATGGAATATATAATTGAAGATGAATTATTGAAAGGCGGAAAACTTCAATTACAAATCCTCGCTTTAGCCGATGCGGAAGGTTTTATATTAAAAGTAATTTCTGAAAATATTCCTACGGAAGTCAATTTGGTTTGGGTTTATGGTGGCGCTAGCGGAAAGAAATTTCACCGTGATGGCGATATTGGTGCCGATCCTGAATCTGTTTTTTACCTGCAACCCGATTATTGCGAGCATAATTCCTTTAAAATTGCTGAAAATTCATTTCACTTAGATTATGCCTGGGATAGTAAAAACAAAGAAACCCGAAAAGTAATGACGGGCGTATTTCCTGAAGCTGAAGTGAAATTAGCTGATGTAAATCATTTGGAAAATCCGCTTAAGTTATGGAATTTAACTGCGGAAGATCTACCGGTTCTGGCAGGAAAAATCACCGATTTAAAAACTGAACTTTATTGGGAAATCGGAAATCAACTTCAAGTCGAAAATAAATCACAGGCTGATCTTCAGCTAGATTTTGAAAAAGCTTTATCGAAAGCAGAAGGTTTAGCCAACAGAGTTCAACTAAAAACACCCGATCCTTATTTGAATACTTTGGGCGGAGCTTTAGCGACCGCTGCCGATGGTATTTGGGAAGATCCTGCTTTTTTGCACGGCTCTGTGGCCTGGCGAATGCACCTCAACGCTTGGCGTGGCGCTTATGTGGCCGATCCGCTGGGTTGGCACGATCGAGCAAAAACACATTTTTCAAGCTATGCGAACTCTCAGGTTTTACAACCAGAAACCGGTCCGGTAGTTCCCGATACCTCAAGACATTTCGCTCGACAAAAAGAGAAAATCGGGACTTCGATGTTTAGCCGCGGTTATATTTCCAGAAGACCTAACAACAACACCATCGCGCATCATTACGATATGAATTTGGTGTTTTTCGATCAGCTACTAAAGCATTTTCAATGGAGTGGCGATAAAGAATATATCAAAGAAATGTGGCCGACGTTAAAGCGTCATTTAGCTTGGGAAAAACGAAATTTTGATACCGATGGCGACGGACTTTATGATGCTTACGCTGCTATTTGGGCGAGCGATGCTTTGCAATATTCCGGTGGTGGCGTGGTTTACACTTCGGCGTACAATTATAGCGCTAATAAAATGGCAGCGAAACTGGCGAAAATTGTTGGTGAGAATCCACAAGCTTATGAAGAGGAAGCTGAAAAAATTATCAATGCGCTTCAGCAACAATTATGGATCAAGGAAAAAGGAATTTTTGCTGAATATAAAGATTTACTAGGCGAACAAAACCTGCACGAACAACCCGGAATTTGGAGTATTTATCATACGATCGACGAAGCTGTTCCTTCTGAAAAACAGGCGTTACAAATGCTGAATTATGTCTCGACGGAGATTCCGCATATTCCTGTAAAAGCTGAAGGTTTAGATCGAGAATTAGAACTTATTTCTACCACCAATTGGCAACCTTATACCTGGTCGGTTAACAACGTGGCTTTAGCAGAAAATCTACATATGGCTTTGGCCTATTGGGAAGGTGGTAATGCTGAAAAAGCCTACGATTTATGGCAAAGTGCTTTGGTTGAAAGTATGTATCTAGGAGCTTCTCCGGGAGGTTTCCAGCAGCTTTCTTTTTATGATGCGATTCGTGGAGAATTGTACCGCGATTTTGCTGATCCTATCGGGATGGCAGCTCGCAGTTTGGTCGAAGGTTTATTCGGGATTCATCCTGATGCTTTAGAAAATGAATTGAAAATCACTCCCGGTTTTCCTGAAGATTGGAATGAGGCCTCTTTAAAAGTTCCTAATATTTCTGTGGAATTTCAACAGAATAAAAAGTCGAAATTGTATAAAATTCAGCAAGATTTTCCGAAGGAATTAGCTTTAAAAATGGAAATCGGCATTACTTCAGAAAAAGTGGAAGAAGTGCTGGTCAACGGAAAATCAATTCCGTTAAAATGGAAAAAAGACGCCTATAATTCGCCAAAATTAATCATTGATGTTCCTTATGCTGAAAATTATACAGTTGAAATAAAGCAAAGTGGTAATAATTTGGAAAAACCTGAATTTCCTACGAAAATCGCTTCCGAAGAAACTTTAAAATTGAAGCTGAATGAGGCTAAAATTCTTTCCGTTGACGATCCGCAAGAGATCATTAATGAATACGATTTAAAATTGGGTGAATTTCAACTGAATTCTGTTACCGGAAATAAAAGCTTCTTTGTGCAATTGCAACAAGGCGAGCAAAGCTGGTGGAAAATGATTGCTGTAGAAATACTTCCTAAATTAGAGATTCTTGAGCAACAAATTTCAGGAGATGACTTGCAGCTAAGTTTACATAATAATACCTCAAAGACTATTGATGCTGAATTAATGCTGAATTCAACAAAAAAGAGTCAGGATGATATTCAGTTGAAAGATCAATCTAAAACCTTGATTGAAATTCCGTTAGCATATGCCGTTTCAGGAACAAATCAACTTCAGTTAGATTCAAAAAATGAAACTTACAACTTAGATTTTCAAAATTGGGAGGTAAAAACTTCAGCAAAATCAACATTTGAAACGGTTGATTTGAGTTCGATTTTCAATAGTGAAGTCAGCGATATTTTTACCGATCAATACCAAGAGCCGCGACCTTTACGCCCAACCTTGCAATTACCCACCACTGGAATTGGCAATTGGTGTTATCCGTGGATTGCTGAAGAAGTAAATGTCGACGATTCCGGTTTGCGTAAAAAAGCAGGTGAAAAACAACAAATTTCGACTCCGCAGGGAATTCTATTTCAAACGCCTTCCGCAGAAAATAAACAGAATATTGCTTTCGTATCGCAATGGGAAGTTTATCCCAAAGAACTTGAAATTCCGCTTTCGGGGAAAGCTTCGCACGCTTATTTAATGATGGCGGGCAGCACCAATCCAATGCAAAGCAGATTCGTAAATGGGGAAGTAATTGTGACTTATCAGGATGGTTTTACTGAAATTTTGGAACTTAAAAACCCTGAGAACTGGTGGCCGATCGAGCAGGATTATTTTGTAGACGGCTATGCGTTTACTACCGATGCGCCAAAACCACCTCGGGTTTATTTGAAAACTGGAGAAATTACTAGTGATTTTGAGGATTATTATAACATTCACGGCTATTCTAGCAAAGGAATTGATGGCGGAGCGGCCACGATTTTAGATATCCCACTTAACCCGAAAAAGAAGTTGAAAAGTCTTTCTTTTAGAGCAAAAGCAAATGATGTGGTGATTGGATTAATGAGTTTAAGTTTAAAACGAAAGTAATGAAACGAAGAACTTTTGTACAACGAAGTAGTTTGGCGGCATTAGCGAGTTGCTTGCCTTGGCAGTCGATATCGAGTTTTTGCAACGATCCTGAGTTGTCGAGTTTCGAAAAGCGATTAAGTCCGGTAGGAAGAGCTTTGGAGTTTGAAGATCAATACGTTTGGTGCAATAGCCCAATTGAAGGCCCCGACGGTAAAATTCACGTGTTTTATTCTTGTTGGCCAAAAAGCGAATCGATGAGTGGATGGACGCATAAATCGGAAATCGCTCACGCAGTAGCTAAAAAGCCGGAAGGACCTTACGAATATGTAGCAACAGTTTTGTCTCCGCGAGGTAAAGGTTTTTGGGATGCAACGACTTGCCATAACCCAAGCATTCATTTTGTAGACGGGAAATATGCGCTTTTTTTTATGGGGAATTCCAATGGTAAATTGAACACCCAACGCATTGGTTTGGCAACAGCAGATTCACTTTATGGCCCTTGGAAACGACCTGATGAACCACTTTTATTTCCTGGGAAAGCTGGAAGTTGGGACGATCATTGTACAACCAACCCTTCCTTTTTAAAATTTAAAGATAAATATTGGTTGTATTATAAATCTTTTGATTCAGAAGGTTATTTACATCCAAAATTCAGTATTCGAGGTAACCGAAAATATGGATTAGCGGTAGCCGATCGATTAGAAGGACCGTACAAAAAATATGAAAGTAACCCGGTCATAGATTTTTCAGGAATGGGAAATAACGAACAATGCGAAGATGCTTTTGTCTGGCGTGAGAAGGGTAAGTTTAAAATGCTCGCACGTGATTTAGGAACGTTTGATATCGATAATGGATTGTATATGGAATCTGAAGATGGCAAGCATTGGAGCGATCCAAAAATAGGATACCAACCTTTAGAAAAATATGTGAACCAGCCTCCTGCACCTAAGCACTTAAATAGATATGGTAGGGCAGAGCGGCCACAGATTTTATTTCAGAATGGGAAACCAACTTATCTGTTTACCGCTTCACAAGGAGGGAAATTTGAAACCGCTTCCTCGTTTATTTTTAAAATTGATTAAAACAGTTAGCAGTAAACAGTTTACAGAATTTAGTAAAAGTCACTTCGAGTGATTTTGTTGAAATGAAAGTGTAAACAAAATCGTATCGATAAGTAATGAAAAAAAGATGTTATTGAATTTCAATAGATCTAAAAATAAGAAACGAAACCTATAAGGTTTAAAAGCACAATAAATAAATCTAACTATAACTTATGAAAAAATACATCTCATTAATATGCCTAAGTTTACTGTTTTTCAGTT
Organism: Mesonia sp.; assembly: GCA_012964435.1. Lineage (GTDB taxonomy): Bacteria > Bacteroidota > Bacteroidia > Flavobacteriales > Flavobacteriaceae > Mesonia. The sequence goes on along the minus strand of DTTX01000001.1, from coordinate 9,197 downwards.
GCGTTGAAGAAAAGAAAAAGGAGGAAGCATTTTCGGAAAGCGGACAAACCTCTAAAATCGACCGAAATGCCGTGATCACCCGAAATAATGTACAAGTCAATCAACTAGATACCTTGGCCTCGTTAAGTGTCGGTAACGGAAGTTTTGCTTTTACCGTTGATGGTACGGGATTACAAACTTTCCCAGATATGTTTCAGTATGGCGTTCCGCTGGGAACAGAATCGGAATGGGGTTGGGATTCTTTTCCCAATTCTGGCGATTATAAGTTTGAAGAAACTTTAGAAGATTACGATCAATATGGTCGTAAGGTGAGTTATTCGGTACAAAAGAAAGGCGATCGCGCTAGAAAAGCAGTCGATTTTTTTAGATCGAATCCGCATCGTGTTCAGTTAGGAAATCTTGGTTTTGATCTACTAAAGAAAAACGGTGAAAAAGTTCAGCCGCAAAATATTACCGATATTAAGCAGGAACTAAATGTTTGGACGGGTGAAATTACCAGTACATTTAAGGTAGAAGGAATTCCGGTGGAAGTGAAAACACTTTGCCATCAAGAGGAAGACATTATTGGGGTTGAAGTGAATTCTGAATTGATTGAAAACAAACAATTAAAAATAAGGCTTCGATTGCCATATCCTACCGGCGGCTGGACCGATTTAGGTACAAAATGGGAAGCTGAAAATCTAGATTATTCAAGTGAAATTTCAGTAATTGAAAAAAATCACGCAGTAGTCACTCGTCAAATGGATTCATTAAAATACGATATTGGTCTCAATTGGGAAGGCGAAGCGAAATTCAATAAAAAAGAAAATCAATATTTTGAATTGATTCCGCAGCAAAACAAGTTTTCATTTACCTGTCAGTTCACTAACAAAGTCATCAATAAAGAAACTGATTTTGCTTCCGTAGAAAAAAGTAGTAAGAGCGGTTGGAAAGCATTTTGGAAGAGCGGCGGAATCGTCGATTTTTCTGAATGTACAGATAAGCGCGCACCGGAGTTAGAACGTCGCGTGGTGTTATCTCAATACTTGACCAAATTACAATGTACAGGAGAAATCCCGCCACAGGAAACAGGTTTAACTTACAATTCTTGGTATGGAAAACCGCATTTAGAAATGCATTGGTGGCACGGAGTTCATTTTCCGTTATGGGGAAGACCAGAGTTATTGGAAAAAAGCTTGCCATGGTATAATCGGGTCTTTAAAAAAGCGAAATATTTAGCAGAGCGACAAGGCTTTAAAGGTGCGAGATGGCAAAAAATGACTGATCCTTATGGTGATGAAGGTCCATCATCAGTGGGAGCATTTTTACTTTGGCAACAACCGCATTTTATCACGTATGCTGAATTGATGTATCGTGCAGATTCTACTTCAGCAACTTTAGAAAATTATAAAGAACGTGTGTTTGCCACAGCAGATTTTATGGCATCGTTTGCGCATTTAAATGAAGAAGGAACTTACGATTTAGGTCCGGGTGTGATTCCGGCGCAGGAACGTTTTCCGAAGATGGAAACTTTTAATCCTACTTACGAATTAGCTTATTGGAATTGGGCATTAACTACAGCGCTAGAGTGGAAAGAACGCTTGGGAGAGGAACAACCCGAAGAATGGAAAAAAGTAGCCGAAAACTTGTCACCACTTCCCGTTCAGGAAGATTATTATTTAGCTACTGAAAGTGCGACCGATTCTTACACCAATCCAGAATATTTAACCGATCATCCTTCTGTTTTAGGAACTTACGGAATGTTGCCGGTAACGCCAATGCTCAATAAAGAAATTATGGATAATACTTTTAGTAAAGTTTGGGATATCTGGACTTGGGAAGATACCTGGGGTTGGGATTTCCCTATGACAGCAATGGCTGCGGCTCGATTGGGCAAACCTGAAAAAGCAGTAGATGCACTTTTTATGGATGTACAAACCAACACCTATTTAAAAAATGGTCATAATTATCAGGAAGAACGCTTAACGCTATATATGCCAGGAAATGGCGGTTTACTTACTGCAGTAGCAATGATGTGTGCCGGTTGGGACGAAACCAATGAGAAAAATCCGGGATTTCCCAAAAATGGTAAGTGGAATGTGAAGTGGGAAGGCTTGAAGAAAATGCCTTAACAGGAATGCACAGGATACCCTTTTTGTTAAGAAAGTCTAATTTTCATTTCTATAAAATAAGATATGTTTAAAAAATCACAACGATATTTACTATTTGCTTATTTACTTTTTATCGGTGTTTTTATTTCCTGTAAAGAAAATAACAATAACGATCAACAAGAAACTTCAGAAGAAAAGAAAGATGCTATTCCTGTTTTAATGACGGGCGAAGGAGAAATGCCTTCGACTTGGATCGATAAAACCACTGGACATCAGCTTAAAAAATTAACTTCTGAAGGGAATAATCGAAGTTTTTATTTTCATAACAATCCGTTTGTAAAAGCTAAAAATGGTCAAGACTGGTTAATGGTTTTTTATAAAACTACAGAAGACGGAAATCAGCTATATTCTTTAAATTTAACCACGCAAGAACAAAAAGCCATTACGACCAAACCCGGCAAAAAACGTGGCGAGATTGTAGGAACTAAATCGAGAAAAGTATTTTATACATTAAATGATAGTGTTTTCGCAAGTCATATCGATACGCAAAAAACCGATTTTATTAAAAAACTTCCGGAAGGCGTGAGTGTTGGCACGAATACTTTAAATGCTTCGGAAGAATTGTTAGGCGGAGTCGTAGCTACGGAAGAAGAAGCTGAATTATTCAAAAACAATCCTAAAAAGTCAGATTACTTCAACTTAATCTATGAAGCACATTTGCCTCGACATTTAATGACGATCGATGTAGAAACCGGAAAACTTTCAAAACTATATCGTGAAAATGCTTGGCTTAATCACGAGCAATTTTCACCCACAGATCCTAATTTGTTAATGTATTGTCACGAAGGTCCTTGGCATAAAGTAGATCGTATTTGGACGTATAATTTATCGACTGGCGACACGACGTTAATTCATAAAAGAACGGTACACCGAGAAATTGCCGGGCACGAGTTTTTTAGTCCCGATGGAAAAACCATTTGGTTCGATTTACAAATTCCGCGTGGAGAAACATTTTACTTGGCCGGAAAAAATATTGAAACCGGAGAAGAAACCCGTTACCAATTAGAAAGAGACGAATGGTCTATTCATTATACTATTTCACCAGATATGAAAACATTTGCCGGTGATGGGGGCGATAAATCTCAAGTAGCGAACGCTGAAGACGGACAATGGATTTACCATTTTACACCTAATGGAAAAGAGTTGGATTCTGAAAAGCTTGTAAATATGAGCAAGCACGATTACGATCTAGAACCTAATGTGCACTTTTCACCTGATGGAAAATGGATTATTTTTAGAGCTAATTTTGAAGGAAGCACTCAAATTTATGCCGTAAAAATAGAAAAACACAAAGCCTAAGAATGAAGAAGTTACTTGTATTTAACTTATTAATATTAATAGGAAGCACTGCTTGCGCACAAAACTCTTTTTCGGGATTACCGGAAATGACCAATACACAAAAACCGTGGACCAGATGGTGGTGGATGGGAAATGCGGTCGATAAAGAAAACCTGCGTGAAAATTTAATTCAATTAAGTGAAGCCGGTATTGGCGGGGTAGAAATTACTCCAATCTATGGGGTGAAAGGCGAAGAAGAAAATTTTATCGATTACTTATCTCCTAAATATATGGAGATGCTGGATTACACTTTGCAAACGGCAGATAGTTTAGGTATGCAGGTCGATATGGTTTTAGGAACCGGTTGGCCTTATGGCGGTCCGCAAGTTTCTCAAGAAGATGCTGCCACTAAACTTATTATTCGAAAATATGAATTAAAGAAAAATGAGCGCATTAAAGAGAAAATTAAACCGAATGAAAAAGAGGATTATGCAAAACTAAAATATGTAGTGGCTTACGGTCATCAAGGAACTTATATCGACTTAACCGATGAGTTAAATAGAGACGAGCTGAACTGGAAAGCCAAAAAAGAGCATTTTACACTTTATGCAGTATTTGTAGGGAAAACCGGTCAAAAAGTAAAGCGTGCCGCTCCGGGAGGCAAAGGTTTTACCTTAGATCATTATTCTAACAAAGCATTTGAAAATTATGTAAAACCATTTGATGAGGTTTTACCTCCGTTTAAAAATAGAATTCGCGCGATTTTTAATGATAGTTACGAAGTTTACGGCAGTAATTTTACTCCGGAGTTTTTTGAAAAGTTTGAAGAATATCGTGGTTATGATCTCAAAAAACACTTACCGGAACTTTTTAGTCAAATGGATACCGAACTTGCAAATCGTGTAAAAGGAGATTACCGAGAGACTTTATCAGATCTATTGTTGAATGATTTTAATAAACCGTGGACAAATTGGGCCAACGATTATGGTTTTAAAACCAAACTGCAAGCGCACGGTTCCCCGGGAAACTTAATCGATCTGTACGCTTCTGCCGATATTCCTGAATGTGAAACTTTTGGTTCCATGCCTTTTGATATTCCCGGTTTACGCAGAAAAGCTGAAAATATTAGAAATGGCGATGCCGATCCTGTAATGTTGAAGTTTTCTTCTTCCGCAGGACATATTGCCGGCCGACCTTTAATTTCTTCAGAAAGTTTTACGTGGTTGCGCGATCATTTTAAAACCGCTTTATCGCAAACCAAACCAGAAGCGGAAGAATTATTACTGAATGGCGTAAACCATATGTTTTTTCACGGTACAACCTATTCGCCTAAAAGAGCTGCTTGGCCGGGTTGGAAGTTTTACGCTTCTGTAAATATGAGTCCGAACAACACCATATGGGAAGACGCTCCGGAAATGTTTTCGTATTTAGCTAACTCGCAGCAAATTTTACAAGCGGGAAAGCCCGATAACGAAACTTTAGTGTATTGGCCAATTTACGATGTGTATAACAGTCAGTTAAAAAATAAATTGTTTTTTCAGTTTAAAATCCATTCGTTAGAAGAATGGTTGCACGGCACTTCTTTTTACGAAATTAGTACCGATTTAATGAAGAAAGGCTACGGTGTAGATTTTATTTCTGATGCTTTTATTGATAAAGCGAAGGTGGAAAACGGAGAACTGCAATTGCCGGGTGGTAACTTTAAAGCTCTGGTCGTTCCTGAAGCAAAATATATTCCGTTAGAAACACTGAAAAAATTACTTCAGCTTAAAAAAGAAGGAGCTAACATTATCTTTAAAGCCTTACCTAAAAGTGTTCCCGGTTTTAAAGACTTCCGCAGTAAAGAAAAAGAATTGGTTAACTTATTAAAGTCAAATCAAATAAAACCACAACAAAATATCGATGAAGCTTTACAAAAGGCAAACGTAATGCCCGAAAGTTTTGTGAATACCGGTTTAAAATATATTCGAAGAGAATTAAACGGTGAGAAACTTTATTTTTTAGTAAATCATACTGCTGAAAAAGTAGATAAATTTATTCCTATCCAGCACCCAACTAACCAAGTTACTTTATTTGATGCACTAAGAAATACTAAGGGAAAGGCTCAAATTCAACAAGAAGGAAAAGTGACAAAAGTTTGGGTTCAGTTAGAACCGGGTGAAAGCATTTTCTTAAAAACAAGCGTTGAAAATGATATTGAAGATTGGTTGTATGTGGAAGAAGAAGCAAAAGCTTTTGAACTTACCGGAACTTGGAAAGTAGACTTTTTAAGAGGTGGTCCAAAATTACCCGCTTCTGCAACAATAAAAACTTTAAATTCTTGGACAAGCTTAGGAACCGATGCTGAAAATTTCTCGGGAACGGCAAGTTATGAGCTTGAATTTGATTCGCCTAAATCAAACGTAAATCTTTGGAAATTAGATTTAGGAGAAGTTCGTGAAAGTGCTAAAGTTTGGTTGAACGGAGAATATGTAGGGAGTAGCTGGTCAATTCCGCATCATTTAATTTTAAAGAATCTGAAAAAGAAAAATAATACACTTCGTATTGAAGTGACTAATTTACCGGCCAATAGAATTCGGGCCAAAGAGAATCGTGGAGAAGAATGGAAAATTTTCTATGAGATCAATATGGTGAATAAAGATTATGCAGCATTTGATGCCACAAAATGGGAAGTAACTCCATCTGGGTTAGTGAATCCTGTAAAATTAATTCCGCTTAAAAAGAAATAATTTATATAAAATGAAGAGATTATATTTTGCTTTTGTATTGCTATTTGTTTCAACGATATCGATTGCGCAATCTACTGTTGATAGAAAACAAGTTTTAGAAGAAATGATGTTGGCCAACCAATATTTTATGGATAAATGGCCAGATACCGGGAAAACCATTATTACCAATAAAGAACGGCCAAGTAATATCTGGACGCGTGCGGTTTATTATGAAGGTTTAATGGCTTTGCATGAAATTTATCCTAAAGAAGAGTTTTACCAATATGCCTTAGATTGGGCAAATTCTCACGAATGGGGATTTAGAAGTGGTAACACAACCAGAAATGCCGATAATTATTGCGCGGCGCAAACTTATATCGATTTGTACAATTTACAGCCTAACGCTGAAAAGTTAAAGAACACTCGTGCGTGTATGCAAAAGTTTTTATACACGCCACAAAACGATGATTGGGATTGGATCGATGCCATACAAATGGGAATGCCGGTATTTGCAAAAATGGGTGTATTAGATAATGACGAACGTTATTTTGAGAAAATGTACCAGATGTATATGGCTACAAGAAATGTAATAGGAGATAACGGACTTTATAATGAAGAGGACGGACTTTGGTGGAGAGATGCAGATTTCGACCCACCTTACAAAGAACCTAATGGGGAAGATGCTTATTGGAGTCGTGGTAACGGTTGGGTAATTGGAGCCTTAGCAAAAACCTTAGCGATTATTCCGGAAGATGCTCCGCATCGCGAGCAATATATCGACGATTTAAAAGAAATGGCAGCTGCTTTAAAAAAAGTACAACGTAAAGATGGTTTCTGGAATGTGAGTTTACATGATAAAAAACATTTTGGCGGAAAGGAATTATCGGGAACCGCATTGTTCGTTTACGGAATGGCATACGGTGTTAATAACGGTTTTCTAGATCGAGATGAATATTTACCGGTTATTCTAAAAGCTTGGAATGCGATGGTGAAAGAAGGTTTACACGATAATGGCTTTTTGGGTTATTTACAATCTACCGGAAAAGAGCCAAAAGACGGTCAGCCACTTTCTTATGATAAAATACCAGACTTTGAAGATTATGGTTTAGGTTGCTTTTTGCTAGCAGGAAGCGAAGTATATCGATTAGAATTTTAAAAATTTTTATTTGATTTTTTAGATTTGGTTTGAAGCCCTGTTTTTCTACGAAGAGAACAGGGCTTTTTTGTATAAAAAAACCTTCAGTTCAATAGAACTGAAGGTTTAAATTTTTTAAAAATTAAAGACTTTTACTCTACTATCAATTTTTCAGTTTTTATAGCATTTTCTTTTTTAAACTGAAGAAGATAAATTCCTGAAGCTAAAGAAATCTCAAGTTGATTTTGTCCTTCTTGTAAAGTTTTAGAGAAAACTTCTTTTCCGGTTAAATCGACAATACGAACTTCTTCTAGTAACTGCTCGTTATTAATAAAAAGTTGCTGTTGAACCGGATTAGGGTAAAATGAGATCTGTTCAAATTCTTGTTCATTTACAGCTAAGCTTTCGCAGCCCACAGGATCGTAAAGTACTTCCCCTAAACTATTATCATCAGCTTGATGAAAAATAACACTTTCGGCATCGGCTAAAGTATTTGCTTGACCTTCGATCCAGCAGTTGTGTAATGCCGTAATGGTGTTTGGAGTGTTATTGTATAAAGCGTAAGTATTTCCGCTGTTACCATTGTTGGCAAAAACATTTCCGCCGGGATTGTCTTCATTATCTCCTAAATTGACAGATGCTTCACCAATAACCGTAATTCCCCATAAATTTCCGCGAATTTCATTGTTGGTCGCCACAACTTCTTGCGTGTTAGAAGATGAATTCAAAGAAATACCGCTTCCGCCAAGGTTTGGGGCTCCTTGTGTGTCGTTATTTTCGATCACATTATTTCGAATGTATGCGAAAGAATTTCCGCCAACTACAGTAATTCCGTAGCGATTATTGGTAATCGTATTATTATCGATAATACTTCTTATTTCACCGCCGGTTAAATTGGCAACTGCAATCCCGCCAACTAGATCGAGTGTAGGATCTCCAATAATGGTGTTTTGCGTAATTTTTAGAGTATCAATTCCCGATGGTCCCATATTAATTTGTGGTCGGTTTTGATTACTTTGTCCGTTACCTTCTAAATAATTCCCGTTAATAATTACTGAAACCTCTTGATTAGCTCCGGAAGCAACTGCCGGTAAATCGTTTTCTAAAAAGGTGTTGTTTTCGATAATTGGCGAGCCGTAAGAAACAGAAACTACCGCTCCGGTAGCTGCTCCAATCACATTATACGCTAAATAACTATTGGTAAGCGAAAAGTTTGGCGTAAGCACTCGCAAACCACCACCATTTTTAATGACGGTATTGTTAATGCTAATTTGAGAATCATTTTCAAATCTAAATCCTTCGTAAGGCGTTAAACTATCGGTTGCAGTGATCACCATTTCGCCACTAGACGGATTACTGTTGAAGCTACCATAAACTTGAATAAGAACATCTTGGTTTACATATAAAGAATCTGCAGCATCAAACGTAAAAGAATCGTTTTCGGAAATAATTAAATCTTCTGTAAGCGTATAGCTTGTACCATTAAATGTAAGCGGAGAAGCAGTTGTATTTAACAAATCTTGCATTGTCCAATTCACTCCGGTGTCTGGAGTAGTGAATTGTGCTTTTGTGCCCAAAAAGCATAAAAATGCCAATAGGCTGAGGGAAATTTTTTTCATAAGGTTATTTATTGGATTATAGTAATTACTAGATAAATATAAGCCTTTGGTATTGAAAATAGAAAAGTCTAGAAATAAAAAAAGCTTCTCTTTAAGAGAAGCTTTTTAAGGTGCGGGCGGGGAGACTCGAACTCCCACACCTCGCGGCACTAGATCCTAAGTCTAGCGTATATTGCACCAAAGAAACACAAAAACACTCATTTTCAATGAGTTAATTTTTTTTTCATTTTCTTTAAAGTCATTTAATATCAGTTGATTTCAGCATTTGTTGTACCTATGTTGTACCTAAAAAGCCCAATAAATTCGT